>NZ_JCAWEC010000005.1:218927-740799 GCF_059690695.1 Mucilaginibacter sp. A5337 | reverse complement strand
AACTTTTAGTAAAAAAGAACGCGAAAAGAAAAAATTCAAAAAACAACAGGATAAAAAAGAGCGGTCCGAGGACCGTAAAACAAACGCAGTGAAAGGCCAGGGCTTAGAAGAAATGATGGCCTACGTAGATGCGAGCGGTAACATTACCTCTGTACCCCAGGAGCCCGGTAACCAGAAAAGAGTAATTGCACGGGACATTCAAATCTCCACGCTCAAACAAGAAGAGGTAGAAAGCGAAATTGTAAGAAAAGGCACGGTCACCTTCTTCAATGAATCTAAGGGATTCGGTTTTATCAAAGATATGCAGACCCAGGAAAGCGTTTTTGTTCACATTAATGCCGTCGCCTTTGCAATTAAAGAAAACGACAAAGTTACTTTCGAAGTAGAGGCGGGACAAAAAGGGCCGACCGCAGTAAAGGTCTTGAATGCGAATTAATGATGCACATGGAGAACCAAATCAAAACCGAAGATCTTAAAATAGAATTACGCACACTGACAAAAGACGATTACCTGGGTTTAAAATCCTCGATGATGGAAGCTTACGCAGAATGGGCAGGCGCATCTTTCTGGGACGAAGTCCATATCAATAAATTAGTAGAGCTATTTCCGGAAGGCCAGATCTGCATATTGGTCAATGGGGCGATCGCGGGCTGCGCCCTCTCATTGATAGTAAGTTACGATCAGTTTGGTGACAACCATACCTACGCGCAGATCACTGGAAATTATACCTTTTCTACGCATGACGAAAAAGGAGATGTATTGTATGGCATAGATTTTTTCGTCCACCCAGATTATCGGGGTATGCGGATCGGCCGAAGACTGTATGATGCACGTAAAGAAATATGCGAACGGCACAATCTGCGGGCGATTATTGCAGGTGGCCGTATCCCGAAATATTATAAGGATTATGCGGATCGGCTGACTCCAAAAGCTTATCTTGAAAAGGTAAAGGGTAAAGAAATACATGACCCTACCTTATCCTTTCAGTTGGCTAATGACTTCCACGTCCGGAAAATATTAACAGGCTATTTGCCCGGTGATACGCAGTCACTGGAATATGCTTCCCTGCTGGAATGGAACAATATTTATTATAACGAAGAAGCTGCCCACATCAACTCGAAAAAATCCATAATCCGTTTGGGCCTGGTGCAATGGCAGATGCGACCGTTTCCGAATATGGAGTCGCTCTGCGAACAAATAGAATTTTTCGTGGATGCAATCAGCGATTATCAAAGCGACTTTGTGCTATTCCCGGAGTTATTCAATGCCCCGCTGATGACCGCATATAATCACATGGGCGGCGCGGAGGCCATGCGTGAGATCGCTAATTTCACAATACCACTGCGAGACAAATTTATGGAATATGCGATCAGTTATAATATAAACATCATAACTGGGAGTATGCCGTATCTGGAAAACGGCGTACTGCAAAATGTTGGATACCTCTGTCGCCGGGACGGCTCCTATGAAATGTACCGGAAAATCCATTTAACACCAGCCGAGCAAAGCGCCTGGGGCATGGTAGGTGGAGATCACATCACGACCTATGACACGGATTGTGGAAAAATCGGTATCCTGATCTGTTATGATGTGGAGTTCCCTGAACTACCGCGCCTGTTGGCCGAGCAGGGAATGCAGATCCTTTTTGTGCCATTTATGACGGATACCCAAAACGGTTATACCCGTGTAAGGAGCTGCGCTCAGGCGCGTGCGATTGAGAATGAATGCTATGTAGCTATTGCCGGAAGTGTAGGTAATTTACCTAAGGTACATAATATGGATATTCAATATGCACAATCAGCAGTGTTTACTCCATCCGATTTTTCATTCCCAACAAACGGCATCAAGGCAGAAGCTACACCGAATACGGAAACCACACTGATAGCTGATGTAGATGTCGATCTGCTAAAAGAACTGCACAATTTTGGGTCGGTCAGAAACCTGAAAGATCGAAGGCTGGATATTTTCAAGATCATAAACAAGAGTAAAAAACAGATTTTACACAAAATAATATGAGTAAAGATAAAGGAAGAAAAAATGTCAAAAAAGCACCGGCCACCGAAGGTAAAAAATCAACCTCCAACTACCAGGCCGGCAAAAAGAGCGTATCTAAAGATGACGTAACCATTAACAAAAAGAAATAACTATGAATATCGACAAACAAACACCAAATTATAAAGCCAGCGAATATATTTATGACCTTGGCAATACCGCTTTAGAGAATGGCTTCAAACCGGATGAACAATGGGAAGTACAAATGGCTACCGCCGCTGAGAAAAAAGCTTTTGAGAAACAATATTATCCCACGGTTGCAACAAGTGTATTGCCTGAACTTTTGAACGCGACTTTTGCACTGGTGAAGGAGCAATTAAACCAGGTGATCAAGGTTCAAACCTTGATACCATTAGACCGTTTTGCACCTGCACCCGTATACCAGTACCTGGTAGCCTTTAGCTCAAGCCGAATCAGGCGATAATGTTGAAAGGTTAAAACGTTACTCATAACCAAAAACCATTGCAGTATCGGCAACTTATTGCGGGTGAAATCCTTATCATGGAAGAATTTCGCATTTTTAGATTGCGAAAGGAAAATATTGAACCTTATTAAAAGTTCGATTTAGAACATTAAGTAATTTAACCTGTTACGTAAGCATGAAAAATCCATTTGAGAAAGAAGATCACACCGGGCTTATTGTAGGAATAGCTGTTGGTGTTGCAGCTGGTATAGGTTTAGGATGGTTATTCCTGACAGATAAAGGCGCTGATTACAGGCGGCAACTTAACCGCAATTTTAAAGACGGCATTAGCAATACTGTCGCTGATATAATAGATAAAAAAACCATCATTCCTAAAAAAGCAGCGAAGGTAGCAACTGATGCTGTTATCAAAGATTAATCATGAAAAAAGGAAAAGCGTTGATCACGATGACGGCGGTAGCAGGTGCTGCCGGCATCGCCTATGCCTTTTGGCCGAAACGTAAAATCCCTGCCAACGCAATTGTTGACCCTTTTAACAAGGACAGGTATCTCGGTAAATGGAACGAAGTGGCCCGCATGCCCAATCTGATCGAGAAAGATCTGCGCGACCTGACCGAGGAATATGTGCTCAATAAGAATGGCACTATAAAAGTTATCACCCGTGCTTTTAATAAGGCTAAAAACAAACCGGTTGAAGCTACCGGCACCATCAAATTTAAAGGCCGTGAAACCCGCGGCCAGTTAGAAGTCGCTTACTTTCTGCCCATTTATCTCAATTATAATATTCTCGATATTGACGATAATTATCAGTATGCTTTGGTTTCAGGCAGTAGCCTGAATTACCTTTGGCTATTGTCACGTGAAAGCAGTATGCCTGAAGAAATGAAACAACGATTCCTGGCTAAAGCAATGGATCTCGGATTTGAGATCAGCCGGTTGGAATGGATGGACTATTAAGCTTTTGACTCGACGCCTCCGGTTCTATTTATGGCTAACAATGATAAACCCAACTACCTCAATTTCGAAATCGGTCAATACCCGCGGAAACCGGATATTGATTATCGGTGCCACCCCCACCTTTACTGCGTGGGGAAAGGAGAACAGGGTGTATTGATCTGTGAACATTATAAGAGTGAGATCGGCCAATTCTGGCGTTTCCGTAACGAAAACTTTGCCATTGAAAGCAGCACAAAAATTTATGAGTTGTTTAAGTCATTCATGAAAACCAATGATTTCGTTGGGGCTGACATGGCCCGCAAATATCTGCAAATGGGCTACACGAGGGCACGCCGATATGCAAACTACAAGGGTGGAAAAAAATACAATGCAGATAACGATTACGAATTGTTAGAACGCGAAACTGGCCATCGTGAAAAAGCAACGGCAGCGCAAATTTTTTACGAAAAATGGAAATCTGCTGAGTTCGATGAGCATTATGCTCTGCAAAAAAAACAGTGGAAACGTGAAAGGGGTTAAAAAACAAGATCTGCCTCAAAAGCAGTGTGTGACCTGCAGACGGCCTTTTACCTGGCGAAAAAAGTGGGAAACAGTTTGGGATGAAGTTAAATATTGCTCAGATAAGTGCAGACAAAAGAAGATCAACCTTTAAATTTTACGGATGGGTTCCGACAATTTACTGTAAAAGCAATAGGCCTCGATCTCTGGACCTACCTGGGAGGGCCTTGGCACCATGAACAAACCTTTAATTTTAGTTGAAGTCATTTTTCTTTTTAATCCCAATCTGAATAAGTGACGTATTTCGCTGAAAACATTTCTGGTATTATTTGTAATAGCCACTATTTGATCTGACAGTTGGGTGGTTTTATAAGTTGTCAGATGTAATTTGTGAATATAGCTTTTTCTCTTCTAAATGCACTGACTCAGATTCTTCTGAGCCCTTTTTGTGAGGGCCCTAAAGAATCTGGTCTTCGGCGAGACGCTCCAATAATTTTTCTTGTGCCATTGGTATGCTGTCAATCAACGTTTGCATAGGCGTTTTGCCAAAGCAGTATTTCCCACTATGCGTCCGTTCATTGTTGTAATTGTACATCCATCTGTCCAGATCAGCTTGTAGTTCAGCTATGCTGCGGTAAACCTTTTTACGAAAAGCAATAGCATAAAATTCATCCTGGATGGTGCGGTGAAAGCGCTCGCAAATACCATTGGTTTGCGGACTTTTAGCCTTTGTTTTAGTATGGTCTATATCTTCGATAGCCAGGTATAACTGGAACTCATGCTGCTCTCTTGCACCGCAATATTCTGTACCTCTATCGGTGAGTATCCGTAATAAGCGCAGGTCATGTTGTTCGTAAAACGGCACCACTTTATCATTGAGCATCTCTGCTGCTACGAGTGCATTCTTGCGGTCGTATAGCTTGGTAAAGGCCACTTTAGCGTAAGTATCAATAAATGTTTGCTGGTAAATATGGCCAACACCTTTAATGTTACCGACATAATAAGTGTCCTGCGCACCCAGATAGCCGGGATGGTGTGTTTCTATTTCGCCATGCGCTTTCTTTTCTTCTTTGGCCCTCTCCAAAGCAACTACCTGTGCTTCGGTTAATACCAATCCTTCCTGTGCCGACTTGGCTTCTAATGCCTTTAAACGAAGCTTAAAGGTTTGTAGATAGGTAAAAAAAATGGCCTTTCCCGGTGGAAAAGGCCATATCATTATATAGTTCGAATAAAATCCTAAGCCTCCTCTAATCTTTTCTAAGACAACATGGACAAAAAATATTATAATTAAGATCAAAAAAGAATATTAGTTTCGGTTTGGTCATCATAATTGCAATATACAAAAATTAATTAACGAATGAGTAAGTATTTAATAATTATTCGCCTAATAAATATCGAAACCTCAAATTTCCATTTTTTCTACTTCGATGTAGGGAGGCTGAGTGTCAACCTTCCGAAAAAGAATGAACCTAAAGTGCCCATTTGTACCGGCGCATATTTAAACACACCGAAATAACTATTATCATAGATCTGTTTATCCGGAAAGATATTGAACAGGTTATTGGCACCAATAGTGAAGGTAAGCGGGTTGACCGTATAACTGAATGAAATATCGGTAACTACTTTCCCTTTAAATTGCTGTTCTTCGCCAAATGGGAAGTTATTACGGTCAACCGCTCCGAAGTACACGTTGCGCAGCAGCACACTGAATTTTTTGTAGCTGTAGGTGAGCGATAAATTGGTTTTGGTATGCGGCGTACCTTTTACAATCAGCGTACTGTCGTTAGGCGAAAAGAAGATCCGCTCCTGCCCTTTTAACTGGCCGGGCACATGAATGCCGGTTATTTTATTGGTGTTGATATTAAAGCCTAATGATGCATTAAACCTGCTGTTGCCGCTGCTCAGGGTATAATCGGCCACTACATCAACGCCCTTGGTGCGGGTATCAACCGCGTTGCTAAAAAACCGGGCAGAACTTGCTCCCAGCGGGTTAATAATATCCTGTATCGATTGCACCGGGTTTCCGTCCGGGTCAAAGCCAAAGCTTCCGGTTAGTACTATCCTATCCTTAATATTGATCAGGTACCCATCGGCAGAAATATTTAAATCTTTTACCGGCTGGGTTGTAAAACCGAAGCTATAGTTAACCGATTTTTCCTGTTTTAATTTAGGGATGCCCAGGGCTTTGGCTACAGGGCTGCTATTGGTAAAAAAGCCCGATGCGCCTAACGTATTATCGGGTAAAATATCAGTACTTACATAACTAAAGTACTGCTGCTGTAATGATGGCGCCCTGAAACCGTTACTTATGGCGCCGCGCAGGTTGAAACCGTTGGCTATTTTATAACGGGTTGCAAATTTACCGCTCAGTGCCGAGCCAAAATCGCTGTAATGCTCAAACCGGGTAGCCCCGCTAATAAGCCATTTCGATGTTACATCAAGCTCTGCATCGGCATAAACGCCGGTATTGTTGCGACTTTTATCTACGGCGTTCTGCGGCGAAAAGCCGGGAAACGACTGCGACCCGCCGGCCAATCCCGAAGGATTTGAAACCGTACCATCCGGTGCTGTTACCAATGCATAGTTTTTCCATGAAACCTCTTCGCCTGCACGGATCTGATATTTATCAACCCTAAACTCGGCCCCAAATGCCAGGTTAAAACCCCGCAATACGTCAAATTTACGGCTGATATCAAAATCAGTAGTATTCTGTAAAAACTCGTGACCGCCAGCCTTGAAGCTGGTTGGCGATTTATCCTCAAGCGAAGCATTTACAGTGTTATTTACAAAATAATCAAACCGGTTACCGCCCAGCGTATTACTCAAATCAGCCTTCCAGCTGCCCAGCGTGTGTTTAAAGCCAAAGGCAATTGATCTGTCGCTGATATGCGATGTGGTGTTGGGCTGGTAACCATCCGGAAATATACTGTAAACATTTACCGTGTAATCGCTTGGCAGGCGGCGGAAACCGTAACCCTCGCCCTGGCGGTAGCTGTATCCACCGAAGGCATAAAACTCTCCCCTACCATCGTTAAACGGCAGGCTCAGGTTAAAGAACGAGCCAATGTTTTTGATCTTGGCATCCCCTATCTGAAAGTTAAACTTATCGCGGCTCAACCCTTTCTGCTTCAGCATATCGTCGTCGTACTTACGCGAAGCCGCGGGATCATCCGTAAAATCATAGGCGAAATAATTGTTCAGGGCCGATTGATCAAAAATGATAAGGTTGTTGTTTTGCGCGCGGGTTGTGCGGTCGCGGATATAGCCCTCGCCGGTGATGTTGATATAGCCACCATTTTTACCTAAAGCCGTACCGTAGTTAAGATTCAGCTGCCCTAATCCACCATCGCCTTTTGAGCTTACCCCGCCCGTTGCAGAGGCAAACAGGTTGTCGGTATTTTTTTTGAGCACGATGTTTACCACACCCGCAATAGCGTCCGACCCATATTGTGCCGATGCTCCGTCGCGCAGAACCTCTATCCGTTCAATTGCCGAGGCGGGGATAGCGTTCAAATCGGTACCGACGGAACCATTGCCAATAGTTCCCTGGTTATTTACCAGCGATGTGGTATGCCGGCGCTTACCGTTGATAAGCACCAGTAACTGATCGGGCCCAAGACCGCGAATACTTGCCGGATCAATATGTTCCGTACCATCTGATGATGATTGCCTGTTGGAATTAAATGAGGGCGACGCATATTGCAGCAACTGGTTGAGGTCATTTTGAGGTGTTTGCTGCTGAAGTTTGGCAATATCAAATACATCAACCGGGGCAGTAGTATTTAAGCGCGTACGCCCCGCGCTACGGGTCCCTACCAACACGACTTCATTCAGTACATTACCGGCAGCTGGCTGTAAAACAATATCCAACTTGTGCAATGCTGTTATAGGCTTAACATATGCCTCATAACCCACAAGTGTAACTTTAATGGCTTTATCGGTATTAGCGGCTGCCAGGCGGAATGATCCGTCGCCAGTACTGGCTGTGCCCCTGCCCGACGGGTGGGCAATAATGGTGGCTCCATTAACAGGTTTGCCTGTATTATCGGTAATGTGCCCTGTAATTACCTTATCCTGTGCATGAACAAACTTATTGACTAACAGGAATAGTAGGATAATGGAAGTAAGTTTTTTTGTCATAAGGATAGTATTAGGTAGCAGTGAATAACTGATTAAAACCGTTGCTGTACCTAATGCCCGTGCAACGGTTTTAATTTATTTTTTTGAAGCCAGCGATACTTCTACGCTCCAGTCGCTGCCGCTGGCTATCTTGTGTACATCGGCAAAACTGGCCTGATTAAGCGCAAAAGATAGTTGCAGCAAACTGTTAAGGTAGCTTAATGGTTGCCCCTTTCCTACCGCGCCAAAGGTTTGGCTGTATGGCGCATCGCCCTCATAGGCTTTTTTACCGTTGTGGTAAATAACAAGGTGTAAAGCATCGCCATAAGCGGGGTTAAGCTGTTTAACTAAATCATCGCCTATGTTTGTCCAGATATTACCATATTGGATATCCAGAATGGCTATAGTGCCTTTAAGCTTTCCACCCTCAAAAACCGCTTTTTGGTAAGGGATATTTACAACCTGTTTAGGTAATGCAGGCCCAACCTGTTCAAAGCTGATGACCCCAGCGGCTAAACGGGCAGCAGTGTAAGCGTAAACATCACGACCATGAAATGTATATGATTTGCCCGAATCCTTGCGGCGGTTAACGGCTTCATCAATCTCCCTGATCTCGGCTATACCCAAGGCCTCGGCAACCAAGGTGAGCGTTCCGTTATCCGGCGTAACAATAAACTGCCCTGTATTGGTTTTCAACACTACCGATTTGCGGGTGGTGCCCACGCCAGGGTCGACTACCGAAACAAACACGGTACCTGCTGGCCAGTAGTTTACCGTTTGAAACAGGCGGTATGATGCCTCCCAAATGTTGTATGCCGGTATTTCATGCGTGAGGTCATACA
Organism: Mucilaginibacter sp. A5337; assembly: GCF_059690695.1. Taxonomy (NCBI): domain Bacteria; kingdom Pseudomonadati; phylum Bacteroidota; class Sphingobacteriia; order Sphingobacteriales; family Sphingobacteriaceae; genus Mucilaginibacter; species Mucilaginibacter sp. A5337. The sequence continues at coordinate 731,907 of NZ_JCAWEC010000005.1, read as the reverse complement.
ATTTCAAATCGGGCGATACGCCGTTGGCCACACCTTTCATGGCAGAAACGGCACCATCCTTTAACCCGAAATCGGACTGAAAAACAACAATTTTATTTTGAGCCGCGGCTACGTAGCTAAGTGTTGCTAAACACACAACACTGAAGAGTTTGAATAGATTTTTCATAATAAGGTATGTAATGTGGTGGTGAACTATTTTTTATGGAATGCATTAATAGAAATGGACAAGCTGTACCTCCCAATGACGGTCTTCCATGTACGGCCTTTTTAGCTATGAAACCACATTAAATAGCATCCTTTTTCAACAGCTGATCTACCTCTTCGTTAAACTCCCTGATAAACTGCGTATAATAAACTCCTGTTGCCGGGCCGGTAAAGCCTGTATATATTTTATCAACATTCCCCTTTTTATCAATAAACAGTATAGTTGGGAATGAGAGGAAAGTATTCAAGGCAGGGAATGATTCGGCCACTGCTTTTTTATCTGCCAGTCCACCAAATACCTCGGTATAGCCAATATTAAAACGCTTTTTAAAATTCTCCATGGCATTTTTCACATAGGCTTGATTGGCTTTACGTTCAAACTGCACACCGATAACCTCAACACCCCGGCTTTTATTCTTTTGATACCACGGGGCCACAAATTCCGCTTCATCGATACAGTTGGGGCACCAGGTACCGCCAATGGTAAGGATAACTACCTTGTTTTTAAATTTATCGTCTTTCAGGGAAACTTTATTTCCGTCGGCGTCCGGCAGCGAAAAATCAAATGTTTTGTAGCCATCTTTCATGTAAGTTAATTTATATGGATCGGGCAATGCAGCCCCGGCGTTTTTTGTAGCGGTAAATGAGGTGCCGTTTGCTATGCCCGTAATTTGTCCCGAATCATCAAATGTACCGGTATAATAGGATGCGCCGCTGCCTATAAAAGATGATAGGTAAAATTTATTGCCCTGTACTACACCTTCAAGGTAACGCGAATCGCCGGTGATACTTAAAAAAGTAGCCGATAGTTTACTTCCCTGTTGTTTAAAGATCCCTACCTTCTTTTCGTCTGTACCATTCCGGCTTTTAAATATTGCATCATATTTACCTGAAAGATCTAAAGCTGCCTTTTCGCCATTATCGGCAAAGCGATAAGTATCACCAAAGGTAGCATCAACAGCAACCGTTCTGCCCGAAAGGTCTTTTTTCCGGAGTACACCGCTCAATTTTTTATCACCTATCTGAAGTGCCAGCTCATTATCAAACTGATCAAAAGCAATGAACAGCGAATCGCCTTTTTGGCTTACCCCGCTGGTAGCAAAATGCTCGGGCCCGTTAATCAGGAAAACTTTGGCGGTAGCAGCCGTTTTCCCCTTAACTTCAAAATTAAAAGGCACATCGCTGCCGTTAGGCTGATGAAAAACGCCCCGCCATGGGCCTTCGGCAATAAAAGTTTGGGCATTTACGGTAGTTGCAGCGGCAGAGAGGCCTAAAAACATCAGCGGGTATAATTTCTTTTTCATAGGTATCATTTAATTTAAGGGTATGGTTTCTACGGGTACATCCCAATGGGCTATAACCAGTTCAAATCGTTGCTGTTCGGCTTTTGAGTAGCTTTCCTGATCGGGAAAAAGCTGTTTTTTGTAAGGGTCAACAATGCTGTAATCAAGCGCAAGGTGCTCTGTTTTAAAAGTGAGCGTCACTTTGAAATCCCAGCGTGTATCCTCGCCGCTGTGCAATATGGGTGCTTCGGCTTTGATACTGAGCACATCTCCTTTTTCCTGTAGTTTCTTAAGCAGTGGGTAATGGTTCTTTTTCCAGAGCGCAATAAATTCTTCGGCATGGCCCCATTTTATTTTATAATAGTTTTCGATGGTTAACGGCTTATCCTGAGCTAATGCAACGGTACCCAACAGCAACAATATTGCTAAAAGTTTAATTTTTTTCATTTGCTGATCTTAAAGAAAACAGGATACCATATTCAGGCATATCGCAATGACGGATAACGCGAAAAGGCTCCCCGCCCGATATCTATCTGTGAAAATGCCACTTTATAAAAACTATCAATTATAAGATTCGCAAGGTTTACAATACGACCCCGTTTTCCAAAATGGATGTTAGTCTCATCAGCATCATTTGAACAAATATGATACCCTCGGGCAACCAGATCGGCTGGATCAAAGTAGAAGTGTAAATTCAACGTACAGCCGCTCGTATTTGATTCAGGGCAGGTATTTATATCAGCTGACTCGACAACGGTAAATTGCCCACCTGAAGCGCTAACAATGTATTGAAGCTGGTCGATCTGCCTAAGACATTTCATACTATAGGAAAGCTTTCTGTTACCATAAAAGCTAACGACCATTGAGTTTTCCGATAGCTTTCTGATCAGTAAGGTATCAGGAGTGTATAGTAATTGAGGAATAAGATGTTCAAAATATTCTTGTCCCCCAATACGTGCGTCACCTACCTCTTCCACAACACTAAGCCCGTTTTTTTTCCCAGCTGACTTTTCCAATTCGGCAATGATCTCAATTTTATGAAATTCGGGGTATTTTTCTCCAGGTTTACACATCATATAATTACATTAAAGTTCTTCGTAGTTTACCGCAAACTATTCGGGGCTAATATAATAAATACACTATAAAATCTATAGACTTTATAGTGTATTTTAATAAAGAAATATTCACAACATAACAACAAAGAATAAATATCAAATTGGATTAAAAAAGCCTACATTATTTGATCTGTTCCCGGTGGTTTAGTCCCCATTTCACCAGGCTCTCGGTTACCGGGAAAACGCTGAGACCATACGGGGTTATGGCATAACTTACGGTAATGGGGCGTGTATCTAAAACAGTGCGGGTAACCAGTAAATTGATCTCAAGTTCGTGCAGCTCTTTTGAAAGCATCTTAGCAGAAATCCCCTCCACCTCACGCTGTATTTTCTTAAACGTATTGGTTTCGTGAATGTGGTTGTTCAAATGCCTCATGATTCTCAGCTTCCATTTACCGCCAAGAATCTCCAGGCTGTCGCGGATAGCAGCAAGCTCCTGTTCGCAGGTAATGTCTTTATTTTCAGCATTCAGTTCCATTATTCAAATATAACATAGTTAACAAGAGGTAACCGGTTACCTCTTGTTAACCCATGAAAATAGCTAAATGTTCCTATCTAACTTTATTGATAATAAATATCAAAACAATGAACAAGCTAAACTACTACGTGTTGGATGTATTTACCAACCAACGCTATAAAGGAAACCCGCTCTCGGTGGTTCAAATCGAAAAAGAACTTGATCTTCAACAGTATCACGATATTTCAAGAGAATTCGGGTATTCGGAAACTTCGTTTATCCATTATACCGCGGATGAAAACATCCTTAAAGTACGCTCATTTACGCCTGCCAAATTTGAAGTTGCCGGGGCCGGGCACAACCTGTTGGGCGCTGTTTGCCTGGCACTGATCAAAAAATGGGATATCTTTAAAAATCAGCACGGTGAAAAAACAGTAAGGATCAAAGACACCGATATAACTTTAAAAATAACCGAATTGAGCGGCATCCCTTATGTAGGGATGAAACAAATGCCAGCCAATATAACGGGCACTATACCTTATGAGGTTATTGCCGGGGCAATCGGTTTAAGCACTGATGAACTTAATTTGAACGGATGGCCAATCAGCATTGTAAAAACAGAGGTCGCGCATCTTATGATACCTGTCCGCGACCAGGAAGCATTGAAAAAAGCTACATCCAACAAAGCAATATTAAAGAGCATATCAGAACAATACGGGTTTGAAGGTTTCTATCTCTTCACTATAAACGGCATAGCACCGGAGCTGCTCGCCGAATCCAGATTTTTCAATCCAGGCATCGGCATTGATGAAGACCCGGCTACCGGTACGGCAGCAGGCCCACTTGCCGGCTATCTTCACCAACTCGGCTATATTAAGCAGGATGTGGATTATCAGATCCTTCAGGGCGCGTATGTTGAACATCCATCGGTTATCCATGCAAATGTATCTGCCAACGGCGTATGGATCAGCGGGTCATCGGTCATCGTAATGGAGGGAAAGCTTTCCCTGTAATTATAACGCCACAAATACGCTAATCAGGGGTATTCGCTCCCGCCGATTAACGTTGCTCGTCATCGATCACCCATATTGGCACTCCTCTTTAAATTAAGCGGATACTGTTTTTCAACCTTGTCAAGCACGATGTAAAGTGAGTCTTTTTGATCATTAACCCCTTTGATAATAAACTTTCCTGCCGAAGGAATTGTGTATTTTAATACAAGTTTATCTGCTGTATCCGCCCGGTTTTTCAAAGTAAAAACATGCTTGGACGTGTCTGCCTGATAGCCGTAAAATAGCCTCCCTACATTACCATAATATTCGGTGGTTCGGATCCTGTTTTGTGTATTGAGCTTAAACGGTTTTGCTATCTTAATGCTGATGGTATTGAATTTTTCAAACACCACATTTTGCCAGCGAACTGTATCATCCGGAGAATAGGGCAATGTTTTGTGATCAAGCCTGAACTCGCTTACGTTGTAAAAGCCTGTAAAATTTCTAATGCCATCGTCCAGTGGTAACTTAAAAGTTTTACCGGCCGCATAAAGCTGCTCATAATGATATCCACGATATATGATAAATAGAAAAATAAAAATGACTTTCAATATTATGCGCCCAACCCTCTTCCATTGACCTGCATTGCCAACGAATTGAATATAGCTGATAGCCGCCTGCTTATGCCTGATAAGGATATTATAAAAGTTATCTGCATCGTTTACCAACAGAGCCAGCGAAAGAAATAACAGGTGCAGGCTGGCCAGCTCAACCCCGGCATCATAGCCAATATTTACAAACCAGATGGGTAACAGGATAGCTACCATCATTAATGCCCCTAACGTAGCTGTACGCCTGAACAAGATCAGCACCGTAGCTATCAATTCAAATATTCCGGCAAATACCTCAAAAAGAGGCGATACGCCCGTTGTTAACCAGTAAAGTTTACCGGGTGTAAAATCGCCCAGGTTAGTATTGAGCTGGCTTAAGGTTGGAAACGGCATTTGTACAGGAAAAACCTTGGCAATTGCAAACCAGGACATCCGTAATGCTATCTGGTACCTCGCCAATATAAAAAAAAAGTTGTAAAGACGGCTATCCACATTGTTTTGTATTAACGCGTTCCGGTCCTTATTAATTTGCTTTTCTATCAACGCCCATATCACTCCGGCAAATAAACAAACCAGTAAAGTAATAAACCAACCATCATAGTTTTTACCGCCCTCACTTGCGAAGAACCATGGGTTATTCTGGCTGATCACATCAAGCCAGCGATAAGGATATCCTTTAACCGAAAACCCTGCATCAAAATCCTGTTGATAAAAAGAAGGCACAAACGGAATTACGGTGATGGCCGAATACACAATACCTGCCCGCAGCAACACTTTTTGCAAAAGCCCCGGATTGGTCGGCGAAATATCTACAACATTGGTCATATCAAGCCAGTCGTTTATTTACCGCGTTCCAGTTAACTACATTCCACCAGCCGGCAATGTATTCATTGCGCCTGTTTTGATACTTGAGGTAATAGGCATGTTCCCAAACATCCAAAGCCAGCAACGGTGTACCTTTTACTGCAGCGTTATCAAACAGCGGGTTATCCTGATTGGCCGTTGATGTAATAATAAGTTTACCATTTTGATTCAGCAACCACACCCAGCCCGATCCAAAACGACCAAGCGCGGCCTGCGAAAACTGATCTTTAAACTGATCTAAAGAACCAAACGATGCTGTAAGAGCATCTTTGATCTTCCCATCCGGCCCGGCAGCGTTTGGAGTCAAACTCTCCCAGAAAAAATTATGGTTCCAGGCACCACCGCCGTTGTTGCGCACCTTGGGAGATAATTCCGAAGCATGGTCAAAAAATTCTTTCTCCGTAGTAAAAGTCAGCTTTTCGGCTACAATTGCATCATTTACATTTTTTATGTACGCGGCGTGGTGTTTGGTGTAATGGATCTCGTTGGTTAGGCCGTCAATATGAGGTTCCAAGGCTTTATAATCAAAACCGAGCGGCACCTGGCTAAATTTTAAAACCTCGCCCGTTTGCAAATGCTTTTCGTCGCTTTTATAAGCCGCTAATGCTTTATCTGCGCTTAATAAAAGGGGACCGGTTACCGCAACCGCTACAGTTGCTTTAAGGCTATTTTCAATAAATTGTCGTCTGCTGTTAGTTTTCATAATACATAATTGGTTGTTAAATAATGAAGCTGCCCGGCTTTTTAAAAACCGGGACAGCCTGTTTGCACAACTCATTCCACCATGCTGTGCTTTATCTTGATTTAGTTATGTGTTAATATGGTTGCACCTATTGCCGCTGAGCCGGGAGTGCCGTTGATATAAATGGTGTAGATCTTCCCGGCGGCAAGTGCCACATTGTTCAATTTGTTATCGGTGATATTTACTACTGAATGATCGGAGGTTTGGGTTACGGCAAAATTCACCGTACCTGCATCAACAGCAATAAACGGCCCTAACGACCAGGTGTTTAAACCCACGCCCGACAGTACAGAACCACCTGCCCTGCCATAAGCTGTATTGGTAAAAAGCGCGGTTTGTCCGGCCACTCCAAAATCAACATTAGGCGTGCCCGGTGCAAGGTTTACAAAACGCACTTTTGCTTTTCCGGCGGCTGGAGCACTTAGATCGTCATAAAAAAGAATTAGTGAGTCGGCCGTTGCTTTGGTATTTTTCACTGCGAAAACGGTGTGATAGTAATTGGCTATCGGCCCGTTTGGCCCACCGGTTGAAGTAAAGCTTGCACTATTACCAAATTGCCTTGAGGCTTTGTAGGAGGTATTTGTGCCTTCTGTAACGTTGATCTGTACATCGCCAAACTGGGTATCCAGGTAATCGCTTTTAGTATTGATAGCTACTGCCGTTTTGGTTACCTGGGTTGTGTAGGCCCAAAACTGGATACCCACGTTCACCGGCCTGGCATTCACAAAACTAATGTGTGCGGCAAGTGATGGCCTGTCTGCGGCGTTAATATCCAGGTAATCCGTTTTTTTGCAGGATGATCCGACTACGGCAATTACGCTCCCAAGCAACAAGAGTCTGCCGGGGTTTAACTTATAGGCCTTATTGAAGGCCGGTTTATAGGTTGATTTAAAAATACTGTTCATGATTAAGCTGTTATAAATGAGCTGATAATTTGACAAATGGCTGAATGCCTGCACTGCCGTTTTGGATGCCGACAACTGTTGGGTTACGTAAACCTGCTAAAGAAGGGTCGTTATAATCGCCCAGAACGTTAAATACGTTGTTTACCCCTACTGTGCCCTGAATTTTGCTGGTGAATTTATAACCGACAGAGATATCAGTTACCCATATAGGTTTCAGGTTTTGATAAAAGTAAACCGGGTTAAGCGGATCTGCAGCGCTTACTAAGGAAGCGGTGGTTACTTTACCAAAATAAACGGTACGTGCCAGGAATGTAAATCTATCCACGCTATAAATACCCTGCAGGTTTACTTTTTGTGCCGGGATATTGGTAGTTACCCTTGCCCTTTCGCCTGGGCTCAGGATCACGTTTTTATATTTTTCGAGGCCTTTAGGTGTGTTTATTTTGGTCACTTCATTTTTTTCGAAGTTGCCGCCAAACAGGAAATTAATGTTTCCTTTATCGAGCAATAACTTATAGCTGCCGGTAAACTCAATACCTTTTGTACGGGTACTGAACTCATTGTAAAAGAAATTGGCCTGCGCTGCGCCTGTTTGTTGGAACAAAGTTTTAACATCTGTAGGCAGGTTACTGTCCGACGAGGTAAAGTTGCCGGTATTACCTACCCTGTTATCAATATTGATCAGGTACGCATCAACAGTTAATTCCACATTACTACCAGGTGCCGAGGTTAAGCCCAAAGCATATCCTTTTGATTTTTCGGGCGATAATTTAGGGATGCCCAGGGCACGTGCCGCGGCACTTTGGTTAGATGCCGTAAGAATATCAACACCCCTGCCCTGCTGAAAAGTTGTTGATACCGAAGTATAATAAGACTGTGCCAAATCGGGCGCGCGGAAACCGGTATTTGCCGAACCACGAAGGCTCAACCACCTTGCAAAAGAATAACGGGTAGCCGCCTTCCAGGTAAATACATTACCGAAATCAGAAAAATACTCGGCGCGACCGGCACCGGAAATAAGCCATTCTTTAGTTACATTCAACTCCAAATCGGCATAACCGGCGGTAACCGAACGGCTAACATTCACCGCGTTTTCGGGGCGGAAACCTAAGTGGATCTGTGAACCTGCTGCCAAACCGTTTAATGAAGTTACGCCGGCATTAGATAGATACGGCAAACCACCCGCGGTAGTATCAATATCAACAATGTTGCGCTGATCTGCCTTTGAATAAGAAGCCTCTTCGCCGGCTATGATCTGGAAACCTTCCACACGGTGCTGCGCGCCGAAAGCCACGTTCAGGCCTTTTAGCAGGTTGCCGAAGTAACGGGTGAAATCTAATCCTGTAGTATTTTGACTGGCATTGTAACGTCCCGCATCAAAACTGGTCGGGCTTTTTAAACCCAGACTGGCATTCAATGAATTATCAACCCGGTTGCCGAAGATGTTTTTGCCATATACGTTGGAGAAATCTACATTCCATTCGCCGACCTTACCTTTGATACCCACCGCTATCGATTCATCAACAATGTTGTTCTCCATGGCTGGTAAAAAACCATCGGGATAAATAAAATTGTTGTTTCTTGATGTCCAACCCGGTAAACGATAAACAGCGGTAAACTGCGAGTTGCGGCTGCTGATACCACCAAAGGCATACAACTCGGCCGAGCTTTTTAATGGCAAACCCGCGTTAAAAAACAACAACGCATCCTGCCCTGCATTAGATCCGCCGCCACGTTGATCAAAAAAATGACGATCGATACCACGGCTTGCCAAAATAGCATCGTCAATTTCTTTGGTGTATATCGCATCGTAACCGCGGGTATTTGCGCCGCCGCCGTAAATGGGGCCGTTATATAAACCTGCATCTTTCTTTCCGGCAGGTAATGAAATTGCCTGGGTAGCATATTCGGTGGTTACGTTGATGTAGCCACCATTATTACCGATGCCAACACCGTAGTTGGCGCTTGTACGGGTAACAGCACCGTCTCCGCGCCTGCGTACGCTTCCGGAAGTGTTTACGGCAAAATCATCCGTTTTTTTCTTAAGTACGATATTGATTACGCCAGCGATCGCATCGGATCCGTATTGGGCAGCTGCGCCGTCTCTCAGTATCTCAATCCGGTCGATTGATCCGGTTGGGATAGAGTTAAGGTCATAACCGGTTGATCCGTTACCCAAACCGCCATAGTTAACATTCGCGCTTTTATGCCTGCGCTTACCGTTCACTAAAACCAGCACCTGGTCGGGACCTAAACCCCGCAATTGGGCAAGGCTTAATGCCGAACCGGCATCGCCGGCATTACTGCCGTTAACCGAATGAAAGGAAGGTGAGATGTATTGCAGGATTTGGGTTACACTCACCTGCGGGGCCGATTCCAGTAATGGTTTCACATCGATCACGTCTACCGCTACCGGCGAGTTAAGTTTGGTACGATTAGCATTGCGCGAGCCTACTATCTGCACCTCGTTTAGCGAATTATTTTTTGATGGTTTAAGGCTGACCTGGAATTGTTTGACACCATCAATTTCAACTTCCTGTGTTTCGAAACCTACAAATGAAAACACCAGGTATTTACCGTTGCGGATCACGATGCTGAAACTACCATCGGCTTTGGTTACAGCGCCTTCGTTCAATCCTTTTACAGTTATGGATACGCCAGGCAAAGGTGCTTTATCATCGGCAGAGGTGACCACCCCGGTCACCGTTCGTTTTTGTGCAAATACGTTTTGCCCAAAAATGAGGGCGAAGAACATCAGCAGGAGTACAATTTTCTTCATTTTACAATAGTTAAAGGGCAAAGCAGTGGCAACGGCGGGGCAAAAAACGCCCCGTCGGCAATGCATGCCGGTTACGGTTAATTAATTATTTGTTGGGAATATTTAGTTTGAGGCGGTTTTTAACTTGAAACGGTCGTCGGTAAGGGCTTTTAAAAATTCTACGATATCATCAATCTCGCCATTAGTAAGATTAAGCGGTTTTTCAAGAGCGAGATCGCGGTTGATACCATCTTTTACCACCAGCGACGGGTTGTTGTAGTATTCAACCACCTCTTTCAGGGTTTTAAACTTACCGTTGTGCATATAAGGAGCTGTAACAGCCACATTACGCAACCCGGGAATTTTAAACTCCCCCTCTTCGGTTTTGCTTTTGGTAATGGCCGAACGCCCCGGATCATTCAGATCTTTACCGTTGTATAGGCCAATACTTTTAAACCTGTCGGCCGTAAAATCCTCGCCCGAGTGGCAATTGTTACAAGCAGCTTTGCCGATAAACAGGAGCCTGCCTCGTGCGGCCGATTCTGATATGGCGTGGTCGTCGCCGTTTACATACCTGTCGTAAGGGCTGTTTGATGTTTCAAGCGTGCGCTCAAATGAAGCGATTGCCTTCAACAGATTATCTTTGGTGGGTGCTGATTTAAATATTTTTTGAAAAGCATCGGCATAGTATTTATTGTCGTTTAATTTTTTTACAGCATCCTCAATCGGGAGGCCCATTTCTGCAGCTGAAGTGATCGGGCCTAAAGCCTGCTCTTCGAGAGACGCAGCCCGACCATCCCAAAACAAGTGCGGTCTTCCCGAAAGATTAGTAAGCCCTGGTGAGTTACGGGTGGTAAGCTGACCTTTAATACCCGTACTGAATACGACGTTATCAGCAAAAGCAAATTCCGGTTTATGGCATGAGGCGCAACTGATGGTATTATCGCCCGATAGTATCGGATCAAAAAATAGTTTTTCGCCCAGTTGCTCTTTGGTTTGCACATCATCTTTCGAGCCAACAAAACTCATCGAACTTATAAATACAATACCCACCCCTAAAACCAGTAATATTTTTCCTTTTTTCATATCAATATGCATTTAAGCTGCGGTTTAAATTCGGCCCATTGCCGGGGTTCCCAATAAACCCCGGCTCCGGACCTACTCCAACTTTACAAGAGTTTTTAAATGCTTTTATTAGTCAAAGAGATAGCCAGCCACCTGTTTATAGTGGTTTAGCTATTGAATAAAATTCAATTTAGTAACTTGTTTACCGGGGATTACTGCGCATTAGCCGCAAGGTTCACATTCAGATCAAAATCATCATAGATCACTTTGTCGCCCAGGTTTTCGAAAAAGTTTTTCGATCGGAATTTGATATCGTACTTGGTACGGTCGATGGTGATTTTAGCGTTGGCAGTTAGTTTTTTGCCGTTAACAACAACCGTTGCAGGGAAGCTTACATCATTAGTAATACCTTTTATGGTGAGCTTACCTTTAACATCGTACTGGTTACCGCTGGTTTTAGTTGCAGAACCAATCACAAAAGTTGCTTTAGGAAATTTTCCGGTATTGAAAAAGGTTTCACTTTTAAGCGTGCTAACCAGTTTTTCGTTTTGTGCCTGGTCGGCTACGTCGGCATCGGTAATGGTATTTAGGTCGATATCGAAACTGCCGCCTTTAAGGGCATTATTTTCTACCGAAAAGTTGCCGTTGCTGATCTTTACTTCGCCATTATGATCGCCGGTAGCTTTTTTGGCGGCCCAGGTAAGTTTACTGCCATCGTTATCAACTTTAAATGCTACAGCTTTAAAGTTTCCTTTTTCTTCTACCGTTCTGATGTTAACGGCTTTGCCTTTGGTAAGTTTAACAGTTTTAATGGTTGGATAGGTGAATGCCAATGCGCTTAGCGATACAAAAGCTGTAAACAGTACAGTGCCTGAAAATTTTGTCATGGTGGGTTATGGTCTTAAAGTTGTGTTAATTAAACCCGGCAAAGCTTTTACCCTTTGCCGGGTTAGGTGATTTAGTTTATTGTTTATTTTCCTTTTAAAGTTTCGTTGTTGCTGTCGCCAGCGTTTGCTTCTGTTGCCGGGGCCGGTTCGGCTATCAGTTCATCGAGTAGTTTGTTAAACTTTTTCTCGTAGTCCTGATAGTATTTGCCGGTAACAGTACCTGTGTAACCAGTGTAGATCTCCCTTACATCGCCCTTTCTATCAATGATAATAGTAGTTGGGAATGCTACGAATTTGTTCAGGGCAGGCAGTTTTTGCGATACCAGCTTTTTATCGGCAAGGCCTCCAAATAAAATATCGTATTGGATATTGTACTTTTCTTTAAGCTTACCTAAAGTGTATTGCGCATACTTCAAGCTATCTTTCTGCTCAAAACCAATGGCTATCGCCTCAACCCCACGGTTATGATTTTTGTTGAACCATGGCGAAAGGAACACGGTTTGATCGGTACAATTAGGGCACCAGGTACCAACAATTTCGATGATGGTAACTTTGCCTTTGTACTTGGCATCGCTTAATGAAACCGGGTTGCCGTTCAAGTCGGGAAACGTAAAATCAAGCTTTTTATAACCTTCTTTCAGGTAGGTTAACTTGTACGGATCTGGCAACTCAGCTTTATCATCCTTTACAGCGTCAAATTTGGTGTTGTCATAAATACCCTGACCAATTTCTCCGCTCAGCGTACCATCCGGGTTGATCTTGCCTTTGTATATCTTTGGGCTTGGACCGGTGAATCCACTCAACTCAAACTCATCGCCCTGTACGGTGCCTTCCAGTTCGCGACTGTCGCCTGTTACCTGCATAATTACGCCGGTAAGTTTATTGCCGGTTTGTTTCAGAACGGCAATTTTGTTAGGCACCTGGTCTTTCGAGTACACTTTCAGCTCCCATTTTCCTGTTAAGTTGGCTGCCGGGGCAACATCTTTACCGGGTTCAACAAAACGATAGCTTTTACCGTACTCGGCAGTGAAGGGTAATGAATTGCCCCTAAAGCCCGGTACCAGGCTGCGGTATTCGCCGCTTAGCGTACCGTCATCTTCCACTTTGGCCACAAGAGCGGCGTCGTAAGTATTCATTTTAATAAATACCGAATCTCTGCCGACCTGCTTTACATGAAAATTATCACGGCGCGAGCCATTTAGCAGCGTAAATACCGCATGCTCCGCATCTTTACCTTTAAGCTCGAAATTGAACGGCACTTTGGTTTCGGCCACGGTGAACACGCCGCGCCATACGCCTTCTTTGATAAATTTCACCGGCGGATTTTTGTCCGCCGCGTGCACGGTACCGGCCAGCAACAAACCAGCCGTCAGGCATTTGAATGAGGTGATTAAATTGAGTGTTTTCATTTGATAAATTATAGGATTAGTTGATAGTAGCTTATTTACCTTGATGTGCAGGCTGATCAACAACAGCGGCTGTTTCAGGTGCCGGTTCGGCAATCAGTTCGTCTAACAGTTTGTTGAATTTCTTTTCGTAATCTTCGTGGTATTTGCCGGTAACTGTGCCGGTGTAACCAGTGTAAATCTCCCTTACATCACCTTTTCTGTCGATAATGATGGTTGTAGGGAAAGCGATGAATTTGTTAAGTGCCGGAAGCTTTTGCGAAACCAGTTTTTTATCGGCCAAACCACCGAAAGCGATGTCGTAATTGATGGCGTATTTATCGCGTAACTTACCTAAAGTGTATTTGGCATACTCCAGGCTGTCTTTTTGTTCGAAGCCCAAAGCGATAGCTTCTACTCCACGCTGATGGTTTTTATTGAACCAGGGCGACAGGAACACGGTTTGATCTGTACAGTTAGGGCACCATGTACCGATGATCTCCACGATAACTACTTTGCCTTTGTACTTATCATCGCTTAACGATACCTGTTTACCATCAATCCCCGGGAAAGAAAAATCAAGCTTTTTATAGCCCTCTTTCAAAAAAGTAAGCTTATAAGGATCCGGCAGCTCAACTTCGGCCTTTTTGGTAGCATCGAACTTCAGGTTTTTGTAGATGCCGAAACCCTGTTCGCCGCTTAATGAGCCATCAGCGTTGATTTTACCTTTAATAATAAACGGGCTTGGGCCGGTGAAACCGCTTAACGCAAATTCGTCGCCTTGCACGGTGCCTTCCAGTTCGCGGGTATCACCTACTACAGTCATTACCACGCCGGTAAGTTTATTGCCTTTTTGTTTTAGCAGGGCGATAGATGCAGGGACGGCCTCTTTACTGTAGGTTTTAATTTCCCATTTACCGCTCAGGTCGGCTGTTGGGGCAACATCTTTACCCGGTTCAACAAAACGGTAGGTTTTGCCATATTCAGCAGTAAAGGGTAACGAATTGCCTCTGAAACCGGGGACCAGACTGCGATATTCACCCGTTAACGAACCATCGTCTTCCACTTTTGCAACCAACGCTGCATCATAGGTATTCATTTTAATATACACCGAATCTTGCCCGATCGATTTTACATGGAAATCGTCACGGCGTGAACCATTAATGAGGGTAAATGTGGCATGCTCTGCATCTTTACCTTTCAGTTCAAAATTGAATGGTACTTTAGATTCGCTTACCGTGAACTCGCCGCGCCATTTACCTTCTTTAATAAACTTTGGTTTAGGGCCGTCGTGCGCTGAGGCTACAGCAACACCTCCCAGTAAAAAACTAACAGAAAGCAATTTAGCTTTAGAGAAGTAGTTTGTGATTTTCATTTTTATAAGTTTTAATTGTTGTTAATTAAGCTCCACGGCTAAAAATTTGACACAAAGAATCCCCCCGGCCCGGTTAATGCCAATAAAAAAGAGCAGTAAATTTCAGGGGACTGGTTTTTGTTTAAAACCAAAAGGCGTACTGAACCAAACAGCAACATCGCTTAATAACGACAGACTGCAGGTGTAGATACGGATACTTTAATGTGTTCATGGTTTTTAGTTAATTTATATTCCGGCAGCAAAATCGCTATCGGAAAAAGTTTAGCACTTATTTCATTGCTGAAAAGTTGCTATAAGATCATCGAGACTTCCTCTCCCTTATTCTTTATAAATCAACTAATTAATGGTGGGGTTAATTAGAATGCTGTAAAGATAGCAATAAATATGATAAATGCAATAAAATCTATAGATTTAGTAGAATATTTTTAATTATTTATACTTTTATTAATTTCTTATCTTGTAAAGGATTAACATCCTGGTCTGTACAGCACACGCCTGTTTTACCACCATAGCAAAGCAACGCACTTAGTACAGCCAGGATGTTGATCTTATTCAGGATCAATTTCCGGTATAAACTGCGCGAATTAAAAACAATGGTAACTACAGAAAAGGATGCCACCATTCTGTACGCGGGCTTTAGTGATAGAACTCAATTTCGGTTTCATGGTATTTGTTTTTGTTGCATGCCCAAGGTTTGTACCCGGCCGCAAACACTTAACAGATCAATTTGGTGGCTAATGAACTGTTAAACTATGTTAATGTTTTTATTTAACCGGGATGCTAAATTCCACATCCTCGGGCGGCAAACATTGTTGGTTACTGCATACCATATAATTTAGGGTACCGTTAACAGACGCCTGCCCGTTTTTAAGCTTTACCTTTTGCTGAAAGATAACCGACTGCTCAAAATACTGCACATTCATACTGAATGCCTTTTCGTACTTGCTAACCGACTTAGGTTCTGATGTATTGCCGTTCAATATATAATCATCACTTTTATCAAATCTGAACGAGGTTTTTACAGGCCCGCCATCAGCTACGTTTTGCGAGTAAATGTGCCAGCCTTTATCAATAGTTGCTTTTATAAAAACAATAGCCTGCTCCTTATTGACCTTCTTTGCCGCGTACGACCATTTTACCGGTGCCAGGATCTGCGGGTAAGCAACCGTGCCGATAATGGAGGTTAAAGCTGTAAGTATGATTTTTTTCATTTGTTATAGATAGATGTTGTTTTTGTTGATAGCCTAACAGGTAAACGATCAGCAACAACAATTATCTATAGAGCAGGTATTGATCAAGTTTTTTAAAATTTTAGTGTATAAGCAGGTTTTCATCTCTTTTCTTGTTTTTCATTTTCAATAAAACTTACCTGGAAAAGAGCTGTGGAGATATTGGTAAAACCTGTAGCATCTTATCTTTCTCCTTTACAGGAGCAGGAATTAGCACCTTTTACATATTGGTTGTACAGGTTGCCAAGACTTCATGGGGCCTTTCCCTCCGTCTTTTCTGGATAAGTGTTAAAGAACTGATGATGCAAACATACGATAAAATCTATAAATCCTATAGATTTTATATAATTTATTTTTTATCATTGCAACGCAGGTGTTAAACATTGACAAAGCACCACCAAATCAGCTTAAATACTTATTCATTTATCTAAAAATGCCCGATCAAAAACCAAAACAAACAGCCCTTGGCGATGTAGCAGCCAGGCAGTTGGCCGTAGCCACCCGTACCGTTCCGCAATTATCAACCATTACCCCGCGTTGGTTAACTCATTTATTAAACTGGATCCCTGTTGAATCGGGTGTTTACCGCTTAAATAAGGTTGTTGATGCCAATAATGTGGAGGTTGATTGCTCAAACCGAGATGAGCGCGAACTGCCGTCAACTTATGTTGATTACGAAGAAAATCCACGCGAGTACAACCTGAGCGCTGTAAATACAGTATTAGATGTACACACCCGCGTATCTGATCTGTACAGCAAACCTTACAACCAGATCAGCGAGCAGCTGCGCCTTACCATCGAGATCGTTAAGGAACGCCAGGAAAGCGAGCTGATCAACAATACCGAATATGGTTTGCTGAGCAGCGTAGCACCATCTCAAAAAATAAAAACAAGGCTTGGCCCTCCTACCCCTGATGATTTGGACGAGCTGATCACCAAAGTTTGGAAAGAGCCAGGGTTTTTCTTGCTGCACCCTTTGGCTATAGCTGCTTTCGGTCGTGAATGTACCCGCCGTGGTGTACCGCCGCCAACCGTTTCCTTATTTGGTTCGCAGTTTATTACCTGGAGAGGTATTCCGCTTATCCCTTCTGATAAATTACCTATCGTTAACAACAAATCTAAAATTATCCTTTTACGCACCGGCGAGAGCCGTCAGGGCGTGGTTGGCCTATTCCAGCCGGGCTTACCGGGCGAGCAATCACCAGGTTTATCAGTGCGGTTTATGGGCATTAATAATAAAGCCATTGCCTCATACCTGGTATCGCTTTATTGCTCCTTAGCTGTATTGGTTGATGATGCTATAGCTGTTTTAGAGGATGTTGATTTAAGTAACTACCATGAGTACAAATATTAATCCGGACAACCTACCCGATCTGCAGGCGCTTGAACAACTGGCCAACCAGTTTTTTAAAGCCGGACCGGGAGGTATCGTCAATCAATTACCCCATCAGCAGGCCCCCGGGTCAATTCCGTTGGCGGGTAATGTGGCTGATGCAACCTTATTTAATGCGGTGCAGCAGCAGGTAAGTGCGCCTGCCGCTGCACCGCCTTCAAGTACTATTGGAGGTGGTGGCGTATCGCCATCGGCCATTAACCAGAATAACGCGATCAATCTTAAAGATCCGCAAACCAGTTTTGCTGATCCTAATTTAAACGCGCATACTAATGCTTCGGAACCTGTTCAGCACAGCCCGGTTAATGCTTTCGGTGGGCAATTGCCTGCCAAGCCCGGCTTTGGTTATGACTCCTATCTGGTGAAAACCGATCTGATACCAGATGTTGATCTAAAGCAAAATTTCAAGGTTGAGCAACTTTCAACCGCTCCCGAAAACCTGCTTCACCTGCCGTATCAGCATGATCAGCCTTTTGATCTTGATTTGAACAGGATACTGAGTGATATCAGTACCTCCGGCCCTTCAAACGCCTTGCCGTTTACCGGAGCGCCTGCAGCTACCGAGGTCCCTTTTTACTTTTTGTCGGATAAACATGGCTTGCCTGCGGTAAAATCTGACAGGGAAAAAACTAAACAGGTTGGTATCAGTGGTATCGTCAGCCCACCGTTTGATGTAAACATCGTACGGCGCGATTTCCCGATATTGCAGGAACAGGTGAACGGCAAACAGTTGGTATGGCTGGACAATGCCGCCACTACCCAAAAGCCTAAACAGGTAATTGACCGTATCAGCTACTTTTACGAGCACGAAAACTCGAACATTCACCGTGCCGCGCATGAATTAGCTGCACGGGCGACGGATGCCTATGAAGGTGCGCGCAAAAAAGTGCAAACCTTTTTGAATGCGCGTTCCATCAACGAGATCATTTTTGTGCGTGGGGCTACCGAAGCCATTAACCTGGTGGCCAAAAGCTGGGGCGAGCAAAATTTGATTGCCGGAGATGAAATTATTGTAAGCCAACTGGAACATCATGCCAACATTGTTCCGTGGCAGCAACTTGCCGCTAAAAAAGGTTTGAAGATCAAAGTGATCCCGGTTGATGACGACGGTCAGATCATTTTGGATGAATATGTAAAACTACTTGGCCCTAAAACCAAACTGGTTTCATTTACCCAGGTATCAAACGCGTTAGGTACAGTTACTCCAGCTGCGCAAATTGTTCATCTGGCGCATTTGGCAGGTGCTAAAGTACTGGTGGATGGCGCTCAATCCGTGTCGCACATGCCTGTTGATGTTCAGGCTTTAAATGCCGATTGGTTTGTATTTTCTGGTCACAAAGTATTCGGCCCTACGGGTATCGGTGTGCTTTACGGTAAGGAAGATCTGTTAAACCAAACCCAGCCATGGCAGGGCGGCGGCAACATGATCAAGGATGTAACTTTCGAGTACACCCAGTACCATGATGCTCCCGGCAGGCTTGAAGCCGGTACCGGTAATATTGCCGATGCCGTTGGCCTTGGCGCTGCCATTGATTATGTAACCCGTTTGGGGATGCCCGCCATCGCTCAATATGAGCATTACCTGCTTGTTTATGCGACTCAGCTGTTAAAAGAGGTGAAAGGCATAAGGTTGATCGGTACAGCGCATGAAAAGGCAAGCGTATTATCATTTGTGCTGGATGGTTACAAAACGGAAGAGGTTGGTCATGCTTTAAATGAGCAAGGCATTGCGGTACGTTCAGGACATCATTGCGCCCAGCCTATCCTCAGGCGGTTTGGTGTTGAAGCAACAGTTAGGCCTTCATTGGCATTTTATAATACCTGTGCCGAAATTGATTTACTTGTAAACACGCTTCATAGTCTTAAACGATAACCACCAAAACCACCACAATGAAAGACGATAAGCTCGACAGTTTTATTCAATTGCTTTATCAAACCCATAAAGCCGAATGGGAAGCAACGCCGAAAATCAGGCAATGTGTTGGCTGGCTGTCCGACCTCTTTGAGTTTTTGTTTCCGAACAACCATGCTAACAAACTATCCATATACGGTGGACACCTGAAAAAGAACCAAATAGATCTGGAGAACATCCTGTTAAGTTATCTGGATCCGAAAGACATTGATATAGAAGGCGCGGTTGTCTCGTTTTATGATTCGTTGAACGAGATCTATCAAAATCTGCGGCACGATGCCTCTATGATCTACGAGAAAGATCCGGCGGCCACCAGCGTGCACGAGGTAATTGTATCTTATCCAGGCTTTTACGCCATCGCTGTTTACCGCATAGCACATCAGCTTACCCGGTTAGCTATCCCTATTTTACCGCGGATCTTATCCGAGCACGCGCACGGTAAAACAGGTGTAGATATTCATCCCAAAGCCGAAATTAATGTACCTTTTTGTATCGATCATGGAACCGGCATCGTGATCGGCGCAACCAGCGTTATCGGTAAAAATGTAACTATTTATCAGGGGGTAACATTAGGGGCCTCGCAGGTAAGCAAAGATCTGTCGGAAACAAAGCGCCACCCCACCGTTGAGGATAACGTGGTGATCTATGCACGCAGCACCATTTTAGGTGGCCGAACGGTAATTGGCCATCACAGTGTAATTGGAGGTAGTGTGTTTTTAACCAAAAGCGTACAGCCGTTTTCGCATGTGTTCAATACGCATCAATTAAGAATAGAGGTTAAGGAAGGCCTGCAATAATTTTTAAATATCATGGTATCTAAACTCAGCTCATCAGAGATCATACATTTTCTGCTCATCCTCCTGATCATCCTCATCCCAGCGAGATTACTCGGCGAACTATGTCGCAGGTATAAACTCCCGGCTATCATCGGCGAGATCTTCGCGGGGATTATTGTTGGTCCGACAGTGGTGGGCGCATTAGCTCCCGGTCTTTTTGATAATATATTCCTGTCAACGCCTCACGCGTTCCAGGCCTTTGATGGTATTGCCAACATCGGTATCATTTTACTGATGTTCATTGCCGGCTTTGAAGTCGACCTGAAACAGATCAGGCAGAACGGCAAACAGGCTATCAGTATCAGCCTGACAGGTATTTTATTCCCCTTCGCCATCGGCTTTGGCGCGGTATGGTTCCTGTACCAAAGCCACTTTGCCAATGGAGTTAACAACCAGCTGGTTACCTCATTGTTTTTTGGTACAGCGTTATCTATTACCGCGCTCTCTGTTATCACGAAGATACTGCTTGACCTCGACCTGCTTAATACCCGTATTGGTAACATTGTGCTCACATCAGCAATGGTTGATGATTTTCTGGGCTGGATCCTGTTTTCTATTATCATCCAGTTGATGAACGTAGGCAAAGGTGATGCTTCGTTTTGGGCCGTCAGCATCGTTGTAATTTACGCGGCTTTTATGCTGACGGGCGGACGCTGGATCATCCATAAACTACTGGCGATAGCCGGTAAGGGAGAAAAACCGGGCAGAGTACTTACCATGGCTGTTTGCCTTTGCCTGATCAGTGCCTGCATTACCGAAGGTCTTGGCGTACGCGGTATATTCGGTGCGTTTTTGGTTGGTATCGGCATTAATGATTCCCCTTATTTCAGCGAAAAGCACAAGCATGTTTTACACCAGTTTACCATCAATGTTTTAGCGCCGTTATTTTTTGCCTCGGTGGGACTTCGCTTAAATTTCATAGCCAATTTCGATCTGGAAGTGGTAGTGATCATCCTGGTGATTGCCTGCCTCGCCAAACTGATAGGTGCAGGAATTGGCAGCGCCATGAGCGGAATGAGCAAGAACGAATCGATAGCTGTTGCTTTCGGGATGAATGCAAGGGGGTCGCAGGAGATAGTTTTAGGATTGCTGGCCTTACAGGCGAAGATCATCAGCGGACCGGTATTTGAAGGTTTGGTGGTAATGACCGTGGCCACCATGATTATATCTGGACCTATAATGAAATATTACTTTTTAAAAGAGCAGAAAGCGAAATTGAATGAGGGCGGGATAACTCATCAAACCCTCAAAGAAGCCGTCCCGGACGAACAGGCTCTTTGAGGCTGACGCTATTTAAGCAACATTTATATAGGTCAATACAGCCTAATTTTTCTCCGGCTTAAACACAACACTACCATCCCTTTTAATCCTCCATGCCGTAACTGGGTTCATATGATAACCGCCAATGTCTTTCCCGCGGGCATCAATCAGTTGCTTTAGTGTTGGCTGCGTGTAACCGGTTTCGTCAGTAACCCGGCTCATAATCTCGGTTTCGGCACCGCTCCATTGCCATAAGTAACGGAAATAAGTATGGGCCTTTTCTAAAACCGGCCCCTGCAGGCGGGCTTCACTCCAGCTTTTGCCGGCGTCGGTACTTACTTCAACTTTAGTCACTTTTCCTCGTCCGGTCCAGGCTATGCCGCGGATCTCGATCCAGCCGAGCTCAACTTTTTGCGGAAAAGATGGGTAGGTAATGATAGAGCGTGCGTCCATTTCAAAACTAAACATCCTTATTTTGTCCTTAACCGGGTACGTGTATTTCGAAGTTTCTTCGCGGGTAAAGTAAGGCGCATCAGAAATTTCTATTCGTCTGAGCCATTTTACATTTGTATTTCCCTCCCATCCGGGAAGCAGCAGCCTCGCAGGATAACCTTGTTCCGGACGAATGGCTTCGCCGTTCTGAGCGTATACAATCATGGCATCATCCCAGGCTTTATGCATCGGGATGCTCCGGGTAAGTACTGCCGCGTCTCCACCTTCGGCTAAAAACCAGGTGGCCCTCGGGTCAACACCCAACTCGCGGAATAAGGTTGAAAGCATTACCCCGGTCCACTCACTCTGGCTGGTAAGGCCGAGAATTTCCTGTACGGTCATGTCCTCTTTCCCTGTGCGGAAATTACCCGCACATTCAATAAAGCAAGTTCGGGTTACGGATGGAAAGCGTTTAAGATCGTGCAGGCTAAACTTCATCGGCCTTTCAACCATGCCATGAATCAGTAATTCGTATTGATTTGGATCGATAGCAGGCACACCGGCATGATGGCGTTCAAAATGCAGATCGGAGGGCTGTCGAAAACCAGATTTCGCTGGCCGTTAAACATCTTAAGCCCCATTTTAAACACTACCCTACTGTATTACTTGTTGCCAAGTTCGTATTTTTACATGCCAAACTCGGATTATAAGCTACATTAATCATTCGATACAAGCTTAAAGCTGCGGCACCTGCCAGGTTTACGGAGCACGGAGCCGGGAAGTGCAGATAGAATCAATATTGCCCCTTGTTGTCGAAAAGGTTATCGATCAGAAACAACTTGAAAGGGATAAGCTGTTGATAGGTCTGCTGATATTTTTAATTGTTGCCGTCGTGCTGTTCTTTTGTTGGTGATTTAGCGGAGGCAGATAGATCGCATCAAAAACGACGAGCGTGTAATTAGCGAAAATTAACAGAGAATTGAAAAGCATTAACAGCAAACTATGAGAACCATCACGGAAAACAAGAAAAAATAGCTGTACGTACCAAAAATAGATCTATAAAAAAAGTTGCCAACAAAGTTGACAACTTGCCTAAAATAGTACTCAAACCCGACGTCCTAACGAACCAATTCATAAATGACCTGAAGCGATTTGTCGCTTTATTCGATGGTTAAGGCCGATATCGCAATATCTAACCCGTTTTTGGTTGAACCAGGAAGTTGTTGCGTGTGCGATTGCTATTCACATCGTAATGACGTTGGGAACATTTAGACAGTTTTCCAGTATTAACATTTTCTGTTAATTTATCTGGATACTGTTACCACGAACCATAATCTATTTCTTCAAAATAACCCACCTGTTTACGCTATTATCAGCGCCTTCAACAACAACTTTATAAAAGGCCGAAGGATAATTTTTCAAATCGGCAAGGTAATGTTGTTGGGTAAGGTCAAGCTCGGCCAGTAAATGATATTCATCTTTTCCACCGGTTTTAAAATTGTTGGTGGTGGCCAGCCAGATTTTTACTTTACCTGTTTTTTCAAGAGCTCTCCAGCTAATGTCCAGATGATCCTGCACGTAGTTGGCCTTAAGGGCGGTTACCGATACTGGGCCGATGAAAGGCGTACCGTCAATTTCCTGCTTAACGCTTTCGGGCAGTTTCACATCCAGGTAACGGGCTATCGATGGCATAATATCCACTATCCCCACATCGAAATACTGCGCATAGGTATTGAGGTTTTTATAATTGCTCACCATCCAGGTTGATCGTTGCCTGTCAGATTGGCCACCGTGGCCTTTGCCGGTTCTTTCGTCCCGGCCATGGTCGGTCGTAATCACAATCAGCCAGTCTTCTTTAAAGTTTTTCTCACGATAAGTATTGGCATCCCAAATCTTGCCCATCTGTATATCCAACATCTCAACAGCTTTATAAAACTCGGGACTATCACCATAGCGGTGGCCCATGTCGTCGGTATACTCGAGATATACCCATGATAAGTCAGGTGCTTTGGTTTGAATGGTATTTGCGGCTTGTTTTACAACTTCCTCATCAATCTGGTGCATATAATTGGATTCCTTATCATGCTTAAAATTAACGGTATCCAGCTCGTAGCCATCAAAAGCATAATCAGGTTTAAAATTGCCGGTTGCGGCCAACCCGTCACCTAATAATTTAGTGCGGTTATCTGTCCAGCTCGAGAAAATACCGGTTTTCTTATTAGGATACTGAGCCTTAAAAACTTCAAAAATGTGCTTGTAGTTATAGTTTGGCTCTTTGATATCATTATCGGGCACGTTGTGTTTGTTTACCCAGGTACCGGTAAGTAAACTATTGTAACCTACTGCCGATATAGTCGGAGTTTCGTTATAAGTACCTTTATCGCCACCTACGTGGATCCGCAGGTATGACCCAGCTTCGATGATCTTTTTAAAGTTTGGTAGTTCCAAACGCTCTATTACATCGGCGGGGATGCCATCGGCAATAATATAAACTACCTTTTTTTGCCTTTGCTGTGCAAAACCTACCACTGATAGCGAAAGGCAGGCAGCAACACAAATAATTGATATTAACCTCATTGTTGTTTGTTTAAAATGTGTGCGGGTAGTATTCGTTTTCCACTGTACCATCGCCATAAAGCTTCAGGATGGCGTATCCGGGCGGAGTTTCCAGGTAATAACCAGGCCCGGCCGATTCGGCGTCGCCTTTACCCCACCAAAAACCGCTCATAGCGCCATTGCAGCAATACAATACATCGTTGTAAACTGTATGATCTGATAGATGGTTATGCCCGCTGAGGCAGATCCTTACTTTATCCTTGTGTTTATAAAACAGGTCTTTCAGTTTTTTGCAATCCGAATGGCCGCCGCCTACCAGCACCTGCGTTGTTCCGAGTATAGGATAGTGCGACATCAACAGGGTCGGCGTACCCGCAGATAGCTTTTCCAGGTCCTGCTGCAGCCATGCGTATTGCTCGGCATCCAGCGAAATATTGCTGTTATTACCATCCAGGATAATAAAATGCCAATTCTTTTTGCTGAAACTGTAATAACGGTTCGGGACTTTGAGGCGCTTGACAACGTAATCCTTGCCGTACATTTCATCGGTCTTTGCAGGGGCTTTCCACCATGGGTCATGGTTGCCTATGCAGCTGTATAATTCGTATTTACTTAGCAATTGCATGCAATCATCCCAAATCCCCCATTGTTCGGTAACCTGGTCACGTACCACGTTATCGTACGATGCATCGTTGATCGAGTCGCCGCCGTTTAAAAAGAAATCGGGTTTGTGCTTGCTGATGATCTGTTTTAAACAACTCTTAAACCTGTCGGGGGCGTTGTCGCCGGGCCTGATATGCACATCGGTAATATGCGCTACGGTTAATACGGGTTTGCCTTTGCCGCCTTTTTTGTTGGCAGATGCGGCCATAGCGGGCATGGCGCCCGTGGCTGCCATACCCGCGGCTATACCTGCTGCGGCTTTTAGTAATGCTCTTCTTTTTATTTTCATGGTGATGTTACCAGCCAAAAATCTGTTTCAGATTAGGGTTAAGCACAACTTGTTGTTGTGGGATAGGGCGATAATAAAATTTCGGCTCTTCAAAATTCCTTACTACGTTTTCGGTTACGATGTTGCCACCAGTATTTCCGTTTTTAAGGTAAACGGTAGCATCGGTACCAATGGTTCCGGCACGGTAGTATACCAGTTTTACGCCCAACGAGTTTTTCTCTTTCTGATCTTCGGCGGGGATTGTAGAAGCCCTGTCAATCAAAATGATATCATCTACGCCGTCGCCGGTTAAATCATATTTACCTAAACCTTTAAAGTACACACCTTCGGGGCTTTTGGCAAGCAATTTACCTACATTCCAACGCATCAAATCATCATATCTCATATTTTCAAAAGCAAACTCTACCCTGCGCTCACGCCTGATCTCGAGAATCACACCGATGTTCGCAGTTACGTTGGAGTATTGCTGTTTTAAAACAGGGTCAGGATTAGCATTGGCCACAGCCAGGTTAAGATCAGGTAAACCAGCCCTTCTCCTTAATAAATTAACCGATTGATCTAACTGCCCCTGGGTTAAAGTACCCAGTTCGGCCAGGGCCTCAGCATATGTTAACAATACCTCAGCATAACGGTATACCGGGAAATCCACACCATTTAAAGTGTTATTATCGGTACTGTTTACATAACCTTTTAACTGGTGATAACCTGTAAAGTTTTTATTTAAACGCTGGATGTAAGGCGTTGCATCAGGCACCCTAACCCAACCTGGGTAAACCATGGTTTGCGCCAGGCGCGGGTCGCGGTTTTTAAACTCTTCAACAAAACCCATTTGCGCGTAGTTGGCCACATCGGTAAAACGGGTACCATCTTTCATCAGGTAAGTTTGGATCAGGTCTTTAGCCGGGGCTTGCTCATAATCGCCGAATACGGTTGAATTAACATTTTGGCCTTTACCTTTGGTTAAATCAAAAATATTGGTCAGGATCACTTCGCCGTTGCCGGTAAGATCCTGGCTCGAGAATAAAGTTGCGTAATCCTGATCAGGTTTTCCGGTATTGAAAATACTGAATTTACCGCTGGCCATGATCTCACCTGCAACTCTTGCAGCAGTTTCCAGGAAGGTATTGGCCGATTCTTTCAAATTAATTTCATCATGATATTTACGGAAAGTACCTTCGTATAGGGCAGCACGGGCGTATAAGGTAGCCACAGCCCATTTGCCTGGCGTACCGGATGGCACGCTTTCCCTTACATTTTTGTAGGCGAAATCAAGATCGGCCATAATACTGTCGGCAACCAGCTTGCGCGGGTCGCGACCTTTGTACAGGTCCTTGCTCGAAGGCTCTAAAGTACCGGAATACCATGGCACATCAGAAAAACGTTTAACCTTATCCAGGTAAAACGCGGCACGGTAATAACGTGCCAAACCGGCATAGTGGTTTTTAATGGTTTGGGTAACCTGAGCTTTCTGATAATTTTCGAGAAAGTAATTGATGTTACGTAATCTTGTCCAATCCCAGCCGGTTGTAATATTTTGTGAATTGGCGCTTCCAACCATAATATTCTTCACTTCAACAGCGGCGGTTGTAGCCACATTGTCCGAGCTTTGATCATTAAGATAAGTACCGCGATCTGGCTGTGATAACAAACCGTTTACGTATAAAGCAAGGTCCTGCTCGTTGTTAAAAAACAGGTTAGGCGAAATGGAAGTTTGCGGGAAACGATCAAGCCCGCCCTTTTTACAGGCTACCAGCGTGCTAACCGCCGCGATAACTAATATATATAGATACTTTTTCATTTTACTTAATTTGAAATGTAATGAAACATCAGGTTGTTAAAAATCCAGGTTTAAACCCAGGGCATACCTGCGTTGGTATGGATACGCCCAGGCGCTCGGACCTTGGTTAACAGCTTCCGGATCGATATATTTTTTAATGGCCGAAAACTCATACAGGTTCTCGCCGGTAGCGTAAAGACGCAGGCGGCTGATACCGATTTTTTTAGTCCATTTAGCTGGGATAGTGTAACCTACAGATACATTTTTGATGCGCAGATAAGCACCATTAAGCAGGTATTTGGTTTGCGGGATATCCAAACCGCTGCCATAGTTGGCATCGGCCAGCCATGATTGTAATACAGGGTACTCTGAATTGGTATTGGCATCGGCCAAACCGGCAGCTATATAAGAAGCCGAGTGTTTAGCCCTTTGCTCCGGCGAATCGGCCGTACCGCGGTAATAGTTCAGGTTCCATGGATATACGTTGGCGTAAGGTTGCTGATATGGGCCCCAGAACAGGTAATGATGTGGATAGAAATCCCTTTTCAAAACACCTTGCAAAAATATAGCCAGGTCGATGCCACGCCAGTCCATATTGATGTTAGCCCCTACGGTGTAACGATCTGTACTGTTACCAATAACTTTTAAATCTTTAGGATTTTTAGCGCTCAGGCCGGTTTCAATCTTTCCGTTTCCATCAAGGTCTTTGTATTTAGGCCAGCCCTCAACAATAGATAAAGCGCCCCATGGAATAATTGCCGATTCATCAAGTTTGGCGATCTCATCTTTACTGCGGAACAGACCGTCATTTTCAAGTCCCCAGATCTCGCCGATATCCTGACCTACACGGTAGCTGGAAAACAAACCCTGGTCGTTTTTAAATTTGGTGATCTTTGATCTCGAATCGGCAAGTGTTATTTTGGCATCAAAGTTAAATGGCCTCGAACCAAGCTCAAACCTGTCGCGGTACGATAGCGATAACTCCCAGCCTTTGGTACGTAGGTCGGCTGCGTTTTGGCGCGGTACGCCTGTGCCCAATACCCCCGGAAGCTCCTGCCCTGCTGTTAACATCCCCTTGGTATCGCGGATGAAATAATCAAATGTAAGGGACAGCTTATCGTTCAACAAACCGATGTCGGTACCAAAGTTACGGGTAGATACCCTCTCCCAAGTATAAGTTTGCGGGTCAACGTTCAGGCCCGGCGCGCCGGTAATGATCTGGTTTTGCCCGGCACCACCAATCAGGTAACCGGAAGTTCCGGTAGCTAAGGATTGGATATAACCAAAGTCGCCTACGTTCTGGTTGCCCAGGGCACCGTATGATGAACGCAATTTAAATGTTGATACGGCAGGTGCCAGCGGTTTGAAGAAATTCTCGTTACTTACTATCCAGGCTCCTGACACCGACGGGAAAAAGCCCCACCTTTTGGTAACCGGGAAGCGAGATGAACCATCGTAACGGCCGGTAGCTTCGAGGATATACCTGTTTTTAAAAGTATAATTCAACCTTGAAAACACGCTGTTAGTTGCATAGGCCGAATAGCCGCCGCTTGCCGTAGCCGTACCGTTGGTAAGTGATAAATATGGTAGTGAAGACGAGATCAGCACATCCCGGCCGGCGTTAACTGTCGAGTAGCTGTAATCTTCGCTGTTAAAACCCACCATGGCGCTGAAAAAATGATCGCCTAATGTTTTTTTGTAGGTTGAGTAAATGTTGAAAGCGTTATTATATAAATAGCCGTTGGCTTCGCTTACCGAACCGGTGCCGCCTTCTTCACGAACATCGTTAGGACCGTAGCCGATTTTATATTTTTTTGTATCGGCATGTGTTTTCCACAACTCGCGTTTAAATGATGCGTCGGCATTTACTTGCAAATCGCCGTTTAAAAATAAGGCGGTAGCGCTAGTGATATTTTGAAAACCGAACATGTCTTGCAGACTTTTACCACCATCGCTAAGCTTGGCAGCCAACCTGCCGGCCGATGTATTTGCCCAGGTGCCATCAGGGTTGGTAGCCACATCGGTAGGCATCAGATAATACAGATCGGTAATGCTTGAATTTGGCAGCGCGCGTTTGGTTTGATACACACTAAGGTTATTATCAATTTTAAGCCATGATATTGGCGAAAAGCCCACTTTCGAACGCAAACCGTAACGGCTCCAGTAATCATCGGTTAATTTATTTAAGCCGTTATCTTTAGTATAATCGGCAGAGAGGTAATAAGTAAGCGGTTTGTTGTTTACCGTAGCGCCGCCCGAAAATGTTAGGGTGTGACTTTTTGATAAGCTGGCATTATTAAAAAAGTATTTGTACCAATCGTTGCTACCCATGTATTCCCATTTGGTTGGGTCGGCAGGGTTAATGCGGGTATCGGCAATTGATGGGTTATCCGATCTTTCCTTAGCCCAGCGGTAATACTCGTCCGAGTAATTTACGTAATCCCATGGGGTATTATCGGTAGAGGTTTCCAGTACCCTCGAAAAAATGTAAGGGTCGGTTACCGGTTTAGGCAACAGCGTTGGCTTAGCCCATGAGGTATAAGTATTATAGCTGATGGTATTATGGCCAGCAACACCTTGCTTGGTAGTTACTAATATTACACCAAACGCAGCCCTGGCACCATAAATGGCTGCCGATGCTGCATCGCGCAAAACGGTGAAGGAGGTAATATCAGATGGCGTTAATCTCAGCAGGTCATCATTACTGGTTGCCGGGATACCGTCGATAACGATT
Source organism: Mucilaginibacter sp. A5337 (assembly GCF_059690695.1). Taxonomy (NCBI): domain Bacteria; kingdom Pseudomonadati; phylum Bacteroidota; class Sphingobacteriia; order Sphingobacteriales; family Sphingobacteriaceae; genus Mucilaginibacter; species Mucilaginibacter sp. A5337. The sequence goes on along the minus strand of NZ_JCAWEC010000005.1, from coordinate 702,183 downwards.
AAAGGCGAACCACCATTTATTGACGTATACCCCCTGATATTGATGGTAGGTACTGTCCCTGGCGCGCCACCCGGATAGGTAATATTTAAGCCTGGGCTCAAACCTTGCAAACCCTGTATCACGTTAGCCAGCGGCCTCGATTCCAGTTGTTTCCCGGAAATCTGATCGACAGCACCGGCAATGTTGATCTTTTTCTTGGTACCGAAACCAACCACAACAACTTCGTTCAGATTGGCAAAATCGTCCGACAGGGAAACGTCGATCTTTGTTTGCCCGTTCACTGGGGTTTCTACGGGCTTATATCCCATAAATGAAAAAACCAGCACGGCGTCTGGTTTCAAATCACTAAGCGTATACGCGCCGTTTTTGTTTGTTGCGATACGTACGTTTGTGCCCTTTACATTAATGTTTACACCGGGCAGTGTTTCTTTTGTTTTTGCATCAGATACGATACCGGTTACGGTAATTCCCTGTGCAAAGCCACCGGCCGAGATAAGCAGGAGCAGGAAGATCCAAAGTAGCTTTTTTTTCATTTGCTTGATAGTTAATTCTTAATTAGCGGGGTGATTTAACCGCCCGCTAAATTGCCTATCCGATATTAATACGAGGTTAAGTGCGGATTAATAAATTGATTGAACAGTCAATCAATTTATTAATATTTTGATTATACAGATTTCTTTTTAGTAGTATTGCAACAAAATCGCTACAAACACAATGGGCCGTAAAAGTCTTAAGGAAACAAGACAACAGGAAATAATAGAAATGTTTTATGAAGTGGCCAAAAAGGAGGGCTACGAAAACACATCGATAGCTAAAATTGCCAAGGAGATGGATATTAATCCTAGCCTAATACTACATTATTTCCAAACCAAGGAAGACCTTACCTACGCGCTCATCGATCATATCCTTGAAAGTTATTTATCTATATATACCGTTAAAGATAAGGAACAGGCAACGATAGAAAACCTGCAACGTACGGTTGAAATGTTATTTTCGAAAGAATGGAACCTGCTTTTTGACGACGGGCTTTTCTACACTTTTTATGCCCTGGCTTTCCGCGAGGAAAAGATCAAATCGAAATACAAGGTCATTCTCGATTCATTGCGTCAAGGCTTGGCCGCGATTATTGAACAGTGCAATGAAAAAGGGCTAACCACAATTAAGGCCCCGCAAACAGCCGCTGACTTTATTTTTGTATTAGTTGATGGTGCTTATTTCTATCTTTCGCTGGAGAATGACATGGCAGCCTATAGCCAAAGATTGAACTATTACAAGCAAAAAGCTTATGAGTTTTTAGCGATCCCTCAATTAACCGTTGCGTAACTGCCGGCCTAAAGCATACATACCGATAAACATCCATAGCAGATTTGCCGCTGCGTTAGGAAGATCCTGCGAATTAACGGCTGTTGCCGCCAGGCAAAGGCCGCCAAGAATATTGAGCATCTGAAATTGCCATGATTCGGCTCTGAGCACTTTTGTGCTCAATAAAAGATAGCCAAGGGTACATAGCACAACGCCCGCCCAACCTATAATAGTGAAGACAATCTTCGACATAAAACACCACGAATTATTTTGCCAAAATATACAAAATATCATTTCACATTTGGAAAACGTGCTATCGGTTGAATGATGTTAAGGTGGAATATTCATTGGCTTTTCCTGCAAGGATTCGAACCACTTTTAGACACAACGCAGAACTTAAATTGTATAAATTGCAACGATCGGTTTCGTTTTTCGGTAGCAAGCAGCTCACTAAGAAATCTCGTTAAAAACTAAAACATCCCGGTAAGATCTCTCCGGGATGCCATCAATGTATGTAATATCGTTAGCCGGTATCACAATTTCAGCTCAGATCAGTGACATATTCATGGAAATTTTATCCTTTCTTCATTATTCCTGCATCTCATTTATTTTGCACAATAATAGTGTGATTTGTCGGATTGGCTTTGAGAGAAAGTTGAATAACTTTGGAAAATTCACCATATCTTTTCTGAAATGCCAAATCTCACCTGCTAATCATCTATTTAAAAACCGATGAAAGATCGGATTGTGTGTAACCCTGACCTATTTTATCGCCATCAACAATATTAGGAGAAATGGTTATTAATTTGCTAGATCCTTTTGTAAACTCAGATGAAGTCATGAATCTATGATAGGGGTTCGATTGCGCTTCTTCGGTTACGTTTTCCAAACTGGTATAAGGTAACTCTTCTGTACCGGCTTTGTAGACAAGTAAGTAATAAGAGTGATCTGGTTTTAAAGGGGAGAATTCTACAAAATCGCCAAAAGTTCCGGTAACATTTTTCACCTTCATAAAAGGAACAATTTCAAATGTATTATCGTCTACGTCCAAAAACTCAAGATCAACCGGCCCTCCGTAAAAATCTTTGAACAAAGTACTGAACCTAAATCGGAAACCAACATTATCAGGGTTGCTAACCGGTGTAAGTGTTATATTGTCAGATAAGGTAGTGCCATCGTAAAAAAACTTCTTGACCTGATTAAACGGCGTAGCGGCGACATCAAATTCTTTTAGCGTTTTACCATCTTCTTTTTTACGCAACCATAATTTATCTCCGGGATTAAAAAAAGCCCCCGAAAACTTTAGTTTGTTATCGGGGAATTCACCCAGCACTTTATTGTTAAATATCAACTCGAGGGTATCTGTTGTGAGTACTGCACCCTGCACGTTAAAGCTCACAGGGTTTGTTTGTTGTTTGTTTAATAGCTGCTCCTTTTTGCAAGCCAATAAAAAGAGGGGTAGAAGAAAAATGATGTATTTAAATTTAATCATATCACGTAATTATAAAAACGGTAATTATATCTCAATGAATAAACCAGGACATCATTTGATGCCCTGGTTTATAATTAAAACCTAAACTTTCGATTTAGAAAGTAAATTTAGTCCATGAAGAAATAGCCCAGGCAGAAGAAGAGGCTGAAGTTACAGCACCTCTTGTTACACCTAAGCCTGTAGCGAAATTAACCGCGCCCGAGTTGTAGAACGGTTGGCTCATACCCCAGGTAGGAGCAGCGGCAGCTGTTGAAGTAATTAAACCTGTTGAGCTAAATGTACCTGAAGTACCCAGCACTGAAGTTGCCGCAGTAAAACCATGAACAGAAACATTAGTTAATGTTGATAGTGTTGCGTTTGCATCAGCATCAAATACGATACCTGAAGGGTAACCGGTAAATAATGAGTTGCTGATAGCAACTTCAGTACCACGACGGTTACGGAAACCATATTTAAATCCGGGAGAAGTAATTGCCGGAGATAAAGTTGCAGCCGATGTTCCTACAACGCTGAAATTTGATAATGTTGGGTGAGTTTTAGGCAATAAGCTGAAAGTCGCATCTTCAGCAGGTGCATTGTTATCAGACTCGATACCGTTTGAATCGCTTGAACCGCTGCTGCTGCTATGTGTTGAGTAAGCATCTGCTACCGCGATGGCAAATTGAATTGACCCGGTATAGCCGTTATCAAAATCAAACTGATCATCATCGTTTGCAAACGAAATCAGGTATTTAGGGCTTACTTTACCGCCAAAAAACTCAAATCCGTCGTCAAGACCATAGGAAGCCTGTACGTGATCAATAACAGTACCGCTGCCAACGCCGCCAAGCGTTAAAGAGTTCACTTCAACATTTGGAGCCAATACATAGCCAGCAAACTCGATACGGACGAACTGCATAGTGCCGCTGCTTTGGGCATTATTTGCATCAGTATTGCTACCGTAGTGAAATTTAGGATCATCGGCCAGGCCTTCAATTAATTTATCACCACCAGGTGCATTAATTCGGGCATTACCTAAAAGGATAACACCGCCAAAATCACCAGGTTTTCCAACAGTGCTGTTGTTACCATCTAACAGGTAACGGCTGGTAAATACAATAGGATTAGAAGAAGTACCTACTGCATTGATTTTAGCACCTTTAGAAATTACCAATACACCATTTTGAACATTTGGGGTATTTACAGTTGATTTGATGTAAGTACCGGCGTTGATAGTAAGCGTAGCTCCGTTTTTAACGGTAACCACTCCGCTGATTTCCCAAACGTGGGCAGCGTCCCAGGTAGTGTTGGTGGTGATATCGCCACTTACTGTAGTTACAGGCAAAGATGTAACAGAAGCTGGATAATCAGTAGCCGAAGTGCTACGGTTATCAAATGAAGCGCCATTACCGGCTTCTTTTTTACAAGATGTTACTAAAATACCTGCTGCAAGGCACATGGCAGCTAATGATAGTTTTTTCATTTTTATTTTTTTTGTTTTTCAGAGAGGTGTTTTGTTTTTTTACCCCCAATATTTGGTCTATTCTGGAATTTGTGCATTTCTGAATAACAAGGTCTCACCTTTTTCAAGATTGAAAAGAGAAGTGCTTTTCAGGACTGCTTTTTTTATTATCTTTACAGGATTGAACAAAATTCACCTGTATTGATCTTCTGTTATAGGCCCCAGGCTTAAAACAGGCATCCTTTCGGGAACTTAATAATACTTTCAGGCTTGTCCTGGTTGTGCCGGTAGCAAGCAAGCTAATTCGGTTTTTAAACGAAGGGTTGTCGAGCACCCTTCGTTTTACTTTTATAGCACAGCAGGATTCTGTTTCTACTCCTTTCTTTTGTTAAACCATTATATATCTACATGCATGATGTATTCATTCTGTTAAAAATTGTAAGTAAGCGAGGTACTGAAGGTTCGTCCAAAACGCTGTTGAAACATAACCTGGTCGCCGTTCTCATAATTATTACTAGATCCGTTTTTTAAACGATATGCTTTACTTTTATCTCCACCGTTATCTCCTGAGATAACCTCATAACTGGCCGTATTGCGATAAACATTAAATATATTGTTGGTAAGATTAGCCATGTTGAACTTGGCTTCCATCTTATTTTTCAGGAAACGATAGCTGATCTGAATATCCAGTTGCTCCCTTGGCCTTTCGTACTCAATGAAAGTAGGATCGTCGCTAACAATGTAAGTTTTACGTCCCGATTTATTATAAGTGGCGTTAAAGCCAAGATGATTGCCGAGGTACTGAAGGCCAATATTATACAAATGAGGTGATTGCCCGTACAGGGATCGCTTTTGTTGGGTAGGAACCTGTATATAAGGTTTACCGCCTCCGGGGTCTACGGTATAGGTATTTTGAACAGTTGATTTCTGAAAGGTAAGGTTACCGTAGGCTGTTATATTTTTGAAAAGCTCCTTGTCAGCTATAAAACTAAGGTTTTTTCGTAATTCAAATTCCAGGCCGTATACTTTTGCCCAATCGGCGTTTTGAAGATAATAATTAGGGTTACCATTCACCATAATGGCGTTTAATTCTACGGGGCTATCAAACCGTTTATAAAAGCCGCCTGCCGAAATAATCTCACCCAGGCCCGGAAATAATTCTGCTTTAAGATCATAACTGTTGATTCTGGTGCTGTACAAGCCTTTGTTACCATATAAAGCATCAAGCGTTGGGCTGTATCTCAAAAAGGGATTATTATCCATCAGTTCGGGCCGTACCACGCTGCTGGAAACAGCGCCCCGGATGTTTAGCGAAGATATAGGGCTATAAGTTAAATTAACCGATGGAAGCCATTGCCATTTTTTATCAGGTTTTACCGTGAATATATTATCTCCGCCGCCCTTAATGATCGCACCTGGTTTGATCTCGGTATATTTATAATATTCTCCCCTTAAGCCCCATACCAACCTGAGTTTATCAAATAGCCGGTTATCCAGCATCACATAGGCCGCGTGTGTTTGGCTTTTGCCTTTGTAATTATCAACAAATGAAGGATCAATAGCATATACATATTTATCATAAGCAATATTTTCAGGACTGATCAATTGCCCAACGGGTTTGTATCCTGAACTATCGGCATACTTTTCTGTTGTTGCCAGGGCCGCGATCTGCCAGTCAAATTCCGCTTTTTTATGAGTACCGAAATAGCCGGCTTTTATGCTGCTGCGGATACCCGCAAATGTGAAAGGCATTGTGCCCGAGAGATTCCATGAATAATGGCTTTCTTTATTAGCAGCATGCTGGCGGGAGGTCTGCGATATTCTGGGCTCCGTGAGTTTGCTGCCGTTATAAAAGTACTGATAGCTGTCACCTACCAAAACAGGTCCGCTGCTGGCAACCCCCGCATCCTTTTCCTGTCTGTTTACCGAAGTTCTGGCTACGTCCCATTCTATTTTTAATTTTGCCACCTGATGCTGTCCGTTTAATTTATTTTGCAGCAAAGAGGTATAAGTGGGGTCATCGGCCTCTAAAATCCGCCTCGGCGGCCTGCCTGCAGCTATATCACCCGCCCCGTTATCGGGCTCGTATCCGGCAATTCTTGTTAATGTATTATCATACACATGGGTATAGATATTGCGCAGGCCAAACCGGTTATTACCCAATTGCAAACCCATATTCAGTAATGCCCCTAAGGTGGTGTTAAATACATAGGCCGAACCGGTATTTAAATCAGGCCGCTGAATATACCAGCCTCCCCTTGACTGATCATCAATAACATTAATATTTTGTGTGTTACGATAACTTATCGCGCCTGTAAAACCAAACTTATTGTTTCTGGTAGTATCCAACGCTAATAAACGGCCTATAGAGAACTGGTAATTTTGCGAAGGGGCCGTTTTATATTTATACATGGTAAAGTTGTCATTGATAAATCTTTTACTTTGATCAACTACCTTTTTTTGATACTCCGCGTCAGTAAGCGTGGCGTTAGGGGCCGTATTTCGGTTGGTATGAACCAGGCCCGCAGGAAAATCTCTCCGTCCGTCATCAAAACCCCAATAGTCATATTTCCCGCGCTTGTGGCTTAGAAAATCTTTACCTGTACTTTGGTCATTATAGGAAGCCCCGGCGGTAAAGCTCATGAAATTTTCGGCCGGGATATCCTTTGTATTCACCTGGATCAGGCCGCCGCCGAAACTGGCATTCATATCGGGTGTTACCGTTTTGCTAACTACCACGTTATCAACCAAACCTGCCGGGATTACATCGAACGAAAAGTTACGGCTTTGAGCTTCTGTACTTGGCAATATGGTTCCATCCATCACGGCTGTATTATAACGTTCACCAATACCCCTTACCAGTACAAACTTATTGTCAACAGTACTTACACCGCTAATCCTTTTCAGGCTTTCGCCTATGTTTTTATCGGGTGTGCGGGCAAGTTGTTCGGCGCTGATGCCATTGGTGATCTGCGAAGCATTTCTTTGCTTTGTTAGTAATCCTTCAACGGATGCCTTTTGATAACTTGCAGTAACAACAACCTCTTTTAAGGCTGCGCCAGCCGGTTTTAATGTAATATTTAAGGGAGTGTTTTTATCTTCAGCTACGCTTACTCCGCTGATGCGCAACGTTTGATATGATATATAAGAAACTTCCAATGTGTAAACTCCTGGAGTTAAGCTTAGTATATATCCGCCGTCAATACTGGTTTGGGTACCATGTCCGGTTTCAATTATTCTAACAGAGGCGCCGGGGAGTGTTTCACCTTTTTCATCGAACACTTTGCCGCTGATTTTGCCGGGCTTCACAATTGCGGGCAATTTATATAAGAGCACCGTATGCTCATCTGCAAATTTGAACGTTACTCGGGCTCCGGCAAGTATTTGCTTTAATACCTGGCTTAAGGTTGCCTCTTTTACATCAATATTGATACGGTTACTTTCATTGAAAATAGATTTGTTATAGTTGATTACGCACCCGGCCTTACGTTCCAATATAGAAAGGGCATCAGGAATACTTACTGATACTAATTTCAAACTGATGGTACCCTGGCCTTCTTGCTTTAACACCGATCCGAATGAATGGCCGCAAACAAGGCAAACTAATAATAAAATGTACTGAACTGTTCGATAACTAAATTTGAAAAAATGTGTATTTACTTTTTTGTAAAAGCTTATATTCATAAGTTTACTACGATTTTTAATTTTCACGAGTTAAAAACTATTTTTTGAAACCGTTCTGTTGGCGCAGGGCGGTTTCTTTATGATCGATAATGCTGTTTTTGTAAGGTTTTGATATGGGGCTTAGCCGTGATTAACTTTTCATTCACAAGTCTCCCCCCATAAGACTATTTTTGTTTTATCGTCATTGATTTTATATTTGATATGACCACCGCTCATGATCTTCAACTGTTTCATAACTTCGCTGATGCTTATGTCAGAAAATGTGGCGTTAAACCGGCACGCTTTCAACTTAGGGCTCTTTAAATCAAAGTATACGTTGTAGTAGCGTTCAAGCTTAAGCAGCATGGCTCCTAAATTTTCATCGTGAAATACAAAACGATTATTTGTCCAGCTGTCGGCGTTGTTATCGTGGTCCGTATTTACACTGAACTTTCCATTATTATTATCATAAGCTATTTTCATTCCCGGTGTTAGGAAAGAAAGTAACTTACTTGTTCCCTGATTTTTTTCGGTTACACCTACCTTACCTGTGCGTACAGCTACGGTAAATATTTGATCTTCCGGATAGGCGTAAACGGTAAATGAAGTCCCTAATACCTGGGTTTCCATTTTTCCTGATCGGATAATAAATGGGCGGGTGGCATCATGTTTCACCTCAAAAAAGGCTTCGCCCTCAAGTGAAACATTTCTAATTTTTCCTTTTTCAAAACGCTCGGGCCATGAAATCCTGCTTAAGCTACCCAGGTAAACAACAGAACTATCCGGCAGTATCATCATGATCTTTTCACCGCGCGCAGTTGTTTTGGTGATAAGCGCTAATGGTTTTGTGGTTTCAGCTTGCATTTTGCGGCTAACCTGGTATATAAAAACCGCTGAACATATCGCAACTAACGAAGCCGCGTATTTAAGCAACCGGAAACCTTGAATGTTTTTTACCTTTTTATGTTCAATTTTTGCCCAAAGCTGCTCCAGTTCTTTATCGGCGTCGGAAGAATCGTCCCTTATTGAAGATTCCTGCTCCCACGCATCTTGTATCAAATCAGCCAATTCCCGCTCCGCGTTCTTGTTCTTGTTTAAATAGTAAAACAAAATTTCATCCTGGCTGGCATTCGTTTTGCCTTCCAGATAATTTTTAAATAATCTTCTTATTTCCTCGTTATGCTTCACGTTTATGACGCAGATATTTTTTCAACTTATATATGTATATAAGATCGGGAAGGGTGTAATGGCTATAGGATTAGGAGATATTTTTTTGATACCCTATCAAATCATTGATAATCAGCAATTTTATTTTTTTATTCATATTAAGCATTTACCGATAAAATATATTGATGCTGATCAATTAATATTAAATGAACTTACCTGGAGTAATAATGGCAACCGTTCATATAAATGATACGAACAATACGTTTAGGAAGTGATGGCGAGAGGAGATTATCCCAATTCAGAAAAAGATGCCAGTAATAATAGTACGAACGGAATAACGGTATCAGGAGACATATAACGGATATGGGTACGGATATGGTTCAGCGATTTTTTTATATGATTACTGACTGTATTTTTTGAAAGCCCCATTTGCCTGGAGATATCTTCGTGCGAATGGCCATCTTCCCTGCTTAATAAATAAGCTATTTTAACTTGCGGGGAAAGTGTTTCAATTGCATTTTTCGCAATCTGGCTAAATTCTGTAAAGTCCATATAACTTTCCGTGGAGTTAAAAGCAGGCTCGTCGGTATTTGCTTTTCGATAAACCGACATCCTGGTTTGTTTTTTTAGGGCATCTAAAAAATTACTGCGTACCATGCTGAAAAGGTATGCTTCAAAATTTTTATCAGGATCGATTTTCATTCTATTTTCCCACAAGCGCACAAATACATCCTGTGTTAATTCGTTGGCCTCTTCTGAACTACGCACAAAGCGGTAAGCAAAATTGTATACTTTTCTCCTGTATAATTTATAAAGCTCACCAAAAGCGTCTTTATTCCCAGCCTGGATAAGGCACAAGAGTTCTTTGGCAGATAAGATTTCCAAATGTTTCATACGGCAGGAGGTTAAACACCGCAAGTTAATCTGTTAATTTAAAGTTAATGTTAACTATGGAAAAATCTATCAGCTTACCGATGTGTAATTACAATACTTGAAGAAGCGGCCATTGCCCGCGAATCAGCCAACACAAGCCCATCAGCAAAACTTAACCTATCTGATTCCTTTTGTTCAGAAGTTTTTATTACTTTCTTACCCGAAATGCTAAAAATAGCCGCAGCAATCAGAGGATCTCTATCAGCGCCTAAAGGCTGCAGCGGAAGGTTCGCCAATTCAGAGACAGTAATATCCGGACTGATGCCGCCGCTGTAATCGCCGCTTCCTGCCGCGTTAAAAAGCTTATAGATAATAGGGTGCATTTCCCAATTAACCTGTTTAGGCGTTCTCAAGTCAGCTATCTTAAATGACGCTTCGTTTTTACCACGCGTTGTTTCACCGATCAGTACAACCTGCAGGTAAGGTTTTAAATTATTGATCATCACTTCAGCAGCAGAAGCCGTAGTGCTGGTCCCTAATATAAATACTCTTTTTAAGTTCAGATTGGCTTGTAAAAGTGCGGTGAAATTTAAAGTACGGTCAAAGGACGCCGCATCTCCTAAAGATTCCGTGCGTGTTCCCCCATTTTTATTCCCTTTGTAGATAATAAAAGGGGTGTTATAATTTATGCCGGATGCAATCATGGTGCAAAGCCCCGCGGCTTCGGCAACCTGCCCACCAGAATTATAGCGAAGATCGAGAATAAGTTCAGATACGCCCGCATTTTTAAAACCTGTAAAGGTGTCATAAAGTGAAGCGGCCAACCCGGGACTAAAATCGTACACATACAGGTATGCGGTTTTGACGCCGCCTTTCTCAATAATTCTGCTAACGGCGGGTTGTTCAAAGGTAAAACCACTTGTTAACTCGACCAAGCGGGTATCTTTTAATTCATTCCCGCTTACTTCTGTCAGCGTAATTATAACCTGGCTACCCGAGAGTATTTCCTGTTGCAGGATTGCGGCATTTTCCTGAGTTAATGGTTTGCCATTAATTCTGCTAATATAATCACCACGTTTCAGGCCGGATCTGGAGGCGGGCGAGTCGTTCAGGACCAACTTAACTATTCCGATAACCAGGCCTGTATTTTTTTCTTTAATGGTGGTGTAATCAAAGCCGTACTGGCTCCGGGTTGTAGGAGTAATAGTAGAGAGATCACCAGGTAGCAAAATATAGGAAAAGCGATCGCTGGAATTCCGTACAGCCGAAAAAAAATCAAGCGGCTTAAGATCAAGAGCGGGTTTTGCCGGCAGATTATCGCTCCAGTAATAATAGCGCTTTAAGCTATCAAGTATCCAGGTATTTATATTTTCGTTGCTTCCGATTGGGTAGTTAGGATTTGTGGCATTTTTTTTACAGGAACTTTGTAAAAGCAATATAACCATGAAAAAGATCAGGTTATGGCAACTTTGATTATAAAGTTTAAAAATTGGTTGCATACTACTGTAAAATATATTCACCAATTTAAAGCAGATATATTCTTACAGTATTAATAATTGGTTAAATTTCAGTTGTTCTGAATATTAGCATGTATTGTTCTCTGAAAAAATCAACTGGAAAACACAATATTAAATTACACTCTGCTATAGGCAGTAAGTCGGCATAACTATGATACGATTGCTGGCCGTCGGAGTGAATTACAAAGAGCAGTTGGTCGCTTGCCGTATAAACTTTAAAAAGATGGCCTGATCAAGGCCCTTGATGGAACGCTGGCACCACACCATTCGGTGCAGTTACAGATACTACTACAAGATTTCGACTTGTGGCTAAGCAATTGGATACGCTGGAAGCCCTGATTGTTGAAACAAAGGATCCACCCATTGGGCGCTTCAGGCGGCTTTGATGTCTCGTCCGGTGCATCAGTTGATCTACTGCGGCATGATAATAAGTCTCCTTATTTTCAAATTTTCCTTTCTCTGGCAAAAGGATCTCATCTTTTACTTATCATAAAATGCCGCCTGTCCTTCACAGACACTGAACGCTTTACTTTCAGCGATCAGTGTAGTGGCTTTTTCTACTAATGAAAGGTCATTTGCGGGTATATTTTCCGTTAAATATTCTTCCAATAGTTTGATTCGGTTTATCCGGGAAGCGTTGAACAAAAAAGGCCGTCGTATTTTGCGGCTTGTCATATTCCACTCTAACCTGTGTTTTACCCTCTTCGTCGAGGATCTTGCCACTGGTATGGTCACGCGTGGCCTGCATATCGTTTGTTTTCGGGAAGCTGATCATGGTGCCCTTGGACTCTTCTTTAACCACATTAGAGGAAAATCATTTAATAATAGTACGATCCAGGCCATTCAGTGTGGTCCATTCAAACGGTACCTGGTTTATGAAAACCATATTTAGCGGCGGTTTGACGTAATTTTGTTTGTACTTTTCCAAATGTCCTATCAGCAGTTTTCTCCGGCAACATTTTATACCTGCGACAGGTTATAAAAGTTTTGTATTACAAATGCAACCCTTTTTTGCGGAGATAGGATAACAGCTCTTTCGGTCTGTCAGTTTGAATGATGGTGGCCCCATGCGCGATGATCCAATCCCAACTGTCTTTGGTATTTCCGAGGTCGACCGCAGTATCATCATCATGACCGGCATTAAGGCTCGCCCACAACGAATTGATCCAGATGCGGGAGCCATTATGGTTGATGAACTGATTATTTTTAAGGATAGCTGAAGTATCTCTGCCAAAATTCAGTTCAAAAGCTACCGGTTTGATATGATGCTGGTAGTTTTCGATGGATTGTTTTGCGCCGGGTTTATCCAAATCAATTACGGCCATAAACGTTATACTATCAATAATTGCAGGATATTGCTTCCTCACCGTTTCATACGCTTCCGTTGTTTTAAAAATAGCCTGGTTTAAAGTGCCCGTAGCTTTTAAAACCTGGTAAGCTTCGTTGTAGTAAGGGTAACTTTTATCAAGGTTTACTAAAATTTTGCCTTTAATTAATTCCATAACCTCCTGAAGCGTTGGTATAGTATTAATGGTAACCCTATTCAGGCCATTTTTCAGGTGGAATTTTTTCAACTCGGCTAAAGTGTAATCGCCCGGGCTTCCTTTTCCATCGGTTGTACGGTCGATAGTTGGATCGTGCATGACCACTACAACTCCATCCTTTGTTTTGTTCAAATCCAGTTCGATAACATCTACGCCCATGCTTATGGCATATTTAAATGCCAACAAGGAATTTTCCGGGGCATCACGCCAATCGCCACGGTGAGCCGCCACCATAATATGCTTATCAAGCGGCTGATGCAATTGTTTCACCAAACTATCAACCCTGGTAGCTTGCGCATAGCTGTTTGTGCTATACATTAATATTGCCGAAACAATAGTTGCAACGGCTTTCATACTTTTTAAATACATGTTATATTTTTTGATGTGTTAAATAAGGACCAAATACCTGTTTCACTTTAATTAAAGGGCTTTTATCATCCATGATAAAAACAGAATATGATTCCCCTCCTTTTAAAACGCGAATGAGCACATGCCCTTCAAAGCTTTTAAATCCTTTGGCAATCCAAAAACCCAGGTAGCTTTTGGTTTCTGGCTGCATATAAGTATCAAATACATCCGTTCTATCTCCTATAATTGTTTTTTCCATCAACCTAAACGCAACCTCCTGCCCCGGCTGATCTGAACACCAGCTTTGTTCAACAGCAACTTTTGGGGCAAGCGCTTTTAAAAACGCGTCGTTTGTGGCATCGCGGTTACCATGATGGTTTAACGTGAGGGCGTCTACCCGGCCAATTACTTTTGCCATAGGCGTTTCAACATCTCTCCGGCCAGGATAGTTACTGCCTTCATACCCGGTATTGTCCCCCCCTGCATAATAGGTAAAAGGGCCGTAACTTATTTTAATAGCGTTACTGAGCGGGTTTTCATTAAACTTGCCATTTTCCTGTAGCTGCCCTGTTGTAAAGCAGGTGTTTGTTTCTTCTGCTTTGCCCGACCAGATCATGGCGTTTGATTTGATGTTGCGTACTTCAAAGCCTGGATACAACTCCGGATGGGCCAACAATATAACCTGGCTTGCGCTGCCTGCCTTTAATGCCGCATACCTCATCCCGTTATTGACTGATTGATACTTTACAAAGGCCAGGTAGTTATTAAAGGTAGCGTTATCGCGATAATAAGTTAAAAGATCAACCGGATAGGTATGGCCCCTGTCCAACATATTTTTAATCGGGATAATATCGCCTACATCGGTCAAGCCTGATAACTGGTAAGCTCCATTAGCCGCTTTTGGACTGCCCTTTTCGATATTGCCATAATGATCTCCATGAAAATGCGTGATCAACGCGTAATCGATAGCAGCCTTTCTCCCTTCTGGCCTCACCTGTTTGATATAGGCGGCAATCCATTGTCCCGGCCTTAATGAGCTATCCGGTAACGCGGGTGGAACTTTCAAGGGAGAATTTGTGCTTTCAAATTCATGGGCATTCATGTCCCCCGCATCAATGAGCATGGTTGTACCATCCGGAAAAATCAGGAAACTTGAATTTCCCCTGCCGGTATTGATGAAGTGGATATCCATTTGTCCTTCCTGCCAGGCGGGCAAATGCTCATTTACGTTTTTTTCCTGTGCATAGCCTCTCATCATAAAAAGCACAGCAAGAAGTACTAAAACCAATTTCTTCATATAGCTTTTTATAAAGCGGGTTACCCGTTAAGATAACCCGCTGTTAATTTAATATCCGGAATTTTGTTTGATAGCCGGATCGGTATTGACCTGTGATTGAGGAACCGGCATCAGCAGGTTATGCTGATCGATAGTGATTAGGATGTTATTGTCCTTAAACCATTTGTTCATCACGGTGACAGCCGTTCCGGTACGAAGCAGATCGAACCAGCGATGCCCCTCTCCTATCAGTTCCAGCCTGCGTTCCAGTGCAATGGCATCGCGAAGATCGGCCTGGTTAGTAGCCGTCGTATTTAACAAACCGGCACGAGTGCGAATGCTGTTCAGGTAAGTTGCCGCCTGGGCGGTGTTCCCTAACTCGTTTTCTACTTCGGCCATCATCAGTACCACATCCGCGTAGCGTAAAACCACAAAATCGCTCGGACCATCGGTGATGATCGTGGTTGGTGCGGTAAGCTTATTATCAAATGGAGCGCCGGTTGGGGCCAGGGTAACATACACGCCTTTCCGGAGATCGCCGGCAGCGTACAAATTGTACAGGCTTAAAGTAGGCAGGTTATGACCTTTGGCACCGGTAACCGTAGCAGATGGGCTAAATTGCTGAAACATGATACTTCCCTCCGAATTGCCATTTAGACCCGATGTGAATTGCACGGCAAAAATGATCTCCTTATTGTTTTCATTACTTACTGCAAACACATCCTGCGGGCGGGTGAGCAACGCGTGTTTACCCGAATTAACAACTGCCAGCAATTGTGTTTCGGCATTAGCATAATCCTTCAGTGTCAGGTAAACCTTACCCAGCAAGCTTTCTGCAGCGGTTTTAATCACCCTTCCAGGTTGGCCGGGCACTTCCGGCAGTAAAGGAATAGCGGCTGTTAAATCGGCCTTGATCTGATCATACACTTTGGCTGCAGGCTGACGGCCTAAACCAAAGTACTGGTTAGGGTCGGTAGTTTCGGTGGTTACCAATGGCACATCGCCGTACAACCGCACTATATTAAAATACAACAATGCCCTGATGAATAACATTTCGCCTTTGCGGGCCTGTTTCACCGCCGGATCCGTATAGGTGATCTTATCTATCCGGTTTAATACCACGTTGGCTTTCTGGATCCCCTGGTATGCATCGCGCCAGGTGGTTTCTATAATATCGTTTGATGGTATGGTTGTAAACTGATCAAGCTGGCCGTAATTACCACTATCATTAGATGGTACCTGGTCATAAGTATTATCGGAAGGAATCTCGGCAAATGCAGGCAGATACAATCCGTAAAGGCCGGTTGACTGCAATGTTCCGTAAACGGCGGTTACATACTCTTCGGTTTCGGCCTGGTTGGTCATGAATTTGCCGAGGTCTTTAGAGGTAACTGGATTTTGATAAAGCTCCTTTTTACATGATGAGGCAGTTACCGTCAGCACTGCCGCTATGATGATGTATTTAATTTTCATGTCTGTAACAATTAAAATGTAACATTAGCGCCAAAAATGAATGACCGGGCAACCGGGTAGTTTGCATTCGACAAGCCATCCGTAAGCACATTGCCGCTGGTAGCATCAGGATTGTAGCCCCTGAACTTTGTCCAGGTAAACAGGTTATTGGCCGAGCAGTATAAACGGATATGGCTGATCTTAACTTTTGAGGTTAAAGCCTCCGGCAGATTGTAGGCCAGTTGCGCGTTCCTTAACCGCAGATAATCGCCTTTGTAGTAAAAGATGCTGGCCGCACGGGTAAGTCTCCTGGCCGATGATAAATTACCAAGATTGGGCTGCGCGTAGGTTCCGTTTGGATTATCGACAGGGTGATACCTGTTTTCAAAATAATAAACGCTCGGCATAGAAAAACCTTCGCCCGAATCATCGAGGGTGGCTAAACCGTTGTCATATATTTTACGGCCATAAACCCCGTTAAAAGCAACGTTAAGTTCAAAACGCTTGTATGCAATATTGGCGCCGAAGCCATAGGTAAATTTAGGGCTGTATGTTCCGTAAGATACCTGGTCGCGGCTGTCAATTACGCCATCATGGTTGGTATCCGCTACTTTATAATCACCTGTTAAGGTACCTGCCAGGTGCGGGCTGTTGTTGATCTCATCCTGTGTTTTATAGATACCAATAACGTTATAGCCATACATAGCCGCAACCGGGCCACCTACTTTGGTAATAAAATTACTTGCCGGCCCCTGTATGATTTGAGTTTGCCCCGGGGCTAAGGCCAGTACCTTATTCACGTTAGTAGCCAGGTTGGCGTTAAAACCTATTTTGAATGGCCCGGCGTTAAGGTTATTGCCCGACAGCTCAAACTCGAAACCATGGTTGGCCACTTTGCCGATATTCTGGATGGAGTTGGTAAAACCCGATTGCTCAGGAATAGGCACATTCAGCAACAGATTTTTAGTGGTGCTTTTATAATAATCGGCCACGAGATTGAACTTTTGGAAAAAAGCCAGATCGATACCAATGTCGGTTGAGTTTTTAGTTTCCCAGGTAAGGTTGTTGTTAGCCGTAGTTGTAGCAGCGAAACCGGGGCTCAGCGTACTGCCGAAAACATAATTGTAGTTATATTCATTAACTCCGCCATTGGCAGATGCCGAACCGATCAGTGCTTTTGAACTGTATGATCCAATCTGGTTGTTACCTGCCGATCCCCGGCTTGCGCGGATCTTGGCGAAGGTCAGTACTTTGTTTTCAGGAAAAAAAGATTCTTTACTCAGAATATAACCTGCAGTTACCGACGGGAAGTTACCCCATTTATTGTTATCACCAAAGCGTGATGAACCATCCCTTCTGATGGTTGCGGATAACAAATACTTATCGGCATACGCGTATTGTAAACGGGCCAGGTATGAGACCTGGGTCCACTGGTAGCGTGATGACACTACGCTAAACGCGCTGGCACCCGCAATATTGGTAATATTGTCATCGGGGATTCCTGAGCCGGTTACAGCAGTATTCGCACCGTTTTCGGATTGGAAAGTGTAACCCGCCAAAATATCAAAATCATGGCGACCGATGCTTTTGGAATAATCAACCGTGTTTTCGGTAATGTAATTGTAGGTATGCCCGTTAGTTTCAATAGCCGAAGCCGGTTGCGGCGCTGCTGCACGGTATCCGCCTACATCTGATGGCCTGTAATAATCATAAAAATTGCTCCTGATATCTGTACCCAGTACTGTTTTAAATTTAAGCCCGGCTAACGGTTCAAAAATCAGGTAAGTGTTTCCAAACAGGCGGGTATCCTTCAGGTTATTTTTAATCTTGGTAGCCAATGCAACGGGGTTTTCGCCCAATGCGCCGTCTTCAGGTGTATTGCCTTTTATCTGCTGACTTATAGCTACCGAACCATCGGCATTATAAGCCGGAAAAAAAGGATAGCTAATGGTAACATCACTCACAACATCATTGGAGTTATTAGCGTTATTATTAAAGTATTTTTCCTTGTTAAACGATGGGTTTATCGAAACACCGTACGTAAACATTTTGGAGATTTTGGATTCAACCTTGATGGTACCGCTATATCGCTCCAGGCCGTTATTAATCACAATACCATCCTGCTTAAAGTAATTGGATGACGTATAATAATTGGTTTTGCCCGATGATCCGGAAACTGACAAATTATAACTGCTCATTGGCGCCCTGCGAAATACCTCGTCGAGCCAGTTGGTGTTGGTAAGCCCCTGCTTGCCGTCAAGGTAAGGTTGCAGGTAATTTAAACGTAGTTCCCTTAACGATGCCCCCTTTGCAACCCTGGTGGCGCGGTCATCATTAATACTCCTGTTATTCGGGTCTTTTGATACATAACCCCAGTCGCGGGCTTCTGTAAAATAAGTGGCCGCCTGGTAGGCATCAACGTATTTCATGTTATCATGTCTTTCCTGGAAACCTGAATATATATCCAGCGAAACCTTCACCTTATCGCCGCTGCCTTTTTTGGTGGTGATGAGGATAACGCCATTTGCAGCCCTTGAACCATAGATTGCAGCCGAAGCCGGATCTTTCAATATATCCAGTGTTTCTATATCCTGCGGATTGATAGAGTTGAAGCTGCTGCCTTCTGACAACGGAAACCCATCTACAACAATAAGTGGTGACCGGCCCGCTGTTAATGTACCGATGCCCCTGATCACGATCTGCGGATCGGTTCCGGGTTGGGCCGAAGCATCATTGATCACTACCCCTGCGGCCTTACCGGCAAGCTGCTGGGCAAAGCTGGCACCAGAGTACCTGTTTAACTCGCCTCCTTTTACGGTGGTTATCGCGTCGGTAATTTTTTCGCGCGATTGCTTGCCGTAGCCAATAACTACCACCTGATTTAATTGACTAACATCGTCATCAAGCGTGATAGCCAGCACTGTACGGCCGTTAACAGGTATTTCCTGTTTTTTATAACCAACAGAGGTAATTTGTAAAATGGCTTGTTCTTCAACTACAATCTTAAAGTAGCCATTTCCATCAGTAACCGCCGATGATTTGCCATCTTTAACCGTTATGGTAACGCCGGGCAACACTGCACCTTTACCGTCTTTCACCGTACCGGTTACAGTTATCGGTTTAAGGTTTTGAGCCGTACCTGAATTTAGGGCATTGATAACAATGATATTATCTACTATTTTATAGGTTACAGGCTGTTTCTTTAAAACCATATCAAGCACATCGGTTACCGGAACATTTTTTACATCGATGCTGACTTTGCTGAGGGTACTAAGCAGTTCAAGCTTGTAAAAGAAATTGTAATTGGTTTGTTTTTCAATGTTTTTAAAAACGCTCTCCAGGCTAACCTGCTTTTGAGAGAGGCTGATGTTTTGACTATAGCCGGCAGCGCTGATCTGCAAACAGGCGGCAAGCATTAACAGGGTAATCAGTTTCATGCGAATGAGCATTGATTGTATCCGGGACATACCCGGATTGTACTTTACAGGTGTTGCACCTGCGGGCATTGTTTGTACCGGCTGATAATACACAGACCGGCGGCAAAGCGTATAAAATTGCATACCTTTGTAATGGTTAGGGTTACTTGTTGATTTAGTTGGCAAATTATTTGAATAAGCCTGCCCCAATCGTTGCCGGATTGTGCTCGAACACGTTCCGGCTTTTTTATGGGCAAACTTTTAAAAGCGCCGGCCTTGCCGGGACATTTTTCTGTTTGGTATATTCCTATTTAACTATAATCTTTCCCCCTTCAATTGTAAAATGCATTCCACTTAGTTCCAGCACCTTCAATACCTTTGAGGCATTAACATTCCTGGAAATTTTACCATAATAATGCCCCGGCTGTACTTGTCCTTCATACCTGACCTCCACATCGTACCAGCGCGAAATCTGGTTCATGATAGTTTGAATATCAGCCTTATTAAACTGAAAAAAACCGTTTTTCCAGGCAACCACTTCGCCCATATCGATGTCATTGCTTACGGTCAGTTTATTTTCGGTGCTGAGCTGCGATTGTTGCCCGGGTTTAAGTAAAACCATGTTATCTCCGTTGGTTACTTTCACACTTCCTTCAAGCAACGTAGTTTTCACAGTACCTTCATCCTGGTAGGCGTTGATATCAAAATGGGTACCTAACACAGTTACCTTTTGATTTCCGCTGCTGACGATAAATGGTTTATTCTTGTTTTTGGCTACTTCAAAATAAACCTCCCCGCTAATCTCTACCTGCCTGTCATTACCGGTAAACGCTGTAGGGAAGTGGATTGATGATGCCGTATTAAGCCATACCCTGGTGCCATCGGGCAATACTACCTGGTACTGACCGCCTTTAGGGGTACTAACTGTATTGTATAAAGTAGCTGCAGCCTGACCGTCCGCCAGATTATCTGTACCGGGACGATATTCAACCTTGCCCTCTTCTTTTTTGTTGATAGCTGTTATACCCTGATGGGCTAATAATCCTTTGTTACCGCCTGTTAAACTTAGTTTTGAACCATTTGCCAGCGTGAGCACCGCTTTGTTGCTCCCCGGCAGGAAGTCGTTCTTAACGACATTGTTATTTACCAGATTTTGTTTTGGAGACTGCCGGTAGAAATAAAGCCCAACAGAAAGGCATAATAAAATACTTGCCGCCGCGGCGAAGGTTGGCCAGTATCTTTTTTTCCTGGTTATGGATGGAATATCTTCGCTACCCTCAGATGAAGCTTCAAATGCAAGAGCATCCTTACTCAGGGCTTCGGCCAGGTATTCGTCGAGTTTTCCTACATTAAGCAAATGCGCAAATACTTCTAATTCGTCATCGCTCATCTGCTTTTCGAGATACCTTTTTACCAGTTGCCTGTAGTACGCTTCTTCCATTTAATCGTGGCTTTAATACCAAGACTTTAAAAGCTCAAAACAGGGTAGCAGAAAAATGATTTTTTCAAAAAAAATTAATGTTTGAAAACAACGGCAAGCAAAACACTGAGAGAAATGCCAAGATCAGCTTCAACTTTTGAACTTAACACCTTCATGGTAAGCACCATATGATTTTTGATTGCATTACGGGAAATGCCTAATTCTTTGGCAGCCTGATCATAAGTTTTCCCTTGCTCCCGGCAAAGTGCAAAAATCTCTCTCGAACGCTGCGGCAAGGAGGCGAGTACATTTTCTATAAATAACAAGTACTCTTTGGTAAGACGCTCCTCTTCTACCGTATTACGGTATTCGGTAATAGTAGCCGAAATCTGGCTGATAGCGCTTTCTGTACGAAAAGCGGCTTTTAAATTATCCAGTGCCTGGTTTCTGGCTGCGGTAAACAGATAGGCTTTAAACGATTGTACATTTTTGAGCTGCTCACGCTTATTCCATATTTTGATAAAAACATCGTGCGTTGCATCCTCGCTTAAAACCGCGCTATGCAGGTATTTTTGCATAAACCTGTTTATCTGCACGGCATAACGGCCATACAATTCATTATAAGCAACCTCATCTCCGCAGGCAAGTAATTGCTGCAATTCAAAGTCGGATGATGATTGTGCTGGCTGCATGTTGGAAATGATGTGGTGTGCTGCTCCCTCGCAAAAGAAGGTTTATAATATTACTTTATTGTTAAGCTATTAAAAAAGTCTCTTAATTTAGATCCAAGATGCTGTCTGCAACAAACGCATGACCTTAATATAAAACTTATGGTAATTATTCTTAATACTATTGTTTACATATGCTTTACGATAATCGATAGATTTTTTGATATTAAATGCAGCATGAAGAAGAAGTAACGACATCCTTGCAAGAGCACATCGGTGTCAACTAACCAATTTAAGCAGAATTCAATAGCTACAGAAATTCAATTAGGGCAACACCGCGATGCAAGCTACTTCTATATGTAAGATTTTTATAATCTAAAGCGTATAACTTTTTTTTAGTATGGCAAAAGCTCTAACAACTCTGAATGGTACCTGGCTTGCAATTTACCAGGAATTTGAAGGAAAAGAAATTCCGTTGAGTAAATTTGAGGGACAACAATTGAGTCTAAAGGAAAATACTTATTCTGTGATTGGCGCTAAGGTCGATGAAGGAATAATCAAAGCGAACGGGCAAAATCTTGACATTTATGGAACAGATGGTGCAAATAGAGGCAGGCATTATTCAGCAATTTATAAAATAGAAGATAACCATCTAACTATCTGTTACAATCTTGCAGGCGATGCCTATCCCCGAGAATTTACAACGAATGGAAAGGCGCAGTTTTTCCTTTCAAAGTATAAGCGGTCCTAAGTTGAAATTTACCTTTTCTTCTTTTGACTGCGCGGAATTCGAACAAACTACTGGAACAAATGCGTTTTTGAGCGAATTGGATCACTTTTAGCAATCCCTAATTGTTCATCAATCGAACCGGCGTTTAAAACACATGTCCGATTTGAATGAATTAGAGCGATAGCATCTGATGAAAGCTCTTTCATGACGGGTTCTGATCTCGTTGTTGACGGCTGGATTAGCAACGTTTAATTTGCCAGGTGCGAGTTGAATTGCCTATACAGGGGTATTTTGCAAAGGTAACGTCACTAATCATAAACGCAGCCTAACGGTTTGCAGGATACGGAATAGCATTACTGGGGCATGTCAAAATATCCATCCAATCGATGGCCAATATCACCAAAACTCGTCAATAAAAAAAGTTGTCAACAAAGTTGACAACTTGCCTAAAATAGTACCCAGAGCCGGAGTCGAACCGGCACGGTTTCCCACAGGTGTTTGAGACCAGCGCGTCTACCAATTCCGCCATCTGGGCATTTTGTAAGTGTGTTCCCTTACAAGCGGGCTGCAAATGTAGATAAACTCTCCTTAATTCGCAACAAATATTTTTGTTTATAGTAAATATTTGCAATTTCTATCCGGCGGCTTTCTTTAGCAATGTCGTCCAATTCTTCGTAGTCTTTGGTCAGCTTCGCCAGCTCTTCATTCATATCCCCCTCAATAGCAAGTGTTTCTGAAGTTATGGTTGCTAATTCGTTGGCGTCTTCCACTTCCATCAGGCGTTCATTAATATACATCATTTCCATTAAAAAATCTGCAGGTAATTGTGGTTTGGCGCCTTCAGATACCAGGTCATGCAGTTTTAAAATGTATTCTAAACGCTTAGCGGGGTCGCCAAGTGCCAGATAAGCCTTGTTGTTTATGGTCGACAGTTCTAAAATCTCCTGTTGTTTCGTCTCATCCTCGTTGGCATAAAAATCGGGATGATAAAGCTTGCTCAGCTCGTAAAACTTTTTCTTCAGCAAAGCCTGGTTAACTTTAAAAGACTCAGGGATGCCATAAAATTCAAAATAGTTCATAGCGGCAAAGATAACTATTAACGGGCTATTCATACCGCTATGAACTTCATGCTTGAGTAAGTTATCTGCTATTCGTAGGGCTTTTCCTGGTCGGCTTCACTTTTCTTTGCCATTTCTGTCGCAGGATGCTTATCAGCAAATAGTTTTCTATCTTTAGTTAAAGTGGGAGCCACTCCCAATATTCCTATGCCCGCAACAGCCAATATCATAAACATGATAAGCCCGCAAAGCCTCATGAGCCTTTTAATTTTTTTCATCTTACATCATAAAAATGATGGGCACAGCCCTTATAGGGGCCGCCACCCGAATAATTAAAATGGGGTAATTACCTTTTGGTAATCAAAAAGGAAAGATTATCCTACAAAGGATAGCTATCATCGGCGGAATCTGAACCGAAAACCTTAATAAAAGAGTGATATTTGATCTGGTTATTTGGTATGAACAACCATGATGTTTGCTTAACCACAGTATGAGTTTGAAGGCTATGCAAAAAACTTAAAGCAAGCAGGCTACACGTTCCGGAAATTAAAGCCGAAATGGTATTTCGGTTGACTCCCTTTAAAGTAGCACTGTATAAAATTGATTTGGAGATCCTATTGGTATAACCGGCAACTAATGTTGTGTGCGGCTTATCAAACCTGTTTGACGTTTGAATAGCAGGCCCCGAAAACGTAAAAAAGCCAAGCAGTATAATAGCTGTTAGTAGCCATTTAGACAATACGCTTTTCACCGGGATCAATTTCATTGAATAAATATAGTGAGATTACTTTACAAAAAAGGCCCCTGCGAAAAATCACAGGAGCCAGCCCATACATCTGAAAAAAAATCTTATTTCATGTAATCTTTATCTAAAAACAAATAACGCGCGCGGTTAACTTCCGGCTTTTCTTCACTTTTAACATCTATATTCATGAATTTAACATTATTGTTATCTGTAATTGCCGACCATTTAGGCAAGCCTGCGCCATTAGGGTTTGCCTTTTTTATAAAGTTGGCAAAGTAGTTTTCCATAGTTTCGGATACCTTGAAGTCATCAGGGGTCCAGGCATAGGTTTTATTTCCGGCCAGGTTACCCATAGCATACTCAATTTCTGAAGCATGTGCTGCTCCTACCGGCGGTGGCATTTTAGGGGCAGGTTTGGCTGCATCACCTTTAACTACCCCACCTGCAAGTCCTGGAGTAGCGTTGCCCATTGAGGCAACCATCGCGGGGCGAACGCGTGAAAACAAGTAACGATAAACCGGCTTCCCTCCTGTTTGCACCTGCAGATCGGCCCATTTCCATGTACTGTATACAATAAAGCGATCGCTTGATAAATCGGTGGCTACTTTAATTACTTCCCCGTCATTTGCAGCCGGATATAGCTTCAAAGCTTCTTCGGCCCTGTCACCATATAGTTGCTTTAGCGTTTTGGTGTAATTTTCAAGCGTTGGGGCATCTCCGCGCATCATAAACTGAAAAGGCACTTCGGCCGAGTTCCACCCTACCAGCAATGGCACTTTAGCCTGCTCGCCTGCCATAAATATTTCGGGCAGCGATTTCGGTAACAAGTAATTATCAATGGTGGCCGACATTGGCGGCGTACCGGGTTTAAAGGCATCATTCAATAGCTGTTCGGCGGGTATAGCCCGTAAATCAGCCAGGGTATTTGCTTTTTCATTAGCGGCAAACTTAACACCGTTTTGTTCCGCATCAGCCAGCGGAATAGGGAAAAGTGTTGGTTTAATACCTGCTCCGCTTTCGCCGATAGCGCCCGCTATCAGATTTTTTGATAAGGGTGAAGCCATTTGTACCGACACAGAAATGGATCCTGCAGATTCGCCTGCTATGGTAACCCGTTTAGGATCGCCACCAAACGCAGCTATATTTTTTTGTACCCAAAGCAAAGCCAGGTGCTGATCAAGGTATCCATAATTGCCAGATGAATGATTAGGAGATTCCTTTGTTAATTCCGGATGCGAAAAGAAGCCAAACACACCAAGTCTATAATTTACGGTTAAAGCAACAATGCCTTTTTTAGCCATGCTCTCACCATCATAACGCGACTCCGACCCATCACCGGCCATCAAGCCGCCACCATAAAAATAAACCAGCACCGGCAGTTTTTCTTTTGATGATTTTGCCGGTGTCCATACATTAAGGTACAAACAGTCTTCGCTCATGCCTGATGACCTGAACCCCATATCGCCAAAAATTGGCTTTTGCATAGGGTTATGGCCAAAATGATCGGCCTTTAAAGTACCCTCCCAGTTTTTGGCGGGTTGGGGCTCTTTCCAGCGCAAATCGCCAACAGGTGGCTGGGCAAAAGGAATACCTTTAAAGCTTAAAACGTTTGATGCTTCACGCGTGCCCTCAAGCACACCGGTCTCAACGGTTGTTTTGTTTGCAGATAGCTGCGCCATTACCCTTACAGAGGCTACCTGCGCAAGCAACAGCATTACTAAAATTGGTTTCTTCATTATTGGTTATTTGGTTTGTAGCGAATGTATAAACGAGCGAATAAGGATAGCAGACCTTATTGTAACATAATGATACAATAATAAAATATTTAAGTTCACATTTCAAATTTTTTTGTTACTTGTGCAATCATTTTTTTAGGACTGCATGAATAAAGAGTTTGAGCAACAGCAAAGTAATATCAGTGGCGAAGGTTTTTTGCCCGGTTTGGCTATCGACACCGTTATTTTCGGGTTTCACGATAACCAGTTAAAGGTATTGCTGCTATCCTATAAAAACTCATCATTATACGCCCTGCCCGGCGGTTTTATTCATGATAACGAAGATGTAAATCAGGCAGCCCGCCGGGTTTTGGAAAGCCGCACGGCATTGAGCAATATCTATCTGGAACAGTTTTATGTATTTGGTAACTACAGCCGTTATGACCCTGCACCACTTAAAGCCATAATGAAAGCCCGGGGGTATGAACCTCCTCATAACCATTGGCTCCTGAAACGTTTTGTTTCAATTGGTTATTATGCCCTTGTTGATTTCACCAAAGCTGTGCCTGCACCAGATGAAATATCAGATAGCTGCGATTGGTACAGCCTCGACGAATTACCAGTTTTGATGCAGGACCACAATCAAATTATCGATAAGGCCTTAGAAACCCTCCAAAACAATCTTGATCAAAAGCTTATAGGCTTTAACCTAATGACCGATGAATTTACTATGGGCGATCTCCAGTCGCTTTACGAAACTATTTTGAACAAAAAACTTATCCGCGCGGCTTTTCAACGTAAAATGCTGGGGCTTGGCATTTTAGAACGGATAGCCAAAAAATGGACAGGCGGTGCACATAAAGCACCGTACCTGTATAAGTTTATCTCAGGTAAAGTACAGGCAGGTAATTAACGGAAGACTATGTTTTCCGGACCTCGTTGTGTGCTTTGAGGCAAATTATAATGTCGCAATTAACCCCTTAACATGTCTTAATACCACCCTCCTGTATAGGGGCTACAAACCTTATCTTTACTTTATAAAATCACTCAATTATAAATCAAAAACAATCAGACATCATGTTAGTCGTAAATCCTTATTTAAACTTTAACGGTAATACCGAAGAAGCATTTAACTTTTACAAATCGGTTTTTGGGGGCGAATTTGCCGTAGTAATGCGTTTTAAAGATGGTCCGGAAGCATCAAAACTTGCCGAAAAAGACCAGAACAAGCTTATGCACATTGCACTGCCACTTGGCCCGGGCAATATGCTTATGGGTACCGACGCTTTGGGAGTTGAAGAAGGCGGTATGGGCTTGGTAACCATGGGCACTAACTTTTCGCTTACTATCAGTTGCGAATCAAAGGAAGAGGCTGATAGGTTTCATGCCGGTTTATCAGCCGGACAGCAAAGTGGTGGCCCGATGCGTGAAGAGTTTTGGGGCGACTACTTTGGTTGGATTAAAGATAAATTTGGCATCAGCTGGATGATCTCCTACAATCCCAACCGTCCGCAATAATTAAAAAACAATCAGGGATGCCGATAATAAGGGCATCCCTGATACCATATTCCTGATCTCCATTAAAAGTACAGCTAATCAAAAACTTATGATGGTAGAAGTTTTTAAAACCAATGTAAATAAACGCCGCCAGGCCAGCATGCTTTTGGATGCCATTCACAAAGCATTTGGAAATCATAAAGCCAATTTTGATTTGGATGATTGTGACAATATCCTGCGGGTACAATGTGACAGCGGCACTTTATGTGCAAAATCGCTGATCAGCTTTTTAAATGATTTGGGCTGCAGGGCCGAGGTTTTGACCGACTAATCTTATTTTCTGCAAACAAATCATTTAAAGGCAAGGTAATACATTAATATAAATAATTATTATGTTAAAAGACAGCAAAGCATTTAGCGGATTTTCGGTAGATGATACAGCCAAAGCCAGAGCGTTTTATGCTGATGTACTTGGTTTAAGCGTAAGTGATTTGCCTGATATGCAGGGCTTACTTAACCTTAATATAACAGGCAGCACTCCCATATTGATATACACCAAGCCCAATCATGTGCCTGCAACCTTTACTATTTTGAATTTCCCGGTTGATGATGTAGAAAAAACTGTAGACGAGCTCAGCGCCCGCGGAGTTAAGTTTGAAATTTACGATCAGGAAAATTTTAAGACAAACGAAAAGGGAGTATTCCTGAGCGGCGGACCTAAGATAGCCTGGTTTAAGGACCCCGCGGGGAATTTTTTATCCATAATAGAAAAGTAACCTTGTGCACCTGTAGCCGGGGTCAAATAAGGGGGAATAAATAAATCCCGTTTTGGGGAATAACGGCTACCTGCCGTGGGAATAAATTCCTCGGCTAATTATTAACTTTCCGTTAATTTCTCAGTTTTTTTACAACTTATTTCGTGTATTACCCGTATAAAAGCCCATCGAACCTTTGATTGTGGCTTTTTTTATTTCAGGAATGTTTTTTGCATATAATTAAATGAAAAACAAAAGCGGCAATTGTGAAGCTATTTATTTTATACTTAGCTTTTAGTTAAAATAACTCATAAATTCATTTACTTTTTCATTAATAATATTTATTAAGTTTATATTTTGCGATATATCAAAAATTTACAACAAACAATAATTAAATCAACATACCGATTAACAATATAATTGCTTCTCACTTATTAAATAACCCCAATTAAATTAAGCATGAAAAGAACGCTACTTATAGTTGATGATGACCTGAGCATATTAAAACTGCTCAACTTTATCCTTTCAAAAGAATATGATATCGTAGTAAAAAATAACGGTATAGAAGCTTTTAGCTGGCTTGAGGATGGCAATATGCCCGAGCTGATCATATCCGATCTTCAGATGCCTTATTTCGACGGGCAATCATTTATAAAAAACGTTAAGATCAGCGGTTTTTACCGCGACATTCCGGTAATATTACTTTCCGCCGCCCATGATCTTGACACCCAGGTAAGTGCCATGCCTTTTAAGGTTGATGCTCACATACACAAGCCATTTAATCCAACCGCATTAAAAACAGCCATTAACCAAGTTTTACAAGTTTATGAATCATCAAACATCTGATTGGAACGAAAGCTCAGGTTCTAACATCAGGATAGCTTATGCCGGCAGCGAGTTCAAGGAAAAAATCTCGAATGGCTTAAACGAAGGCTTCAAAATTGCGTACAACAATACCATTGATCAGCTTAATGATTATCTGGGTGAGCAATCTATTTTGTCTGTCCCTGATATTATTTTGGTTGAAGTTGATACAGAAGGGAAATGGATCAAATTGGTTGAAGAAGTTAAGAGCAGCTTCCTGTTAAACGGTTTGATTATCGTATTGCTTTCATCAAGAAATGATAAAGCCTTAAAGCAACAAGCCATTAAACTGAAAGTACACGATTTTTACGGAGAGCCCTTTTCTATAAGCGATCTGCGTGAGCGGCTCAACTTTTTGGTACGTTTTAAACTGATAAAACCCAAATTACTTGAATTGTCAAAGGTTGTTGATACTGCCTATAAAATGCCTGCAGGTAAACGCCTCATCGACCTTGTAATTTCGGGTGGTATGATGCTGGTTTTATCACCGGTTATGCTTGTAGTCGCCATTTTGATTAAGCTGGATTCAAAAGGTCCGGTATTTTACAAAAGCAAACGCGTTGGTACGGGTTATAAGGTATTTGATTTTTATAAATTCCGGTCGATGCGTACCGATGCTGACCAGTTGCTTGCAAAATTATCTGCCGAAAACAACCAGTATGCAGCAGAAGGCGGCGATAATAAAGTAGCATTTGTTAAAATCAAGAACGATCCGCGTATTACCAAACTGGGCAACTTCCTGCGCAACTCAAGTTTAGACGAACTGCCTCAATTGTTCAATATCCTGCGTGGCGATATGTCGGTAGTTGGCAACAGGCCTTTGCCGTTGTATGAGGCTGAGATGCTTACCTCAAATGAATGGTCGATGCGTTTCCTTGGTCCTGCAGGCCTAACCGGTTTATGGCAGATCAGCAAACGCGGTAAAGAAGACATGTCTGAACGTGAAAGGAAAAAATTAGATAATTTTTATGCTCAGAAATACTCTATTTGGTTAGATTTAAAAATTATTGTAGGTACCGTACCTGCCCTATTCCAAAAAGAAAAAGTATAACTCTATGTCGGTGAAACTAAAGCTCACGTATCTTTCTATAATCGTTCTTTTTTTTTCCAGCCGCGTACAAGCGCAGCAAAGTTCATTTATAAACGACGTTAACTATCCGTATCTTGAAAAACTGATAGCGACTGCCAAAAAGAATTATCCTGAAGTTAAAGCACGCCAAAGCCAGGTAAATGCGGCCAAAGGGCTTTATAATTCAACCGTATTTTCATGGCTTGAAGGCGTAACGGCATCTTACATTTATAGCCCGCAAACATCAATCAATATTTCGCAGCCAACGATATTTAAAGGCTACCAGATAGCCATATCATTAAATATAGGCCAAATGTTTTCAAGACCAGGGGTTATCCGCCAGGCAAAAGAAACTTATAAAGCGGCTGAATACCAGCAGGCAGCATATATGTTAACCCTTGAGGCACAGGTTAAGCGTTATTACTTTGCTTATCTTGCAGCACAAGCCGATTTAAGGTTGCGGGCCAATGCTGTAATAGATGCCGAAAGTGCGGTTAAGCAGTTAAAATATGCATTCCAAAAAGGTGAAACAACTTTTCAGATTTATAACGAACAACTTAACAGTTTATACAACCAAAACTCTTTTAAAGTACAAGCCGAATTAGCGACATTTACAGCCAAGACCAATCTTGAAGAATTATTGGGTACTAAATTAGAAGACGTTAAGTAAACGATGGAGATAGGCAATTTTTTCACGCTACTAAAGAAATACAGAACTACACTGATTATAATACCGCTTGTAGCGGTTATTGCATCGTTTTTCCTGGTAAAAAATCTGCCCGATAATTATCAGTCGCATGCTGAAATTG
This sequence comes from Mucilaginibacter sp. A5337, assembly GCF_059690695.1. NCBI lineage: Bacteria > Pseudomonadati > Bacteroidota > Sphingobacteriia > Sphingobacteriales > Sphingobacteriaceae > Mucilaginibacter > Mucilaginibacter sp. A5337. The sequence goes on along the minus strand of NZ_JCAWEC010000005.1, from coordinate 671,362 downwards.
CTACCGGTATTATTGACGCATCGAGGCACCTTCTTGATAAAGATGCTACGGCCAATGTACAGGAGCAGCAGGTTTATCGCGAATTCAGCAACCTGATAGCCATCATGAAGCTAAAGAAACTTATTGACCAGGTTTCTTATTCGCTCATGATCCATGACCTCACGGATCCTTATCCTTTTCGTAAACCAAGTAAAGAATTACTTGAACTGCACTCGTATGAAAAGGACAACGTGTTAGGCATTTTAAAAAAGAAATTTGCTACCCTCGAGCCGTTATCCGTTTATGATAAAACAGAAAACTCTGTTGTAGGACTGCTCAGATCAATGAGATACGATGAGCGTAACATCATGAAAGACCTGGTGGTTATGCGTAACGAAGACAGTGATTTTATATCTGTGAGCTTTGATTCAGAAAACCCTCAGCTTTCTGCCTTTGTAGTAAACACCTTGTGTAAACAGTTTATTGACTATTACACCCAAAGTGTAAAACAAAACGAATCAAACGCGGTAACATTTTTATCTAACCTGCTCGACACTAAACGTAAAGCGCTTAGCGATCAAACCGGCAAATTGCAGCAATATAAAATTGAAAATGGCGTATTGAACCTTGATGAGCAGTCAAAAGCTATTTTTGGCCAAATTATGGTTTACAACGATAAAAAGTTGCAGGCCGATAAAGATATGATAGCGAACCAGGGTGCTATTGATGCTATCAACCAAAAGTTCACACCCGATGACCGGAAGTATGTTGAAGCTATAACCAACAAATATAACCAGGCTATTATTTCTACCCAGGAGCAGCTGCATACGCTTGAAGATCAGTATGTAAGAAGCGGATTTAATAACAAGTATAAAGAATCGATTGACTCGTTACAGCAACAGCTTGCAAATCAGATTAACTTAACATCTGATAAATACATTACCAATCCGCTCATAGCTAAAGACGACCAGATCAAACAAAAACTTACGCTTGAGGTTTCGCGCGATTTGGCCAAGTATAGTGTCAAATCAATAGAAAATGAGTTAGCAAATCTAAATGCTAAGTTTTCACGATTAGTTCCGTTTGATGCCAAAGTAAAAACTTACGACTTTGATATTGACATTGCAGGTAAAGAATATCTTGATGTATTAAACAAATACAATGAAACCAACCTGCGCTCAAGCGTTTCGATAAAACTCATCCAGGTTGAAATGGCCCAGCCTGATGTAGCCCAGCCATCTAAAAAAATGCTGCTTATTATTCTGAGTGGTATAGGCAGCCTATTTGCCTGCGTTTTTTGGCTGTTTGTGTTGTTTTACATTGATGATACTATTAAAACCCCTACCGAACTGGTTAATAAAACGCAACTACCGTTATTGGGCTATTTAAATAAGATCAGCGGTGAAAACCTCGACTTGCGCAAGCTCTGGGACGTGGAACACCGCGAGAAAATGAAGACCTTTAAGGAGCTGTTGCGCTCCATAAGATTTGAAATTGACCAGGAATTAAAGGGCGAAAAAGTGTTAGCCATAACAAGCGTTGAACCGTCTGAGGGTAAAACCCTTCTTGCAATAAGCTTGGCTTACTCCTATTCTATGATCAACAAGAGGGTGCTGCTAATTGACGGTAACTTTAATAACGCCACCATCAGCAATACGGCCAAGCCACAAACTTACCTGGAAGATTATTTTAAAAACAACCCGTTGGGACAACAAGAGCTCAGCAGTTCAAACACCACTGTTTTAGGTAACCGTGGTGGAGACGTAACCCTGCTTGAAGTTGGCAGCGAAGAATTTGTAAAAAGCAGATTTGATGATTTACGTTCCAAATATGATGTTGTGATCATTGATACTGCTCCGCTTACTGCACTTAATAAATCAAAAGAGTGGTTATTGTTTGCTAATAAAACGATAGCGGTATTTGAGGCTAATAAAAAGATAATCAACGCTCAAAAGCAATACATTGCCTATTTAAAAGGATTGGAAAACAGGTTTGCGGGTTGGGTACTCAATAAAACTGATTACAATCAGAAAAAAGAAAAAAGTTCTTAATTAACCGGCGCCGCGAAGCCCCCTTAAATAATAATACTACTTAAAATGAGAATAGACCCTCCAAAACCGGAAAAGGATCCGTTTGAAGATTTAAGTCCCCTGCAAAAAAAAACACGTAAGGCGGCTATAGTATTTGCATTTATCGGTGTGTTTGTATGGGCGGTAAAGATCCTGTTCCTGTAGATTTAAAAAAGCATTTCTATTCTACCTTATGCGAAATGAACAAACAGGCAATAATGACATTAAGCGAAACTTTTGGAAAAACCTTTTAATCCAAAAGTTTTCGCATCCTTTTGCCTTGTTTTTCCTGCTGATTACTTCACTTGCCATAAGCTTTTTGACCTATAAACTTGAATTTATAGGCGTGGGTGCTGTGTTAGCGTTAACTATAGGATTGCCAATAGTATTTGCCATTACTGTTTATCCCGAATTCGGGATCTGTGCATTGATCATTGCGGCATTTTTTATCGGTTACGTTTCGGAATTTTTACCCGATCAGGTACCCATTGGTACCTTGATGGACGTAACAACGTACCTGCTCATCCTCGGTTTTTTTATTAAACAACGTACCGAACGAAACTGGACTTATTTTAAAAACCCAATCAGTTACATGATATTAGTGTGGCTGGCGTACAATATGCTTGAGTTTGTAAATCCATCCGCCGAATCAAGACTGGCCTGGATATATACTGTGCGTACAATAGGCTTTATTATGCTCATGTACTATGTTTTTGTTTTCCAAATCCGCACGATAAAGTTTATTAAAAAGTTGTTAAAGCTCTGGATCTTCCTCGATATACTGGCCGGAATCTCTGCCTTCCAACAAGAAAACATTGGCTTTTTCCCATTTGAACACAGGTATCTGTATGCTGACCCAACTCGCGTAAGTTTATTATTTATTAACGGACACATGCGTAAGTTTGGTATCTTTTCGGACCCCGTTACGTTTTCATACAACATGGTTATTGGTGCGCTGCTTTGCATTGTGCTTATTATGGGGAATCTTCCGCTTAAGCGCAAGGTAATCCTTGGTTGTATCGCCGGCTTTTTCTTGTATGTGATGCTCTACTCCGGTACAAGGGCCGCTTATGTATTAGTGCCGGGAGCGCTTTCAATGCTGGCGGTTTTAAATTTTAACAGACGGGTTTTAACCTTTACGCTTATAGCAGGTGCAATGCTTGGTGTTTTAATAGTGATGCCAACGTCAAACCCATTAATTAAGCGCTTCCAAACGGCGTTCAATCCCTCCGATGACCCCTCTTATAACGTTCGTGCCGAAAATCAGAAAAAAATAAAACCGTTTATCCTCTCCCACCCTATTGGCGGAGGTTTAGGTTCTGTAGGGGTTTGGGGCCGAAAGTTTTCGCCAAACTCTATGCTGGCTAAATTCCCTCCCGATAGCGGCTACGTACGCGTATCTGTCGAGATGGGCTGGGTTGGCCTGCTTCTTTTTTGTACGCTGTTTTTTGTTGTACTTAAAACCGGGATCAACTTTTATTTCAGTATCAAAAACCCCGAACTCAAAAACTACTGCCTGGCAATGTTACTGATCCTTTTTGCGTTCAACATAGGTAACTTTCCACAACAGGCACTCGTTCAATACCCATCAAACATCCTGTTTTACCTGGCCATATCCATTCTTGTAGTATGCAAACGAATTGACGATCAGGAACAGGAGCAATTAAAAAAAAGAACAGTACAGGTGCAATACTAATTAACTAAGCAGATGTCATTTGTATCATCCATAAAATCAAATCCGAAATTAAAAAAATTAGTCCACTGGATGCTGATCCCACCGGGCCAATCGAGGCCAAGGCTATGGGTAAGGCTTATCCTTAACCGCTTTTTTCACGAACGTGGTAAAGGAAGCGTAGTGAGGAACAACGCCCGGATGGACCTTTTCCCATTCAATAAGTTTTCACTTGGCGCAAAAAGCATCGTAGAGGATTTTGCTGTGATTAATAATGGTGTTGGCGACGTTTTTATTGGAGAAGGATCTGGCATTGGTATCAGCACTGTTGTAATCGGCCCGGTTAAAATAGGTAATTTCAGTATGACGGCCCAGCACGTTGTTATCTCCGGTCTTAATCACGGTTACCAGGATGTAAGTATCCCGCCACGCCATCAAAAAGTTACCACTAAACAAATCACTATTGACGATAATGTATGGATAGGCGCTAACTGCGTGGTAACCGCCGGTGTAACTATAGGCAAGCATTCGGTTATCGGAGCTGGCAGCGTGGTAACACGGGATATTCCGCCTTATTCGGTAGCCGTTGGCAATCCGGCCAAAGTAATAAAACAGTACAATTTCACAACACAAACCTGGGAGAAAGCGTAAAACAAAATACATGAGTTTATTTAAAAAACTAATAAACAAACACACGCTTTCATTGGCGACCAATGCGGTTTTGCCGGTTTTGGGGATGGTGATACTATCATTGCTGGCCCGCCGGTTAAGTAAACCCGACTTTGGCAACTACGTATTCTTCCTCATCGTGTTTACACTGGCCGACACCTTCCGCACCGGCTTCCTTCAAACATCCCTCATTAAATTCTATGCAGGATCAACACCCGAAAGGAAGAAAAATATATCGGGATCAACCTGGTACCTGGGCTTTATCATTACTTCGGTATTTGCCATTGTAAACCTGCTGATCTATCTTATCTACAGAAACCCGGGGGCCGATATAGCCATTACGCTTAAATGGTTCAGTCTCATTTATTTTTGCACGCTTCCATCGGCCGTAAGCCTTTGGATATTGCAGGCTGAAGAACGTTTTGATAAGATGTTCATTCTCCAGTTAATGAACCAGGGGGGCTTCCTCGTACTTGTGGTTTGTGTAGCAATAGCAGGAAAATCAAACTTTGAAACAACTATCTACTCTTACTTTGCAGCAAGCCTGTTAAGCAGCCTTATTTGTATTATTATTGGCTGGGCCAAAGTAAAAAACATAGCAAATAAAAGCAGGGATACTATAAAACAAATGGCTCATTTTGGCAAATACAGTGTAGGTACGTCAATAAGTTCATACTTGCTCAGAAGTTCTGACACACTGATTGTAAAACCTATGTTTAGCCCTGATCTGCTGGCTGTTTACTATATTCCGCAAAGGCTGATGGAAATTTTTGAAATCCCATTAAGAGCTTTTATCTCCACTGCCTTACCTGTTATGTCGGCAGCTATACAACGGGGCGACCAAAAATATGTAAGCTATATTATGAAAAAGTATGCAGGAATGCTTACTATAGCGCTCACCCCTATTGCTGTGTTTTGTTTTGTCGCTGCCGATCTTATCATCGGTTTGCTATTCGGTGCTAAATACCAACACTCCGATGCGGGGAATATCTTCAGGATTTTCATGTGCTACGTGATGCTGCTACCTATCGACAGGTTTTTTGGGATCACGCTTGATATCATAAATAAGCCCCATCTTAACATGATCAAGGTATTCCTGATGTTGACAGTTAACGTAATCGGCGATTTTACGGGTATCCTTGTGTTCCACAGTCTTTACGCAGTTGCTATTGCATCTATCTTCACATTTTTTACCGGGGCAATATTTGGTTATTGGGCATTAAAGAAAAACCTGCAATTTAAAATATCCGACATCTTTGTTTTAGGTTACATCGAACTAAAAGAGTTGATAGGACTTGTGCTGAGCAAAATCAAAGGAAAACAATTAACCGAATAACAAGCTATATCATATGGAGCTAAAGAACCGGCATATCGTTATATTATCGCAAATGCAGTTTGATAGCCGCCTGGAATCAACTAACTATACCATAGCCAAACATCTGGCTAAGGATAACTACGTCTATTATGTTGACAGGCCTTATACCTGGAAAGATTATATCCAGTTTAAAAATACCCCTGGTTATAATACCCGCAAGCCGCACTTTTTTTCGCCGAAGGATAGTTTTATACAAACAGAGATCCCTAATTTAAAGATCATCATTACTCCTCCTGTACCCTCAATCAATTCGTTGCCAGAAGGTGCTATATACCGCCAAGCCCTGAAAATAAACGAAAGGATTGTAGCAAACCGGCTCAATAAGGTGATTAAAAACCTCGGGATAAAGGATTACATCTTCATCAACTCGTATGCGTTTTATTACCCAACCATGCACCGGTTATTGAAGTTAAAACCGCTGCTCAAGGTTTATCATTGTGTTGACCCTTTGATTGAGGAATACCAAACCCGCCACGGCCTCATATCCGAAGATATTTTGGTAAAAGATATGGACATGGTGATCAGTACCAGCAAGGAGTTGAGTAATATAAAAGGGAAGCTTAATCCTAACTCGCACTTTGTGCCTAACGCAGCCAATATCAGTCACAGCCAAAAAGCGCTTGACCCGGCTTTGCCGGTGGCTGGGATTCTGGCCGATGTCAAAAAGCCTGTCATTGGCTATTTTGGCAATATTGAACGCCGTATCGATTATGATTTGATAACACAATTACTGAAGCAAAACTCCGATAAAAACTTTGTTTTTGTGGGCCCCGTTGCTATTGATTACGAAAACAACACCGTTTTTAACGCTCCTAATATTTTCAAAAAGGGTGCAGTACCATATGAGCTGTTACCTGCCGTACTCAAAGGCTTTGATGTTGCCATCATCCCCTTTAAAAAGGATGATGTTAGCAGCTCAATTTTTCCACTTAAATTGTTTGAATACCTGGGCTCCGGCCGGCCGGTTGTGATCACCGATTTTAACGAAGATCTGGAAGAATTTACCGGCGACACGGTTTACATCTGCAAAAATGCAGATGAATTTACCGCCGCCCTTAACCTGGCTTTAAATGACACCCCTTTTTTACAGCAAAAAAGATTAAAAGTAGCAGCACAAAATACATGGGAGCACCGTATAATAGAGATCAAGCGCCTGCTGGCAACAAATTTGAATAATAAGCAGAAAGGTTAATTTTTAGAGAAACACATCTGTTACTTATAATTAATTATAAAACGGGGTTTATCATCAAAAACACATGGAAATCATCAAATTCATTGCATCTGTTATCGCCATTTTGCTGTTTATATACCTTGGTGTATACAGTTTATACCTGTTTGTGTTCTCTGTAGTGGGGAAATTAATTCCCATTAAGCAGCCTCCGGTAGCAAATGCCCTCAGTAAGTTCATAGTTTACATCTGCGCTTACAAGGAAGATGAAATTATTTTAAACTCGGCAGCAGCAGCGCTAACTATCGATTACCCTAAAGATTTATTCACGGTTTGTGTTATTGCCGACTCCATGAAACCTGAAACCATTGTTAAATTAAAGCAGATGCCTTTGCAGGTGGTTGAAGTAGTTTTTGAAACCAGTACCAAATCAAAAGCGTTAAATAAAGCTATTGAAAACACAGCTGCCGGCTATGATGCCGCCGTTGTTTTTGATATTGATAATATAGCCGCACCTGATTATCTGCACCAGATCAATAATTATCTGCGGGCAGGCCACCTTGTGGTACAAGGCCATCGCGTAGCAAAAAATTCAAATACGCAGGTAGCCATACTTGATGCTGTGAGCGAAGAGGTTAACAATCACATTTTCAGAAAGTCACAACAGTTATTTAAATTTTCGGCAGCCATCATTGGTTCAGGAATGGCTTTGGAATATAAGCTTTTTGTGAATGTAATGTCGCGTATTGACGCTGTAGGTGGCTTTGATAAAGAAATGGGACTACTGCTTACCCGCGACAAGATACACGTTGCTTATGCCGAAAAAGCATACATATATGATGAAAAAGTAAGTAACCCGGCTGTATTTGAAAAGCAGCGTAAACGCTGGCTTTCGGCGCAGTTTAACTTGCTTAAAAAGTACGGAGCTACAGCACCTGCCCAGTTTTTTCGAGGCAATTTTGATTATGTAAATGAGATTTACCAGATGGCTATCCTGCCGCGCGTGCTGATGCTTGGCCTGATGCCGCTGATGTTGCTGATCTCTTTTTTCACTCCGGGTATTGGCCCGCACTGGCATTTATGGCTTGGTGCAACTGTGGCTTGTTACCTTGGTATCATAGTTGCCATACCGACATCGTTCTACAACGGAAAACTTTTAGAAGCTATGCTTAAACTGCCACTTATATTTTTCACCATGTTCCTGCTGTTGTTCAAACTGAAAGGAGCAAACAAAAAGTTTATTCATACGCCGCACGATCACGCTCCCGCAGAACCCGTAAATGACCAGGCTACTGCAGTTAAATAACGGAAACAACGTTGATAATTAATTGAATCAGGAATTTATATAGCATATAAAATAAATTATGGACGCCCCTCTGAATACCGACGTTATAAGCATGTTAAACAATACCGCTGTAGATTATCCCAAAGAAAAGGCACTTATCCATTTAACTGCAGCTGCAGCTCATCAGTACCCGGATAAAATTGCGCTAAAATTTCATGAGCGCACTTTAACCTATAAAGCGCTCAACGAAGCGGCCAACAAACTGGCCGGTTACCTGATTGACCAGGGGCTTAAACGAGGTGATGTTGCCGGTGTTGCACTTGACCGTTCGCCCGAAATGGTAATATCGTTATTAGCTGTTATGAAAGCCGGAGCAGCCTACGTACCACTTGATCCGGAATATCCGAAGGATCGTATCGAATTTATGCTTGAAGATTCGTCAGCCAAAATTCTGATTACCTCCGAAAAATATCATAATCATTTTGCTGCAAACTCAATTGAGGTTTTAATTGAGGCCGCATTAGAGAAATTCCCTTCATATCCGGCTACAGAGCCAGAAACCGGTGTAAGCGGAGAAGATCTTGCTTATATCCTGTATACATCAGGTTCAACAGGGAAACCTAAAGGCGTACAGATCCGCCACTTTAACCTTATCAACTTTTTATTAAGCTGCCAAAAGGTACCGGGCATGACCACCGCCGATAAAGTATTGGCGGTAACTACCATATCGTTTGACATTGCCGGGTTAGACCTCTATTTACCATTAATAACCGGCGCCGAACTTTTGTTAGCAGATTCAGCTACGGCAAAAGACGGTCGCGCGTTGGTTGATCTGGTAAAAGCAGAAGATGTAACAGTAATGCAGGCCACTCCTTTCACCTGGCGTATGATGCTGGTATCGGGTTGGGATAGCAAATTACCTTTAAAAGTATATTGTGGCGGTGAGGCTTTCCCGAAAGACCTTGTTACACAGCTCTTGCCGAAATGTGAGGAGATCTGGAACCTGTATGGCCCAACCGAAACCACCATTTACTCAACCATAAAACAGATCACCAGTGACGAAGATATTACCATTGGTAAACCTGTTGCCAATACCCAGATCTATATTTTAGATGAAGCGCTTAATAATCTTACCGATGGTTCAATTGGTGAAATTTATATAGGCGGTGATGGTGTTGCCGTTGGGTACCTTAACCGTGCAGAGCTATCTGCAGAGCGTTTTGTTAAAGATATTTTCTCAACGGTTGAGGGTGCCCGCATGTACCGCACAGGCGATTTGGGCAAGATCAGGCAGGATGGTGAAATTCTTTGTCTTGGTCGTATTGATCACCAGGTTAAGGTACGCGGTTACCGTATAGAACTGGAAGAAATTGAACAAAACCTGTTAAAGCAGGATAATATTAAACAGGCGGTAGTTATTGCCCGTGAAGATACACCAGGGATGCCTCGCCTGGTTGCTTATGTAATTTCACCCGAGCCAAAAGAAGGGATCGATCTTAAGAACCAGTTTGATGCATGGCAAAAAGGGCTGCTGGCTGTATTGCCTGAATATATGGTCCCTGATGATTTTGTAGTGATGGACGCAATACCTATTACCCCTAATGGAAAAATAGATCGCAAAGCACTACCTAAGCCAGATTACAACATTATCTATCGCGAGGGTGAATTTGTTGCCCCACGTACCGATAATGAAAAGCTGGTGGCCAAAATATGGCAGCAGAATATGGGGATCGAGCAGATCAGTATCCTTGATAACTTTTTTGAACTGGGCGGTCGTTCATTAGTTGCTGTAAAAATCATGGCTGCTATTGAGCAGGAAACCGGAAAACGTTTGCCGCTTGCTACTTTGTTTGAGCACGCCACTATCGAAAAACTGGCAGCAAGGCTTGAGGGCAACGAAGTGATCAGTTGGGAATCTCTTGTGCCTATTAAGCCTAATGGCAGTAAAATGCCATTGTATATTGTGCACGGAGCCGGTTTAAACGTATTGTTGTTTAATGCCCTTGCCATGAATATGGATGCAGAGCAACCGGTTTACGGTTTACAGGCACGTGGACTGAATGGTATAGATGAACCATTGGATGTAATGGAAGAAATTGCGGCTAATTATATAGCCGAGATCGTAGCCAGAAATCCGGATGGCCCTTACGCATTGGCAGGCTATTCATTAGGTGGTATTATTGCTTATGAAATGGCAAACCAACTCATTGCTGCCGGCAAAGAGGTAAAAATGGTGGCCATGTTTGATACTTATGCCGACCGTTCGGATATAAATGACAGCGCGGCTAAAAAGATAGTTGATAAGACTGCCTTACGAGCCAAGCAACTTGCCCACAGTTTTGTGTTATTAGCCGAAGACCCTAAACGTACCATCGAATACAAAGGGCTAATGCTTAAACGTCAGATGATAAAACTTTACTGGAAAATATTTAAACCTAACCAAAAGCGGGAAGGCTTTTTTGCCTATGATAATGAGATTGACGAGGCAAGTGAAAAAGCATTGCGCAACTATGTGCTAAAGCCGTTAAACATAACGCTCGATTTGTTCAGGGCCAAAAAACGGACTTTTTATATGGAGGATTTTGAGTTTTTAGGCTGGAAGCCATTTGCTCTGAAAGGCGTAAATGTACATGAGATTCCTGGTGAGCATAATACCATATTTGCTCCGCCAAATGACAAGGAGTTTGCCGAAGTACTGCAGAAATGCTTGGACAGGGTAGCAAACAACTAAGTACCTGTATTTACCCGTAAACAATACCAGCCGTGTTAAACTTTTCAGTTATGTTAAACTTAACCGGCTGTGTAAAATATGGAGATTACTACCAAAGAAGATATAAAATCAACCGGCAAAGCAAGGGTTTATTTCTCCAACCTAAATGGGGTAAGGGCTCTTGCTGCGCTTATGGTAGTTATATCCCATATCGAACTGCATAAAGTTGATTTTCACGTAGCCAGGATTCCCTATATAACGATATTTAATTTGGGTAAAACAGGGGTTACTATTTTCTTTGCGTTAAGTGGTTTTTTGATCACTTATTTACTGCTTGAGGAAAAACGCAACTTTTCGATTGTTAATTTCAAGGCGTTTTATATCCGGCGTATGCTCAGGATCTGGCCGTTGTACTTTCTGCTGGTAATTATAGGCTTTTTTATCTATCCCGCCCAGGGTTCAACAACAGGGCTTTGGCTGTCGATATTTTTTATGCCCAACCTGGCTTTTTGCCTCCAGATGCTGCCGGAAATTTTCAATCCAATCTGGTCAATTGGTACCGAAGAGCAGTTTTACATATTCCACCCTCATTTTTTCAGGATAAAAAAAACAAAAATATCCTTTATGCATTTTTGATTTTTATTGTTTCGATATGGGCTTTACAGTTAACTATAAACAACCTCAATCATAGCAATGAAATATGGAAACTTTTCAGTCAGTTTTTTTACTACGCCAGGTTTGATAATATGATGATTGGAGCCGTTGTAGCTGTTATATTTCATAACACCAAACACCCCACATTTAAGTTTAAATTACAAGGGCTGTTTGACGAGATGTTTAAGTCCTATATACAGGTTATACTATCAATAATTTTTGTGGGGTATGTTTATTTATACCTTATTCACGATATCCCACACGGCGATGTTCCGCTGGCTATAATTTCTTCGCTGCTTATTGTAACCCTTAGCCAGGCCGAAACCAGTATTTATACTATAAAAGGCAAAACGCTTGATTATATCGGTCAAATTTCATACGGCATTTACCTGTTACATAAATACCCGCTATTTTTAACGCTCTATCTCGTACACAAATACATTCCAACCATGAATATGGTAGCCCAAAATATCATCATTTATGCGGTTACAGTAGCGTGCGCTGTAGGACTGGCTTCACTATCCTATTTTGGATATGAAAAACCTTTCTTAACCATTAAGAAACGTTTTCAGAAAATTACGCAGTGATATTTACTGCTGTTTAAGTTCAATTACCGAAGTAAAAGTATTTACGCCAGTATCAGGTTTATGTTTGTAATTAAATGTATCGCTGGCACGTGCTATGATCATCAGGCCGTAATGCTCATTTAAGCCCATAATGGTATCCTTGTTAACATACCGCACATCAAAATCTTCGGTAAAAAACTCAAGCTTGTTGCTGTTTTTCACCCGGCCCTTTAATGTGCCAAAATCATCGCCATAAATAGCTATTTCATTTTGAATAAGCTTACTGTGCGTTAACGGCCAGGTTAGTGATGCTTGCCTGGTATTAATTTGCAGCGGCTTTCCTTTATCCTGTTTACTGATATATAGCTTGTTGTTTTTCAGATCGACCCCAATCCGGGTAACATCATTCCCCATATGTTTGAGCGAATTGGTAAGCAGCTCAATCAGGATGGTTTTGATCCTAAAACCGGCATAGTCATCGAGTATATCTTTTGCGATGTTTTGTATATAGCTGATGATCTGAATGGTTAAAGGATAAATACCTTCGGTTTCATTGTTAAAAACAAACTTTTTCACGGTAATAAATTCGTTTATGCCCCGGTTAAAGCCTCCTGTGTATTTGTGTAGATCCTGAACACTTTATCAAGCCGTACCAATTGAAATAATGACCTGATATCATTATTTAATCCAACTATGGCAATATCGGCTCCATTATTCAGAGCCAGTTTAAGCGCCGATACCAATGCACCTAAAAAAGAACTGTCTACATAAGTAACCCGCTCAAAATTTACAATAACAAACTTATTCCCGTTATTGATCAGGCTAACCAGTTCTGCTTTAAATTGCTCAGAATTTGCCAAATTTGCTTCTTTAAGCTGTATATCCGCAATTAATGAATTATTAAGCAAATGTGTTTGTAATATCATTTAGCTATTTTTTTGAATAAATATTAAACTGCAATCGTCAATTTGTTCATTCGCTTTCTGGTTCAAAAAGCCATCATGTTTCAGACTTTCGAATGAATTAAATTTACCAAGATATTTTGCAATTTCGTTGATAAAACTATCCAAATCCGTCTTTTTTCCAACCGGCGTTTCTTTATCAATTAAGCCGTCTGTTACCAGTATTAATTGATCGCCAGGTTGCATACTTATCAAATGTTCATCAAAACCGCCCTCTTTGCTAACCCCGAGTAATAGTCCTGATGAGCCAATCCTGTTAATCCTTTGTTTGGCGTAACTAAAATATAAAAGCGGTAAATCGCCGGCACCGGTATAACTCAACGTTTCATGTTCCGAATCAATCATAATGAGTGAAAGCGTCGATAAAACTTCACTCACAACCGGGTCATGATAAATAACCAAATTGATTTTTTGCATAATACTTTTGGTGGACACATCCCCTTCCGAAACACATAATCTGACAGCTGCCCTTATATAACTCAAATACCCAAAAGAAAAGAACCAGGCGCCCCATTTTTTCCCCATAACGTCGCCCATGATAATAAAGGTATATCTGTTATTGATCGTTATGGCATCAATAAAATCCCCACCCGGGTAATTTTCGAAGGATTTGTGCCAGAAATCTATTTCAAACCCATCAATTCGGGGCGTTTCCTGCGGAACAGAATACAAATTTAAGGCCATTGCTGCGCTGCTTAGCTCTTTTATGGTATGCTCATGCCGCTCGCGGATGCTGTTCAAATAATTGTTAATCTTTGAAATAACAAAAGTAATGGGCGTATCCTTGTCAATGTAATCAATGGCATCCATACTCATTCCCGTTATCATATGGGCATGGTCGGTGACCGAAGTTAAAAACATAAAGGGGATATTCTTATACTCGGGAATATTCATTAAGCTTTGTCTGAAAGCAAAACCGTCGATGTCGGGCATCTGATAATCAGACAAAATAAGATCAGGGATCTCATTTTCAAGCAATGCCATAGCCTCCTCCGCAGAAGTTGCCTTTCGGCTTTCAAAGCCCTCTTTCTCCAACGCCTGACCAATAACCAGCAAAACAAGAGGGCTATCATCAACCAGGAGTATTTTCGAACGTTTCGGCATGGTTTGTACTTTCAGGAATTAACTTTCCGGAGTAGGGCATTTATAAACAAATATACACCTGTTAATACTATTAATACTGATATTACATCCATTAAAGTTATGCCGTCATCCTTTGAAAAATAAAAAATGGTAAACATTTCAAAATACGGCGGCGCCGGCATGATGATCATCGCCAAACCAAGTATGATCATGGTAACTGCAATTGCTATTAATACTACGCGCTTTAATTTTTCGCGCAGCAGGAACTCCTTTGATCCCCGGCTATCAACCGGGTGTTGGGTAAGTAAAAGTTCAAGATTTGTTATCATGTCCAGGCGGCTTTGTTCCTGGTTTAATCCGCTAAAGGCATCAAATTTTTGTGAGCTTGAGTTATTGTCGACAGCGCTATTTATTTTTTGCTGTATTGCCTTAATATGTTCTTTATCAATATTCTCCTTTTTTAGCAGCAATATAAGTTCATCAGCTTTTATATTAAGCAATGACTCATCATTATTGGGCAGGTTATTTTTCAAAGGAATATAGTTGATATAATTGGTTAACTTTTACTCATATTAGCCGTAAAAAGCCATATTGATAATAACCCCTTTTAAATGAAAAAAGTTTCTGTTGTAACCGTAAATTTCAACCAGCCTTCGGTAACCGAAGAAATGTTATTATCGATTAAAAATACAAGTACTTATAGTAATATCGAAATAATTGTTGTTGATAATGCAAGTAAAGCGGATCCTGTACCTGCCTGGACAATAAAATATCCCGAAATAATATTTATCCGCTCGGATATTAACCTCGGTTTTGCGGGTGGTAATAACCTCGGGCTCACAGTTGCAACCGGCGATTATATTTTCATGGTAAATAATGATACTGAGTTTACCTCAGGCCTTGTTGAAAAGTTGGTTGAAGTTATGGACGGTAACCCGGCAGTAGGCATGCTATCGCCCAAAATCAAATATTTTAGCGATAAAAACCTGATCCAATATGCGGGTTACACCCCAATGAACTATTATACCTGTCGCAATAGTGTTATAGGTTTAAAGCAAAAAGATGAAGGGCAGTTTGATCATATCACTGCGCCTACTGCATATTGCCATGGAGCTGCCATGATGATCAGAAAAGAAGCCATTGAAAAAGCAGGTATGATGTGCGAAAACTTCTTTCTATATTATGAGGAGGTTGACTGGTGCGAACACATTATCAGGGCAGGTTTTAACGCCTGGGTTTGCACCGATGCACTCATTTATCATAAGGAATCTGTATCGGTAGGCAAAAAAAGCAAGCTTAAGGAATATTTTATGAACCGGAACAGGATCCTGTTTATCCGCAGAAATGCTCCGTTTTTCAAAAAGATCTTCTTTTATTTTTATTTTTTGCTGCTTGTAGTGCCCCGAAACCTGGTCAATTACATCAAAGAAAAACAATATGATTTTATACCGATGCTTCTTAAAGCAGTATGGTGGAATTTTACACACTCAAAAAACAGCAGCAATTTAGGATATCCCATTAACACCATAGCATGAAAATAATTTTAGCCATAAGCCTCTTCATTGTTTTTTACACTTTTGCCGGATACGGTATTTTTCTGTACCTGATCATCAGGATCAAAAGGGCGTTTAAAGGCCAAAAGCCACTTCCTTCAGAAAATATGGATGAACTGCCTTCCTGCACTTTGATAATTGCCGCTTATAATGAGGAATATTTTATTGAACAAAAGATCAGCAACAGTCTTCAGCTTAATTATCCCGAAGGAAAACTGAAATTACTTTTTGTTACAGACGGATCATCAGACAAAACCCCTGATATTATTGCCCGCTACCCACAAATACAATTATTGCACAGACCCGAACGGGCAGGCAAAATAGCTGCCGTACACCGTGCTATGGAATATGTTGATACCGATGCGGTTGTATTTACAGACGCCAATACATTTTTGAATAAAGATGCGCTGATAAAAATTTGCAGACATTACAGCGATGCGACAGTAGGTGCAATTGCCGGCGAAAAACGTGTGCATATTGATGAAAATGCCGATGCCAGCGCCGCCGGTGAAGGTTTTTACTGGAAATATGAATCGGCTTTGAAAAAATGGGACTCTGAACTGTATTCGGTTGTTGGTGCAGCAGGTGAGCTGTTTAGCGTACGCCGTTCATTGTACCAGCCCGTTGAGCCGGATACCATACTTGATGATTTCATGATTTCGATGCTGATAGCAGCCAAAGGATACCGCATTATTTATGAACCTGAAGCGTATGCTACCGAAACTGCATCCGAAAATGTTTCGGAAGAATTAAAACGGAAGGTTAGGATAGCCGCCGGTGGCATCCAGTCTATTTTAAGGCTTAAAAAATTATTTAACCCATTCCGCTACCCCATTTTATCATTTCAATATATCAGTCACCGGGTTTTAAGATGGACAATTACCCCCTTCCTCCTTATCCTATCATTTATCCTCAACATCGCCCTTGCGCTTAAACCCGGGGAAACAGCTATGCAGGGACTACTATTGGCACAGGTATTGTTTTATTTACTGGCCTTGCTTGGCCTGTTAATGGAAAAGCGGCAACTGCGTATCAAAGTTCTTTTTATCCCTTATTATTTTTGTGTTATGAACTATGCAGTGTTGGCCGGTATCATCCGTTATTTCAGCACGAAGCAAAGTGCTGTTTGGGAAAAGGTGCAACGGAAGCAGTAAAACATTGATTATTAGCCAACAGGATAATTATTTTATAGTTTAATATTTTGATTGAATTAAACTCTTATGCATTACAAGGAGTTAACGTACACCCTATGCCCGGCGAGCATAACTCGATATTTAAGGCTCCCAACGATAAGATCTTTGCAAAAATCTTGCAAAATTGCCTCGATGAAGCGGCTAAAAAATAAGTTATGGAAGTAGTAAAGGTTGAAATCCGTTATCTTGACAATGTTGAATGGCAGCAGGACGTTAGTCTCAACCTTACCACAGATGCTCATGTTGATGTTTGGAGAATTAAAATTGTCGGGCACCTCCCGTTTATCGAACAGTTTATAAAACTATTACTGCCTGATGAAATAATAAGAGCGGAACGCTACTATCAGGAAAAAGACAGGCAGCGTTTTGTGGTGAGCCGCTGTGCCCTGCGGATCATCTTAGGCAGATATCTCGGCCAACAACCTGAAAATATCCGTTTTGAGATTGGGGCAAACAAAAAACCTTTTGTAAAAACTACCGGGGCTACTGTCAACTATAATGTATCTCACTCAGATGAATGGGTAACCATAGCCGTATCAAAAACTGGAGTGGGTATCGATACAGAAAAAATTGATCGTTCATTCGCCTATAAAGAAATCCTTGCCGATAATTTTAGTGAAGATGAAATCAGTTTCATTAACCAAAGTAACCCGGAAGAAAAATTCATTCTCCTTTGGACCCGTAAAGAAGCCATTACCAAACTTACGAGCCAGGGACTGGACGAGCGACTTAAAGACATTCCTTCTTTAGATGGTAATCACCAGATAAACAATAAGATCATCAATTCATCTAAAGTAGTTAAGCTGGTAACTTTCAAACTTGACGATAACAACTTGGCTACACTGGCTTATGAAAGTGAAGATCAGGCTGCAATCCGGTTTTACGACACCGGTCTACTTTGATTTAAATAAACCGAATTTAAGGATACAGTAAATAGCCCTTACTCCATCCTTCCATCCTATCTTTTTGCCTTCTTCATAAGTACGACCGTAATACGAAATACCTACCTCATAAATCCTGATGCGGGGCACACGTGCAATTTTCTGGGTAACCTCGGGCTCAAATCCAAAACGCTTTTCGGTAAGTTTAATGGATTGAATAAGCTTAGTGTTAAATAACTTGTAGCATGTTTCCATATCTGTAAGGTTTAGATTGGAAAACCAGTTTGAGGCAAAGGTTAACCACCTGTTACCAATGGTATGCCAAAAAAACAGGATGCGGTGAGGGTTGCTCCCCATAAATCGCGAACCATAAACAACATCAGCAAAGCCAGCTACAACAGGTTTTAATAAGTCATTATATTCGGCAGGGTCATACTCAAGGTCGGCATCCTGGATTATCAAATAATCGCCGGTAGCTTTTGAGATCCCCGTATGCAAAGCAGCACCTTTACCCTTGTTTACTTCGTGTTTAAAGTATTGTATATTAACATCAGGGTTACCAAGCTTGTATTTATAAATGGCAGCTTCTGTATCATCCTTTGAGCAATCATTCACAATGATCACTTCTTTTTCAATATCATTGATAAGGTTTACCTCTTTAATTTTATCTAAAATTAAATGTATGGTATTACCTTCGTTATAAGCCGGGATAATAATTGATAATTTTTGTATCGTCATTTATTGTATTATTGCCTGGTAGATTTTTGCCACAATTATAGTTGTATAAACCTGAACTGGCTTAATATTTTTATATTTAGTAATGCAATTTGTGCTAAAACGAGCTAAAAGTTATTTAAAAAGGCCTAAAGTAATAGTCTCCCTTTTCTTTTTGCTTGTTTTAACCCTCATATTTTGGTTTTGTTTGCCCAAACCCTTATTTAATAGTCCAACTTCGTACGTAATTGACGATGATCAGGGTCAATTACTTGGTGCATCCATCGCCAATGACGGGCAATGGCGCTTCCCTTACAATGGCAATGTGCCCGAAAAATTCAAGCAATGCATCATTACTTTTGAGGATAAACGTTTTGAACACCATCCAGGCTTTGATATTGTTGCCTTTAGCAGGGCCATCAAACAAAACCTCCGCTCAAAAAAAGTTAGCAGCGGTGGCAGCACAATCACCATGCAGGTGATCAGGCTGGCAACCAAACATAAACGTAACATCTGGAACAAGCTAAAGGAAATTTTCATGGCCATGCGCCTTGAAATAACATATAGCAAAAGCGAGATTTTAGCTTTATACAGCAGTAATGCCCCCTTTGGCACCAATGTTATTGGATTGGACGCAGCATCATGGCGGTATTTTGGCCGCAGTCCTGATAAACTTTCCTGGGGCGAAATGGCAGCTATGGCTGTGTTGCCCAACTCTCCTTCATTAGTTCACCCCGGCCGGAACAGGGCTATTCTGCTCCGCAAACGAAATTCGTTATTGGATAAGCTCCATAAAGCGGGTATTATCGACAGTACCACTGCGGCCCTTGCCCGGTTGGAACCAGTACCCGATAGACCAATGCCTTTGCCCCAGCTCGCCCCGCACCTGCTACAACGCTTTAAAGCAGACCACCAGGCAAATCCCGATGGAGATACGCGCATTACAAGCAGTATCAAATCATCGCTTCAACAGCAGGTAAATGATATCCTGGAGCAGCACCATAGTTTATTAAAAGCGAATGATATCAACAACATAGCCGCCATTGTACTTGATGTTGAAACCGGGGCTACACTCGCTTACGCGGGCAATATAGCCCATCGTGAAGATCCGCAGATGGAAAGCGACGTTGATGTGATTGACGCCCCCCGAAGTCCCGGAAGTACATTAAAACCGCTGCTTTATGCAGCCATGCTACACGATGGCCTGATATTACCCAGCAGCCTTATGCCCGATGTGCCTACCATGATAGCTGGTTACCATCCCGAAAATTTTGACCTGGGTTACGATGGTGCCGTACCTGCATCACGGGCCTTATCCCGTTCGCTAAATGTACCGGCAGTTAAAATGCTGCAGCAATATAAATACGAGCGTTTTTATGATTTTTTGCATAAAGCCGGCATCACCACATTAACCAAGCCTGCTGATCATTACGGACTCTCATTAATATTGGGTGGAGGTGAAAACACGCTTTGGGAATTAAGCGGCGCTTATGCAGATATGGCCCGGGTGCTCAATCATTACAACAAACACAACGGCAAGTATGATGCTGCCGATTTTCATAATCCCGTTTATGAAAAAAAAGAAATTTCTAAACCGGAACTTCAAAAATCAGGATTATTGGACGCAGCTTCCATTTATTATACTTTCCAGGCTATGGAAGAAGTAATGCGCCCCGGCGAGGAAATGCTTTGGCAACAGTTTAGCTCAAGCCAACGTGTTGCCTGGAAAACCGGGACAAGCTTTGGCTTTAGGGATGGCTGGGCCATTGGCGTTACACCCAAATATGTAGTTGGTGTTTGGGTTGGCAATACCGATGGTGAAGGCAGACCGGGATTAACTGGTATTAATACCGCCGCCCCTGCCCTGTTCGAGATTTTCAGACTTCTACCGGTATCGCGCGACTGGTTTGAGATGCCCATGGGCGAAATGGTAAAAATAAATGTATGCAGACAAAGCGGTTATCGTGCAGGACAATACTGCCAGGACATCGAAGAACAATTTGTACCCAAAAGTGGGTTAAAAGCCCCGGTTTGTCCCTACCATCAGTTGGTTCATCTATCTGCCGATGCCAAATGGCAGGTAAACGGTAATTGCGAACCACCGGATAATATCCTCAATAAAAGCTGGTTTGTGCTGCCGCCATCTATGGAATACTATTACAAAGCCAGGAACTACCAATATCATGTGCTTCCACCATTCCGCCCGGATTGTGCCCAGGCCGAAAACGGAAACACCATGGAAGTTATCTATCCAAAAAATGACGCTAAAATATATGTCCCCCTCGAGGCTGACGGTACGCGTGGCCGTATGATCTGCAACGCTGCCCACCGCCAGCCGGGGATGAAAATATTTTGGCATTTGGATGATCAATACGTTGGCGAAACCAAAGACTTTCATCAAATGGCCTTAAATCCGCCTCCGGGTAAACATATCCTTACTTTGGTTGATGGCAATGGCAATACCATCAGCATAGGGTTTGAAATATTGAAGAAATAAAACTCAGTTTTGGCCTTCTTAATTTTTCTGTAAACTAAATCCCTATCGTTATTATCTAATAACATTATCATTATCTTGCTTCCGTAATTTTTAACGGGATGCTTGAACAATACGATCTGCATAATATACTGGTAATTGATATTGAAACTGTACCCCAATACAGCAGTCACGAACAACTGCCCGAAAATTTGCAGGTTTTATGGGACCTTAAAACCCGGCACCAGCGCAAGGACGAACCTGCCGACACCCATTATGAGCGTGCCGGCATCTGGGCCGAGTTTGGTAAAATAGTTTGCATCTCGGCCGGGATTTTTACTGCCGGCAAGAATATAGGCTTGCGGGTAAAATCTTTTGCATCACATGATGAAAAGGAATTGCTTACCAAATTTTGCACCCTACTTTTCAGTCAGCCTGCTAACCTTATTTTATGTGCTCATAACGGTAAAGAATTTGACTTTCCCTATATCTGCCGAAGGTTATTGGTAAACGGTATGCCTTTTCCGCAACAATTACAAATAGCAGGTAAAAAGCCTTGGGAAATTTCCCATTTGGATACCATGGAGCTGTGGAAGTTTGGTGATTATAAACACTATACCTCTTTAAACTTGCTCAGCACTATTTTTAATATCCCTACCCCTAAAGACGATATTGACGGCAGTGACGTTGGTAGGGTTTATTGGCAGGAAAATCAATTAGAGCGAATTTGTGCTTACTGCCAAAAGGATGTGGTTGCCACAGCACAATTATTAAGGCGCTACAGGGGCGAGGAACTGATACCGGATGAATTTATAACCATAGTAGGCTGATGCTTCAAGTAACCGACCTGTCAGTTAGTTTTAAGGGTGGCAAAAGCCAGTTTGCTGCTGTAAAAGGAATTTCCTTTACCCTTGATAAAGGCGAAACCATTGGCATTGTAGGCGAATCAGGGTCGGGTAAATCTGTCACTTCGCTTGCGCTGATGCGCTTGCTGAACGAAGATCAGGCTGTAATTGAAGGCTCGGTGCTTTTAAACGGCGTGTGCCTGTGTAAATTATCAGAAGATGAAATGCAGCATATACGCGGCAACCAGGTGGCCATGATCTTCCAGGAACCGATGACATCGCTTAACCCAGTACTTACCTGCGGCTTTCAGCTTACAGAGGCCATCAGGCTGCATTTGGGGTTAAGCAAAGTCGAAGCCAAAGAAAAAACCATCGATCTGTTCAAAGAAGTCCAATTGCCCCGCCCTGAGGCGATATTTGATAGTTATCCCCATCAAATATCAGGCGGGCAAAAACAAAGGGTAATGATTGCTATGGCTTTGGCCTGTAACCCGGAGATTTTGATTGCCGATGAGCCAACCACAGCGCTCGACGTTACCGTACAGAAAACAATTATTGAATTATTGCATAAGCTCAAAGCCGAACGGCACATGAGCCTGATCTTTATATCTCATGATTTAGGGGTGATCAAAGAAATAGCCGACCGGGTTTTGGTAATGTACAAAGGCGAAATTGTGGAGGAAGCTACGGTAAATGCTCTGTTTGCAAACCCTAAACACCCATATACCAAAGGCTTACTGGCATGCCGCCCTTCGCCGCAACAGCATTTAAAAAAGCTACCTGTTGTAGCCGATTTTCTGAATGAAGATAAACCGGCATTAACCATCGAAAGCATCAGGGAATTATATCATTATCCGGATGTTGAAATTGCTCGAAGAAAACGAAAACTATATGAACAGCAGCCGCTGTTAAAAGCAGAGAAGTTAAATACATGGTTCCCCACAGATACAGGCCTCATTAAGCGGAAAGACCATGTTGTAAAAGCAGTGAACAATGTAAGCTTTGATGTGTACCCGGGCGAAACCTTAGGCCTCGTCGGCGAATCGGGCTGTGGCAAAACCACTTTAGGGCGAAGTATCCTAAGGTTGATTGAACCTACATCGGGCAGGGTTTCTTTTGAGGGTACCGATCTTCGCGGGCTTAAAAAGGACGAATTGCGACAGATCAGGAAGGATATCCAGATCATTTTTCAGGACCCTTATTCGTCATTAAACCCCAAGCTTACTGTTGGGCAATCACTTATGGAACCCTTGCAGGTGCATCAGTTTTACAGCAATGACGCAACCCGAAAGCGTAAAGTAATTGAGCTGCTTGAGCGGGTTAATCTTCAGCCGGCACATTTTAACCGTTATCCTCACGAGTTTTCGGGCGGGCAGCGCCAGCGGATTGTGATAGCGAGAGCTTTAGCGCTTCAGCCTAAATTTATCATTTGCGATGAATCGGTTTCGGCACTTGATGTATCGGTACAGGCCCAGGTTTTGAACCTGATCCGTGAGTTGCAGGAGGAATTAAAACTTACCTATATCTTTATTTCGCATGATCTGGCCGTAATCAAGCATATCTCCGACAGGATGATGGTGATGAACAAGGGCGAAATAGTGGAAACAGGTTATCCTGACGATATTTATTACCGCCCTAAAGAAGAATATACTAAAAGGCTGATAGCTTCGATACCGGGTTGATTAACCTATCATATAGGGGGCAATACAACAAGCTGTACACCCCAAAATTCAGTATCTTTGATGCAAATTCTATTCTATGTCTAAACACAAGAAAAACAACTCTTCTATACACCAGGTACTTGCCCAAATGGTACTTGATATATTTGAACAAAACGGCAATACGCCACTCAACTATAAACAGGTTTCTGCTAAATTAAACGTGCGTGATCCCGAATCGCGCGAGATCATCTATGAGATCTTAAAAGACGAGGTAAAAAAATCTGTTCTAAAAGAAATTTCTCCGGGCAAATTCCAACTGCTCGAACTTAAGACCTTTATCGAAGGCATAGTTGATCTTACCAACGATGGTTCGGCTTTTATCGTTACTGATGACGAATTTGAGAGCGACATATTCATCGCTCCGCGTAAACTCCGCACTGCCCTTAATGGCGACCGTGTTAAGGTGTATGTATATGCCAAAAGCAAGGGCAAACATAAAGAGGGTGAGGTTATCGAAATCCTCCAGCGCGCCAAGATGGAGTTTACCGGTATCGTTAAACTCTCTGAGCGCTATGCCTTTTTCATCCCCGACGACCGCAAGATGATGCATGATATTTTTATCCCTATCTCCGAATTGAACGGGGCTAAAAATGGCATTAAAGCTGTAGCTGAAATTACCGACTGGCCAACCGAGGCTAAAAACCCTATAGGCCGTATCAAACATATTTTAGGGGCACAGGGTGAAAACGACACGGAGATGAACGCCATCCTGGCCGAGTATGGCTTTCCGCTGGCATTTCCGGCCGAGGTAGAGCATGATGCCGAAGAAATCTCAGACGTAATAACTTCTGAAGAAATTGCTAAACGCCGCGATTTCCGGAATATCACAACCTTTACCATCGACCCATTTGATGCCAAAGACTTTGACGATGCCTTATCCTACCGTGTGCTGGACAATGGCAATTACGAAGTAGGTGTTCACATTGCCGATGTATCGCATTACATCATCCCCGATTCGGCTTTGGATAAAGAAGCTTTGGACCGGGCAACGTCGGTTTACCTGGTTGACAGGGTAATCCCGATGTTGCCTGAAAGGCTATCAAATGGCCTTTGCTCCCTTCGCCCTAAAGAAGAAAAACTTTGCTTTTCGGCCGTTTTTGAAATGGATGAAAATGCCAATATCATTACCGAATGGTATGGCAAAACAATCATCTATTCGGACAGGCGCTTTACCTACGAAGAAGTGCAGGAAATAATAGAAACCGGTGAGGGTGATTTTAAAGAAGAAATATTTAAGCTAAACGCACTGGCTTATAGGCTGCGCGACCGTAAATTTAAAAACGGGGCTATCAGCTTTGAAACCACCGAGGTTAAATTCAAGCTGGATGAAACCGGCAAACCAACGGGCGTTTATGTGAAAGAGCGTAAGGATGCCCACAAACTCATTGAAGATTTTATGTTGCTGGCTAACCGTAAAGTAGCCGAGTATGTAAGTAAAATGGGCAAGGGCAAACACAGATACACTTTTGTATACCGTGTACACGATTCACCTAAGCCCGATGCACTGGCCAATTTTGCCCAGTTTGCGGCAAGGTTTGGTTATAAGATCAATACCAAATCTGACAAGGAAACGGCCAAATCGCTCAATTACCTGATGGAGGATGTGGAAGGCAAGAAAGAACAGAACGTGTTAACACACCTCGCCATCCGCTCAATGGCCAAGGCTATTTATACTACGAAAAGCAGCAGTCATTACGGTTTGGCTTTTGACCATTACACACATTTTACCTCGCCAATTCGTCGTTATCCGGATGTGATGGTACACAGGTTATTGTTCCATTATTTGAACGGCGGTCAATCGGCCAATGCCGAGTTTTATGAAAAACTTTGCTCGCACAGCTCATTAATGGAGAAAAAAGCGGCAGATGCAGAACGTTCTTCAGTAAAATATAAACAAGCTGAGTATCTTCGCGACCAGGTTGGCAACACCTTTATGGGCATCATATCGGGTGTTACCGAATGGGGTATGTATGTAGAGATCATTGAAAACAAATGTGAAGGCATGATTCGCCTGCGTGATATTTCGGATGATTTTTATACTTTGGACGAGAAAAATTATGCCATCATCGGTCAGCGTAAAAAGAAAATTTACCAGTTGGGCGATGAAGTAAAGATCAAAGTAAAACAGGTTGACCTAACCAAAAAACAGATAGATTTTATATTGGTACAAGAATAATGAACCATGATTTACTTGATTTTAAGATTACTTGATCAAAAAAACTTGCTAATCGCATCAGGAAATTCTAAAATCAGGCAAATCAAGGTTCCCCTAAATAAATGAAACAACTTACAGAGTTACAGTTACTAATAAATGATGCAGTAGGTAAATTAAGCTACCCGGCTTATCCGGCCGATTTGTACGAACCGATAAGCTATATTTTATCTATTGGCGGCAAACGAATGCGCCCAGCCCTGCTCCTGCTGGCCTGCGATCTTTTTGGCGGCGACGTTGATAAAGCTATTGAGCCTGCACTGGCTATAGAGGTATTCCATAACTTCACGCTGATGCATGATGACATTATGGATAAAGCTCCGCTACGCCGTGGCAAAGCAACCGTTCATGAAAAATGGAACACCAATGTGGCTATCCTTTCGGGTGATGCCATGATGGTTGAAGCCAACCGCATGATGATGAAGGTTGATGACAACATTTTGCGCAAGGTACTTGATGTTTTTAACGATACTGCAACCGGTGTGTGCGAAGGCCAGCAGATTGACATGAGCTTTGAGCAGCGCAACGACGTAAGTATTGAAGAGTATATCAACATGATCCGCCTTAAAACAGCAGTATTGCTGGGCGGCACTTTAAAAATAGGATCTATTATTGGCGGCGCAGCTTTAACCGATGCCGATCTGATTGATGCCTTTGGCGTAAACCTGGGCATAGCCTTCCAGTTACAGGATGATATACTGGACGTGTACGGCGATCCTGAAAAGTTTGGCAAACAGGTTGGCGGCGATATCATTTCTAATAAAAAAACCTTTTTATTGATCCGTGCGCTTGAACTGGCTAAGGACAATCAAGCACAAACATTAAGTAATTGGCTAAACGCTACCGAATTTGATAGTGTTGAAAAGGTTAAAGTAATAACTGGTATATACAATGAGCTTAATATCAGGCAACACGCAGAAGAAGCCATGCAAACTTATGCTGACAAAGCATTTGCTGCCCTTGACGCCATTAATTTACCTGAAGGCCATAAGCAGTACCTTCACGATTTTGCGGATGGCTTGCTGGTGAGGGAGAATTGATTTATATTTAAGGATGAAGAAATTTCTACCCATCCTTATCATCCTTATTTGTTCAATAAGCGTTAAAGCTCAAAAACTTACCCCGCCGCATTTTCGTGGTGGCGATAAAGCTTTTCATGGTTTTTTGAACAAAAACTTAAAATGGCCTGAAAATGTTAGCGGAGGGGAAGGCATTGTTACCATAAGCTTTTTTGTTGAAAGCGATGGCCGTTTAACCGACGTAAAAGTGGTTAAAGGCATGAGTGATCCATTTAACAAAGAGGCGTTACGGGTAATTAAGCTTTCTGAAAGATGGATACCGGCTATGCGCGATGGTCATTTTATCAAATCAAAATACACCGTACCAATACAATTTTTCACCATGCAGGCAGTGCAGGTTTTAGATAGTACAAAAGTTAATTGACCGTTAGTGTAAATTTCACTTAAGAAAAATTAGATGAAGAAAATTTTACTTACGGCAATTTTCATGCTGGGAATCTCTGCCGCCAAAGCTCAAACAACTGATACAACAAAGACGAAAGAACCTGTATTTACATCGGTTGAACAGGTTCCTGTATTTCCGGGAGGGCTTCGAAAGCTTGCTATGTTCATTGATGAAAATTTTAAATATCCTAAAGGAGAAACAATCGAAGGCAGGGTATATGTTCTATTTGTAGTAGAAAAAGATGGAAGCCTTAGCGATATAAAAATTGCCAAAAGTTTATCTGAAGCTACGGATGCTGAAGCGCTACGACTTATAAAAATGTCTTCCCCTTGGAAACCAGGTACGCG
Source organism: Mucilaginibacter sp. A5337 (assembly GCF_059690695.1). NCBI lineage: Bacteria > Pseudomonadati > Bacteroidota > Sphingobacteriia > Sphingobacteriales > Sphingobacteriaceae > Mucilaginibacter > Mucilaginibacter sp. A5337. The sequence continues at coordinate 643,767 of NZ_JCAWEC010000005.1, read as the reverse complement.
GGGAGGTCAGCCTGTAAGAGTTCAATATGTTTTACCCATTAACTTTAAACATAGCCATTAATATTCTATGAAAAAAGTCCTATTAATTTCTACGTTTCTCTTTCTTGCGGGATATATTCACGCCCAAACCCTGACCTCTGGCGGAAAACTGAAACCCGAGCAAGCCATAATGGACGTGCGCCATTATACCATTTCGCTTGCTGTTAATCCGGAGCAAAAAACCATTGATGGCTTTACCACCATTGATGTGATCATGGCCCAGCCGACCAAAGTTTTACTTTTTGATCTGTTGGATTCATTACACATCAGCAAAGTTTTGGTAAATGGCAAACAGGAACCATTTGAATATAAGAACAACCTTATTACCATTAATACAACCAGAGAACTGCCTGCTGGTAAAGCAAGTGTAAAAGTAATCTACGGAGGTAAACCGCATGTTGCCCGTCGCCCACCGTGGGATGATGGTTTTATTTGGACCCGCGATTCAACCGGGCACCAGTGGATGGCAATCACCGCCGAAGGTACAGGTGGCAAATTGTATTTCCCTTGTAAGGATCACCCGTCCGACGAACCTAATGAGGGGGTGGATATGTTCATCACCGTTCCCAAAAACCTTGTAGTAGCCGGGCCAGGATTGTTAAAAGGCGTAACTAAACAAAAGGAAACAGCAACATTCCATTGGCAAACCAAATATACCATCAATAATTACAGCATCTTGTTTAATGCCGGTGATTATACAGTTGTGACCCGTCCGTACGCAACCGTTGACGGGCACCAGGTTCCTATCCAGTTTTATGTATTAAAGGAACATGCCGCCAAAGCCGAACATCACCTGGATATTTTTGTAAAAACTATCAAAGAACAGGAGAAATACTTTGGCGAATATCCCTGGGCAAAAGAAAAGATAGGCATTGTTGAAACCCCTCACCTGGGCATGGAGCATCAAACAATGAATGCTTATGGCGCCAAATTTAAATATACCAAAGTCGGCGGTGAAGATTATGACGGCCTGATGCACCATGAGTTTGGTCACGAATGGTGGGGTAATAAAGTAACTGCTAAAGATTGGGCCGATTACTGGATCCACGAAGGCATTTGTACCTATGGCGACGCACTGTATGTAAGGGAATTTGAAGACGAGAAAGCTTATATCAAATTCTTCCAAAATTCAGCACTCTCATTCGGCAATAAAATCCCGCTTGTTATCGGGAAAGACATCGATGAAGAATCGGCCTATAATGGCGATATCTACGGTAAGGGCGCATTCTTTATGCACACACTCAGGTATATTATGGGCGATAGCACCTTCTTCCCTGCCCTTAAAGGTTTCGTTACCGATCCGCGTTATACTTACAGCAATTTGGCAAGTACTGATGATGTGATGCAGTATTTCAGCAAGGCAGCGGGCCGGGATTTGAAGCCGTTATTCGATCTGTATATCTATTCCATCAACAAACTGGAAGTACACATAAAAGCCCAGCGAGGCGATAAATACCAGGTTCAGTTGTTAAACATCGATATGCCATTGCCAATTGATATTACGGCAGATGGCGTGACCAAACGTTATATACTTGATAAAAAAGGCATCACCATAATCAGCAAGACAATGCCGGTTATTGATCCGGATACCTATTATTTGAAGAAACTGATCATTGAATAAAATAAAGTTCTACTATCTCAAGATGAAACATGTCCTACTTATCACATTTCTATTTGTAATGTTATTATCCACCGTTAAAGCGCAAACAGCGAAGATAGACACCTCTGTTTATACTGAGGTTGAACAACTTCCGGAATTTCCTGGTGGTACTAAAAAACTTAAAGAGTATATATCGAATATTATAAAAAAGGCCCCGCTTAAAGACCAGCCTTCGGGATTAGTTATTATTACCTTCGTTATAGAAAGGAATGGCAGTGTAACCAATACCCATGTAACCAAAGAATTAACTGCTGAAACTGATTCGCTTGCCGTCGACATAGTAAAAAGAAGCCCTAAACGGAAACCAGCTCAGCAAAATGGCCAAACCGTACGTTGTCTGTACTCTGTACCAGTATCATTTGGAAAGGGTAACGATATGCCGGTTGCTGTAAAAGAGATAAAAGAGCGATAATTTCAAATATCATATTTGGCGCAAGTGTTGTACGGCGATTACGGGAATGAATATTTGTACCTTCCAATAAAGCACAAGTCTGCCACCACACATTTCTCCGCTCAAGACTTGCGCTGAAGAACATATCAATAACAAGCAAAAACATGCCAATTATCAACCCAGATACTTATTATGTAAAGAAATTGATCATTGAATAATCTATGAAGTACCTGTCTGTATTTGGTTTGATTATGCTTCCTTTTGTTGTTTTTGCCCAAAGCAAAACAACAAAAGCGAGAATCAAACCTGATACAACTGTTTATACGAAAGTTGACGAGATACCTGAATTTCCCGGAGGATTGGAAAAATTGGGTGCTTATCTTTCAAAGATGAAAATGCCCGCCTTAGATACAACTGAAAATACCCAGGGCCGGGTTATCATACAAATGATTGTAGAAAAGGACGGAAGTTTGACCCATGTTAAAGCAATTCGTGGTAGGAATAGCGCAATGGATAAGGCTTACATCGAATACATCCGCAGATCGCCTAAATGGAAGCCAGGGCTTATTCATGGCAAACCGGTTAGAGTAGTATACAGTATACCTATTAGTATTAATTTCGCTTCTGACGAATAAGCACAAAACAAAAAATCCCGATCAAAACTGACCGGGATTTTTTATATCCTAATATTTGTTAACTGATTACTCAGCTACAGTTTCTTCAGCAGCATCAGCAGCTTCTTCTTTTTTAGCTTTTGGTGCAGCAGCTTTCTTTGCTTTTGGAGCTTCTTCAGCAGCAGGAGCTTCAACAGCTTTAGCTTCTTTTTTAGCTTTTGGTGCAGGTGCAGCTACTTCTTCAGCTTCAGCCTCAAACGGAACTACTGAAACGTATGAACGGTTATCAGCTTTCTTTTTGAAAACTACGATACCTTCGGCCAGTGCAAATAAAGTATGATCTTTACCAAGACCAACGTTTAAGCCTGGGTTGTGTTTTGTACCACGCTGACGTACGATGATGTTACCTGCGATTGCTGGCTGACCACCGAAAATTTTGATACCTAAGCGTTTGCTATGTGACTCACGACCGTTTCTTGAGCTACCGGCCCCTTTCTTATGTGCCATTTTTTATATCTTTTATGGAATTGCAGAACAACTCCGGTTCAACCTTTAATTATAATGTAATACCGGTGATCTCGATTTTGGTAAATTGCTGACGGTGACCGTTTTTCTTTTTGTAACCTTTTCTTCTTTTCTTTTTGAAGATGATTACTTTATCACCTTTTAAATGTGACACGATCTTAGCCGATACTTTAGCACCTTTCAAATCAGAACCTAATTTGAATTTACCTTCGTTTTCTGCTAACAATACACTGTCAAATTCAATACTAGCGCCTTCATCGCCTTGTAACCTGTGTACAAAGATCTGCTGGTCTTTGGCAACTTTAAATTGCTGTCCTGCTATACTTACTATTGCGTACATGTTTGTTAAATATTGTTTTAAATTTCGAGGTGCAAATATAGGGATTGATTATTTAATAAACAACATCCCAATATTTTATTTTTTACCGCGATCTTCAACATCAGTAAGTTTCTTCTTTATCTCGTCTATCAACCGCTGATTGGCATCAATCAGTTTAGGGTTACCAAAATAATCTGTATCGAAAATCACGCGCTTGGTTTTTTTCTTGTATTTAAACTCAATGATATATCTAACAGCTTTTTTTGAAGCCGCGGCCGATGTATCACCAATTTCTTTCGACGGAAAATCCCAAAAACCGAGGTCGGCGGCCTTGCGGTGCAAGTATAGCAGATCATCTTTGGTTAAACGCAAATGCTCTTTCACCAGCGAATCTCGTTTGTCGAGGTACTGAAACATGCCGGTATGCGAATCATATTTATTAACAAGGCTATCCTTATAACCATATTGAAAGCTGATCGATTCGAAATCAACGAAACGGTAAGGTGCATTCTTGATCATCATACCATAATAATAAACGCAGTACAGTATAAACGGCACCACAACAGTCATGATCAGGAATACTTTTTTTAAACGGGGAGACATATATAACTAATTAGTGAATTATTGAATTAGTGAGTTAGTGAATTAAAATCACCGTTAAATTTCATGATACAGTTTTTCTTGATGCTGAAGTGATTTTTAATATCTGAATGGCTTCATCCAATAAAACTGCCAGGTCTGATTGTTTTACAACTTCGGCCTCAATTAATACTTCCATCCAAAATGCTGATTCATCTGCTTCCTCTACAACTGTTGAAAGTTTTGAATGAAATTCGGCTTGGGATCGAGCCCTGCAAGCGGCGCGATAGTTAGCCCCTACCGATGACGAAGATCTTAATAATTGTCTTCCGATAATTTTAGCTTCCTCTGTTTTAGGTAGAGTTTTGAAAAATTTAATATTGTCTACTACGAATTTCTTAGTACGATTTCTAAATTGCTCAGCAAAATCTGTTTTATTTGTATCTTTCATATACTTAACTAATTATTGATAAGGTGATTAAAATGTGATAGGGGAAATTAATAAATCACTAACTCATTAAATCACTAATTCACTAATTAATTCCTTCCCCTTCCCACTTGCTTACTACCGCCGTTGCCATGGCATTACCAAGCACATTGGTAGCCGAACGCCCCATGTCTAACAACGGATCAATACCAATCAACAAAAACAAACCTGCTTCCGGAATATTGAACATAGCCAACGTACCTGCAATTACCACCAGCGAAGCCCTTGGCACACCCGCCACACCTTTACTGGTAAGCATCAGCACCAATAACATCGATAACTGGTGCCCGAATGAAAGATGAATATCATATGATTGCGCAAGGAACAATGATGCAAAAGTCATGTACATCATGGAACCATCCAAATTAAATGAATAACCCAATGGCAACACAAAGCTCACTATTTTATTACTGCAGCCAAATTTCTCCAGTTCTTCCAGTACTTTAGGATATGCTGCTTCACTTGTTGATGTACTGAAAGCTATCAACATGGCATCTTTAATACTGTTAAGTAGCCTGAACACCGGTTTTCTTAATACAATATACCCGGCCAATATAATTACCGACCAAAGTACGATCAGCGAAAAATAAAACTCACTGATAAAAATGCCATAGGTTGAAAGTACACCTATCCCTTGTTTAGCTACTACAGCAGTTATGGCGCCAAATACAGCCAAAGGGGCCATTTTCATAACATAGCCGGTAATCTTCATGATCACGTGGGCAAAGGCGTCCATCGCTTTGATCACAATTTTGCCCTGCTCGCCTATAGCAGCGGTAGCTACGCCAAAAAACAAAGAGAACACCACGATCTGCAGGATCTCGTTATTGGCCATCGCCTCTATAAAGCTTTTGGGAAAAACGTGACCAACAAACTCAGTCAATGACAATGCCGTTTTTTTGATGCCCGTACTTAAATGACTATCAGGAAGCGGCAGGTGCATGGTTTTGCCTGGCTCAAACAGGTTAACCAGCAGCATTCCTAATAATAAGGACACCAGTGTTGCGCTGATGAACCAAAGCATAGTTTTACCGCCAATCCGGCCAACGGCCTTAATGTCCCCCACCTTGGCTACGCCTACTACCAACGTGGTAAACACCAGCGGGGCTACAATCATTTTAATAAGGTTAAGAAAAATTTTGCTCAGGATATTATAAAGCTCAAGTTTATCTTCCCGTGCATCTGTAGCCTGGCTTTGTAGTTTTACCTGGGCTATTCTTTGCAGTTTAAGATCTTTATAAGCCGATGCGGTAGTATCGGATAATGCTTCTATACTTTTGTCGATGCTTTTAATAGTTGCACCGGCAGTGCTAAGCTGTTTATTGAGATCGGCAAAAACATAAGTGTTATAAATATAACCGGCTATCACACCCAATACCAGTGCGATAAAAATGAAGAGCGTCAGTCTGCTTTTTTTCATTTAATTTAATAAGCCTGCAAAACTACAAAATTTACGCGCTGTTTAAACAGGCATAGGAATATTCTATTTTATGATTAAGTTAAATGAAGAAACAAAATTATTGCACCAAAGCAGTCGTGTTTTAATTCCCTCACTAATTATTCGAATTAAAACGAGTTACACGAATGGTTCCCCGTCCGCATTCGTGTAATTAGTTTTAATTTTCTTGAACTGCAAAGGTCATTCGTGAAAAAATATTTAAACAATTAGTAATTTGCCCGCTTATTTACAACATGAGTACCACAACTTACGGATTACAGCATATAAAAAAAGAGATTCAGCACTTGCCTAACGAGCAGCTGGCCGAATTGATGCTCCGTTTGGCGCGCTACAAAAAGGAAAACAAAGAACTCCTTGCCTACCTGCTTTTTGAGGCCCATGATGAAGCCGCCTTTGTTGAAAAGGTAAAGGCCGAAGCCGGGTTCATGTTCAGTCAGCTATCGTCTTTGAGCTACAACGCTGCAAAGGGCATGCGTAAAATACTGAGACTATTAAGTAAGTACACTAAATTCATGGCCTCAAAAGGTGCCGAGATTGAATTATTGATCAATTTTTGCGAAAACTATATCGAATATGCCGACAGGCGTACATCATATAAACCTTTAAGGCTGATATTAACAAGGCAGGTTGAAAAGATCCGTGGGTTGATCAATAAACTCCATGAAGACTTACAATTTGATTACCAGGACAGTTACAATAAATTAATAAGCGATGCCGAGAGCAAGCTGGGCTGGTTTAAAAAGAATGATCATTTGTTGTAACATACAAAGCTTAACATCGTCTAAATATAAAATTAACTGAAGTGGCCAACAAAGAAGCAGCATTCAAGCAGATATATGAAGCTAATTCTAAAAAGATATTCCATCTGTGCTATGGTTATACCGGCGATGACGATGCCGCCAACGACCTGTTACAGGAAACCTTTTTAAAGGTTTGGCAAAATTTAGAGAAATTCCGTAACCAGGCCATGATATCAACCTGGATTTACCGCATTGCTGTAAATACCTGTTTAACCTATTTGCGCTCGGAAAAACGCCAGGCCAAAGACGAACTAACTCCACAATTAGCCGAAACAAAGCGCGAAGAACTATCTGACAAAAACGAGCAGGTAGCCTTACTATACAAGTGTATTTCAAAACTGGAAGAATCAGAAAGGATTATTATAACCATGGTGCTTGATGAGGTGCCGTACCCCGAAATTGCCGAAATTTCGGGCATATCAGAAGGGAATTTGAGGGTGAAAATTTATCGTATAAAACAAAAATTAACGGAGTTATATAACCAGTATGAAAGACTTTGATCATTTGATGTCGGTTTGGCAGGGACAGCCAAAACCAGATCAGCTTTCGGTGGAAGAGGTGCTGAAGCAGGTAAAGAAGGGAATAAGGAGTATAACCCAAAAGTTATACTGGAGCATTGTGGCCATGGTTGTAACCGTAGCTTTCGCTTTCGTCGTCACTTTTTTCCTGGCATTCAAATCTGCAGTTACCACCATCGGGATTTTGATTGTGCTGGTAACCATGCTCATGTACCTTTCATTAATGGTACGCCATTACCACATTTTGAGCAAGCGCGACGCCACCCTTAATCCTGCTGAGTATCTTGACAGTCTTAAGGCATATCAAAAAAACCGCAGCAAGGTTATTGGCTGGTTTTATTATACCTATATACTATTGCTAAGCGCGGGTTTAGCCATGTATTTTATCGAAGTACTTGAACATTCATCGCTTACCTTTAAAATAGTTACCTACACATCAATCGGCATTTGGTTTTTGTTCACCACATTTTACCTTAAACCCCGGATGTTTAAGAACGAGGAAGAAAAATTAAACCTCATGATTGACAGGCTGGTAAGGCTGAAAGAACAATTTGATTGAAGCATTAGTTTTTTAGTTTTGCTTCATGGCTACAGAAACAGTAACTATTCAAAAAGTAACTTTGGCCGATGCCGATGTATTATTGGCGTTAAGCAAAAAAACATTTTTCCATTTCTTCGCGCATTTAAATAAGCCGGAGGACATGGAAGCATATGCAGCCGTGGCCTTTACCCCGCAGAAAATACAATCAGAGCTCAGTAACCCAAACTCCCATTTTTTCTTCGCTATGCTTGACGATGAAATAGCCGGCTATCTCAAGTTAAATTATGGTGCGGCCCAAACCGAGCTTCAGGACCCTGAGGCTGTTGAAATAGAACGTATTTATGTTTTGGCAGAGCATCATGGCAAAAAGATAGGCCACCAGTTTATTGATTTCACCTTAAAAGAAGCAACCACTAAAAACCTTCAATACGTTTGGCTTGGCGTTTGGGAACATAACAAAAAAGCACTGGCCTTTTATAAAAAGCATGGCTTTGAATTATTCAGCAGCCACGAGTTTGTTTTAGGCAGCGACAAGCAAACTGATTTATTAATGCGGAAAACAATCTTATTACGTTAAGCTAAAAGCGCAAAGCTCAAGGCTTAAAGTTTTTGCACGTATTGTTTCTTTTCGCTTTGAGCTTTCAGCCTTAAGCTTTATGCATTATTGGTTCAATAAAGGCAACTGGTAGTTAACCCCAACCCTTAACGCTTTTAAGCCGGTAACCCCCTGCAATTCTTCCAGTTCAAGATATTCAAGGTCATCAAGCAGGTAGCCCTGTAGTTGCAGGTACCTGATATATTCGTCGTATTCGGCCGCTTCAGTAGGGTTAAAATATACCATAGCTATTTTGCCAGGCTGGGTAAGGCGCTCAAAGGTCCCTGCTATCAAAACCTTGTCGATACGTTTTTTGATCACCTCATAACGGATATTGTAAGCCCCCTCAACGTCAAAACGCCTTTCATCATTTCGAAAACTAATATCTATAGCGTTTGAGTGGATGAATATCAAATGCGTGGTTTGCAAAGGTCGCGAAAGCTGATCACCGAGATCGTTGGTCATCCGGGCTATCTCAGCCATCGACCTTAACTGCCATAAACGGATATTTTTAAGGTACAACGTATCAAAAACACGCTGAGGTGCTATTGATTGCCCAATGTAAATGTCATATTCCACGCCATCTGTACGGAACTTTTCAAAATAACAGGGGAATGATTCCTGTACTTCTGTCTGGGCCTGTTCCAGGTATTGATTGATAGACGTGTTAATGAGTTGCATCGAGGTTTCCAACTTCCGCCTGTTCTCAAATGAAGCACCGGTTTCTTCGTTCATTGCGTCGAAATACCTGCCAATGATCTCCCTTTCGGCAGGATAATTATTTCTGAAATGTTCCAAAAACGGATTAACCTCATTATGCAGGAAGGTATCTAACATCAACTCATCGTTGGTAGTAATGTAACCGCTGATGCGTTCAAGCCATTCTTCACACTTAGATATCAGCTTACCGGTAAGGCTTAAATGAATATCTTGATTTAAAACCTGCAGGGTTTCAATCAGTATGGTGAGCAGGCTTTTCAAATCTTCCTGCAGGGCACTGTTGCGCTCAACTGTGGAGTTGCGGATATCAACAGCACCAAACAATGGGTAAACATGGCTGAATGACACCGTTTCAATTTCGGGACTCTTTTTCTTCTTTCTTTTTTCCTTAAGATAATTCCAGGCTACCTCATTAAATTTCCATTGAACCGATGGCTGTAACGATGTAAATTTATGTTTGATAACCCCGGCAATACGTGCCTCAAACTGATCAATACTGTTTTGAAGCAGCTGTGCTATCAGCGGAATGGTGGCCTGTAATTTTGAAAGCAATTTCTCATAAAAAACAATTTCTTTATAAGAATATACTTCCATTATACCCACATTTTTCTTATTATAATACACCGGAAAAATACCGTACGATTTAATACCCGCCTGTTTCAAAACCTGTAAAAAGGGGAATTTACCTATCTTATCGTCGGTTATGGAATTGAAAAAGATAGGCCTGGGGTTTTGGTTATAGTCTTCAACAACAGCGTCAAAAGTTTCCTCGGCAAGGTTAAAATCTTTGGCAGCCTTAAGCAGGATACTCCTGGAGCATTCGTCGTTATCAAATATAGGCTCGTTATTGATAGTTAAAAAAGGCATCAGCCCAAACTCAATACCCGGACTTTCGGCAAGAGATTTAAGTGAACTGATGATATGCGCATACTGCTCCTCTTCATTTGCCGAATGATTTACCAACTCTGTTCGGATACTATCTAGCGCGTGGGTTAACGTTACATCGGTTAATGTAATTATACAAAACCCTTTAAACTTAAAAATATTAAGCGGTATAACCTTTTCAATTAACTCAAGGCTCGTGTGCGAATGTAAATAGGGCTCAATAGTATCAAAACTAAGTTCGGGCAATTCGCCATTCAATTCAATCTCTACAAAACGGGCATCAGTTTGGATATTAAAATATCGCGAAAGACCTGTTTCGGGATCTTGATATGAAAACAGCAATTCATTTTTCATTGCTGATGAAAAGCCATACATCCGCTCAAGGATCAGGTTGTAAATAAACCGTTTTTGCCTGTCGCTGAACATTTCGTTCTTGGATACATTAAGCGCATACAAATTTGAATGGTGGCTTGAGTGAAATTCATAAAAAGCCTCGGTACTGAAAAAGATCTTATCAGGTACCGGTGTGCTCAGTGCCCAGTGAAATTCCTTTTCGTTGGCTATCGGCGGTGTAAGTATGGAGTAAATAAGCTCCAGCATTTCCCGGTATTTTTCGGCATCGGTTGGCCGCATATCCAGGTCAATACATATGTCATGCTCAAAACGCTCTAAAACATAGCGGTAAAACTCGCTCTTGAGCGTTTTTTCGGTAGCAATCCGTTCTTTTAAATGCGCAACGAACGGGTTAAATGTCAGGCATGTTTCAACCTGGCAAATAGTACATTCGTTTTTGCTTATATTGAGTACCTCTGTGTGCATTTTTCAATTACAATTTTACCCTTTATTAAAATCTGAAACTGGTTGAAAGATAAGGGTACCATCCTTCTTCAGAGTAAGCGGCAATTATTTTAATAACTGCCAGCCTTGCCGGTGCAACATAAAAACCAGCTCCGGTGCCGTTGTGCCATTTATCTGAGCTTTGCCCGTTTTCCCAAACCCGGCCTATATCATAAAATCCGATAACACCTATCTGGCCGGGAACTATATAACTTGCAAAATCGCTCAATTTTATCCTCAGCTCCAGGTTATTATAAAAACTGTGCTGACCGGCAAACCTATAAAGCCTGTAACCTAATAAATTATCCTGCCCCCCTAAAAACAACGATTGATAAAAGGCTGTTTTGCCAATGGTAATACCGCCACCTATCCTATCGGCCAAAACAATAGTGCTTTTGGCATTCAGGCTTTTATATAAAGCAACCTGGGGTATTAATTGAGCAAAACTTGTGGAGCTGTTATTTAAGCCATTAAACTCCTGAAGTTTAATATTTACAAAGCTTCCCCAGGCCGGGAGCACCTTATCATTCCGTTTATCGTTGATAAAATTAACAACTACACCGGCATGCATTTTTGTTTTATCAAAGGTATAACTGTCGGGCGCATTTGTCAGTAACGGATATGTAATAAATCGGCCGATATTGTCATCAACATCTAATTTATAGTACTGAAACGCAGGGCCTACCGTTACAGAAGTACCCGATTCGTTACGCCACCTGAAAGCCGGACTAAATGTAAGATTAGTGAACCGGGTACGATGATATTTGCGATAGTCGCCAATCTTAATAAATGATGTTTCGTTTCCTCTGCCAAAAAAGTTGATGTTATCCGGATAATCAAACTGAACATTCATTAAATAATCAGCTTTACCAAAAGCATGGATCCACTCACCGTTGTAACTAAATTTGAAAGCCTTTGTACTGAACGAGTGACTGGCAAATACCGTTTGCACATCATTATAAGGTAATTTCTGAAAGCCTTCCTGGTGGGTGTATTTAAAACCGGCACCAAGCAGTACACCTTCATCCGGGTTATAAGAGATATTGGCCAGGGGCGCTATTACATTCATAAGGTTAACCCGCAGAAACGAGGTATTGGCACTATCCTTACTGATATGTTTGTTAACACTTGATTCGTCGCCGGTTATGCTCAACTTTTTGCCCCGGTCATACAATTGTACCGTGTTAAGCGATTTTACAATATTGTATGTTTTGATACCGGTGCTATCAATAAACCGCAGTTTTATTGGCGAAGTAGCGTTATCAAGCACCACTTTGTCATCTCCACCGCCAACATAAATGCGAAGCTCTTTGGTAATATCCGGGTGATAATTCTGGTTCATAAGGGTATCCTTAACCTCACCATTTTTATTTATTTTATTAATCACCACATTCAGGCTGCCATTAGGTTCATCCTTTACCGTTACCAGCTCATTTTTATTGGAAGTATGTATATCAACTATTTTATTGATGAACTTATAGTAATACTCCATTTCGGCCGGAATATTGGCACGACGTTCTTTTAGTTGTTTCAGTAATACATCATGCCTTAGTTTATATGATGATTCGGGCAGGCGCCTTAAACCGGCTTCCAACACCTCATCCGTTTCGGCAGCAACAAAATCATTCACGATTTTTGTCCATTGCTCATGACTGTATTGTACAGATGGCCACCGTTGCATAAACATGGTTTTCCATAAGGAATATTTTACACTGTAAATTTCACCGCTAAAACCCTGCAGGTTCGGCGCAATCCATGGCTGCGCTGCTATGGTTGGCAATATTCCCTGGTTGGTGTAAAATACCTGGTCGCGATCGCGCGGGACGGCAGTATAAAATTTACCTTTCCCTTTATCCTCATCGCGCCAGCGCCACTGATCGCCATGCCTGTCCCAATCACCAATTAGTAAATCGAGCAGGCGGGCGCGTAAAAACTCTTCGCCATCCACCGTGTTATCATTGTCCTCCAGCATTTTGCCTATCATTTTTACCGTATTGTCAGATTTGCCACCCGGTTCACGCTCTTCAAGCAAACAAACCTTATTGGCAAAAATGTGGGCATACTGGCCTAAAACAGGATCGGGCGAAACCACACCGATTATCGGATTGGCATGCGGCACACGGGCGGCTGTAGCCAGCGGAGGCACAATCAGTGCGGAGAATGGATGCTGCGCGCTCATGGCATCGTTAACCCAATCTTTAGCAAAGGTTTCCTGGAATTCATCGGGCAGGATCTTTTCCGGCTGCTTCTCTACGCTGCGTAACACCCACTCCTTCCCATCCTTATCAATTAAACGGAGTGAGTGGGTTTGGAAACCACCACCAATACTTTCGGCTTTTAAACCGCCATGAATTTCTGATAGCCTGATCACCGGCAGCTTAGTTTCGGCAGCCCACTCCTTACGGTAGTTTTCGCCAAACCAACGGCGGTGAAAGTTGCTTACGCTATCATATTTAGGATGAACCCTAACCATGATGCTATCCGTCTTGATAGGTGTATGGAGCGTATCAGGAACATTTTTTACTGATGTATATGGTTGTGTATAGGTAAACACCTGCTTAACACCTTGCTCACTATCAATATAATAAGTAAAACGCATCCGTTTATCTATCAACAGATCGGCAATAACGTAGCCCTGCGTAGCATCGGCAAAAAGCGAATATTTGCCTTTGATGGCATAGGTTTGCTTAGCTCCCGCTCCGCTAACCACCTGTATCTGTTTACTTTTGATAAACTGCAGACCATGCTCATGCCCTGCCACGTGAATAAGGTTTGGGAAACTGCTAAAAACCGCATCCACTTTTCTGATCATCTCTTTATATAGCGGATGTCCCAAATCTTCGGGGTTTGAAAATGTGGAGCGCAGAAACGGGTAAAACGACCCGATAATCGGCAGCGGTACCCAAAGATCTTTGTTAACCACCGTAAACGGAAAAATATGATCCTTGAGCGAAAAATACCCGCCATGTGTACCATAACTCTGGAACGGGTGGTGCGATGCCAGTATGATCACTTTATCTTTGTTTCGCTCAAAAATCAGCTTGATCTTATCTGCAATGTCATCTTTGTTTTTACAATCGCACTCGGCACCTGGGTTACTTTTATTGAAAGGATATAACCACCATTCGCTGTCAAAAGCTATTACGGTTAGATCATTCGTCAAATTAATCTCAACAGGATCGGGGCAACCATTTTCAGGTACCATTTTAAGCAGTTTATCGCCCTGCTGATCTAAAAACTCCCATTGCCGTTTTATTTTAGTCAAGCCGAGAGGCCCCATCTTATCCCAGTCATGATTACCGGGTATAAAATATACAGGTGCGCCGGCAGCCCGCATAGGCTGGTATTGTGATTGCAGGATTTTTTTAGTTTGGGCTTCTTCCGGACTGCCGGGTAAACCCATACCGCGCGGATAAATATTATCTCCCAGATAAAATACCGAAGTTTTATTTTTGAGCACATTCGCAGCTGCATGCTTTAAAACAGCGCTTTGCTGCATGTCCATTTCTCCGGCGTCACCGATCAGGATCGTCCTATACTTTATCGAATCCTGGGCATTTGCCTTGAGCATGCCTAATAATAAAACAAATAACAAGGGTAGTTTTTTAATCATGAGGTTCGGTTAGATGTATGTTGTATTACGTTTAGCGATATTATAAACGCTACTTCTTAAAGCTGAATTTCAATATGTTACCGGCGCTCAACTGGTCTCCCTCATTAGAGATATACAGGTTGCGCTGGTTATCAAATGCCATACCTTCGGGTTGCCCAAATATAGTAACACTTAAAGGGTAAACGTTTTTCACCTTCCAGTTAACATCAGTAACTACCAGCATTTTATTTACCGACGAAAGGATATACCACTCATTGGTAAATACATTTTTTGCCATTGCCGAAGGGCGGAACGGCACACGCTTTTTATCGACGAGGCGCTCAATTTCTTTAACATCGATTACAAAACTGCCGGTTTGTTTCAACGAGCCATTGGGTTGTAGTTTCAGGATATAGCCGCTACTACTTTTGGATGTTTTTTCATCGACGCAATGCTTGCACAGAACGTAAACCAGACCGGTCTTTTCATCGGCACACATGGCTTCAAATTCTCCTTCGGGTAGCTGGCCTTTAGTTTTTTGTACCTTGGTTACTTCTTTGGTCCTAACCTGGCTAAAAGGAAAAGTGAATAATGTACCATCGCTTTTAAGCATGATCACCTGTTCCCGGCATATGGCTACATCTTCATAATCACCACTTTTGCCAAATTTGGTATAGTTAGCTTTTTTATCGCCCAGTTTCAGGCTAAACAAAAACCCTTCCTCGTCCTGCTCGGCATAAACCGAATCATTTTTACCATTGTGAAATGCAAAGCCGGAGATTTCGGTAAGATCTTCGGGCATTTTGTATTTAACAGGGTTATTAAGGTCATATCCCGGCGGACTAACAGGAATTGCCTTTTCTTTATTTTTACAAGAGATGATTAAAAAAACAACTGCCACGGCAAGCATACCGGCTGCATAAAGAGCCAGTACCTGTTTAGCACCCTGTTTTTTAACCCCTGTCATATTTTTTTTGCTGTAAAAGTTGATAAATGGCCTGCTGCGATTGTACCTGCGGCTCAGTTTTATCAACCCTTATGTTTTGCAATTGTTCATTTAAATTTACAGCCTGCACGTTATCTGCCAGCTGGATATCAAGCATATCTATCACTTCCTTCCTGATACCCTCGTCGTAAACAGGGAAACAAACCTCGATACGGCGGTAAATATTACGGTTCATCCAATCAGCAGAGCCCATAAAAACCTCCTGGTTGCCGCTGTTGTGGAATATGAAAATACGCCCATGTTCCAGGTAACGGTCAACTATACGTCTTATGGTGATATTTTCGCTCATGCCGGGTATTCCCGGTATTAAACAACAAATACTGCGCACAATCATCCTGATTTTCACCCCTGCCTGTGATGCTTCATACAGTTTGCCAATCAGTATCCGCTCCTCCAGGTTATTGAGTTTTATGGTAATTCCTGCCGGGTTACCTTTACGCGCCTGCTCAATTTCCCTGTCAATGAGCTCAATAAATTTTGATTGCAGGTTAAATTGCGCAACTAACAGGTGTTTAAAATCAATATCATAGCCTTCGGCTGATTTTGCTTTTTTACCAAGATAGATGAACAGCAGGTCCATTTCGCGCAGCAACTGCGGATTGGCCGTCATCATGATGTGATCGGTATAAAAGGCAGCCGTACTTTCATTAAAATTACCCGTAGCCAAAAGTCCGGCATATTTTACCCGGCCATCTACAAGACGCTTTACCAGGCCAACCTTGGCGTGCACCTTTATGGCCTTATCGCTGTAAATGATATTGGCACCGGCAGCTTTTAGTTTTTTAGCCCATTTGATGTTATTGGCTTCATCAAAACGGGCCTTGAGCTCAACCAACACACGCACCTTTTTACCGCTTTGAGCAGCACTGATCAGCGCATTTACAATCCTCGAATCGCTGGCTACGCGGTAAAGCGTAACAGAAATCTCCTCAACATTTTCATCGATAGCCGCTTCATTAAAAAAACGGAGAATAGCGTTGTATGACTGGTAAGGTGCATGAAAAATACAATCGCCTTTATCTATATAATCAAATATAGATTCGTCTGCACTGATTTGCCGGTTTACCAGCGGTGGCCATTTGGCGTATTTTAAAGATGAGATACCTATCGGCAAACCCATTAAATCTTTAAGATTGTGGTAAAAACCACCTTCCACAATACTTGATCCCTGTACCCCCAGTTTATCTTCAATCAAATGCAATATGCGCAACGGAATACCTGGCTGGTGCAAAAAACGTGTTGCCAAGCCCTGATCGCGCTTTTGCAATTGTTTTTCAATCTGCTCCTGAACATCTCCATCGTAATCATCACTTAACTCAAGTTCGGCATCGCGGGTTATTTTAAAACTGTAACAGCCTTTTATTTCTTCCGTTTTGAAGATCTTGTTAAGATTATAGCGTATAATATCGTCAAGAAAAATGATGTATTGTTTACCATCTTCATTAACGCTAAAAAATCGGGGTAACTGGTTGGACGGAATATTGAGGATCACTGACCGCTCTTTTTCCTTCTCCAAACCAAGGTTTACCAAAAAGTATAACCTGTTATTTTCGGGGAAGAACTGTTTTTTACCGCCCACGATGTCAATGGGTTGCAAAAAAGCAAGTACCTGGCTGTAAAAATAATCGCTCACCCTATCACCTATAGAAGCCGGGATAGGTTCATTGAACAGCAGGTTTACATTATTTTCTTTCAACAACGGAATAAGCCTGCCTCTAAAAACTTTCCCAAAGCGGTTTTGCTGGGCTTCTACCAACTGCTGGGCTTTATATAGCACATCCTCACTTTCATCGGTTTTATTATGCAGGTTAAGCTTGTGCAATGCCATTACTACCGGCATCCGCACACGATAAAATTCGTCGAGATTGGATGAGAATATAGCAAGAAAATTTACCCTTTCCATTACAGGGAGCTCTTCGCTTTCGGCCTCCATCAATATGCGTTCATTGAAAAGTAACCAGCTCAGGTCCCTGTCGAAAAATGAGTATTCCATAGGTGTAGATTTTGTTTTTGGCAGTATCCCGACCGCCTACAGTAATGAAGATATAATGAATGCTACCACCGATACGATAAGGCCGAACATGAATATATTGTACGATGCCCTGAGCAGCCTGTATTTTTTGCCCAGCACAACCCCCTGCGAATAGTTATCGCGGATTAAGCTGCCATACAGAAATTCGCGGTCTTCCATCATTTTTTCCATACCATCGCTGTAGTCCTGGTATGACATGCGGTAGAAGTTACCGAAAAACAACAGGTTAACTGTTTTTTTATTGATATCCTCGGGTGTAAACAAGCCAGGTGGAATTGACGGACGGGTTGAAAGTATGGAGAAGATCATGGTAGCCAAACTAACAGACAGGAGCATGAAAGTTGGGATCAGCAAATTTGAATGCTCATCAAGCTTACGCAGTACTAAACTGATAATAGCCGAAAGGATGATGGAATTAACCGTGATCATGATGTGGGCTTTATTATCGGCCATATCGCTTAAACGCTGATGGTTGCTGGAGCTGATCCTGAACATGGTTTCTATACCACGGTCGGGTCTGTCGTTCTTATGCTTTTTGCCACCATGGTCGTCATCATGATCTTTATCTTTTTCCTTCTCTTTTTCATACGTAATGACAGAGGCTGTACCTTCATCAGCCGTAAGCATTTCAGGTGTTTCCTTAACTTCAACATCAGCCTGTTTTTCAATTAGCTTTTGCAGGTTCTTATGTTTTTGATCATTAAGCAGCAGCCGGCAGTAATCGGTATAATATTCGTGTCCCTGCAAAAACTCAATGTTGTAGCTACGCCATTCGTCCTTATCAATATCATGTTTCTTGATGGCTTCCATCTCCTTGCGCAACAACTTATTTTTATCGCGAAAGTCATCGGTACCTAAATGAAACAAATCTGCATCGCAAATGATCTGCTGCAGTAAATCGGCAGGGCTTTGCGGCATTTTGGTTGCCAAAATACACCCAGACACTTTGTCAATAACTGTTTGATCAACTTTATGCTGTTTAAGAAAATGTGTAGCCAGCGCTACGCTTTTTGATTCGTGGTCCTTTTTATCAGTGAAATACCCGGTATCATGAAACCAGGACGCAGAGATCACTACAAAAAAATCTTCGTCACTTAACTGATAGTGGTTAGCAATTTGAGTAGCCGCTGCAACAACATCTTTAGTATGCCTCAGATTATGATAAATTAAATCGGGATCATGATGTACGTCAAAATAGGATATAGCGTACTGTTTTACCTGTTCTAACAGCGGTTGAAATTTCATCGTAGTGTTTTGTTGTTAAAAGTAAATCAAATTTATTTTAAAAATTTCTATTTGCAGCCATGCACCGGGGAGAAACATCAATTTATCGGACATTGTTTATGCAAAAGGCAAGAAAATGGTTGCCCTTGCATTCACAAACCGCATACCACACAACCATGCCTCTGATTTTCAACGCTTTGAATTTCAACCACCCAAATCACATGGCGATATTTCGTTAAATGCCGAAAATTTCTGTCGATTAAAAGCTAAAACCCGATTATAAGAGCCCCTAACCAGCCAATAATTTACGACGCCGGTTCTTCTGCAACTCCGGGGCCCTCGTAACTATAGTTATAGGGCGGATGTGGCACAATAAAAGTTTCCTGCACACGCGACGATTTTTTGAAGTAAGGGATCCATATGGCTGCCGTAACTATTGATCGTAAAAGCGGGCTGAGCGCTGTTTCTGCAAGCTTACTACTGATGTTGGCAGCCAAAATATAATCCGTCAGAAAGAAAACGAAACCAAAAGCAAAATAACCGGTGATACAAACAGGCAGTATGTCGCGCTTGTTTAACAGCAACACCAGGCAAAAAAGGGCATAAACCATTAATGTAATATTGCCAATTGCCTCTATAACGACCAGCGACCTAAAATTAAACTCATGCTGATTGCCCTGGTATACATTCCAGGTGTGGAGGCTAAAATAATCGCCTGTAACCATGTTTGAACCGGTTACCAAAGCAGTAGCAGCTAAGCCCAACGCAATTAAGATGAGCCATCCTCCTATCGGCACAAAGGTTGATCCGTAAGCAAACACAATGCCCGGCGTTTCTCTTTGATAAAGCCACACGCCCAGTACAACAAGCCCAACCGTTAACAATAACACAACCAAAATTAATGTGCTATTTGTGGTTGACGTGCTTACCGCACCTTGCGGCGTATAAGAAAAACTGTAACCCAAACTGGTACCGTTAAGCTTTTTTATATCGGCTTTAAACTCATCGAGCTTGTTTACCGGTACATAGTCACTCAAAAACGATAATTTATAGTTAAGCGATAAGGTATCGCCCGCAGCAGTAAAATCCGACTCATAGCGATAATAGTCCCGCTTAATGGAATCATGATCTTCATTAATATTCCACCCGCCGGGCAAAACCACCTTAATAGCATAACTGGCATCGTAAGGGTAGGTAAGAGAAACCGGCGTTTTAATACGACCGGTTATTGAGGGAAACTGGTTGTAAATAAAATTGGCAAACAGATTGGCGGTAAGTTTGTCGCTGGTAGAATCTTTTTTAAAGAAATCACCTATTTTATAAGTTTCTATGGTAGTAAGTCTATTGGCTTTCAAATCATCCCTTACGGTAATCGAATCCTTAGCCTCTATTTTATTATAGATCTTTGCGTAATAGTCGAGGTAGCTCTTTTCTGTTTCGGCCATACCCGATGATTCCAGTTTGCCCCGCATATAATCGGCCTCATCACCGGTGTAGGTGGTTTTTACGGTGAACAGCACCGGTGATTTCCCATCCTTTACGGTGTAAACATCCTCTCCAATAACTTTGCCGCCTTTTGATGGCGGAATGGAAGTGAGCGCGTTGCCGCCTTCTTTCAATACCAATCCTTTACCATAGCGCGGAAAATAAATATCAGTACCCTCACCACCCTGGTTATCCATAGTGGCATCAACCCAAACCTGTTTTCCGTTCACATTGGCAGTTACCACGGCATGGTTAAAGGCGTAAGCCGTAGGTATGTATTGCTCAACATGTTCGTTCATATCGGCATTTACCAAAACCATCGAGGCGTCAATCCCTCCCGCTTTCAGCATCGACACCAGCAACAACGACTTATCCTTGCAATCGCCATAACGTTGTTTAAATACTTTTTCGGGATTATTGGCCCGGTGGGAGTATTCACCTATTTCAATGCCCATGTAACGCACTTCCTGCTGCACCGTGCGAACAGCGTCTCTGAAATATTTTTCCTTATTATTACCGGCATCCTTTTTCAGTTTCGTAATCCGCTCACCAAGCTCTCCTTTAATATTTAATGCAGGCGGATTAATACTTAAGGCCCAATTAACAACTTCGGCCCAGCTTGCAAACTCACTTACCTGTATAAAGCCGCGTTCATTATACCACGAGGGCTGGCTGTCATCATCATGCGCGGGCGGCACCTGGAAGCCTTCATACTCGTAGCGTTTTAAGCCATTTGCTTCGCTGATGACAGGTTTGGGTACCGTATTAAAAGTTTTAAAGTTCAGCTTACGCTGAGATGATGCGATTATAGCTGTATAATGATGTGCTATTGGTGTATACCATTGAACATACATATTTGAGCAAAATTTACCGTTCAATATAGGATTACGGCCTGTGATGGTGTATGAATATTCAATCCGGTCGCCTTTGCGGATATCATCAAGAATACACAAAGCAGAGAAGCTTCCCTGGTAAATAAAATTCGATAAATCCTGCTCATCGGCCAGTACCTTAAAAGCCGAAGCTTTTAAACGGTTTAAAGGTTTACCATCGCGCCAAACGGTGATATCATGAAAGTCGAGCCGCTCATAAGCCGGATCGAAGCTAACGGAGATCTGCGACGCATTTTGGATGCCGGTTTCAGAAACTATATCCCTGATAATATGATTATAATCGGCTTGTTTTTCAACCTGCACTTGTTCTTCAATAAGCTCGTAATAAAAGCCCCGCTCGACGGTACGTGACGAAGGTTTCTGATTATAGGGCTTTATGGCGCTAAGCCAATTCGGCTTTGCGGAAATATGCACCGACGGTGTATCGCCAAAAGCAGCCCCGCTGCACCAAAACAACATCACCAAACAAAGGGAAAACGTAAAACGCATTTTAAAAGCTTTTGTATACCGGCTTTGAAAATAAAGAAAACCGGGTTAATTTGATGTAACTATTTTAATATTTAACATGTTGGTATATATAGAATAATAATGCATTTGAAGCGAGATATCCTCTTAAACCAACAAAGCCACCCCGAAACCGGGATGGCTTTGCGAATAGAATATAATCAAGGATTATTGTCCTCCGCCTAATACAGCGCGGAATTTTGTTTCGTAACCTTTTAATTGATTTTCAAATTTGGTAGCAAGCGCTGTCTGGTGATTGTCTTTAGTAAACTGCACCAGGCCATTTAACACCTGCATACCAATCTGCACATCACGGCCATTGATGCTATTCACATCCTGGCTAAGCAGGTAGGCATTATAATCCAACTGATCGGTAAGGTAATCATCAATATTGGTGGCAAGTTTATTACCCAATACCACGTCATGAAGTTGATAAGCCAGTTGGGTTAAATACAATTTGCGACCGGCAACATCTACATACGGATAAAGATCGGGAAGCTCGGCTTCGTATTTTTGAACAACCTTTAACGCCTTATCGTTTTTACCTTCCTGAACAAGGTTTTGAGCCAGATCAAGGAAAGTAGTTACCATTACCGGGTAAAACATCGAAGTTGACTCATGATCAAGGTATTTGGCTTTTTTGAAGTTACCAAATTTAAACTTGTTCATTACGTTATCATACATCACATCGGTATTGGTTTTGCTCAACTGATCATGCAAGGCAGTATCTGGTTTAAACGGTATCAGGTGATAGGTAAAACCTTCTTTGTACAGGTAAGGCTGTAAACCTATCAGGTTTTCGTTACCAATAGTAGTAGTAAAGCAAATTGGGCGTTTCCAGTGATTGTGCGCCAAAATATCAAACATGGCCAGGTTTTCTTTGGTTACATAGTTTGAAGTATATTTCCACTCCATGGCAGTTGCCAGCTTATCTTTCTGATCGGCTTTTACAACACCGTTGGCAATAACCTCATCGGGATTAACGGTAACTTTCAGGTTTTTGGTTGGCAGGTAATTACCATAATCGCCGCTTTGATATTGCACCTGGGTAGCTTTGTCATCAGATGTAATGAAGTCAAAAACCTCTTTAATATCCTGGTAGCCGGGTAGTTTCTGATCGTTAAAGTAAATAACATCCCTCACCCCTTCCTTATATTTATCAAAAGGCATGGTAATAGGTAACGGCTCGGAGCTGTTCATTTTTTTCTGCATCTGACGGATATACCAGTCGCCGGTGAATAGGCTCAGGTTTACAATGCGCACATCCGGACGAATGCCTTCAACCTCCTGATCATACCATAACGAGTAGGTATCGTTATCACCATAAGTAAACAAAATGGCGTTTGGCGGGCATGAAATAAGGTAGTTGTAAGCCATATCATGCGGCGTCATTTTGGTTGAGCGGTCATGATCTTTCCATTCTTTGGCGGCTAAAAGCACAGGGCAAACCAGCAAACCAATAACGGTTGAACCGATAGCCGCCAATTTAGCGTCGATGTATTTACGGCCGAATTCGGCAATGGCAATAACGCCAAACCCTATCCATATGGCAAAGGCATAAAATGAGCCCACATACGAGTAATCACGCTCACGCGGCTGTACCGATGCCTGGTTTACATATAATACGATTGCCAAACCGGTGAAGAAAAATAGCAAGCCTACAATCAAGGCATCTTTGCTGCGGCGGTTTACATGGAAAAACAAACCTATTAAACCAATTATTAATGGCAAGGCATATAACGGAGTATAAGTAGTAGCGGCAGTTACCGATTTTGGCAGATGTTTGCCACCATCAAACAAACCGGTTGTCCAGTTACCGTCGATACCTTCGGTGCTCGTTTGTCCGTCGGCATCGTTATAACGGCCAACAAAGTTCCAAAAAAAGTAGCGCCAGTACATCTGGTACATTTGCCAGCTAAACATCCATTTCAGGTTGTCGCCCATGGTTGGCGCCTGCCCTTCAGGGATACGTAGCCATTGTTTGTAAAACTGCACATCATTAGGATCAGTGCTGTACATACGCGGCAATGCAGTAGTGTGATCATAAACATAATCGGTTTTACGACCGGCATTTTCATATTGGGTTTTACCTTTACGGTAAATGATACTACCCTGTTTTTGATCGGTAACCTGCGAATCATACATAGGGCCGGTTAGCAAAGGTACTTCACCGTACTGGATCCGGTTAAGATAACCGTAAAGCGTAAAAGCGTTATCAGGATGTGAGTTGTTTAAATTAGTGTTAGCAGTTGCGCGGATAGGAATGTAAGCAAACGAGCCGTATCCAAAATAGATAAATGCAACGCAAAGTAAGGCAAGGTTTAATACCGGCTTCTTTTTGCGGATACTGTAAAGGATACCCAGTACCAGGGCAAAAACTATCAGTAAAATGAAAAAGAAAGCTCCGCTGCCAAAGCCCATTCCTAATGAATTAACAAAGAAAAGGTCAAAATAGGCCGCAAACTTAATAGTATATCCCCTGATGCCGTATTGTACCAAACCAAGGATCACTACGCCGGCCAAAAAGGTGAGGATGCTATTGCCAAGCGTAATATTTTTAGTACGGCGGAAGTAATAAACCATTGCAATTGCCGGGATAGTTAACAGGTTTAACAGGTGGATGCCTATTGATAAACCTATAACATAAGCTATAAAAACAATCCATTTATCGGCACCAGGCTCATCTGCGTGTTCGTCCCATTTAAGGATTGCCCAAAATACAATGGCAGTACATAATGAAGATAAGGCAAATACAATGGTTTCAACAGCAGAAAACCAAAAGGTATCAGTATAAGTAAAAGCAAGCGCACCTACAAGGCCGGCACCCATAATCACATACAATTGATAGCCGTCAATAGCTTCGTCGCGTTTTTCAACCATCACCTTTTTGGCAAAAGCAGTGATTGTCCAAAATAAAAACATAATGGTTGCACCACTGGCCAATGCCGAACCCATATTGGTAAAGAACGGCACTTTGGTATTATCACCAAATGACAGCAGCGACAAAACCTTGCCAATCATAGCAAAAACCGGGTAGCCGGGTTGGTGGGCTACCTGCAAACGATAGGCGCACGAAATAAATTCGCCGCAATCCCAAAAACTTACAGATGGTTCTAATGTTAAAATATAGGTTATTGAGGCTATAATGAAACAAAGCCAACCTAACAGGTTATTGATTTTTTTGTACTGCATTTAATAATATATCAATTGATTTAATAGCGCGGCAAATATCATGATTTTTATAACTTATTTAAAAAAAACACCCGGGCATGACAAAATTTAACATTAATTAACTTTTTGAAATACCGTGATTAACGAAATTTTATTTACGGCATAATTTATACATAACACAAACAACCAGCCGCCTGTTTATGTATATACCCTTATTTATGAATGAAATTTTTAACTTAGAACAATTAATACTTATTTTGTTGTAATGCAAAAACTCTACTCCCTAAGCTTTCGAAAAACATTTATTATAGCTGTAATTGCCTTACTTACATCGCAGTTAACAAAGGCTCAATCAGTTTATTTACCCAATTCATACCAGTTGTATCAAAAATTCAATTCGGATATTTATTCTGTAAAAAACTCGGTGCATACCTCGCTACGGCCTTTTTTAATTGACAGTACTATCCTGCACACCTATGATTCGGTGATGAATGTTGGTGTTAAAGATCGTAAAACATGGGGAGGGCGTAAATTGTTTAATGAGCATCTTTTTGATGTAAAAGCTAAAGAATATACTTTTTACGCCGATTATATTACCGATGTTCAGGCTGGAAGGGACTTTAACAACAGTAGATCAACCAACTTAAACGTGCGCGGCTACCAAATTGGCGGTACGGTTGGTGATAAATTTTCGTTTTATACCAGTGGTTTTGAAAACTCGGCTAAGTTTGTTTCGTACTATAACGACTATGTAAATGCTAATGGCTTTATCCCGGGCCAGGCATATGCCAGAAAATATAACGGTCAGGCAAGAAACTCACAGGATTGGTCATATGTAACTGCCATACTCTCTTATTCTCTGACAAAAAAGCTTAATATTACTTTAGGTGAGGATAAAATGTTTATTGGCGATGGTTACCGTTCGGTACTGTTGTCTGATTTTGCTGCTAATATGCCATTGTTAAGACTTACGGCTGATCTTGGACCTGTACGCTACATGGTAGCCTGGGCATATATTGAAGATCTTGCCTCCACCGCGCAGAAATTTGATTATTTTGGAGGCAACCGCCGCAAATGGGCTTTGTTTCACTACATTGACTGGAATATAACCAAACGCGCATCATTTGGAATGTTTAATGCGCTCATTACCCCCGAGGCCGATAACCAGGGCAGCAGATCGGGCTTTGATGCCAATTTCGTAAACCCCATTTTATTCGCAAGTTCTTTGGGGCCAGGCGGATCTCAAAAAGACAATGTATTTTTAGGGTTCAACGCCAAATACAAAATATTTGATAAAGCTGCACTTTACGGACAGATCATGTTCGACAGGTTTAAAGGAAGCGATTTCTTTTCGGGTAATAGTACCGATAACACCAATGGCTGGCAACTGGGTATCCGCGGTGCAGATATTTTCAAGGTTAAAAGGTTAAACTATTTATTTGAATATAATACAGTTAAGCCTTACACCTACAGCAACCAGCAGCCAATAAGCAGTTATTCATTCTACGGCGATCCGCTGGCCCATCCTTATGGAGCCAATTTCAGGGAGTTACTGGGTATCCTGAATTACTCGGTTGGCAGATTTGATTTTCAGGGACAGCTTAATTATGCCAAATATGGCTTAGATGCCAGCAAGACCGACAATAATGGTAAAATAATTACCAAACCATTTATCCCTTCGACAAACATCACTACCACTGTTGGTCAGGGTTTAAGCACTCAGTTATATTACGGTGAAGGTACAGTTGCCTATATCCTGAACCCCAAATACAATTTACGCCTGGAGCTTGGCGCATTGTTCCGCCAGGAAAAAAATGATCTGAAAGATTCAAAAAACACTTTGATTACTTTTGGTTTAAGAAGTTCGTTTAGAAATTTATACCACGATTTTTAATCATTATCAAGCCTTGCGAAGTTTAAAAGCTTCGTAAGGCTCCAAACCTGAAGAGCCTTTCTTAGCCTTTCTTCCTTCTTGAGCCTACAGATAGGCCTACAGCTACACCTATTGCTATACCTACTGCGAGGCTATGTAAAGCCAAACCGATGGCAATGCCAACAACCAAGCCGCCTGTAAAATAATTAGGGTCTATCCTGTTCAACATCAGGTATCAAAATTTAATTCACCAGTATTTTCTAACCGTATACAAAAACACTTCATCTTCTTCGTGTATCAAATCAAACTTGTCACTACCAGCTCTTTTTGATATAGTATCACCAACCTTAGCAACCTCATCGAAGTTGGCAGTTGTACTTAATGAGACAGGAATTATACGAAATTCTTCGCCATTAACGGAAATCATAACATAGTCTCTGTAGCGATAAACAGATTCCAACTTACCGTTAATTTCGGCATCGTGAAACTGATTATACTTTGTTACCCGCGCAACAACACAAACAATTACAACAGCCGTAATGCAACTCAAAATAAACAGCTTTTTCATTTATAGAATAAAAGCACAAATTACACAAGTTTTTTATTCTACCTTGCTGACAAACCGTTGTCATAACCATATATTTATTTTGAACAGCATTTAAAACCATAAAACATGACCGAGCGTGATATTGCCAGCCTGCGGGTATACAACCAGCATCTTAATCACAGCAAATTTAAAAAACCTGAAGAAGTGGTTGGATATATGTGCGCCATACAGGCGCAGGAATACACTCATGCAAAATGGGCAATTGGTTTGCGGATGCTATCGCCTGCCGATAAAATGGTGGAAAAGGCTATGACAAGCGGAACTATATTACGAACCCACGTACTAAGGCCAACCTGGCATTTTGTTTTACCTCAGGATATCCGGTGGATGCTTAGCCTCACCGCGCCCAGAATTAATGCAGGCAATGCCGCCATGTATAAAAAGCAGGAAGTTACTGATGCCATTTTTAATAAAAGCTTTGATGTATTTACAAAAGCCATGCAGGGTGGCAAACAACTAACCCGTGCCGAAATTGTTTCGGCCCTGCACCAGGCAAATATAGCTACCGACGATCTGAGGCTTACCATATTATTGATGAAGGCCGAACTGGAACAATTAATTTGCAGCGGAGCGAGGCAGGGCAAACAGTTCACCTACGCATTACTTGACGAAAGGGTACCTGCAACACCAATCATAGATCGTGATGAGGCTGTTGCCAGGCTGGTTTTACGTTATTTTAAAAGTCATGGCCCTGCCACAGTAAATGATTTTGTACATTGGAGCGGCCTTACCGTTGCAGATGCCAAAACCGGGATCGAAATAAACAAAGCACAGTTAAGTAATATCACTGTTGGGGGAGTTATGTATTGGATGGGGGCCGATGTGGATTTAAATACAGCAAAAAAATCCGGGGCTTACCTTCTGCCTGTTTATGACGAGTTGATTATAGCCTATAAAAAACGGGATGCTATGGTCCCCACCGGCTTTCGTAATAAGATGGGGGCTATTACCTTTTTTCCGACTATCATAGTCAACAACCAGGTGGTTGGCAACTGGGGCCGAAACATTGGCAAAAAAAGTATTGATATCGAACTCAAACCATTTGACAAACTTAACAAAACACAAACCCAGGCCATTGAAACGGCGATACAGCGTTTTAAGAGATTTAACGGTTTGGCATAACAAACATTAAACACATCATTTAGTTACCTAATAAAAACGATATATCATGCCCGAACTACCCGATCTGCAAGCTTTTAGTCATAACCTGCAAAAAACACTTGCAGGTAAAACCATTAAAAAGATAGAAGTCCCAAACGCAAAAAAACTAAACGTTACAACAGCCGAACTTGACGAAATTTTAAGCGGACAAAAACTTGAAAAAGTTTACCGCGAAGGCAAAGAACTTCATATTAAGTTTAGTAAGGGTGATGTGCTTGGCTTACACTTGATGCTGCATGGCAAATTATTTTTGTTCCACGCGAAAAACGAAAATAAATACAGCATTATCGAGCTACACTTTGACGATGATAGTGGTCTGGTACTTACCGATTTTCAGGGGATAGCTACACCAACCCTTAATCCCGACAAAAAGGACGTACCCGATGCACTTGATGTTGATGTTGAATATTTAAAAAAGCGGCTTGCGAAAACAAAGACAAATATCAAAACAGTTTTACTTGATCAAAAGATCATAAGAGGCATTGGTAATGCTTATGCCGATGAGATCTTGTGGCATGCCCGCATTTCGCCCTTTTCTGTAAGTAATAAAATACCGGAGGCCAAATTGAAAGAACTGGTTATAGCAATAAAAGGGGTGCTGAAAGATGCAGAACAAAGCATCCTGAAATCAAACCCTGATATCATTAATGGCGAAGTAAGAGATTTCATGAACATCCACAATTCAAAGAAAAAGCATAGCCCAACAGGTGCGGTAATTATTGTTAATGATTCCTCAAGAAAGACCTATTATACTGAAGAGCAGGAGTTGTTTGAGTAAGATCTCTGTAAATATTTACAATTATTGAGTTAACAGGCGTTTTAGCGACCGAAGGTTCTCTAACGCGGCGCCCGCGGTATTATTGAAATACAAATAAACTGTTTTGCCTTCCTGTTGCCATTCATTAATATAAGATGCATATTCGGCAAGAAAACTTTCATTGTAACTGCCTTTGTAATTGCCCGAAGGGCCATGAAAACGCAAATAAACCAATTCATCGGAAGTAAGTTCCAAAGGAGTGGCCGATTTGGGCATATCCTGCAATACCATTGCTGCCTGGCAGGAGTTTAAAAGCTCAAATACATCATCCCTGTACCAGGACGGATGGCGAAATTCAATCCCGATGGACCATTCGTAAGGTTTCAGAAGTTCGAGCAATTCCTTTAATTGATGACGGGCCAAAACCTGCAAACTCGGTGGAAACTGAACGAGCAGGCAGCCCCTTTGTGTTTCCGGCAAATGGATAGCCTGCATGAAACTAATGATATCTTCCTGGTTGAAGACTAAGCCTTTTTGATGTGTAATACCTTTCCACAATTTAAAAGTGAAACGAAATCCTTCAGTTACTTCTGTTGCCCAGCGGGCTATCGTTTTGGCCTGTGGTATTTTATAAAACGAGCTATTAACTTCTATACTGTTTTCATGCAGGGCATAGTAACCCAACCGGGATAAATGACTATATTCAAGCAAAAAATCCCGTTTGGGCCTATCAATTTGCAAACCACTGGTACCTCCAAAAAGCTCTGCCTTCATATATCAAGAATGATATACCAGTGATTTTCATCATCCAGCGCGTAAGCCAGGCCGTCGCTCATTTCGTAAACGTCGCGGCCATGCTTTTGGCTGAAATAGATTTTTTCATCACGGATAACGGTACCATTATTTTCTACACGTAGAAAAAAGAGGAGTGCGCCGATGTTCGGCGCAACATCTTTAAGGTGCCGGGCCTCCCCTTCTTTCACAAATGCCGAACTCATGCCTGCTTAAGTTTCGCTTCCATGCTTTGTGTGGTATGCGGAACCGCAAAGAGGCGTTCTTTTGGAATCAGTTTACCTGTAGACCGGCAAATACCATAAGTTCTGTTTTCGATGCGCATCAAGGCAGCTTCAAGCTGTTCTATAAACTTTTTCTGACGTGCCGCCAACTGATTGGTTTGTTCCTTTTCAAAAGTGGCAGATCCATCTTCCAGTGTCTTACCGGCTATTGCGGCGTCGTCTCCGTTTGAATTTGAGGCGCTCAGCGATCCAACCAATTCCTGAA
This sequence comes from Mucilaginibacter sp. A5337, assembly GCF_059690695.1. Classification (NCBI taxonomy): domain Bacteria; kingdom Pseudomonadati; phylum Bacteroidota; class Sphingobacteriia; order Sphingobacteriales; family Sphingobacteriaceae; genus Mucilaginibacter; species Mucilaginibacter sp. A5337. The sequence goes on along the minus strand of NZ_JCAWEC010000005.1, from coordinate 613,212 downwards.
GCTCTTCACGTGCCATGCCAATCTTTTCTTTGATCAATATTCTGAATTCGTTTAGTTCGGTATCATTGTACCGGGTTTTGGTAGTTTCTTGTTGCATGATTGGCTTAACAAATATTTTTATAAATAGTTGGCATAAATATAATACGAAACGCAATATACTGAAAACCTGCTCTAAATTAAATCACCGGATTTACGAGTTGGCATCCCGTTTTACACAGTTAAGCCCTCACAATTTTAAACAGCAACCAGTTCTTCATTTTTTACTGATGGCACCGTAAAATAGAACGAACTTCCGATACCGACAGTACTTTCAAACCATATTGTGCCGTTGTTCCTTTCCACAAGCTCTTTGCATAATAAAAGGCCAAGCCCGCTTCCCTTTTCACTGGCTGTACCAAAGGTGGTATATGAGGTATATTTGTTAAATATTTTTGATTGCGCTTCTTCAGGAATTCCTTTCCCATTGTCCTGTATTTTCAACACGGCAAAATCCCCGTTTCTTTCGGCCGTCACAGTAACATGATCGCCAGCCTTCGAAAATTTCACCGCATTTTCCATTAAGTTCCGGATAACAATATCAATCATGGTTTCGTCGCCATATACCGTCGTAGGCTCGTTTATCTCCATACCTGTTATTGTCACTTTCTTTTCGGCGGCCCGCTGCTTCAGTAGCATAACATTTTGATCAATCAATTTTCGCAGATCAAAGCAGGCCGGGTTAGGCTGTATGCCGTCCAACTGACTTTTTGCCCAATACAGCAGGTTTTCAACCAAATTGGAGGTTATTACCAGCGTCTCATCTATCTTCTCAATCCAATAATCATTTTCCTCTTCCGACAGGCTTTTTTCTTTTATGATCTCCATCATATGGCTGATGGTATGAATTGGCCCTCTCAAATCGTGCCCGATAATGGAAAACAGGCGGTCTTTTACATGTACAAGTTCTTCCAGGTGAAGGTTTTGCTCTGATATATTTTCATTTTTCAAAGCCAACTGCTCGCTGAGCTTCTTTTTCTGTGTATAATTTCTGAACAATACAAAGGCAATTAACAAAAACAGTATGGTACCGGCAGTAAAAATATCCCGCTTTAGTCTCACCTTTTCCAGTTCTTTCTGACCTATAATTTTATTTTTATTTAATAAATCAATTTCCTGCTGCTTTTTCTCGAGCTCATAAACAGATTGCATTTTTTTGATCGTATTCAACCTTTGTTCGGTTTTCAGACTATCGTTTAGGGCAACTTCGAGATTACGGTAATACAATGCCTGTTCATAATTACCCATTTTTTGATGGGTTAAGTAAAGCACATTATAAGCAGTTTGAATAAGTTCGACGATACCCGATTTCATGCTTTCATTAAGACCTTTTTGCGCATATTGCAAACTGGAACTGTATTTGCCGGTATGGTAAGCAGTAAGTGCCAGCCCGGTATGGCAGTAAGCGACATCTTCATCGTCGCCCGCCTTTTGTGCAATATCAAGCGCTTTATTTAAATAGTCCTCGGCAACCCGGTAATCTTTCCTTGTAATGGAATTTTCGGCAATGTTATACATTGCAGCAGCTAAATAAATAGGGTTTTTGACCTTTTTTGCTATAGCTAATGCCTTTAAATTGTAGGCTATGGCCGAATCTGGCAGCCCCTTTTTCTTAAAAATTTCACCAATGTTTACCAATGGGCTAAACGTGCCTTCATGCGCAGGATCATTTTGCTTCATAGCTATCTTGTATGCCTGCTGATTGTAATAGAGTGCCTTTGGATAATCTTCCATTGAGGTGTATAAGCCTGCAATATTGTTATATTCGTTTCCTGACAATCCCTCCATACCCAGCTTTTCACTTATGCGAAGGCATTGCAAATGACAGTCAAGGGCTCCGGGCCAGTCACCTTTATATCCGAGGGCAACACCTTTTGCCAAATACCCAAGGGCAATACCTTTTTCATAATGGGTCGTTTTTGCAAGGTCAAGGGATTTCTGCGCCATAAGCAGTGCACTATCCGCATTCCTGCTCCAAAACAGCCTTGAAATGGAGTAATAAATCTTTACTTTATCTGTGTCGTGTTTTGCTTTATCAAGCTTTTTAAGCTGCGTATTTATAAGATCAGGCTGGGCCTGGCATGGCAGTGTACCCGGTACTATATTTACAGCACACCCCAGGATGCCATATATAATTATACATTTCGTATATAAACGAAATTGGAGAAGGATTGCACAGCCCCTTATTCTGAAGTATTCTTCTGTTTTTTTCATGAGATCTTTATTCCCTAAAGCCTTACACCTGTTCTGCTTTGCAGCCGTCAATACCCCAAAGTAAGTTACCGGTCATACGTGCCAGGTTTAATAGCTTCCACCCGCACAAATATCTGTTGATGGTGTATCGATGATAAAATAAACAACAAGTTGCTATGATCCGGCAACGTTAAAGCCGCCGGCGATAAAAAGTAAAAAAAATGCCGCCTCATGTTTAACAAATAAAAAACTTATTAAATAATATATTCAATAATACTTCAACCTTTTTTACGATCCGACAGATCAATTGGTTCAATTATTTTCAGAAAATCAGCTCTTGAATAATATCCAATACTACTAAACTATTACATCAATAATATTATATTTAATTAACAAAATACACAAATAAGGAACACATATAATATAAAAACATTCTTTTACCCGCTTATAAATGCAACTACTATTCCGGTTAATCAATTTTCATTCACTCAATCATATCCGGCTAATTTAAACCATTGATCATAACCGCACACACATCGTCCGAATCCGAACAATTGCAAAGCAGATAATAAACTAACAATTTGAATGTCAATAAATTAACATTTTGGCATACATTTAATGCTTTGTTCTTAAAGCAGGTCTGTCTGTTTATTCTGAGGAGGGCAATTAAACAACCAATTTTATGATCAAAAATTATTTAATAATTGCATGGCGTAACCTTATTAAAAACAAGGTGCATTCTGTTATTAACATTGCCGGGCTATCAGTTGGTATGGCTGTAGCCATGCTAATTGGCCTTTGGATCTGGGATGAACTATCTTTTGATACCAATCATCAAAACCGCAACACTATTGCCCAGGTCATCCAAAATGTTACCAATAATGGCGAGGTACAAACATGGCAGGCTGTACCACTGCCCCTGGCTGCAGAATTACGTAAAAACTATGGAAGCCTCTTTAAGCAAGTGGTGAACAGCGCCGGTTATGGCGACCATATGCTGGCGCTTGATACTAAAAAACTTAACCGTACCGGTGTGTTTATGGAGCCTAATGGTCCCGAAATGTTTACATTACAAATGCTAAAAGGCAACCGCAACGCACTTACCGACCCTTCATCTATCCTTATTTCGGCATCAACTGCCAAAGCTTATTTTGGCGACAATGACCCCATCAATAAAACTTTAATAATTGATAATCATTACAATGCAAAGGTGGCGGGAGTGTTTGAAGATATGCCCTCCAACGCCACTTTTGCCGGTCTCAGCTTTATTGCACCCTGGGAAATGGGATTTACCGCTAACGATATCAGATCGATGCGTGAGCCCTGGCGTCCAAACTTCTGTACCCTGTATGTTCAAACCGCTGAAGGCGCGGATATGGCTGCCATATCATTAAAAATAAAAGATGCAAAGTTGCGCAATGTAAACGCTGTTCTGGCAAAAAAGAAACCGGCGCTTTTTCTTCAGCCCATGAACAAATGGCATCTCTACGATGAGTTTAAAGATGGCAAAAATACGGGTGGCCGTATTCAATATGTATGGATGTTTGGTATTATTGGTGTGTTTGTGTTGCTGTTGGCCTGTATCAACTTCATGAACCTGAGTACCGCCCGGTCAGAAAAGCGTGCCCGCGAAGTAGGGATCCGCAAGGCCATTGGCTCGGCCAGGAGCCAGTTGATCTATCAGTTCTTTAGCGAGTCGGTAGTATGCGTGGCCCTTGCTTTTGTATTCGCATTACTTTTTGTGCAGTTGAGCTTACCTTTTTTTAATGAGGTGGCAGGCAAACAAATGACTATACTTTGGGGCAGTCCTATTTTTTGGTTTATGGGGATAGGCTTTACATTGTTTACAGGCATAGTGGCAGGCAGCTACCCTGCTTTTTACTTATCCTCTTTCCAACCTGTAAGAGTACTTAAGGGAGCTTTCAGAGTTGGAAAACTCGCTGCACTTCCGCGCAAAGTATTGGTGGTGTTACAATTTACAGTATCTATTACGCTTATCATAGGCACCATAGTAGTCTTCAGGCAGATACAATTTGCAAAAGACCGACCGGTGGGTTACACCCGCGACGGACTTCTGTCTGTTAATCCGGGGACAGATCAAATCCACAAAAGCTTTGAAGCGGTAAAAAATGAACTGTATAAAACCGGAATGGTGGTATCTGCAGCCGAGGGAGATGTGAACCCAACCCAAACCGCAGGCAGTACCAGCGCCATTGAGTGGAAAGACAAGGATCCAAACTTAAGCGTTGACTTTCAGCAGAATGGTGTATCAGCAGGCTATGGAAAAACCGCGGGCTGGCAGTTCAAAGCAGGAAGGGAGTTTTCTAAAGATTTTCTGACTGATTCATCGGCAGTGGTCATCAATGAATCTGCCATGAAATTCATGGGCATGAAAGATCCATTAAGAAATAATATCACCTTTTATGGGGCAACATTCAAAATTATCGGCGTAATTAAAGACATTATTGTTGATTCACCATACGGACAGGTGAAACCATGCGTTTACTTTTTTAATAAAGACGCTGCCGGCACAGTACTATTACGTATTAACCCGAATATGAGTGCGGGTACAGCTATAGCAAGTATCCAGGAGGTATTTAAACGCTTTAACCCCGGGCAGCCTTTCCAATACACCTTTGTCGACAGTGCTTATGCCCAGAAATTTGGCAACGAGCAACGCATAGGCAAACTGGCCGCTTTCTTTGCCGGACTGGCTATCTTTATCAGCTGCCTTGGGCTGTTTGGCATGGCATCCTTTATGGCCGAACAACGGGTAAAGGAAATTGGTGTACGCAAGGTGCTGGGGGCAACAGTTTTCAACCTTTGGCGGCTGTTATCTGCCGATTTTATCAGCTTGGTTATGATATCGCTGCTGTTGGCTACACCTTTGGCATTTTACCTGATGCACAACTGGCTTCAGCATTTTGATTACCGGGCAGGCATATCGGTATGGGTATTTATCGTAACCGGTTTTACGGCGCTTATCATTACACTGCTTACGGTAAGTATCCAAACAATAAAAGCAGCGTTAACGAGCCCCGTAAAGAGCCTGAAAAGTGAATAACAGCAACCCTTTTCAGGCAACAATAAATATCCTGGTAACACCTAAAAACCGTTATCGATTTGGATTTGACAAATGTTTTATTGTACCCATTTATAAATCGCGCTCAATTTGCAGGGCTTTTTCGGTTTCGATGCGATTATGGATCTCGTGTACCATGCTGTCCATTTCGCGGGCGCATTCGCGGAGCTTTGAAAAGATCTCTCTTTGTTCGTTTTCGTCTTCGGTCATATCCAGCAGGTTTACCAACCCAAGCATTGTTGCCACAGGACGCCTGATCTCATGCGAGCTCATCCAGGCTACTTCGCGGAGCAGCCGGTTTTGCCTGTTGATCTCCTCTTCCTTTTCTTTTCGGTAAGTTATATCCTGGCACACGATAATGTAACCTTGAAAGGCATTATCTTCATTATACGCCGGTGTTAGCTGCGCCGAAACCCAAACCGGCGTTCCCTTTTTGGTATAAATGATCGTATCTATACCAAACGCCTCCCTGGCTTCCTGCCTGCGGATGATAGTTTCGAACTCCGGATGGTTTGAGCCACCTAAAAAATCAGCAGGCGTCTTATTTCTTACCTCATCTAACAGGTAACCAGTTTGCTCCACAAAAGCATTGTTCACCCATTGCAACCTCCGCAAATCGTCGGTAATAAGCACCATATTATCTACCTGTTTAATGATACCTGCCAGGCGTTTATTTTCCTGCGTACTGCGCTTAAGGGCATCTATATCACGCACCGCACCAATTAGCCGTATGGGTTGCTTTTGGTTGTTATACACAAAATAACCCTGGTCCATCACATATTTATACTCACCTTTGCCACAATTAAGCCGGTATTCGCATTCCCAGTTTGTAAGGCCGGCACGGCTGATCCGCTCCTGGCTGGTCACTACTTCTTCTATATCATCCGGATGAATTAATGAGCGCCACCATTCCAGTTCATAGCTGATCTCCTCATGCGGAATCTGTACCAAATGAGTGAGGCTGGTGTTGTAGATCAGTTTATTTTCGACAATATCGAGATCATAAACAACATCCCTTGTTGCCTGGGCAACCAGTTCATAACGTTCAACCGCTTCTTTCAGGCGCTCATCCTTAAGCCTGTCTTCGGTAATGTCCGAAAAATATACAGCAACGCCTTCATCCGTGGGATAAGCCGCCATCCTTAGCCAACGTTGCAGGATAACGGAATAGTCTTCATGCCTTACAATTACCCTTTCTTCAAGTGCTTTCTGGTAAACCGGATAAAACTTATTTTCACTTTTAGGGAATAACTCAAAAATACTTGTACCTATAATGTGGCTTTTTTCAGTTTTAATAAGTTCCCGAAAAGTGTCATTTATCCGTATAATATTCATTTGGCTATCGAGCTCAAAAAAGCAATCGGTGATGCTGTTCAAAGTATGCTCAAAACTATACAGATACCGGTTACGCTCCAATTCAAGCTGTTTAAGTTCTGTGATATCCTGCAGGGAACCTGTTACTTTTAACTCTTGCCCCGGGCTGCTTTCTATGCGGGCTAACTGACGAATGTAGCGGGTTGTGCCATCCAGGGCAGTAATGCGATGCGTTACATCAAGTTGCTTACCATTAATGATCAGCTCCTGCAATGCATTGATCATCATCGGCCGGTCTTCCGGAAAAATGTGCTGTACATAAATATCAAAAGCTTCCCGATTGTCATCCCGGTTAAGCCCGGCAATGCGATAAACCTCGTCCGACCATATCAACTTGTTATTTTGGGGATAAAATTCCCACCCGGCAACCCGCGACAGTAGCTGGGTTTCACTAAGCTTATGCTTTTCCCGCAAAAGCTCCCGGTTTACTTTTTCAAGTACCTGCTCAAATTCTACCCTATCGGTCATATCACGTACCATGACCATGATATGAGGTTTTTTGTTAAACCTGATCTTATGCGAGGTAATATTTACATAAATTACCTGCCCATTCTTTTTAATATGACGCCAGGTACCGCTATCGTTAAGCTTACTTTCCAGTTGTTCTATCGAAGCAATCACGTTTTGGTGATCTTCTGCCGGCCTGATATCCAGAATTGTCCGTTGTTTGAACTCTTCTGCGCTATAACCATACACCGCGATGGCAGCATCATTTACTGAAATAAACCGAAGTGTTCCGGGTTCATAAATCCACATTGGGTTCGGGTTGGACTCATACATGCTTCGATACTGCTTTTCGCTTTGCTTCAGTTTCCGGTCTTCCGACCTTATCAAAGCATAAAGAGCAATTGCTGTAACCGCTACAAACAGACATCCTTTTCCCAAACTCAGCCACAAATATTGATCGGGGCTAAGTATTGTTTTAAAATAAAATAACAGCCGGTCGCTGAACATGATCCATAGCAGGCTGATCAGCAAATATGCAAAGGCTATACCGAACGCCCCTTTTTTCCTCATAGTAAAATCCAATCAAACTCTTAAACGTCTTTTTTAGCTTGTAAGTTACCTCTTAACGAAATTAAGCTATAACGTTAAATTAAACTATTAAGTAATTTTTAAACCTATCAATTATTGTAACATCTATGTTACCATAAACACTTATTAGCCGCTATATCCAATTATGTATGTAGATTTTTTCGTAAAAGCATAACTTTATTGCATCTACTTACACCAGTGATACCCGGTATCGTTATGCGACTAAACTTTACACGCAATTTACAGCTTGGCTATGGGTTTTCGATATTGATCCTGCTGGTCGTCGGAATTGTTTCCTATAGTACCATCAATAATTTGTTGAACAGCAACAAAGCTGTAGGCCATAGCACCCTGGTAATTCAAAAGCTTGAGCAGTCAATTTCATTGATGAAAGATGCAGAAACGGGCCAGCGGGGCTTTCTGCTTACGGGCAAGTCTTCCTTCCTGGACCCATATAACGGCGCTTACCTTAAAGCTCAAAGCCTTATTACTGAGGTAAGCACCTTAACCGCCGATAATCCCCGGCAGCAGGATAACCTGGCCGGGATCCGTACGATACTAACCAGGCGAATGGCGATCTTAAAAGATCTGGTTTTAAAAAAACAAAAACAGCAGGCTATTTCCACCGTGGATCTGGAAGAAGGAAAATCTGCCATGGATGCATTGCGCCTTGCTGTTGACCGTGCAGAAAATACCGAACGTAAACTATTGAACGAGCGCGCGGTAATTTTAGATCGTTATATACATATTGCTCCGGCAGCTATATTAACAGCTCTTTCACTTGCCATCATGATCGCATTACTATCCTATTTCAATGTAATGCGTGATATGCATATAAAAGACAGCCTGCAGCGGGAACTAAAACTCAAAGAGCAGGAAACTGCCGCTTTTAATGAAGAACTTACTGCCGCCAACGAAGAGATCACCACAGCCAATGAGGAGCTCACCTCAATTAACGAAGAACTTTTTGAAACTCAAAAGGCGCTGTCACTGATGAACGGATCGCTGGAGGAACTTGTAGCGGCCCGTACCAAATCTTTGGCGGAGAGTGAAGAAGAAACACAGGCCCTCAATGAGGAACTTACAGCAATTAACGAAGAACTGGCAGCATCAAACGAAGAAATGCTGGCAAGCAATGAGGAACTGCAAAGAAGCAGGGAGGAAATACAGAAACAAGAGCGTTTGTTCCGCTCTATTGCTGTAAATATCCCCCGTTCGCTAGTCCTGGTTATAGACAAGAATCATAACCTGATAACCATGGAAGGCGACCTCATGGAAAAATTAGGTTACCATGCTGAGAACTATGCAGGCCTACACCTCAGCGATGTTGCCTCTCCCGGGCGATATGAAGCAACCAGGGAATACTACGACCGGATGCTGAACGGCGAGCAGATCAGGACTGAACTTAAAAGCGCCGGCGGCGATGATTTACAGGTTGATTACGTGCCGTTAACAGATGAGCGGGGAATAATTTATGCCGGACTGGTGATTGCTTTGGATATATCCGACCAGAAAAAGGCAGAAGAACACAGTGCCAAACTGGCTGCCATCGTCGAATCTTCAGATGATGCCATCATCGGTAAATCGTTGGATGGTATAATCACCAGTTGGAACAAATCGGCCGAAAGGATTTTTGGTTACCCGGCGTCTGAAATGATAGGCCAGTCTATTCTTAAACTGCATCCTCCAGATAGACAGGATGAAGAACCACAGATCATCGCACGCTTAAAAAACGGCGAACGCATGGAACATTTTGAAACCAAGAGGTTGGCAAGCGACGGCCGGATCCTTGATGTATCCCTCACCATTTCTCCTATACGTGACAGCCGGGGAAACATCACGGGGGTTTCTAAGATAGCCAGGGATATCTCCGAACAAAAACAGGACGAGCTGCGAAAAAATGATTTTATAGGCATGGTAAGCCACGAACTTAAAACGCCATTAACCTCGCTGATGGCACTAATCCAGGTAGCGAACCTAAAGTTGAAAAACAATCCTGATAATTTTTTGGCGGGCGCTATGGAAAAAGCAGAGATACAGGCAAGAAGAATGAGCAGTATGATTAACGGTTTCCTGAATATCTCGCGCCTGGAATCGGGGAAGATAGCCATTGATAAAGAATTATTTGATCTTGATTTGCTGATCAGGGAAGTTGTTGAAGAATACGAACTTACTGTTTCCAGCCATATTATTCAAATTAACATCTGCGATCATGTACAGGTTAATGCCGACAAGGAAAAGATCGGATCGGTGATCTCAAACCTGATTAGCAATGCTGTTAAATATTCACCCAAACGCCGGGAAATTGAAGTAAAATGTGCATTGGTTGATGGTTTTGTACAGGTTAGTGTAAAAGATGAGGGCATGGGGGTAAATGCCCAGGACCTACCCCGGATCTTTGACCGTTATTACCGGGTTGAGAGCAATAACACACGCCATATCTCGGGTTTTGGCATTGGCCTTTATTTAAGTGCCGAGATCATTCGCAGGCATGAAGGCCGGATCTGGGCAGAAAGCGAAAGTGGTACAGGATCTGTTTTTTACTTCAGTTTACCGGTGGTTTAAATCGATGCCCGTTTAACTGCTTATACAGCAGCATATATCAAATTTATTGCAGGCTTCCTGGATCCTGCTATAAAACACTCAGCCAAAACAACTGGCTATTAACAACTTGCAACAATTAACATCGCGGTAAATTAGCAGATGCACCTGAATATACTTAAATTTAAAAAAAGATTGATGCATACCTGCTCTCAACCGAAGATGAAACGAGCTGATATGATACGAAAATGCACACTGCTTCCCTTGTGTTTGCTTTTCGTTATTTCAGTAAACGCCCAGGAAATTACCAGGCGCCATGTTGATTCTTTGCTTTTGCAAAAGAGTGCTTCACGTCCTGATGCAAACCCAATCAACTCCATGCTGCAACTTGCAGAGTTTTTCAGCCATTTGCGTCATCCTTCCGCCGAACAACTGGATAGTGCTTCTTACTTTATCAACCAGGCCGAAAGGCTTAACCGCAGCACTCCGCAGGCCGAAATTAACTTTCGCATTGCTTTGATCCGTTCGGCATTTTACAAATCAAAAGGTGAGTTAAAAAGCGGGCGCACATTACTTGAGCAAACCATACAGGATATTAAACAGGCACATAACTGGCCCTTACTTGGTAAGGCTTATTTTGAACTATCTGAATATTACAGCCAGGATTTTCTACAACAAACAATGGTTTCCCGGATCCATTGTTTAAACCAGGCGGTAAACGCATTTGAACGTACAAACTACCTCGTTGAACTTGCACGGTGCTACCGGCTATTGGCCGACCTGCATCAAATGATGAATAACTATACATTAGCTTTTGATGAGGCAAAAAAGGCATTAAAATATTATGGTCAGGCACATTACACAGAAACACAAGGCCTTTATGCATTATTAGGAAGGCTTTATTATACCCAGGGCGACTATAAAACTGCTATCAATTATCAATTAAGGGCCCTGCAAATTGCTACCGCAAGCAATGCCGACAATGTGCGGCTGATATGTCAGATCAATAATAACCTGGGCTATGATTTCATGAAGCTTGGCGATAATCCAAAGGCCATCAATTACTTTTCGCGTGCTTTGGAAATTGCAAAATCTGAAAAAGACAATGCAACCATATACCTGCTCGCGGGCAATATAGTTGATGTTTACCTGCGGATGAATCAGCCACAAAAAGCCAAAGCTTTTTTAACACAGGTAACTCAAAAATTCGCCTATCCGACCGGTAAACTGTATGAAGGAGGTGATGAGGTAAGTCAAACCTATCTTAAAATTTACCTGGCTTTAAAACAGTATAATATTGCCAAACGCTATTGCGATGAACTGATACAACGAACCAATAATCCTAACCTAAACCTGTATGCGCGAAGCAGCTATTACGAACTGATCATTAAGTATTATACCGCCACGGCCGGATATGCTGAGGCATTAAAATATCTCAAACTAAACCAAACTTTATTGAAGAAAATTGGTAACGACAATGACCTTGGCACCAATGAAACCCTTTGGTTTGGCCTGGATACCAGCCGGCGGCAGTATCAGTCGGCTATTCATCACCTTACATCAGCCAATACCATTAAAGATTCGATATTTAATGCAACCAAAAGTAAACAAATAGAGCAACTGCAAATTGAATTTGAAACCAGGCAAAAAGAAGCACAAATTTCACTTTTAAACCAAAAGAGCAGGCTTGAGCAAGCTAATTTACAACAGGCCAACCTTGTTAAAAACCTCACTATCGGTGCTATATTTTTATTACTGGTTATTGCCGGCTTACTATTCAGGCAAAATGTACATAAGCAAAGAAACAACGAGGTGATCAGTTCCAAAAATGTTTTGCTGGAAGATTTGCTGCTGCAAAAAGAATGGTTATTGAAAGAAGTACATCACCGCGTAAAAAACAACCTGCAAATTGTAATGAGCATTTTGAATACACAGTCGGCTTATTTACAAAATGATGTTGCACTTGAAGCAATTCGCGGTAGCCAGCACCGCGTAAACGCTATCGCGCTTTTGCACCAGAAACTTTACAGCAGCACAACCTCTGCCCTGGTATCCATGCCTGCTTATATCGGCGAATTAATTGATTACCTGAGCGATTCATTTGATACAAGTTTCAGGCATATAAAAATAAGGCAGGTATTAAATCCGTTAAGCCTTGATCCTGCCTTGGCGGTACCCATTGGTTTAATATTAAATGAGGCTATCACAAACGCCATAAAATATGCTTTTGATCATAACGGCGGCGAAATTGTGGTAAGCCTGTTTACATGGAACAATGACTATGCTGTTTTAAAAGTATCTGATGATGGACGGGGCCTTCCTCCCGGCTTTGATCTTAATGAAGCTAATTCTTTGGGTATGGAAATGATGAAAGCCCTTGGAAAACAGTTAAAGGGGAAATTTGCAGTTGAAAATGCCCTTGGTGTTACCCTAATGATAACCTTTCCTATTGAACAAAGCCGCGTTGAAATTTATGAGGAAAAGGATTATTTCTTTGATTAACCCTGCTCAATTTAACCCATCATTCATCAAAAATACTTTATCCTAAGTAATCGGGGGGATAGAGCTTTTGGCCGTATTTTTCGGCGACAGATTTCAGCTTTGACAAAGCTTCTTCAGTTAAAACAGGTGGAGGCAAGAAGCTACCCGGGGCAACCGGTGTCCCTATCGCCTCAAAAAACTCATCCAAACCTGCCGGGATAACAGTACATAACATATGAGCAGTGGTATTGCTTATATTCCTGAAACAATGTACTTCGCCGCCTTTTGGGATATTTACAAACGAACCCTTTTCAGCTTTATATATTCCCCCTTCAGTTTTAAATTGAATTTCGCCCTCAATTACATAAAACGACTCCTGGATATCTGCATGGGCATGAGGCCCCGGCCCTCCCCCCGGCGGTACCAGCATATCAATAACGGCATAAGCCCCACCTGTTTGTTTACCCGAAATAATGATGCGGTATATATCGCCAACTACGGCAAGCGTTTGCCCTTCGTTTTCGTTTACGGTTATTATATTATGTGCCATTTTAAAAGCCTGTTAAAGTGAGTACTAATCTAACTAATATTGAGTGCATTAGTTTGGTAAAAAGCTTAAATTGCATATACCTAATCAATGTATTACAATGAAAAATCAACTTCTTTTAATCAAAAGCTTTTTGGGATTGATGGTTGTTTTTTTTACCGCGCAGTCCTTTTATTATTTCCGTTATCAAAAAAACACTACAACGTCGACGGTAATATTGTATAAAGGCACCGTTAAAAAGGCTGTAATATGCGGTTTTGTATATAACGGAACAGATAGCATTCCGGATATTCCGGCATTGAAGGGCTGGGGGAATTACCAATGGAAAATTACCACCTCATCAGATAGTGCACAGTTTTATTTTAACCAGGGCATAAGCATGTATTATGGCTTTCATTCTATCGAAGCAATAGCTTCCTTTATCAAAGCCACCCGTTTTGATCCCGACTGTGCAATGGCCTGGTACGGAAAGTCATTGGCTATGGGCCCCACTATTAACTATCCCAACGGCTATGCCCCGCCAGCCGATGCCTATGAAGCATCAGAAAAAAGTAAAAAGCTGAGCACCAATTGCACCCCGCTCGAAAAAGAACTTATCGCCGCTATGCTGCATCGCTATAGTAAGGACAGTTCCCTTACAGTAAAACAGCTAAGAACCAATTATGCCGGCGCTATGCAAACGGTATACTCAAAGTACCCTAAAAATGCCGAAGTGTTAACCCTTTATGCCGATGCGTTATTATTACTTCATCCATGGGACCTGTATACTCATGATTTTAAACCCAAACCATGGACACCCCAAATCCGCTCCCTGTTAGAACAGGCCATAACCATTTGCCCGAAACACCCGGGAGCTAATCATTTTTATATCCACACCATGGAAGCTTCCGCAACCCCACAAATGGCTTTAAAGAGCGCTCATATACTGGATACCCTAATGCCCCTGGTATCGCACATAACACATATGCCTTCGCATATTTATATCCGTACCGGCAATTATGAGCAGGGCATTACCAATAATACGGCAGCTGTTGCAGGTTATAATACTTACCTAAAACAGTACAACCCTGTAGTAAACGGGGATATATTATATAAAATCCATAACATCCATTTAAAAGTAAACTGTGCACAAATGGCCGGCAATTATCAAACAGCCCTCGCTGCTGCCGATGATGCAAAAGCAGCACTGCCCCCCTATTACTTAGCCGCAAAAGGGGCTGATGGTAACTTTTTCCAGTACATTTATATGCAGCCGGTGTTAACAGCAGTGCGGTTTGGTAAATGGGCGGATATTTTAGATACAAAACCTGTTGATTCGCTTGTTTATGCATCGGCATTGCTGCATTTTTCAAAAGGGATGGCATGGTGCGGCAAGGGCAATGCAACCAATGCCAGGCATGAGCTCAAATTGCTGGAAACTAAAATGCAGGACCCATCTTTAAAGGCACCAATTGATAACTTCAGCAGTGCCTATGAATCTGCAGGAGTTGCACATCTTATATTACAGGGCAGTATTGCCGCCGCCGAAAAAAAACATACCGAAGCCATTAGTATCTTACAAAAAGCCGTTACCGCCGAAGATCACCTGATCTATAATGAACCCCGCGACTGGCCCCTGCCCGCAAGGCAATACCTGGGCAATGCCCTGTTAAAAGCAGGCAGGTACAGCGAAGCTATAGCTGTATTAAATAAAGACCTGGTAATTAATCCGAATAATGGATGGGCATTAACCGGCCTTGAGCAGGCCTACCAAAACACAAGCAATGTCACAGCATTGAATAAAGTAAAACAACAATTAAAAACCGCCTGGAAAATAAAAGATGTGGAAATTGATAAGCCCGTATTTTAAACAAAAGCCGTTAACTGAAGCAATTAAACGAATAAAAGGTTTTAAAATCCACTCTTGAGACTATCGTATGAACGCATCTTTAAGAAAATGTCATTTCGATAGAGCGGCGGCGGACTGAGTGATGGAGCGAAAGAGAAATCTTCTACATCAGGCTCTTCAACTATACCTGTAAAAGCAGGGCGTAGAAGATTTCTCCTCTCCTCTGGCGCACAACCCCCACCCTCGGCTCGTCGAAATGACATTTTTTTCTATTAATGATAAGATTAAAAAGATGTGTCCACACGATAGCTTCAAGAGGCGAACGCACATCCTCCCCACTTTTTATCCTTAAGTTGACGGCTATAGCGTTTTAGCTAACAATGCACGTATCAACCAAGCCCAACACACCACCATTCAATTAAAAATCAATTAATTATAAATTTATTCAGCAATTAACAAATACTAATATTTTTAGCATTATATTTGTCATTCCATTTCAACAGTAGTAATTTTGAATATGGTTTATAGTTAAAAATGATAGGTAATGCCAGGAGTTCAAAAAGATATCATCAGCCGTTTGCAAAAGGATATTTTGCTTTGGCAGGGCTTTACGCCGCCTTTGGCATGTAAAGCCAAGGGTATTGGTTTAGGCCCGCTTGAATCGGCTTTTCCTAACGGTGTTTTCCCTACCGGTACAATACATGAAATGATATGCCCTACCCCCGAGCATGCTGCAGCTACCGGGGGACTGATAGCAGGGTTGCTTACCCGGCTCATGAAACAGGGGGGCGTGTGCTTATGGGTGAGCATGCACAGGCAATTATTTCCGGCGGCATTAGCAAGTTACGATGTAGAGCCTCACCGGATAATATTCATTGATGTACAACACGAAAAAGACCTGCTTTGGGCAATGGAAGAAGCCTTAAAATGTGAAGGCCTCGCCGCTGTAATAGCCGAAGTCAGGGAAATCAGCTTTGCACAATCGCGGCGTTTACAACTGGCAGTTGAAAACAGTAAGGTAACGGGATTTTTGTTGCGCAATGATCCGCGCAAGCCCGGTACAACAACCTGTGTGGCCCGATGGCAAATAACACCCCTGCCAAGCCAACCCCATGATGGATTACCCGGCATTGGCTTTCCCCGCTGGCAGATTGACCTGCTGCGGGTGCGTAATGGCAACCCTGGCAGTTGGAAGCTGGAATGGATCGACGGCAATTTTATACCGGTAGAGGAAGAAAAAGCTGTACAAATAAATTTACACGAAAGGATAGCCGGATAGTGAGGTATGATGATGAACAGGCGCTTTGTTTCTTTATGGTTTCGTCATTTACTGACAGACTGGCTCACCCTTCGGCGGCCTGAGCTTAAAACAGTGCCTTTTGTTTTTGCTTCGCCTGTTCGTGGCCGTGTTATAATTACAGCAGCCAACGCCCTGGCCGAGGCACAGGGTGTAGCTGCCGGTATGACGGCTGCCGATGCAAAAGCCATTATAGTCGATCTCCAGGTTATTGATCATATACCCGGCCAGGCCGATAAACTGCTCAAAGCTTTGGGCGAATGGTGTATCCGTTATTCGCCACTGATAGCTGCCGACTTGCCAGATGGGTTGCTGCTTGATATTTCAGGCTGTGCCCATTTGTGGGGTGGCGAAAAGGAATATTTAAAAGAAATTGTTACCCGCCTGAGAAGCAAAGGCTACGATGTTCGTGGCGCCATGGCCGATACCCCCGGAGCAGCATGGGCCATAGCCCGCTTTGGTAAAGTAAAACCAATTATCCCTCCCGGTGAACAAGCCGATGCATTAATCCAATTACCCCCTGTTGCCCTGCGCCTTGAACCACTGGTTATTGAACGACTGCAAAAGCTTGGATTTTATACTATTAAAACTTTCATACATATGGGACGCTCGGTATTGCGCCGACGTTTTGGGCCGGAATTATTGTTAAGGCTTGACCAGGCTTTGGGCAACATAGACGAGCCTTTGCAACTATTACATCCTGTTGAACCTTACGCTGAAAGGCTACCCTGTCTGGAGCCTATCCGCACAGCTACCGGAATTGAAATTGCCATTAAAACCCTGCTCGAAAAACTTTGCATCCGTTTACAAGGTGAAGGTAAAGGTTTGCGGACAGCTATTTTAAAATGTTACCGGGTAGATGGGCAGGTGATTGGCGTTGATATCGGCACCAATCGCGCATCGCATCATATTGGTCATTTGTTTAAGCTCTTTGAACTTAAAATCCCCACACTGGAACCTGCATTGGGTATTGAACTTTTCACCCTCGAAGCTCCAAAAGTTGATGATACAGAACCCGAACAGGAAGTACTCTGGCAATCAGAAAGCTGCGGCCTTGATGATACGGATCTGGCAGAGTTGCTGGACAGGCTGGCCAATAAAATTGGTGCAGGCAGTATTCACCGTTATCTGCCCCAGGAACGTTACTGGCCCGAACGCAGCATCAAACCTGCCATCTCCATTAATGAAAAACCTCAGACCACCTGGCGAAAAGACAGGCCACGTCCATCTATTTTACTCCCTCGTCCGCAACCGATAGAGGTAACCTCGCCTATTCCCGATTATCCGCCAATGCTGTTCATCTACAAAAACGAAACGCACCACATTAAAAGATCTGACGGACCAGAACGTATAGAACGTGAGTGGTGGCTTGACGAGGGTGAGCATCGCGATTACTACCAGGTTGAAGATCAGGATGGCAGGCGGTACTGGCTATTCCGGTCAGGGCATTATGCGGGCAGCCAGTCGGGGCAATGGTTTATTCACGGATTTTTTGCATAACAGGTTATGAGCTATTCGGAATTACAGACAACCACCAATTTTAGTTTTTTACGGGGAGGATCGCACCCCGAAGAACTGGTAATGCAGGCGGCGGCACTGGGCCATACCAAAATTGCCATTACCGACCGCAACAGCGTGGCCGGAGTTGTGCGTGCACACTTAGCCGCCCGGCCGGATGATGTCAATATTAAAATTATCCCGGCTTGCCGCCTTGATCTGCTCGATGGTGCAAGCCTGTTGGCTTACCCAACAGATATGGATGCATGGTCGCGCCTTTCAGGGCTGCTTACCCGGGGAAACCTCCGGGCCGAAAAGGGCCAGTGCCACTTGTATAAACAGGATGTGTATGAATACGCTAAAGGCATCAAGTTTATAGCTGTCCCCCCCGAATCACTTAACAGCCGTTTTGATTTTGATGATACCTTCAAGGCAGATTTAAAAGAGTACCAGGAAGCTTTCGGACATGAACTTTATCTGGCTGCATCCCGTGCTTATAATATTGATGACGCCAAACGGCTTCACAGGCTTGCACAATCGGGCGTACCTATTGTGGCTACCAATGATGTACATTACCATGAAGCAGCCCGCAGGCAACTGCAGGATGTTGTTACCTGCGTGCGTGAAAAATGCACCATTCATAATGCCGGTTTTAAACTCAACGCCAATGCCGAACGGTATTTGAAAAGCCCGGATGAAATGGAACGTTTGTTTCGCCAGTATCCAGATGCCATAACCCGTACTGCCGAAATAGCCGAAGCCTGCCAGTTTTCGTTAGATACCCTTAAATACATTGAGCCCGAAGAACCCAATACCGATGGCCTTACCCCTCAACAGCGGCTAACCAAATTTACCTGGCAGGGTGCCCGGCAACGGTACAATAATAATGTGCCCGATAGCATCAAAAGCCAGATAGAGTTTGAGCTCGCCTTTATTGAGCGGAAACGGTTGGCCCCCTATTTTTTACGGGTTTACAGATATACCCGCAAAGCGGCAGAATTAGGTATACTTTACCAGGGGCGCGGTTCGGCAGCTAACTCTACAGTATGTTATTGCTTAGCTATTACCGCTGTGGATCCTACCGAAACGCAATTACTTTTTTCCCGTTTTATGTCTGACGCGCGGGATGAATGGCCTGATATTGATGTGGATTTTGAGCATGAACGCCGGGAAGAGATCATCCAGTGGATCTACAGCGAATACGGCCGCGACCGATCTGCCATTGTAGCTACCGTTACGCAGGAACGGCATAAAGGCGCTATCCGTGATGTTGGTAAGGCCATGGGCTTATCCGTAGATACCATTAACCGCCTGTCGGGTGCTATCTGGGATTTTTCGGAAGAAGCATTTGACCGGCAACGGATCATTGATCAGGGGCTTAACCCTGATGATAAGGCCTTGCATAAAGTATTGGTACTTACCGAACAGTTGATGGGCTTCCCGCGCCAATTGGGACAACATACGGGTGGCTTTGTTATTACCCAGGGTAAACTATCAGATATATGCCCGGTAATGAATGCCCGCATGGAAGAGCGTACCCAACTGGAATGGAACAAAGATGACCTGGAAGCCCTCGGTATCCTTAAGGTTGATGTATTGGGCCTCGGGATGCTTACCTGTATCCGCAAAAGTTTTGATCTCATCAAACAACATTATGGTATTTCATACGATTTAAAGAACGTGCCGCGCGAAGACCCGAAGGTTTACGATATGATTTGCGATGCTGACACATTAGGGGTTTTCCAGATAGAAAGCAGGGCACAGATGTCGATGCTGCCAAGGCTCAAACCAAGGGAGTTTTATGACCTGGTGATCGAGGTTGCCATTGTACGCCCGGGCCCTATCCAGGGCGACATGGTTCACCCCTATCTGAGGCGCCGCGACGGGTTGGAAGAAGAAAGCTATCCAAAAAAAGAATTAGAGAGAATACTTGGCCGTACCAAAGGAGTGCCGTTATTCCAGGAGCAGGCTATGGAAATAGCTATGGTAGCAGCAGAGTTTACTGCTGCCGAGGCGGATCAATTGCGCCGGAGCATGGCCACTTTCAAAGCTAAAGGTTTGGTAAGCCAGTTCCGCCAAAAACTGGTTGATGGTATGACAAGGAGAGGTTACGAAGAAGATTTTGCCCATCGCATTTTTAAACAGCTGGAAGGTTTTGGGAGCTATGGCTTCCCCGAAAGTCATGCGGCATCCTTCGCGCATTTGGTTTACATCTCCTCATGGCTTAAATACCATTACCCTGATGTATTTGCAGCTACTTTACTAAACAGCCAGCCGATGGGCTTTTATCAACCGGCACAAATTGTGATAGATGCCGAAAGGCATGGGGTAGTAGTACGACCTGTAGATATTAACCACTCGTTTTGGGATAATACACTTGAAGAGCAGGATGGCGATTACCGGGCATTACGCCTAGGTTTCAGACAGGTTAAAGGTCTTAACGAAAATGATATGCAAGCCCTCGTAGCCGGTCGGGGTTTGGGATATACCAGTATCAGTCATTTAAGTGATTCGGGCGTGCCGCAAACCCAGATCGAAAAGCTGACCGATGCCGATGCCTTCAGATCCTTAAACCTCGATCGTCGCGCGGCACTGTGGGAAGTACCGGCCCTTAGTGATAAACCAATAGGCTTGTTTACCGGACAACCATCAGAAAGTACTAAAGAAACCCAGATCAGTTTGCCGTTTATGACAGATGCCGAGCATGTGGTACAGGATTATGCCGCTACCGGTTTATCCGTCAAAGCACATCCTGTTAGTTTTTTACGGCAACAGCTTAATATGCTACAGGTAACCCCAACTGCCGGGTTACCTAACCTTAAAAATGGAGATAAGATAAAAGTTGCCGGTTTGGTGACTGTGCGCCAAAGGCCCGGTACTGCCAAGGGTATTTTATTTATCACCATTGAGGATGAAACAGGCTTTGCCAATCTGGTAGCCTGGGAAAAGATCTTTGATAAATACCGTAAGGATATTGTTCAGTCCCGTTTACTCATGGTTGAGGGCGTTTTACAAATTGAAGGCAAGGTGATCCACGTTATTATACGGCGCTGTTTTAATTTATCAAAGCTGTTAAGCACATTGACAACCGTTGGTAATGATGACCAGCCGGTAATGACATTATCCCGAAGCGATGAAACAACGGCCCCTTATCCGGCAGGTTCAAACAAAGGGCAGGTTCAGCAAAGCAAACAAAAAGAGGTATTTCACAAGGGACGAAATTTTAAATGAGATTTTTTAAAATGTTTTTGCTGCTCATTCGTCTGCATTAGTATAAGATGAACTAAGCAATTGCAGCAATCTTTAAACATAACAGAAGAATAAAATAACGATTAATATAACATTAAAACACAGGCAATATCAGCCCATCATACCCAGCACTTATGGGAGGGCATAGACGACTAAAAGAAATAATTTGACCGGGGTTATTAGCGGCTGGTGCTGTATCTTAGCGCCATGATTGATTACAAACTGGAAGCAGCAAAAGCCGCTTTAACCTTAATAAGCCCCAACCAAACTATCGGTTTGGGAGCCGGAAGCACCATAGCTCATTTGGTTAATATGTTAGCTCAAAACCCTGAGCTTGCAGCTTCGTTAACATTTACATCATCATCATTTAAAACAACACAACTATTAAACAAGCACGGGTTACGGATCCAGTCGCCGGCGTTGCTTCATAAACTTGATATCTACTTTGATGGCTGCGATCAGTTTGACAGCGAGCTCAATGCACTGAAAAGCGGCGGCGGCATCCATACTACCGAAAAAATACTGGCTTCAATGGCACAGGAATTTATTTTACTGGGTGATGAAGGAAAATTTTCGCCTCTGCTTAATGCAACTTATCCGCTTGTTATCGAAATCCTGCCGCAGGCTTTACAAATTGTACTGTCAAAGCTAAGTGCACTTTTCCCTGCTGCTACGCTTACACAACGTATGAGCAATCAAAAAGATGGCGCGCTGATATCAGATAATGGCAATATGCTGGTGGATGTACTGTTTACTGAATTACCTGAACCTGCTAAATTAAATACACTTGTAAAAATGATACCGGGTGTTGTTGAACACTCTTTATTCTATCAAATAGCAACCAAAGCGATTATAGCAGGAGAAAACGGGATCAGGACTATTTTACCTCAACAAAAGGTTTAATCGGCGTTATTTAAAACCGTTATACCTTTTATGGTACAAACGCCATAGTTAAAATGGTTTAAAAGCTGTAGCTGCACATCCCATAAATTAAACTCAGCATGAGGGTATACAGAAGCGTTAAAACCAAGTTCAATTTGGTTAACCCGCATCATGGCTATGATCCTTGCATCAATTTCGGGGCGGATGTAGCCCTGATCAATACCCTTTTTTAAAAGTTTTTCGATAATATTTACCAGGAAGCCAGTTTTAAATTGCAGATACAATCCCCAGCCTTCGTGATGATACTTTTGCAAATCGAACAATACAGCAGGGTTTACCCTCGAAAAGATTTCTCCTGTACACCGGGTTAACTCAACCATCTCATCCATCACATTTCCAGTATCACTAATAATAGCACAAAGCATGGCCTCATCATCGGCAAGCCGCTGTTTTACCAGCGTGGTAACAAGTTCATTTTTATCCCTGAAATGCTGATAAATTGTTTTTTTGGAGATGCCCAAATGCCGGGCAATATCATCCATGGTGATACTTTTTATGCCCGCTTCCAGAAAAAGCTGTTCACACCCGCTTAAGATCCGCTCCTTATCAACCATAGCTTTATCCTGTTATCAAAGCGTTGATCCCCCTGATGGCGCCAATCAGGATTTCCTGGTTCATTTTTTCATCCCGGGTAAGCTGGATCATGTTAATGGCTATCAGCCCATGAATTACCGCCCAATAGGTGTAGTATTTTTTTTGAACTTCCTCATCACTTACCTCCCGGGGTGCATACAGCGCCCGTATCACTTCCGAAACCAGTTCAGGAAAAACCAATGCTTCGGCTATCCGGTTTTCTACCGGGCTGCAGCCGGTACCTACAGCAAACATCAGTTGGTAAAGCTCCTTATAAGTAACGGCAAAATCCCAGTAGGCTAACCACATGGCTTCCATTTGTTCTGCCGCTTTGGTATGCCCTTCTTTTGCCTGTTTCACTAAAGCCGTAAGTTTCAGGTGTCCCTTGCGGGCAAGCTCGGTATATAAGGCCTCTTTACTTTCAAAATACTCGTAAATAGCGGGAGCTGTATATTCAATATGGTCGGCAAGTTTTCGCATACTTAACGCATCACATCCCTCGCATTTAATCATATCCAATGCTGCATCCAGTATTTTTCGGCGAGTATCGTCCTTTTGCCGCAATATCCGTTCTTTACTTCCCATGGTTTAACCTCGTAGCTACAAGCATATTTTACTTTAATTTACTCATTAATAAATAATTAGATACATTATTTATTAACATAATTTATAGACAATGGTATTGTAACTGGTTTTTTAAATATCAATTAGTTGGCATAGATAATAAATGTTTAAACAACTTCAAAATATGTCAAAATCACCACCAGTAATAAAAGAAGCCCGGCTGCTCAATAGCAAACCGGGCTTCATGATTAACAGGGGAATTAAAAACCTGTTTATTTCCAGCCGCCGCCCAGGGCGCGGTAAAGGTTAACTATTGCCTGCAACTCCTGCAAGTGGTCGTTAACGCCACTTAATTGCGCCGCAAGCAGGCTTTGTTCGGAAGTTAAAACATCAGTATAGTTAGTTGCCGAACTGTAGCGAAGCAACTCTTTGGTATAATCAACCGACTTTTCAAGTGCCTGTAACTGTTTAGCTCTTGAGCCCTGCTTTTCGATTGCATTTTGATAAGAGAACAGTGCGTTGGTTACTTCCTGCCCTGCTGTAAGCAATGATTTTTGGTAAGCATAATATGCCTCCTGTTGCTGAGCCTGCGCAGTTCTTAAACGTGCCCTGTTTTGGCCTTTATTAAAAATAGGCTGGGTAATACCACCAACAAAATTGTAAAAGATGGAATGATCAAAAAAGTTTTTCAACTGCAGGGTTGATAAACCCGCCTGCCCGGTTATGGTAAGCTGCGGATAAAAATAGGTACGTGCGAGGTTGGTATTTTCAAACGCGCTCCTGAAAGCAAACTCTGCCTCCTGTACGTCAGGGCGGTTTTTCAGCAGTTGTGAAGGAATACCGGTCTTCAGATCTGCAATGGGTTTCTGCTCATTGAGGCTTGTGCGCTTGATGGTACCCGGAGCCCTTGCCAGTAAAATACTTAACGCGTTCTCCGCTTCGCGGATACTTTGTTTAAGATCGGGAATAGTAACCTCGGCAGCATAACGGTTAGCCTCGCTTTGTACAACAGCCGCGCCGTTTACAACCGCACCTTCCTTCAGGGCTTTTACAGTTTCTACATCTTTTACCCGTATGGTGAGCGTTTGTTGGGTGATAGCCAATTGCTGATCAAGCGCCAGCAAATTATAGTAAGCGTTTGCAATATCGGCTATCAGCTGGGTTTGTACTGCCCTTTTCGCCGCATCACTTTGCAGCAGCGACGCTAAGGCCGCCCTTTTTGCGCTGCTCAATTTGCCCCAGATATCGGCCTCCCAACTGGTGTTGAGGGCTGCCTGGTAGGTGGTTGTTTTAAGATTGAACGAGCTGGCAAACTCCGGCGGAAAGTTTAAACTTGCCGCCGATGTTTTTGCCCTTGTAGCTGATGCGCTTCCCTCCAGGCTTGGCAGATAAGCTGCCTTGCTTTGGTTAAATGTTGCCTGAGCCTCGTTAATACGCTGCACAGCAGTTTTCAAATCGAGGTTTTCACGCAGGCCTTCCTGGATCAGATTTACCAGTACGGTATCTGAAAACAGCTGGTTCACCGGCATATTAGCCATTGACGTAGTATCGCTGATGGTGGTATCACGGTAAAGCTTATCGGTATTTACTACCGGCTGCTGATATTTTTTTGTTACACATGAGGCAAATACTGCCGTTGCTGCCAACGTAGCCAGTATCTGCCGTTTATATGAATAGATCATTGTATGCTTCTTTATTATTTCTTAAAAACTCTGTTATCAGGCTACCGTTTCGGTTTCAATTTCTATTTCTTCCGGAGTAGGTTTGCCGCTTATGCGTTCCTGAAGCGATTGGAAAATGATGAACAGCACCGGGATCACAAACACACCGAATACGGTACCAACAACCATCCCCCCTACAGCGCCTGTACCTATCGACCGGTTACCCTCGGCACCAACACCTGACGCAAGCATCAATGGCACTAACCCGAGTATAAACGCAAAGGATGTCATCAAAATAGGCCTCAAACGGGCAACCGAACCATCAATAGCAGCCTGTACAATACTTTCTCCGCTGCGCCTGCGGGCTACGGCAAACTCCACTATCAGGATGGCATTTTTGGCTAACAGGCCAATGAGCATGATGAGCGTGATCTGCAAATAAATATTGTTTTGAATGCCGAAGATTTTGGCAAAGATAAACGCGCCGGCCAAACCTATAGGCAGTGAAAGCAATACTGCAAACGGCAGGATATAGCTCTCGTACTGCGCACTCAGCAAAAAGTACACAAACACCAAACACAACATAAAAATGAAAATGGTTTGGCTGCCACTTGCAATCTCCTCACGGGTAAGCCCTGAAAACTCGAAACCATAACCGGCAGGCAGTGTTTTAGCCCCAACTTCCTGTATTGCTTTAATGGCATCGCCCGTACTGAAACCTGGTTTCGGCGCACCTGTTACTGAGATTGAGGTGAACAGGTTAAAGCGGTTGATCGACTCCGGACCGTAAACCCTTTTCAGCGTAACAAACTCTGATATAGGCGCCATGGTATTATTGGCATTGCGCACATACATATTGTTGAGGCTGCCGGTGGTGCCCCTGTAAGCGGCATCGGCCTGGATCATTACACGGTATTGCTTGCCAAACTCATTAAAGTTAGAAGCATAAACACCACCAAAATATCCCTGCAACGTGCTTAATACCGAGTTTACGGTTATGCCCGCATCTTTACATTTGGCTACGTTAACATCAACCAAATACTGGGGGAAGTTGGTATTGAAGAATGTAGATGCATATTGGATTTCGGGGCGTTGATTTAATGCACCAAGGAACTTGCCGTTTATTTCGGCAAATTTCACAATATCGCCGCCGGTTTTATCCTGTACCTGGAACTCGAAACCACTGCTGTTACCAAAGCCCTGTAAAGTTGGCGGAGCAAAAAACAGAACAGTAGCCCCTTTAACTCCGGCTGTCATACCAAAAAGTTTACCGATAACAGTATTCACATCCGTTCCTTTGGCTGTACGTTTATCCCATGGTTTCAGCTTGATCATGATCAGGCCGTATGAACCGCCCGCACCACTCAAGATGCCCTGGCCAGCAACCCTGATAGTCGACTCTACCTCCGGTAGTGATCTTACCATACCTGATACCTGGTCGATAACCTGGGTAGTACGCTCTAATGATGCAGCTGGTGGCAATGATACATCCCCAATGATAAAGCCCTGATCTTCGTTAGGTACAAAACCAGATGGTGTTGTTTTAAGCAGGAACCAGAAAATCAAACCAAAAACGGCGATCCCCGCAATAGCGAGCCATTTTTTTGCAGCAAGAAAGCCAACCGATTTTTTATACTTACGGGTAAGCGTATCAAAGCTGGTATTGAAAGCTGTATAAAACCGCTGCAAAAGACCGGTTTTATGGTGCTCACCTTCGGGATGCGGTTTTAACAACAGTGCGCATAATGCCGGGCTCAATGTTAAAGCGTTTACTGCCGAGATTAATATCGCGATAGCAAGCGTTAAACCAAACTGTTTATAAAACACACCGGTTGAGCCTGTAATAAACGAAACCGGGATAAATACAGCCGCCATCACCAAAGTAATGGATACAATAGCGCCGCTGATATCATTCATGGCACTAATAGTGGCGGCTTTTGCCGACTTAGCCCCATGATCAAGCTTGGCGTGCACGGCCTCAACCACCACAATGGCGTCATCCACCACAATACCAATAGCCAGCACCATGGCAAACAGCGTAAGCAGGTTAATGGTAAAGCCAAACAATTGCAGAAAGAAGAAAGTACCCACAATGGCCACAGGCACCGCAATTGCCGGGATCAGTGTAGAGCGGAAATCCTGAAGGAATACAAATACCACAATGAACACCAGCACGAAGGCTTCTATCAACGTATGTACAACTTTTTCTATAGAGGCATCCAAAAAGTCATTAACGCTAAAAAGAGAAGTATAGCTAATACCGGTAGGGAAAGTTTTTGAAGCCGCTTCAATGGTTTGCTCGCAGTTTTTAATTAACTCATGCGCATTTGAACCCGCTGTTTGATAAATGGCTATGGCTATACCCGGTTTGCCATTCATGGTAGTGGCATTGGCATAACTTTGCGCGCCAAGCTCTACCCGTGCAATATCCTTCAGACGCAATAGCTGCCCTTTCGTTGATGAGCGGATCACGATGTTTTCAAACTCGGGCACGCTGGTGAGCCTGCCTTTATATTTTAATACATATTGAAACGATTGGTTATCGTTCTCTCCCACTTTACCCGGCGCTGCTTCAATATTTTGCTCGGCAAGGGCATTGTTCACATCATCCGGTACAAGGCCATAAGTAGCCATTACATCGGGCTTTAACCAAATACGCATGGAGTAATCCTGTATGCCAAATGATGAGGCATCACCTACACCGTTGATACGCTTGATCTGTGGCAGCAGGTTGATGTTGGCATAGTTTTGCAGAAATTTCTCGTCGTAGCTTTTATTATCGCTCGACAGGGAAAATACCATCACCATGCTGCTCTGGCGCTTGCTGGTGGTAACACCCGCCTTGGTAACCTCGGCAGGAAGTAGGCTGGTAGCTTTTGATACCCTGTTTTGCACGTTTACCGCAGCAAGGTCGGGATCCGTGCCTTGTTTGAAATATACCGTGATAACCGCGCTGCCATCATTACTTGCTGTCGAGGTCATGTAGGTCATTTTCTCCACGCCGTTTATCTGTTCTTCGAGCGGTACGATAACACTTTTCATTACCACTTCGGCGTTGGCGCCCTGGTATGATGCTGATACCTGCACCGTAGGCGGCGCTATATCGGGGTATTCGGATATGGGCAAAGTGGTAAGGCCCAGGATACCCAGTATTACTATAATTACCGATATTACGGTAGATAGTACTGGTCTTTCAATGAATGTACGTAACATATTATTTATGTTGATGCCGGGCAAAAAGCCCAGGCAGGTGCTGTTAAATTATTTTAGATCCTTGTATACTGCGGCATTGTCCTGTGCCTCGGGCTTGATAACCATACCGTCTTTTAAACTGCCTGCACCATCCGTAACAATGGTATCGCCGGCTTTAAGACCATCAGTAACTACATAATACTGGCCTGCAGTAAGATCCATCACGCTTACCTCGGTATTCTTAACTGCCCCTTTGCCGTCAACTACATAAACAAAATGTTTTCCCTGCAATTCGTAGGCGGCTTTTTGAGGAATCAGCACGGCATCTTTAATTGTTTGGGGGATTTGTATCGTGGCGCTTCCGCCGCTGCGGATCAGACCAATAGGGTTAGGAAATGTTGCCCTGTAACTTGCCGACCCGGTTTCGGTGTTAATTAAACCGCTGATGGTTTCAACCTTACCTTTTTCTGTATAAGTACTTCCATCGGGCAATACCAGTGAAACAGGCGGCGTATTCGCCAGTTTTTCGTTCATGGTTTTCCCCTTCACAGTTCTTGAAAAATCAAGCAGCTGCTTTTCGTTCAGCGCGAAGTAAGCATATACCTTACCGATATTTGATACCGTTGTTAAAGGCTGCGCCGTTGAGCCGGTGATAAGGCTCCCTAATTTATAAGGGATGGCCCCTACCACGCCATCAACCGGGCTGGTTATTATGGTATAGCCTAAATTGGTTTTGGCATTGGCTAAACTGGCTTTTGCCTGGGCAAGGGCTGCTTTACGGGCCTTTAAAGTATACTCGGCCGATTCAAGCTCATAGTGGCTGATGATGTCTTTTTCAACCAGCGGTTTGGTTTTATTAACCTGCAGCTCAGCCGCGCTTACATCAGCTTCGGCACTGCTGATGGCAGCTGTGGCCGTATTAACGTCCTGGGCATATTGCGGCGCGCTGAGTTTGAACAGCAACTGGCCTTTTTTTACCACGCTGCCCTCGTCTATATAGATCTTATCTATGTAACCGTCAACTTTCGGACGGATATCGATATTTTGTTGCCCCTGCAAAGTGGCGGGGTATTCGCTGTTCAGTGTAGCATCATGTAAACTGATTTTAAAAACCGGGTAAGCCTGGGGCGGTTGCGGGCCGCCTGCGGCCATTGCAGCACCCTGGTTTTGACCACCGCCGCATGACGATAATAAAATTAAGGCGGCACTAAAGCCGGTTAGCAGTTGAACTGTATTTTTCATAAATATAAACTTGTAGCTATTGGAATGAATTGAAATAAAAGGCATTGTGGTACGTATTGATTATTTTGTTTAACATTTGCGTTAATCACAGGGTAAATTTTTTAGCGGAAAATCATTTTACAGATCATCTTCTTTCGTTCAACAATGAGGCGGGTGTAACTTTCATCACTCAGGTTAAACGACTTCTTATAGATCGGGCTCATGATAAGCGGGTATGACATCAGCGAGAACAGGTTCAGCACAAAATGCATAGGGTTCATCTTTTCAATATTGCCTGCCGCCATTTCGGCCTCAATTTGTTCAAGGAACATACTGATATGATGCGGCTTAATCTCGTAAGCGTATTTACAGGTGTTTGAATTGATCTCGGTGATCAGGAAGGTTTCCTGGTAGGGATAGGCATTTGACTCGGTTAAAAACAGATCAATAAAGCTCTCTATTTTCTTTTTAAATGGCTGATCAGACGCCATGACAGCGTCAAGACGGGTAGTTAAAGCAAGCATAGCTTCTCTAAACACCTGTTCAATTAAGACATCCTTGGTGCGGAAATAGTAGTTTAATAAAGTGCGGCTTACCCCAGCCGCATCGGCAATATCCTGGGTATTAGCATGGAGCCGGCCTTCGGCAAAAAAAATATGTTTAGCGGTGTCCTTAATTAATTGCTCGGCACCTGTATCCCTTATTGGCATAAAACAAACGGCATTTAATCAGGCACTCTATTATGCCCGATGGCATCAATGATTGATGACAGGGCAAAATTGGCTCAATTATCGTTTTTGCAGAATGTTTGAAGGATGGTGCGATATGTCAAAAAGTCGTTTTTGCCGAAAACATTGTAATAGAATGGTAATTTTGATTGCAGGGTTGCAACGACACTTTTAATTTGCGATGAAAATCACAACAGCATCTATTATTTAATGGATCTTTGAGATTGAGCGGAGAGAACTCCTCCGGAGAGCTACGATGTGCCGACAAGTTTTCATATAACAAAAAATGTCATTTCGAACGAGCCAGCGCAGGGAAAAGCCGGGCGCGAGGAGAAATCTTATCCGCCATTCATAACTGCAGCGACGCTTGTAGAAGATTTCTCCTCACCACCGGTGCGCGATCCCCCCAAGGGCTCATTCGAAATAATAATCGTTTATTATTGAGGTATTTGGCGATATTTACTGGGACTGATACCGCATTGTTTTTTGAAGAACTTGCTGAAAAAGAACTGATCGGCGAAATTAAGATAGGCAGCAATCTGGGCTATGGTTAACGCCGGATCGTTAAGGGCAACTTTAGCTTCCAGGATCACGATCTCGTCGATAAACTCGCCTGCGGTTTTGCCGGTAATTTCTTTTACGGCTTGTGAAAGGTATTTAGGGGTGATATTGAGCATAGCAGCATAAGCCTGCACGCTTCTTTCTTCCTTAAAATGCTGCGGAAGGATTTTTAGGAACCGAAAAGTCAGCTCTTCCTTTCGTGTACCTTTTACTTCGGCTATTTTTTGTTGCTTTTGATATAGCGCACCAATCTCATAAATAAAAGCCGTAAATATGCTTAACACAACTTCACCCTGGAATGCCAGATCATTACGATTATCCATTTTACTTTCAAGGATTTTCATAATCGATATAAGCGTATCGGCCGACTCCTCATCAATAACCAGTAGAGGATTTACCTGCGATGATAAAAAATCAAAGGCTTCTACATTTTTCGTGTGGATACTGGTACCAGATAGATAAGCTGAGGTAAATATGATCGAGGTAAGCCTGCAATCCGGTGAAACATTCAAAAACTGACGAACAGTATTGGGGGCTACCATCAGGATGTTATTCTTTTTTAAATTGTACTCCAAAAGGTTCGCATTGATTGATGCCTCACCTTCATGAACAAGCATTAAAAAAAAATGATCTGACCGGAAGGGATGCAAAATAGGCACCTCAATATCCCCCGGATTAAACGACATAATATGCAGACCTTTATACTGATTGGTAATACCAAGCGGGGCAAGCATTTGCTCCATGGTATGCATCTGTACAGGCAGGATCTCTTTCGGCATAGTAAGCAATAATAACTATTATTTGCACTAATTATTACGAATAAAATCGAATTACGCGAATTCTACCAGATGGCTAATCCGTGTATTTCGATTCAATATAAATGCCCCGCTAAGGAATTCGTGTGTATCAGCTCATCGAAGGAAACGAAATCCCTTTAATTTTTCTGAACAATTCAACAGCATACAGGTCGGTCATTCCCGAAACAAAATCAAGGATGGTCTGGATCTTTGAATAATCGTCTTCCGCCTTGGTTAAAAATTGTTTGGGGATCAGTTCGATCAGTTTCTCGTGGTATTTTGAATTGTTTTTTAAATAAGCCGGAACAAACTCTTCCAATAAACCGCCCATCACCTTGTAACCCGCAACTTCCTTCTGCACTACTGAGCTATAGTTGTAGATCTTTTTTACAGATACCTTTTCAATCGCCTTCATGGCAGATCGCAACGGTTCTTCGATCGCATTCATCAACGCCGAATTAAAATCGCCATTCATGATCTCATCCTGCTTGTCATAAAACAGGTTTGAACATTGATTTACCAGGGTATTTATTGCTATTGCCCTCAAATAGCCCACTTTAGCATCTGTATCATCAAACTCTTCCAATCGCTCTTCCATCCTGGGAATAGTACATAATGGCATCAGCAATGCTTTCACTTCTTCATAGGAGAGTATTTTAAGGCGATGAGCATCTTCCAGATCAACAACGTTGTAGCAAATGTCATCCGCGGCCTCAACAAGGTATACCAATGGGTGCCTTTTGTAAACAAGTTCATTATCCTCTACCCTGATCAAACCCAAATCTTGGGCTATCTTTTCAAAATCCTGTTGTTCAGAAGTAAAGAATCCATATTTCTTTCGATGGATTATACCCTTTCTATGCCCCGCTACAGATGAACATGGATATTTTGCAATTGAAGCTATGGTTGAATAGGTTAATGCCAAACTCCCCCGGCCTTTACCGGCAAACGGATGCGTTAATAATCTTAAAGCGTTAGCATTACCTTCAAAATGAGTCAGATCTTCCCATTGCTGAGGGCTAACAGTATCTTTATAATCTTTACCGGCTCCTTCTGCAAAATAATGCGATATAGCCGATTCACCTGAGTGGCCGAAAGCAGGGTTACCCAGGTCATGAGCCAAACAAGCTGCCGCTATCATATTACCGATCTCACTGATAAGCGGATACTTTTTTTCTACATCGGAATTTTCCTTAAGCATCCTGTTAAAATGCATACGGCCCAATGAGCGCCCCACACTGGCTACCTCTAAACTGTGCGTTAGGCGATTGTGTACAAAAACGCTCCCCGGCAAAGGGAAAACCTGGGTTTTATTCTGCAACCTCCTGAATGGCGACGAAAAAATTATCCGGTCGTAATCTTTCTGAAATTCCGATCGTGCATCGATATGGTTTGCAATATATTTATCCTCGTAACCCCAGCGTTTAGCCGATAATAGTTGATCCCAGTTCATTATAGTATGATGTGTATAGGGCGGCAAAAGTAGCCATTATACCGGAAAGAAATACAGGTTAATGATTTGGTTAAAGAAAATCATATCATCGCCATTCAGGCTGGTTTTAGGTTACTTACTTCAATAATTTATCAATCAATGAAGTCGCGTTCTTCTCAAAGTCGTCACTATACCCAACAATTATATTGGCTATCTTCCCTTCCTTATCAATAAAATACAAAGTAGGAAAACCGGTTACATGATATGATTTAACGGCATCACGTCCATTTATGTAGATAGGGTATTTGATATTGTAATTTTTTTGAAATTCAACAACAGCCTTTTTACTGTCACGTTCGGTTAAACTAACTATCGCCACGTTTTGATTTTTATACTTTTCGTGAATGCTATTAAGTGGTTTAAGAGAATACATACAACCAGAACAGCCAATGAAAAAATAATCGAGCAATATAACCTTACCCTTTAACTGGCTTAATGATTTCTTGCTGCCATCTGTAGCATCTAAAACCCAATCAGGAGCTATTGTTCCTGGCGCGAGTAATGGAACTTCTACCTCTTCCTTTTTTTTATGAAACCCATTCGGAATAACCAAATCATTTGCGCTAACCTCATCCTGATCAAACTTGTAATCAAAAAAAAAGTCTCCTGCGTAAAAATTTGTAACTCCATTCCCAATGCCGGCACTTCTTGAGTACCGTTTAATGCTAATCGGTATCTCTGATGTTTTCCCGATAAATAAATGGATATAGGTATACAAGTGCTCTTTATTGACAACGGTATCACGAGTATTAACAATCAGGTGCGAACAAACTATTTTGTTTATAGCTGTATCTGCGCTCGTTGTTAATTTAGATGGCTTTCTCATTATAAAATCCTTAATCCAATTTAAATCAGTAAGAACGTTATGCACAATGACAGGCTGTAGTTCATCTATGCGATAAGAGCTGTCTGTCGGGTTTATTGTTATTAAATTTTTCCCGTTGTATAAACTTGTCAATGTTAAATTATCGGCTTTGTACAGAGTTGTTGTTTTATACAGGTAGCCTAAAGTTTTATCTTCAGGTGCATTTAATATAATATTTTCGGTTTGGTTTGTTACGGTATCGCTCGTGAAAAATTCCTTGACTCTGCTGGTAGATTGGTAGCTGAAATTTCTATGGCTCTTTAAATTATCAATAGTTTTTTGAACCAGGGCAACTTGTGCACATAAATTTCCACTGTATAAAGCAAGAATGATTAAGACGGATGCTTTAATAAATTTCCTAATGTTTGTGGGCATCATTTGTAATAGGTTTTAAGTTATCGTTATAACGCAAACCAATACAGCTTATTCTCTTAACGTTTAAATCCTTTATTTTTCAGTTTACACCACCTCAAAATGCTGCCGAAACTTCTCCTCTTCCAGATCAAGCAGGTCCAGTTGTTGCTTTACGATATCATCGCTGATGTTTTCCTTTTTGTTAAGGGTTAACAGCAGGGTGCGCTGCTGATTCATCACGTCATTTAAGATCATGCGGTAATCATGGTAAAAAGAATCAGCACGCTGTTCGCTATTTTCCTGCTCCCAATCTTTCAACAGTTCCATATCTGCGCTCAGCCTCAGTTTAAATGCCTTAACCATATCATTCCCGGTCAGATGATCTGCATATTTATCTTCAAGTATTTGCAGAGCTAACTTTGATAATTTCTTCCTTACCAGTTGCTTTTGCTGCTCCGGCGAACCTATGTAATCACGATCAGGCATATTTACAAGCTTTACCAATATTGGCAAAGTAAGCCCCTGTACAACCAGGGTAAACATGATCACTACAAATGTGATAAACAAGATAAGGTTCCGCTGAGGGAAAGCTGCCCCCGAGGGTAAAAGCTCCGGAATACTTAAGGCTGCTGCTAACGAAACTACCCCTCGCATGCCCGCCCAGCCTAATAACAATGGTCCTTTCCAGCCCGGACTTGGGTCGGCTGTGGTGATGTAACGGCTGATAAATATGGTAAATATTGTAGCTCCATAGGTGCTGGCCAAACGGGCCACTATCAATACACCTGTTATAATCAAACTATAGTTTATTGCCGGTTTAAGTCCGTCAGGACCGAGGGCTTTTATAACTACCGGAAATTCTAACCCTATCAGTATAAACACAAAACCATTTAAAACAAAAGCTACTGTTTCCCAAACATTTATACCCTGCAACCTGCTACGATAGCTTAGTATCACATGCCTTTGTGATGAAAGGAACAATCCCCCGCTTACTACAGCCAATACTCCCGAAAAGTGAAATTCTTCCGCCGCCATATACATGGCATATGGTGTAATAAACGTAAGGATAATGTCAATGTTGGCCGTAGTTGGCAGCCATCGGTGTATGGTATAAAATATCAGCGCCACAGCCAAACCAATAACAACGCCCATCACAATAACCAATACAAAACTTAAAGCGGCCTGCCCAAAAGCAAATTTACCGGTAATCACCGCTGCAAGGGCAAATCTGAATATCACTAAACTCGATGCATCGTTCATGAGGCTTTCACCCTCAACAATAGCAATAAACCGCTTGGGTACTTTGATGTTTTTAAGAATACTGCTGGCCGATACGGCGTCGGGCGGCGAAATGATCCCTCCAAGCAGGAAACCCAGCGGCAAGGTAAAACCCGCTATAAGGCTATTGGATACAAAGGCTATTAGGCAGGAAGTTAAAATAACGATCAAAAACGCGAAGCTGTAGATCACCCGGCGCCATTTCCAGAAGTCTTTCCAGGAAGTATTCCAGGCCGATTCATATAGTAGAGGAGGCAGAAAGATCACGAAGATCAGGTCGGGTTGGATTTCGATGCCTTTTAAAAAAGGAACGAAGCCAAGCGGCAGGCCAACTAAAACCAGTAATATAGGATAAGCTATTTTGATTTTTTGCGCCAGCATTACCACAAAAAGGATAACGGCTAACAGGCAGGTACATTGAAGAATAACATGATGCAGCATGTAGCTAAAATACAATTATTCGGCGAGTAAAGTTTACCGGTGCTTGTATTAAGCACATTAAGAAAATCCGAACAAATAATAGTTTTTACTGTTCTGATAACATTGAGGTAATTTTTGAATAAAAAATTGAGACTCAAAAAGATAAAATCCTAAAAAACAGCAATAAAAAATAAAAATAAAGTCATTTTATATCAAAAAAAATACAAAGTCATTTCGATAGCTTCAAAAATTTTGGTAATTTCGCAATCATGGCGTCGACGATAAAAAAAATATTCTTTGCATTATTTTTTTTCCAGCTTGCATTAGCTGTAGCCCCTGCTAACGCCGAATCAATTTTAACGCACTACAAAAAATCAGGCCGGTCTGCCGATTTAATTTCCCTAACCCATCAAAGGATTATCGGCCAAATTCAGCAGCAGGAAGTACAGGATGATTCACCTGATTCTGATGGCAACGAAGCTGCCCATACCCGTAACGTTATCCGCTTTTTACCCAGCAGGGTAAACTACTCGTCGGCATTATTACCAGGCCAACAGCTTTTACTGGCCGATGTTATATCAACAACAGCAAAACAGCACAATCAGAATAAATCCATTAAGGGCTTTTTGCCTGCATATTATAATTTCCTTTTCAGGCTCAGTCCGTTCTGATCCTTTTTCCGTCTCAAATGCCTTTCGCGGCAAACCCCTGTTTTAAACAATCAAATTTAACATTGGCTAACAGTACGTGATATGCACTGCTTTGCCTATTACCCCCATTCGGAAAAAATGAAAAGGTTAATTATTTATATGCCCTTACTGGCCATAGTTGCCGGTATATTTGTCACGGGCTGCTCTTCAAAAGCTAAAACCAGCAGCGAAACTGCTGCTTCAGATACCCTTCAGCTACCTGTGCTTACCTTAAATACACGAGATACAGTTCTTCAAAAATCATATGTTGCCGATATTCAGGCGCAAAAAAATATCGAGATCCGCTCACGTGTTCGCGGCTTCCTCGAAAAAATATTTATTGACGAAGGCAAGCAGGTTAAAAAAGGCCAGCTGCTGTTTAAACTTAACGACCAGGAATTTAAAGTAAACCTATCAAAAGCTAAAGCAGCACTAAGTAACGCCATGGCCGATGCCAAGGCAACAGAACTTGAAGTAACACGGGTTAAACTACTGGTTGACAAGAAAGTAATTTCCAAATCAGAACTTGAAGTTGCCGAATCAAAAATGAATGCCGACAAGGCAACCATTGAAGAAGCCCGGTCCATGGTGCAAAGCGCCGAAGACCAATTGGCCTATACTTACATCCGTGCGCCGTTTGATGGCATCATCGACAGGATCCCGCTTAAATCGGGCAGTTTAATTGATGAGGGCACATTGCTTACCAGCCTTTCGGACATCAGCTCGATGTATGCTTATTTCAGTTTTCCCGAAAATGAATACCTGCAATATATCCGCAAAAAAGAATCTGCACCAGGCCAAACAAGCGATAAGGTTAAGCTGGTGTTAGCCGATGGGCTTGACTTCCCCTACCAGGGCGAAATAGAAACTGTAGAAGCCGAAATTGAGCAAAAAACAGGCTCTATCAACTTCAGGGCAAAGTTTCCCAATCCGAACAAGCTGTTAAGGCATGGCGCTACCGGTAAACTTTACATCTCAACTAAAGCTGATAGCGTGATCATGGTGCCACAGCAATCGGTATTTGATATCCAGGACAAAAGTTACGTATACATAGTTGACAAGAACAATAAACTGCACATGCAGGCATTTTTGCCGCAAACCCGTTTTTCTACCTATTACATTGTAAAAGACGGCTTGAAGGCTGGCGACAGGATCTTGTTTCAGGGAGCACAGAACGTACGCGACGGTATGATCATAAAACCACGGAAAATGGCAAAAGATTCATTACTGGCAATGAAGTAATCAATTGCCCATGTTTCCATTTCCTGCCGCGTAAACGCGCGGCACAGGTTTATTGTACACTTACCCTAACAAACTATGTTCGAAACTTTTATAAAGCGGCCAGTGCTGTCGCTTGTTATCTCATTGATAATTACCATGCTGGGTGTGCTGGCTTTGATAACACTGCCCGTTACACAATTCCCGGATATCGTGCCACCATCGGTAACTGTTACCGCTAATTACACCGGCGCCAATGCTGAGGTGTGTGCCAAAGCCGTGGCTACTCCGCTAGAGCGCGCTATCAACGGCGTTCCGGGCATGACCTACATGTCTACCGTTTGTAGTAACGACGGTTTGACAGTAATCCAGATCTATTTTAACGTGGGTATTGATCCCGACCAGGCTGCGGTGAACGTTCAAAACCGGGTAGCCACCATTATTGACGAAATGCCGGAAGAGGTTATTAAAGCCGGAGTTACTACAGAGAAAGAAGTAAACAGTATGCTGATGTACCTGAACATCATGAGCCAGGACACCAGCATGGACGAAAAGTTCATTTATAACTTCACGGATATCAACGTTTTACAGGAACTTAAGCGAATTGATGGTGTAGGCAGGGCCGAGATCATGGGCGCTAAAGAATACTCCATGCGTGTATGGCTTAAGCCCGACAGGATGATGGCCTACAAGGTATCAACCGATGAGGTAATAGATGCTATCCGTGCGCAAAACGTTGAAGCTGCACCGGGTAAAACCGGCCAAAGCTCGGATAAAACCCCGCAGATGCTGCAGTATGTATTGCGCTATCCGGGTAAATTTTTTGAACCTAAGCAATACGAAAACATTGTGATCCGCGCCGAAGAAGATGGCTCGGTATTAAGATTGAAAGAAATTGCTGATGTTGAATTTGGGTCGTTAACCTACAGTATGGTATCCAATACTGATGGCAAGCCTTCGGCATCAGTCATGATAAAACAACGTCCCGGCTCAAACGCCCGCGACGTTATCAATAACATCAAAACTCGCATGGCCGAGCTTAAAGAAAGCTCGTTCCCGGCCGGGATGACCTTTAACGTAAACTATGACGTATCCCGCTTTCTGGATGCATCTATACATGAAGTATTACGTACGCTGGTTGAGGCTTTCATATTGGTTTTCATTGTAGTATTTATTTTTTTACAGGATTTCCGGTCAACGTTGATCCCTGCTTTAGCAGTACCTGTGGCCCTTATTGGTTCACTGGCTTTTATGCAGACGCTGGGCTTCTCCATTAACCTGCTTACATTATTTGCATTAGTGTTAGCTATAGGTATCGTGGTGGATAACGCGATTGTTGTTGTGGAAGCCGTACACGTAAAGATGACCGAAAACCACATGAACGCCATGGATGCCACGATTAGCGCTATGCGCGAGATCAGCGGGGCAATTGTGGCCATTACCTTGGTAATGTCGGCTGTGTTTGTTCCGGTGGCCTTCATGTCGGGACCGGTTGGTGTGTTTTACCGGCAGTTTTCGCTTACGCTGGCTATCTCCATTGTGATATCGGGTGTAAACGCATTAACGCTTACTCCTGCCCTTTGTGCTATTATGCTCAAGCACAATCACGCACCCAAAAAGAAAAGCCTGATGCAGCGTTTTTTTGGTGGCTTTAA
Source organism: Mucilaginibacter sp. A5337 (assembly GCF_059690695.1). Taxonomy (NCBI): domain Bacteria; kingdom Pseudomonadati; phylum Bacteroidota; class Sphingobacteriia; order Sphingobacteriales; family Sphingobacteriaceae; genus Mucilaginibacter; species Mucilaginibacter sp. A5337. The sequence goes on along the minus strand of NZ_JCAWEC010000005.1, from coordinate 573,842 downwards.
TGATAAATACAATAGGTTACAAGGGAAGTATTCCACTTTCATGACCTATCTGTCGCCTCGTAAGGGAATTACCTTGATGCTACTGGCAGGCTTCTTCATACTAACCTGGGGTACCAGTGCTATTTTGCCAACGGGTTTTATCCCTACGGAAGATCAGGGTATGCTTTACGTAAACGTAACCACACCTGCCGGCGCAACGGTTGAACGTACCGAACAGGTTTTGAAAGAGATTGAAGCCAAAACCAAATCGATGAAATCTATCGAATCAGTTTCAACCCTTTCGGGCTATAGTTTGGTGAATGAGATAGCCGGTGCCTCATACGGTATGGCCATGATCAACCTTAAGCCATGGGACGAACGCAGTGAATCATTGGATGATATCATTGCCGAGTTGACTGCCAAAACAAAGAATATCGGCGACGCCTCTATCCAGTTCTTCCCGCCACCTACTGTTCCTGGTTTTGGTAATGCCAGCGGTTTCGAGATCCGGGTACTTGACCGAAGTGGCCAGGGTGATTTACAAAAGGCTGCCGATGTTACCAAAAACTTTGTCGATGCGCTTAATGCTTCGCCAGAGATTGCGGGGGCATTTACCAGTTTCGACCCTAACTTTCCGCAGTATATGATCTCTGTTGACCAACAAACGGCGGCGCAAAAGGGTATTACTGTTGATAAGGCCATGTCGACCCTGCAAACACTGATGGGTAGTTTTTATGCTTCCAATTTTATAAGGTTCGGGCAAATGTATAAGGTGATGGTACAAGCCTCGCCCGAATACAGGTCGCGACCGGAAGATGTTTTAAACCTGCAGGTTAAGAATGATAAAGGCGAAATGGTGCCATTTTCTACGTTCATAAAAATGGAGAAAGTATTTGGCCCAGAGCAGCTTACCCGTTACAATATGTACACATCGGCCATGGTAACCGGTGATGCTGATAAAGGTTTCAGTAGCGGCGACGCGATTAAAGCCATTGAACGGATAGCTGCCGAAAAACTACCGAAAGGTTACGCCTTTGAATGGTCGGGTATGACGCGTGAGCAGATCCTGTCAGGCAACCAGGCTATTTATATTTTTGTGATCTGTTTAATATTCGTTTACCTGTTACTGGCTGCCCAGTATGAGAGCTTTTTGCTGCCGCTTCCGGTTATCCTATCATTACCTACCGGTATTTTCGGCGCATTCTTCTTTTTGAAGATAACCGGGCTCGAAAATAACATCTACGCCCAGGTAGCCCTGGTAATGCTAATTGGCTTGCTGGGTAAAAACGCCATCCTGATAGTTGAGTTTGCTATCCAAAGGCAAAAAGAAGGACTTACCGTTTTAAAAGCAGCTATTGAAGGCGCGGTTTCCCGTTTGCGGCCGATATTGATGACTTCCCTGGCGTTCATAGCCGGTTTGATCCCGCTTTGCGTGGCCAGCGGTGCGGGTGCCATGGGTAACCGCTCTATCGGTACGGCCGCTGCCGGAGGGATGCTGATGGGCACCATTTTCGGCTTGATCCTTATCCCTGGCTTATATGTCATCTTCGCCGGTTTAGCCGAACGGAATAAAAAGAACAAGTCGACCACAGAAGTAACTCATCATGAGCTCGATATCGTCAACAATTAATTAAGACCTGCAATGCTAAAAAAAGCAAATTTCTATATACTTAATACGGCACTTTTGATGGTGATCATGGCCGGCTGTAAAAGCTATAAACCGGTCACGGGCCAGGAAGTGACCGCCAATCTGCCGTCAACATTTAATAATAGTACCGATACCGCAACGGTTGCCAGTTTGCCTATCGGTCAGTTTTTTGCCGATCAAAGGCTCGTTAACCTTATCGACACAGCCCTAAAAGCGAATCCCGATTTGTTAAGCGCCCTACAAAGGGTTGAGGCCGCACGTGCCAACTTGAGGTTCAATGCATCAAAGCTTTTGCCTACCATTAATCTCGCTGCCAATGCCGGCGTTGAAAAATATGGCGATTACACGCAAAACGGTGTAGGTAATTATGATACCAATTTTTCAAATAACATCAATAGCGATCAACATATCCCCAACCCGGTGCCTAACTATTTCCTGGGTTTTCAAAGCTCGTGGGAGGTTGACCTTTGGGGTAAGCTGAATAACCAGAAAAAGGCGGCCTTTGCCCGCTTCCTGGCCAGTCAAAGCGGTTATCGCCTGGTAACAACCGCGCTTACAGCTCAAATTGCAGGACTGTACTACCAACTGCTTGCTTACGATACAGAAATGGGGATCATCAAAAAGAACATCAAGCTTCAGGAGCATGCGTTGGAGATCGTGAAAATTCAAAAGCTTGGCGGTCGTGCTACAGAGTTGGCTGTTCAGCAGTTTGAAGCACAGTTAGCCCGTACCAAAGGTTTGGAGTATACCACACGTCAGCAGATTACCGAGACTGAAAACCAGCTTCGTTTTTTAACCGGAAGCTATTCGGGCACCGTAACACGGGATACCTCTATCATGAAAACAAAACTTCCGGTAGTTATAGGTACAGGTGTTCCATCTCAAATGTTATTGAACCGCCCTGATATCCGCAGCGCCGAGCTGGAACTTACCGCCATGAACGCCGATATTAAAGCAGCAAGAGCTAACTTTTTCCCTACCTTAACTTTAACTCCATATGTTGGCTATAATAGTTTCAGGGCAAACCTGTTGTTTGATCCTGCTTCGTTTACGTATGGTATTTTAGGAGGTATCACCGCCCCTATCTTTAACCGCAAAGCTATCAAAGCCGAATATGAGCGGACCATTGCCGAACAGAAAATAGCGGTTTACAATTATCAAAAAAGTATCCTGTCAGGATTTCAGGAAGTGAAAAACAACCTGAGCGGGATAGAGAATTTCAACCGCGCTTTTGAGTTTAAACAGCAGGAGTTACAATCACTAAATAACGCCCTGTCTGTTGCCAACGATCTGTACCTTGTTGGGCGGGCTAATTACCTTGAAATAATAACAGCACAACGCAGCGTACTTGATGCCGAACTTGAACTGGCCGGTATTAAACGTAATATATTTTTAAGCTCGGTTAACTTATACCAGGCTGTAGGTGGCGGCTGGAGATAATAAAGACTTGACTTTAACAAAAATGGGTACTTATAACGGGTACCCATTTTTGTTATGTTGATTTCTGAAGCTTTTAAAAGCGTGGGAATGTGCGATTCCCGGTGTAGGGAGGGGGTTTCAGCAAGATGCCGGATCGTTGCCAAGTCGTATAAACCCCTCCCGCCACCGTACATCCTGCCGCACCCCTCCCAAGGGAGGGAATTAGGCTTCCACTTCACACCCGTCACAAATCCGTTACACAAATCAAATTACACCGCAACAATATTAACCAGTAGTATAAATTGCTTAATATAGTAGCTTTCGATGCTTGCCAAAGGAAGCATCAATTGACTGACTTATTACTTAAACAATTAACACAAATGATCAAACTTTTAAAGCATGCATTGATTGCCCCATCAATTGCTGCACTGGCTTTTAACGCCGCTGCCCAAACCGGCGCGCAACCCAGGCTCATTGAAAAAGTCACCCGCAAGGGAACTGAGCTGGTGATCCCTTATGAAAAGTATGTATTACCTAACGGCTTAACCGTTATTTTGGCCGAAGACCACTCCGACCCACTTGTTCACGTTGACATTACTTATCACGTAGGTTCGGCGCGCGAGGAGATCGGCAAATCAGGCTTCGCACATTTTTTTGAGCACATGATGTTCCAGGGATCGGACCATGTAGCCAATGGCGACCATTTCAAGATCATCACAGAAGCCGGCGGTACGCTAAACGGATCAACTAACCGCGACCGCACCAATTACTATGAAACAGTACCCGCTAATCAACTCGAAAAAATGTTGTGGCTGGAATCAGACCGAATGGGTTTCCTGCTTGATGCTGTTACACAACAAAAATTCGAGGTTCAGCGTGCAACTGTAAAAAACGAACGCGGGCAGAATTATGATAACCGTCCGTACGGTTTAGTTGGTCAGTATGCTTCTAAAACACTTTACCCATACGGTCACCCCTATTCATGGCTCACCATCGGCTATATCGAGGAGTTGAACAAAGTAGGTGTTAACGATCTTAAAAACTTTTTCCTGAGATGGTATGGCCCTAACAACGCCACGCTTACCATTGGCGGAGACCTTAACGCTAAACAAACATTAGCCTGGGTAAGCAAATATTTCGGCAGCATCCCAAGAGGCCCAATGGTAAAAAACATGTCGTTACCGGCACCGGTATTAAAAGCCGACAGGTATGTATCCTATACTGATAACTACGCCAAATTCCCATTATTGTCTGTGAGCTATCCTGGCGTTAAAATCTACGACAAGGATATGTCGCCGCTTGATGCTTTATCAGCCATTATTGGCCAGGGCCGTAACTCTATATTTTATAAAAACTTTGTAAAAACCCGCAAGGCGGCGCAGGCTACCATGAGTTCGTCAAATACCGAACTAGCCGGCGAGATCAGCATGCGGGTTATTCCATTCCCTGGTCAAACTTTAGCTGAGGCAAAAAAATTGGTAGATGAATCGTTGACCGAGTTTGAGAAAAAAGGTGTGAGCGATGATGACCTGGCCCGTTTTAAAGCCACTGCCGAAGCCGATTATATCAACAGCTTATCGAGCGTAAGCGGTAAAGTATCCGAACTGGCGCAGGCGCAAACCTTTACCGGTAACCCTAACCAGATCGGCCGTGAACTGGCAGCCATCCGCGCGGTTACTAAAGAGGATGTTATGCGCGTTTATAACCAATACATTAAAGGCAAACCTGCAGTTATATTAAGTGTGCTGCCTAAAGGCGGTAACCTGCAGCCGGTTGCACCCGATAACTTTACTATTGACACAACAGGTTACAAAGCACCTGATTATGGTTACAATGGTTTAACTTATCATAAACCTAAAGATAGTTTCGACCGTGCTGTAAAACCTGGTGTAGGCCCTAATCCAGCTATTAAAGTACCAGTTATTTGGTCTGCAAATACGCCAAATGGTATCAATATCATCGGTACCCAAAATAACGAGATCCCATCGGTATCTATGTCGATATCCATTAAAGGTGGCGGCTTGTTTGCCATCAATGATCCGTCAAAGGCGGGTTTGGCAGGCATTGTGGGGCGCATGATGAATGAAGAAACGCAGAAGTACACTGCCGAGGACTTTAACTCCGAGCTGGACAAACTGGGCAGCAGCATCACTTTCTACGCCAGTTTAGATCAGATTAGCGCCGAAGTATCGTCGCTCACCAAAAACCTGGGCAAAACCATGTCACTGCTCGAAGAAAGGCTATATCATCCTAAATTCACCCAGGATGCACTTGACAGGATCAAGAAACAAACGTTGGAAGGTTTTAAACAAGCTAAAACCCAACCCGCAGGCGTAGCCAGCACAGTTTACAACAAAATCCTTTACGGTACCGATAATGTGCGCACTTACGCTGCCGGCGGCAATGAAGAAACTGTTGCGGCTATAACTTTACAGGACGTTCAGGATTATTACGATAAAATCTTTTCACCGTCATTAACTAAAATTGTTGTGGTGGGCGATGTTAGCGAGACATCTGCAAAAAAGGCGCTTGCTTTCTTAAACACCTGGAAAGATAAAAAGATAACCGTGCCTGCCCCGGTTGAAGGCAAAACGTTTGATAAAACAACCTTGTACCTCGTTGACATCCCGGGCGCCGCACAATCCGAAATCCGTATTGGTTATCTCGACAAACTTAACTACGACCCTACAGGTGATTATTACAAACTGAATATCGCCAACTACATTTTGGGCGGCGCATTCAATAGTCATATTAACCTTAACCTTAGAGAGAAAAAAGGCTGGACTTATGGTGCACGCTCATCATTCAGTTCAGGCAGATATGGCGGCGATTTTACCGCGTCGGCAGGGGTGCTGGCAACCGCAACCGATAGCTCGGTGGTTGAGTTCATGAAGGAGATCACCAATTACCAAAAAACAGGTATTACGCCGGATGAATTAAAGTTCACGCAAACCTCTATTGGTCAAAGCGATGCCCGTCGTTATGAAACCAACGCGCAAAAAGCAGCGTTTTTATCACGCATCCAGGAGTATGATCTTAAACCTACTTTTGTTGATGAGCAAAACAAGATCTTATCAACCATCACTCCTGCCGAAATTAACAGCCTGGCTTCAAAATACCTCAACCCCGAAAACATGATCATCCTGGTTGTTGGCGATAAGGCCAGGATTTATCCTGGTTTGCAAAAATTGGGGTATCCTATTGTTGAACTTGATGCTGATGGCAAGCCAAAGCAATAAGTTAACGTAACAGCAAGTAAATAAGAGCCTTTATGCCGGCAACAGCATAAAGGCTTTTTGCATTGAAAATCAAAATGTTAAACAAAATATTTGGGGCCGAAAATTCTATTCACAATGCAATTCTGCAACTGAAAAGTTACTATTCAAAACCCATTTATTAACATTGATTTAACTTAAATTGAACACATAAAGTTCAATTTTGAATTAAGTTTTTATCGGCACAAAAGGTGCTGTTTCGTTGGGTTCAGGTTTTATTTCTGCCAGAAAGATAAATGAGTATTGTAAAGGGAATTTTTGGGCAAAAGAATAACACTACCGCTTCAGCAGAAAATGTTGATCTGGATGTTCTCTTCAAAGAATATTACGACAGGCTGGTATACTTCTCGCTCCAACTGATAAAAGATAAAGACCAGGCCGAAGATCTTGTGCAGGACGCTTTCATTAAATACTGGAACCAGCGCGAAAGTGTAATGCAGGATAAGATCGCCATAAAAAACTTTCTGTACAGTACGGTCCGCAACGCAAGCTTAAATACCATCAGACACAGTAAAGTTGTTGAAGCATACATTCAGTATCAAGGCAATAAAGAACCGGAAGAAGCGCCGGTAATTGAAGCCATCATCACGGCCGAAGCTGTAGCCGAAATTCACGCCGCATTATATTCCCTACCCGAAAGCCACCGCACCATATCTATAATGGGCTATTTTGATGGTAAAAAGAACCAGGAAATTGCCGATGAACTGGATATGTCTGTAAATACCGTCAAAAAACAAAAGCAACGCGCCCTTGAACTGATGCGAGTAAAACTTTCGCCCGAAATGTTTACTGCTTTTATAGCGCTTGGTTTAAGCTTTTTTAAGCGGTAATCTTCCTCCTGCTGCTATATTAACCTCCCTCTTCTTTAACACGAGGCACCTACGGAGCCAAAATATATCTCTGATTTTGTCTACAAACACGTTACTCCTACGGAGTTTGGAAAAACTACGTGTCTCGTCCTAAAAAAGTTTATCGACTTTGAGATAATACTGTTGTGTATTTACAGTATGTATACAAAACTCCGTAGGAGTAACGTGTTTGTAGACATAATGCACAACGTTTCGGTTCCGTAGGTGCCTCGTATTTGCGCTTTATTTCAAACGCAATTTTCCATCACTCAAAAAAAAATTAAAAAATATGCACCTGCCTTTATCCACTTTCAAAATGAAGGTGTCTTTATGTACGAAAAGGAAAAATGAATAATTACGACCCATACTTTGACCTGGGCCAGCTGATCGCAAAATATATGCGAAACGAACTGAGCGAACAGGAAAAACTCCAGCTTGACCAATGGCTCCAGGCTGACGCCAGCAATCAGGAATTATTCAAAAAGTTAACCGACGAACACCAGCTCAATAATGAACTGGAAACCTTTTCGGCAACTAATAAAGCCAAAGCATGGCAAAATATCGCCAAAGGCACAGGGTTTAAACGTAAAAGCAGCAACTTACGATGGATAGGATACGCAGCCGCTGTTATTTTGCTGGCCGCATTAACCATTACTCTAAACAAACGCCGCCCTTCAGATCAGCCGCAAAATCTCGTCAATCAGTATAAGGATATCCCGCCGGGAACAAACAAAGCAGTGCTTACGCTTGCTGATGGCTCAACTATAGTTTTGGACAGCGCCAAACACGGCCAAATTGCAAGTCAGCAACATGCAGTAATTAAAGAAGATGAAAACGGCAAGGTAGTTTATGAAGCTACTGATAATGCCCAAAGCCTAACAGCCCCCGCTCCTGCCGAAGCCATTGCTATGAATATGCTGGCTACCCCACGCGGCGGCCAATACCAGATTGTTTTGCCCGATGGTACAAAAGTCTGGTTAAACGCGGCATCATCAATAAAATATCCAACTGCCTTTACCGGCAACGAACGCAGGGTTGAGCTTACCGGCGAAGCTTATTTTGAGGTAAGCAAAGACCCTTCAAAACCATTCAATGTAAAAACCGCAAGCCAAACAGTTACTGTTTTGGGCACACATTTCAACATAAACAGCTACACCGACGAAGGTGCAACTAAAACCACCCTGCTTGAGGGCAGTGTGCGGGTTACCAATAATGCCGGCCAGTCGGTTAAAATAAAACCCGGTGAACAGGCCATCAATATATCAAACAGCATCAATATCACTGAGAATGCCAATGTTGACGAAGCAGTGGACTGGAAAAACGGAAAATTTGTTTTCAGCAATACCGATCTGCAAACCATTATGCGCCAGCTGTCCCGCTGGTATGATGTAGATGTGGAATACCAGGGCAAAACAGCACAAAAACATTACATGGGGCGTATATCGCGCAATGTACCTGTATCACAAATATTTGAAATTCTAAAAACAAGTGGCTTAAACTTCACAATTAACGGGAGGAAGATTATAGTAAAATCATAACAAGATCCAATATGCAGTAAACGGCAAGGCCGGTTTACCAAATTTGGCCCATAAAAAAACCGAAAGTGTTGCAACCACTTCCGGCTATATTTTCGGGCGAACATAATCCAAATCATATCGACTAAATACTTTTTAAACTAATCAACCCAAAACAAAAATATGGATTTTTCTACATTTCCTGTGCCTGTACACAACGATGGCCGGGTAAATAAATTCAAAAACGCCACCAAAGGTTTTTTCCGGATAAGCCCGGATACAAAAAGAAAATTTATTATGCGGATTAAGCTTATCGCCGTCCTGTTATTTGCAGTTTGCATGCATCTCAGCGCTAAAAGTTTCAGCCAAAACATCACTTTAGCCGAAAAGAACAGCAGTCTCCAAACAGTACTAAACAAAATTGAGCAGCAAAGCGGTTACGACATTTTTATGCAAACCGAACTGCTTGCAGGCAGCAACAAGGTATCGTTAAATGTAAAAAACGAAGCCTTAACAAAAGTGCTTGACAGGGTGTTTAAAGGCCAGCCTGTTACTTATGCTATTGTAGGCCATACTATTGTAGTAAAAGAAAAAAACACACAGGCATCTGCAAACTCAGCAAACGCGCCAGCCTCCTTGTACACCGGTAAAGTTATTGACGCAACTACTAAAGAACCACTTATCGGCGCTTCAGTTGGTGTTAAAGGTGGCGGCAAAGCTACCTCAACCAGCCTGAACGGTACTTTCAAATTAAACCTTGAAAATGGTGATGGCACTGTGTTGGTTATTTCATACATCGGTTATATCACCAAAGAAATTACGCTTTCGGGCACTAACAATCTTGGTGAAATTGAGCTTAAATCAAGCGCAAGCTCAATGCACGAAGTTGTAGTAACCGGCGACGTAGCTATTGACCGTAAAACACCTGTTGCTGTAACAACCTTAAATCAGCGTTTTATTGAAGAAAAACTGGGCAACCAGGATATTCCGCAATTATTGAGCGTTGTACCGGGTGTAATGGCCACCCAGGGTGATGGCGGCTATGGCGATTCGCGCATAAACATCCGCGGTTTCAACAGCGGATCAAAAAAAGGTAACGTTGCTTTAACCATTAACGGCATCCCTGTTAATGACATGGAGAATGGTTCATTGTACTGGTCGGATTTTTCGGGCCTTACTGATGTTACTACTTCATTACAATTACAACGCGGCTTAGGTGCGTCAAAAATCATTGTGCCTTCTTTTGGTGGTACCATCAACATCACTACCCGCGGTACCGAGACCGAAAAAGGTGGCTATATTTCGCAGGGCATCGGTAGCGATGGCTATGAAAAAACAGCCGTTCTGTTATCAACCGGCCTGGATAAAAATGGCTGGGCAGCAACCTTCCAGGGCAGCAGGACTCAAGGTCGTGGTAATGCCGATGGCTTAAACTTTTTAGGTTATAACTACTTCTTTAACATATCAAAACAGCTTACACCAAACCAAACATTATCGCTTTCGGTAATGGGTGCTAACCAAACGCACGGCCAAAGGCCGGATGAGCTGATCTCCGACTGGCAAAACGCACCTCAAGGCATCCGCTGGAACTATGAGCTGGGTGTTAAGGATGGCAAACAGATCAATCCTTATAACAACAACTTCAGCAAGCCATTATTCTCTTTAAACCATGAGTGGAATATCAATGGCAGCTCAAGCTTATCAACTGTATTTTACGCAACTTACGGTACAGGTGGTGGTGGCGGCATCCAGGGCGAAGCGCCAAGGATAAGCAACCTTTATTCGCCATATGACTATACGGCAGCCGAAAAAGCAAACTTTGCTAATCCGGATGGTTCTGCAAGCACTTACTTCTACTCATCACATAATGACCATACCTGGTATGGCGTAAGAAGTACCTACCGTACCGAGTTAAGCAAATCAATCAACCTATCGGCTGGTGTCGACTTAAGATCATACAAAGGCACTCACTATAAAACAGTAACCGATTTATTAGGTGCCGATTATGTTTACGATCCGTTTACTTCGGCCAGTAACCTTGGCAGCCGTTCGGGCGATATCAACAACCCTGAGCATCGTGCTATTGTTGGCGATAAAATTGGTTATTATAACAAAGACAACGTAATATCGGGCGGCGCGTTTGCTCAGGCCGAATATTCAAAAGATGATTTCTCGGCCTTTGTAACCGTTACAGGAACCGGTACCGGCAACAAACGTACCGACTATTATAACTACCTGAACAGCGATCCGAACCAAACCAGCAAATACGTAAACTTCTTTAACTACCAGGCTAAAGGCGGTGCAAACTACAACATCAATGATGCCATGAACGTGTTTGCCAACGTAGGTTACATGACCAAACCGCCTTACTTTGACAACATATTCCAAAAGTTCACCAACAATATCAACCCAAGTTCAGTATCTGAAAAACTGTTGAGCTATGAGCTGGGTTATGGCCTTAAACTGGCGCACTTCAGTGCTAAATTAAACGCCTACAGAACTCAATATAACGACGAATCATTTGCTACCGCTTACTTTGATCAGGCTACCAACCAGCTTTATACAGTGAACGTTGCCGGTGTTGACGAATTGCACCAGGGCCTTGAACTTGAAATGAAATTAAAGCCTATTAAAGAGATCACTTTAAACGGCATGTTATCATACGGCGACTGGCATTACACCAATGATGCAGGCCCGTCTACCGTTTATAACTCGCAACAGCAGGCTGTAAAAACAGTTAACAAAGTTTACCTGAAAGATATTAAAGTGGGCGATGCTGCACAAACTACAGCGGCTTTAGGTGCTGATATAGATGTATTGCCCGATCTGACTATCGGCGGTAATTACTTTTACTATGGCAACTACTATTCAGACTTCAACTTTGCAAATGCGGGGCAGCCGAATATGCACCCATACAAATTGCCGAACTACTCTATCTGGAACCTTAACGGTGTGTTCAGGTTTAAAATTGCAGGTTTAAATGCTGTATTAATTGGCAACGTAAACAACCTGCTTAACACCAAATATATAGCCGACTCGTATGACGCTAACCTAACCGGCAATGCAGCCAGCACATTGGTTTACTACGGCTTAGGCAGAACGTTTGTAACCAGTTTAAAAATTAAATTTTAATAAAACTTTTAAGTAATTAAAATGAAAAAGATATTTTATTTATTAGCCTTTACAGCTTTGTTTTTTACGGCATGTCAAAAACAGCCTGTAATCCCTGATTCGGCTCCTAAACATACCCCGGCACTTACGCTAACACTATTGCCTGCCGATTATAAATTACTGGATGCAACTATCTACGCATCAACAAGCAATAACTTTGCTTCGGATGCCGACGCCAAGCTATATGTACCGCAGATCTTAGCTGCAAAATACCCGCGGGTTGATGACAAATCAACAGCCGACGTAACGTTTGCTATAGGTACGCCAAAAATCACCTTAGCAGATAGCGTTTATAAAGATGTTGCCTATACCCTCACCAATGCCGATTATTTACTGTTACCAGGCAACAAGTATACCGATTTTAGTGCTGCGCAGATATTGTCATGGTTGCCTTACGGCCCTAAAACACAAAACCCGGTGCCAAATCAACTGGCGGTATTAACATTTAACTATTACTCGGGCACTACAACGGTACAAACATTTTCATACCTGTACCTGAATGGCGCATGGCAGCAAATTTATATGCTTACTCCGGCTCAATATGCTTCGGTAGGCAGGTCAAGCTACAACCAGTTCACCTCTGCCGATGATGCCAGCCTTACAGCTTATATCAATGGGATATTAAAGGCTGATATAGCGCTTATGGCAACTGCCAAAACCGGCGACGTTAAATATGTGAGCTTTAATTATTACAGTGCAAGCAAGGTTACAAGCCAAAGGGTCATTGCACTTGCGTTTGATGGCAACAACTGGATTACCGGTTCAACAGCCGAAACGTTATCGTTTGAAAGGAATAACAGCAAATGGCTGCTTAACAGCGCTATCAGCTATACTTTGGTTAAAGATGACTATACCTATATCGGTACGCAAACTACAGCCGGCACCGCTGCTGCAAGGGCTAACGTTGCGCAATACCCTGATTTTAACATTAGTGCCGCTACTGACGCTACTTTCTGGAGCGATGCTGATCTGAACGCCGCCCTTAGCGCTGTGTTAGTTGAAAAATATAAGGCCACAGCTAACCCGGGCCAGAAATATATTGTGACCTATACGGTTTACAGTTTCGGAAAAACTTCCAATACTTCTAAAACGTTCACTTACAACGGCAACGACTTTGTAATTGCGCAATAATCTTACACGCAGGAGCATGTGAATTGCATGCTCCTGTGTTCTGTTTCCCCTAAATCTTTCCGGTTTTAAAATTAGCGCAGCGTAACCGCATTGGCTGTGCTTTGTATTTATCTGTCATAAAAAACAACGATTATGAAAATCAACAACCTGCTAATCGGCCTGGGTTTGACCTTAACCTTTGCCGGATGTTCAAAAGACCTCAAAAACTCGCCTACCCCACCAAAAAACGGCGATACTACGGTAACAACGCCCCCTGCTCCAGTTCCTTATACCATTACCGAGGATTTTGAACAGGGAAGTAAAACTGCCTATGCAGCGGCAGATGTAAGCCTGAGTACAGGCAGCTGGAATTTTAACGATGCACTAATAGGTAATCTTGCCGCCGACCTGAAAGATGGCAGTAAATCGGTAAGGATCCGTACCGGGGATATCACCATGAATTTTGATATCAATGGCCTTAAAACTTTGTATATAAAACACGGCAAATATGGTACCGATGCCACATCGACATGGCAGTTACTGATGTCGACCGACGGAGGAGCGAATTACACCCAGGTAGGCGCAGATATTACCGAAACCAATACAACACTGGTAACCGACTCATTTAAAGTTAGCGTTACAGGCAAAGTCAGGTTCGAGATTAAAAAAGCAGGTACAACCCGCATCAATATTGATGATATTACCTTTAAAGGTACCGGCGATCCGGGTATAACCATTGGTACACCAGATACCGGCAGCGGCGATACAGCCGGAGGCTCAAGTGCATCAACTCCGCGTGATGTTACTGCCGGTGCTGATGCGCCCCCCACAAGCGGCGATAACAGTAACCTGCTTTTCGGCAACCCATCAAACGCGCTTTCTACACTGGCCTCAATGGATAACTATCTGATAGACCAGAAATACTATGTAGAGTCATATAACGCAACCAAAGGCGAGCCAAACTGGGTTAGCTGGCACCTTGATGCTACCAATACAACCAATGCTACCAGTCGCCTTGATAATTTTGCAGGCTGGAGCGGCTTGCCGGCAACATGGTACCAGGTAGAGAGCAACAGCTACTCGGGCAGCGGGTTCGACAGGGGGCATAATTGCCCTTCGGCCGACCGTACCAGCTCAACTGATGCTAACTCATCAACTTTCCTCATGACCAACATGATACCGCAGGCGCCTCAAAACAATCAGCAAACCTGGGCAAACCTTGAAAATTATTTGCGCGAGCAGGTAGTTGCCGGTAACGAGGTTTATATTATTATGGGCAGCTATGGCACCGGGGGTATCGGATCAAACGGTGCCGCCAGCACAATTAACAGCGGTCACGTAAACGTACCAAGCAACGTTTGGAAAGTTGCCCTCATCATTCCAAAAGGTGATGGTGACGTAGCAAGGGTTACCGCTTCAACAAGGGTTATAGCGGTAAACACGCCTAATATCAACACCATCAATTCTGACTGGACTAAGTACATTACTACCATCAAGGATATTGAAACCGCAACAGGCTATACTCTGCTATCAAGCCTGCCTGCTTCAGTTAGGACAGCACTTGAAGTTAAGGTAGATACCGGCGCTTCAGGATCTTAAAAGCCAATAATTTGAAAAAGAGAAGCCGGAGGTACTACCTTCGGCTTTTTGTTGATATTTTTGAAGTGTTCAACTTTTTAAAAACGGGTGTTCAGCTTTTTTAAATTCATTTTTACAACTATCTGATTATCAGAAACAAGCCGTTCAATTCAGCTTATCATACATTTTTTTATTATTTATAAACACCTGATTATCAAGCAATAAAACTCAAACAAAAACAACAAGTGTTCACACTTTTAAAAATTGAACACCTGCCGTTTATGCTTATTTGCTAATACTGATACCATATTAGGGTGAGATCAGTCCACTCCTTTTACATTCATTTTTAAAACGTAAACCGCTTTGGAGGCTGTCATAAACAGGATGTTCTTATCCTTTCCACCGAAACAGATATTAGCAGTCCATGGTTCGTCAATATCGATATGGCCTATCTTTTCGCCTTTGGGATTAACTATAGTAACGCCTTTGCCGCACATATAAATATTGCCATGTTCGTCGATTGTCATCCCGTCGCATCCCATAGCGATGAACAGGGTGCGGTTAGATAGGGTACCATCTTTATTGATATCATAACGGTAGGTTTTGTTATCACCGATATCGGCAACATACAGGGTCTTGCCATCCGGTGTGCCTATGATGCCATTAGGGCGTACAAATTTATCATCAACCATTATAGCCGGTGCTTTGCCTTTGGCCAGGAAATACAGTTTTTGTCCGTCGAGGTCCGGTTGTTTGCGGGTCCAGTAATCACGCTGGTAATAGGGATCGGTGATGTAAATGCCACCATCTGGACGTACCCAAACATCATTAGGGCCGTTAAATTTATGCCCCTGGTAATCTTTCAGTAAAACAGTCACCTTACCTTTAGGGCTGATAGACCAAAGCTGGTCGTCAGCATCGGCACAACTAATCAGGTTACCTTTTTTGTCAAAATACATCCCGTTTGACCGGCCTGCGCTATCCAGGAAAACAGAAAGCTTGCCATCAGTATCGTATTTCCAGATCTTGTTATTAGGCTGATCGGTAAAAAACACATTACCTTTTTTATCAACAGCAGGTCCCTCGGTAAACGAAAATTGTTTGGCCACTAACTGAGGTTTGGTATTGGGTTCGTACAAATTGGTTTCAGTTTGGGCGAATACCTTAACTGACAGTGCCGATATAAACAGAATAAGAGCAGGGAGTTTTTTCATAGTTTACGGAATGTTATAATGGTTTTGCTAAAGTAATATGTTTTTGAGACTGATTATTTTACAGGGGTAAAATATTTGATACAAGTAGTGGATTTGTATGGTTGATGAGTTGAATAACCTATCATTTAGCACTATTCACAATCTCATTAAAAAGAACTAATTAAAAACGCTATTTTTGCACCTTTATTAAAATACCGTACATCACATGAGTATTGCATTATCCGAACAGGAAATTATTCGCCGCGAATCCTTACAACAGTTACGTGCACTGGGTATTAACCCTTACCCTGCCGAAGCTTTTAATGTTAACGCCTGGGCACAGGACATAGCCGATAATTTTAAGGATAAACCCGAGGCCTACCAGGATGTTGTAATTGCAGGCAGGATCATGACCCGCCGTATCATGGGCAGCGCATCGTTTGCTGAATTACAGGATTCAACCGGTCGCATGCAGATTTACCTGAAACGCGATGATATTTGTCCTGGTGAGGATAAAACTTTATATAACACTGTATTTAAAAAACTGCTGGACATTGGTGACTACGTTGGCGTAAAAGGCTACGTTTTTACTACCCAAACCGGCGAGATCTCGGTTCACGTACGTGAATTGGTTGTACTTTCAAAATCGTTGAAGCCACTGCCGGTTGTTAAACGTGAAGACGACGGAACCATCCACGATGGCTTTACCGACCCTGAATTGCGTTACCGTCAGCGTTATGTTGACTTAACCGTTAACCCGGATTATAAACAAATTTTCATCAACCGCTCAAAAGTGATCAGCGCTATGCGCAATTACTTTAATGGTCAGGGATGGATGGAGGTTGAAACCCCTATCCTACAGCCTGTACATGGTGGCGCAGCGGCCCGTCCGTTTGCTACCCATCATAACACGCTTGATATGCCGCTATTTTTACGTATCGCCAACGAGCTTTACTTAAAAAGGCTTATCGTAGCCGGCTTTGACGGCGTTTATGAATTTGGTAAAATGTTCCGTAACGAGGGTATGGACCGTACCCACAACCCGGAGTTTACCGCTATGGAAATTTATGTAGCCTATAAAGACTACATATGGATGATGGCCATGGTTGAAGAATGTCTGGAGACTGTTGCAAGAGCGGTTCACGGCATTCCTGTTGTACAGGTTGGCAGCAATGAAATTAACTTCGCAGGCCCGTACGAAAAGCTATCCATGTATGATTCGATCCTGAAATATACTGGTATCGATGTATCAGCCATGGATGAAGCTGGTTTACGCGAGGTTTGCGCAGAATTGAAAATAGAAATCAACCCAAGTATGGGCAAAGGCAAGCTGATCGATGAGATCTTCAGCGCTAAAGTTGAGCATCACCTGATCCAGCCTACTTATATTACCGACTACCCTATCGAAATGACTCCGCTTGCCAAAAAGCACCGTACTAAAGACGGGCTGGTAGAGCGCTTCGAGTTATTCGTTAATGGTAAAGAGATAGCAAACGCTTACTCTGAACTTAACGATCCAATTGACCAACGCGAGCGTTTGGAAGAGCAGTTGATCCTTGCCGGTCGTGGTGATGATGAAGCCATGGCAATGGATGACGACTTTTTACGCGCCCTTGAATATGGTATGCCGCCAACATCAGGTTTAGGTATTGGTATCGATAGATTGGTTATGTTGATGACTAATCAAAGCACCATCCAGGAAGTATTATTCTTCCCCCAAATGCGCCCCGAGAAAAAGGCTAAAGTTGCAACAGCCGAAGATTTTGTAAAAATCGGTGTACGTACCGAGTGGATACCGGTTTTAAATGCAATGGGCTTCAATACCGTTGAAGAGTTAAAAGCAGCTAACCCCAACAAAGTATTTAACGATCTTGGCGGAATGCGCAAAAAATTAAAACTGGATATTACTATGCCAACCAAAGAAGAGGTAATGGCTTGGTTTGCATAGTGATATATAACAGTAACTTCTTTTTTTAATTCTGCATTTTGTGATATATTTGAAATAGGATTTACACAGCAATAAAAATCACTGTGTAAATCCACCTTGATCATATCACATTTTAATGAAATTAAACCTGCGCGTTCTCACTTTTAAAAGAGAACATTTCCCTCAGAAGGCCATAATGCGGCCAACCTCTAATTTTACCGCATATTTTTCGGGCGAAGGAGAACTTCCGGAAACCAATGAAAATAGTGTGCCGGCTCAAGAAGCCAAAACTCCTGAAGAAATAGCAAATCCTGATGCGGTATGCGCATTATGCAAAACGGATTATGGAACACCGCTTAACAAACTTTCGGTTTATCCTATTTGCGACAGCTGCAGCGTCGATCTCGAAAAAAAGATCTTCCCGCTGTGGGTTAAGCTCTTTTTTGGCGGTGTACTATTGCTGGTTGTATTTTCCATATTCTGGAACTGGCGCTTTTATGCGGCGTACAATAATTTAAACAAAGCCAATATGGCTTTTTCAAAATCAGATGTTTCAAATGCGGCACAATTAATGACCAAAGCGGCCGAGGAGGTGCCCGAAACCCGCGATCTTGTACAAATGGCCGCCTATTTCCGTGGTATTGAATTTTTGTCAAAAGATAAATCAGCTTTTGCTTTAGCCGAATTTAACAAATGCACAGACCTGGGCGCTGATTTTCACATTAACCAGTGGGTACTCAACTCCGAAATTGGCGTTGCTTATGACAAAAAAGATTACCCCATGTTTTTAAAAACATCAAGAGCTATTTTAGGGCTTGATTCTACAGTAGCCCAATCATGGGCAGGAGTAGCCTCGGCATATGCCTGTTTATACGCACAAAATGGACAGGACTCGCTAAAACAGCTTTCGCTGCAATACCTTCAAAAGGCCAGAAAAATGGATGATACCAGCGCTGTATCAAAAGATTATACAGGCCGGATCTTATATAGGATTGATAGCAAACAAATCATCAGTCGTGACGAGTTTCTGAAAAAATTCCCTAATGGTTACACCTCTGCTTTAAACAAATAAATATGTTCATTCCTGGTATTCTTATCTCTATTGCTACCTTTCCCGGCGTTATTGTACATGAGTTTGCACACCTGTTTTTTTGCAGGTTACGCAAAGTAGCTGTTTTCGATGTTTGTTATTTCAGATTTGCCAACCCGGTAGGTTATGTGATTCATGAAAACACCAACAATTTTTATACAACCTTTTTAATAAGCATGGGCCCGTTTTTTATAAATACCTTATTATGCCTGCTTATTTGCATCCCGGCTTATATCCCCATTAGTTATTTCAATGTCGATCACCCGTTATCGTATTTTTTGATGTGGCTTGGCGTGTCGATAGGTATGCATGCAATACCATCAAACCAGGATGCCAAAAACTTATTTGACCAGGCAAAAGTGAAAGCCAAAGAAAAAAACGTGTTAGCCATCGTATCTTTTCCAATTATCGGACTGATTTATCTATTTAATGTGCTGCGTTTCTTCTGGGCCGATTTTTTCTACGGTATTGGTATCGGCGTTGGCTTACCTTCGCTGCTTTTTAAATAATGCTAACAAACGAAAATCCGGCTATCACAATTTCTTAACAAAAGCTTAAAAAAAATAATACTTTCATTTAAAAAGAGTTAGCTAATATTGTAATAAACATATATTACAAAATATCATGACCAACTCAATATTGGAGATCACCGAAAACGAATACCTAATCAAACTTAACAGGAGCAATTTCAACCTGTCGTTCATCAGGAGTTTATTGAAACTTGTTGAAGTGGCCAACCCGTCTGAAGAATCTGAATATTCATCATACACAGACAGCTACGTTCAGCCTTATCAAAACCATTCAGCTACGCCTGATTATTTCAGCGCCATTGAAGAAAAATAAAAGGGACGCGGTTTTCGCGTCCCTTTTATTTTTTATTCCTTTTTTCTATTTGTTCTTTTTCTTAGAACTGACGATATCCACCCCTTACTACCTGCTTATCCATCTGTGCCAACTGGCCTTTCATCATTTTGATCTGCTCGGTAAGCAATTTGTTCTTATCATCCTTTGAAGCTTCTGACAAATACATTTGGGCTTCGCGCTTGTTACGTTTTGCCATTGAAATACCGGCCAGGCTTAACTTCGCCAACGCAACATTATGCGACATCTTCATTCCCAGCGATAAAGCTTTCTTAAAGTATTTCTCCGATTTCATTGGCGCTTTGCGCGATTCAATCAAGCCGATCAGCAAGTTGTAATAACCATGCTGGTTTTTATGCAGCTGTTTTTCGTAATCGGTAATTTTTAACAACCACTCTTCTGATTTTTCAGAATTTTCCTTGCGTAAAAAATACTGGGCAATGATCATGTTTTCGTTAAAGAAGAAGCTAAGCAGTATAATACCGCCTATTAACAAAACTGGAATACCCCATCCCCAAAAGCCGAATGCACAAAGCGCGACCGCCGTACCCATCACTACACAAGCAATAACTAACCGAACAATATTTGACATAATTTTGTGATACTAATATTAGCGCAAATATCTGTTTATTTGTACGCTTAATCAACTTCTATCTAAATATTTATGGCGATTGCATTACCACCATCGTGGCTCGAGGTTTTAAAACATGAATTTGATAAACCTTACATGGTAAAACTTAAACAATTTTTAAAGGAAGAGCAGCAATCGGGGCAAGTTGTTTATCCTAAAAACGGCGAGATCTTCAATGCTTTTAACACCACACATTTTGATAATGTAAAGGTAGTAATATTGGGGCAGGACCCCTACCACGGGCCGCACCAGGCTCATGGCCTTTCATTTTCAGTGCAAAAAGGCATTGCCATCCCCCGCTCACTCATGAATATCTATAAAGAGCTTCAAAACGATATTCCGGGATTTAAAATCCCAGCGCATGGCAACCTCGAAGAATGGGCTAAACAAGGTGTGTTGTTATTGAATGCTACACTAACCGTTAGGGCTGGCAATGCAGGCTCGCACCAAAAAAGAGGTTGGGAAGAATTTACTGATGAGGTGATCAAAACCATCTCTGATAAAAAAGAAGGCATTGTATTTATACTTTGGGGAGCTTTTGCCCAATCAAAAGCAGTTTTGATAGACGAAAAGAAACATTTTATTATTCGTTCCCCTCATCCCTCGCCTTTCTCAGCCGATCGCGGTTTTTTTGGCAGTAAGCCTTTTTCAAAAACCAATGAGATATTGAAGAAAGAGGGCAAAAAAGAAATTGACTGGCAAATACATTAGCCCCCCGGCCCCCTAAAAGGGGAGGTCTTATAAACAAGAAAAGCTTTGCATTGGCAAAGCTTTTCTTGTTTATATTATATGTACCTAACCTCCCCCTTTAGGGGGCCGGGGGGCTAATACTCCAGCGGCACTATAGGCTCTTTTTTACTGGTCGACATGATCATCATTGTCTGGAATGTTTTTACCACAGTGATGCGGCTAATCTTTTCCATGATCAGTTGCTCGTACGATTTAATATCACGCACGTACACCTTTAGTAAAAAATCGCACTGACCGGTTACGTGATGACATTCTGTTACCTCCTTAATATTCTTGATCTCATCCAAAAAAGTTTGAATAGTGTTTTTCTGATGAAAATCAAGCGAGATCTGGATAAAGGTTTTGATACCTAATCCTAACTTCTCCTCATCTACCAGGGCATGGTAGCTTTTTATGTATTCGGCGTTCTCAAGTTTACGCACGCGTTCAAGAGTAGGTGCTGGTGAAAGCCCTATCTCGTTAGACAGCTGGAGATTGGTTATCCTTCCGTTTTCCTGTAAAATCTTGAGTATCTGTAGGTCTATTTTATCTAATTCGGCGGCCATAGTTGTATGCAAATATAGTATTTTCCTCGCTTCGCAAAATTTAATTTTTCTTTAAAGTACTTCAACAAAAACATATTTCCTAACGTTTATTTTTTTAGATTAGTCTAAATTTTTTATTAGATTTGTTTAAATGAATACTTTAGCCGAGGAAAACTACTTAAAAGCCATCTATCATCTTGCTGTAAATGATGGAAATGCAAGTACAAATCAAATCGCATCCTCGCTAAATACCAAGGCATCTTCGGTTACCGACATGCTGAAAAAGCTTGCTGATAAGGCGCTTATCAACTACACTCCCTATCAGGGCGTGAACCTCACTCCTTCTGGCGAAAAGATAGCTATAGGCATTATCCGTAAGCACCGGCTGTGGGAATATTTTTTAGTGGAGAAACTTAACTTTAAATGGGACCAGGTACATGACCTTGCCGAAGAGATGGAACATATTTCGTCGGAAGAACTGATTGACCGCCTCGACAAGTTTATGGGTTATCCCAAACATGACCCTCATGGCGACCCGATACCGGATTGTAATGGCCGTTTTGACACGCACGAATTAAAACCTGTTTCGGCTGCAACCGTCAATCAAAGCGGCGTTATTGCAGGCGTACGTGATCATAGCTCATCCTTTTTACAATACCTAGATAAAAAACAGCTTACCATCGGCTGCAAAATCATAATCACTGATATTATTGAATATGACCATTCGGTAGTGGTGCAAACAGGCAATAAAGAAGTGCATATCAGCCGCGAGGTAGCCAATAACCTGCTTATAGCCCTATGAACAATACACACAACGAATCTTTAGGTAATGTACACGGATCTGTAACCACCGAAAACAAAACCGGATGGCGCAAGCTGATGGCTTTTTTGGGCCCGGCTTACCTGGTAAGCGTAGGCTATATGGATCCGGGAAACTGGGCTACAGATATTGCCGGTGGTAGTGCTTTTGGTTATAAGCTGATTTGGGTACTGTTTGTATCAAACATGATAGCGTTGCTCCTGCAATCGCTGGCAGCACGATTAGGAATAGTGCGCGGGCTCGACCTTGCGCAGGCCTCTAAAAATGCCTACCCACGATTTGTAAACTTCTGGCTGTACATATTGGCACAGATAGCGATAGTAGCCTGCGATCTTGCCGAAATCATAGGTATGGCCATCGGTTTAAAACTGCTGTTTCACCTGCCGTTGATCTGGGGCGTATCGCTTACTATTACCGATACTGTGCTGATGCTTTATCTCATGAACAAGGGCATGCGCAAACTTGAGGGCTTTATCATTTCGATGATCTTCGTTGTTGGCATGTCTTTCCTGGTAGAGATGTTTATCGTTAAACCGGATGTTATAGAAGTTGCAAAGGGCTTTATTCCCGGCAATCTGTTCAAAGGCGATAAAATAAGCCAGCAAATGCTTTATATAGCCATTGGCATTATTGGTGCTACGGTGATGCCTCATAACCTGTACCTGCATTCATCGCTGGTACAAACCCGGCAAATAACCCGTACAGAGGAAGGGTTCAAGGCAGCTATTAAGTTCAATCTATTTGATACCGTTATTGCCCTTAACCTCGCCTTTTTTGTAAATGCGGCTATTTTAATATTGGCTGCAAGCGCTTTTTTCAGGAATGGTTATTTTGAGGTTGCAGAAATTCAGGATGCATTTAAGCTACTGGAACATATTTTCGGAGCTATTGCTCCTACATTATTTGCGATAGCGCTCATCGCCTCAGGCCAAAGCTCAACCATTACCGGCACACTTGCCGGCCAAATCATTATGGAGGGGCACATCAACCTGCGGATAGAACCCTGGTTACGCCGACTCTTAACCCGGGTGCTGGCTATTGTACCGGCTGTATTCACTATACTTTATTACGGAGAGGAAGGATTAGGAAAACTCCTGATCTTAAGCCAGGTTGTACTGAGCCTTCAACTGGGTTTTGCCGTAATCCCGCTTATCCATTTCACATCCGACAGAAAAAGGATGGGCAAGTTTGCTATCAACTTCCAAACAAGGGCGTTGGCATGGGGAAGCGCACTATTAATTGTTGCCCTAAATGCCAAACTGGTATATGAACAAATTGGCGATTGGGTAAACGGCACATCATCACCGGTATGGATCTATGCTATAGTGGTTCCGATTGTCATTGGGATAGCAATATTGCTGATCTATGTGTTTATACGCCCGTTGTTGTTTAAACATTACGACCGGCCTGCTATCGTACCACATGGTATAGCCAATGCTATAACTGAGCTCAATGCTATAACTTATGATCATATCGGTATAACGATAGATTTTTCAAAAAATGACACAGAATGCCTGCGTCACGCCATTATGCAGGGAGGAAAAAAAGCTGGTTATACATTAATACACGTTGTTGAAACTGCCGGTGCCCGTTACTATGGAGGAGAGGTAATGGATAACGAAACCCAGGTTGATTTTGACAACCTGGATAAATATGTGTGCGCACTAAAAAATCTCGGTTATAACGCGCAGGGGCAAATTGGGTATGGCAATCCGGCCGGCGCCATTGCTGAAATTGTGAAAGATCAAAATATTGATTTTATTGTAATGGGCTCGCACGGGCACAAAGCATTGAAGGATCTTATATTTGGCACTACTGTAAATTCCGTGAGGCATATGGTTAATGTGCCTGTACTGGTGGTAAAGCCACAATCAAACTAATTTTGTAAGTTTGCGGTTTGATAATTATGAGCCAGGATAACATCTATATAAAAAATAAAAAAGCTTACTTTGAATACCATATACTTGACAAATATGTGGCAGGCATACAACTGCTGGGTACCGAAATCAAATCGATAAGGCAAGGGAAAGCTAACATTAACGACGCATTTTGCACTTTCATCAACAACCAGTTGTATGTACGCAATCTGCATATTTCTGAGTACTCGTTTGGCTCATTTTATAACCATGAAGCTAAACGCGACCGTATCTTACTGTTAAACAAAAAAGAACTCAAAAAGCTCCAAACCCGCGGCGAAGAACGAGGGTTAACCATAGTTCCGCTGGCATTATTTATCAGTGAACGAGGCTTTGCCAAATTGGAAATTGGCCTTGCACAAGGCAAAAAGACATATGATAAACGCGAAACTATGAAAGAGCGCGATACTAAAATTGAACTAGACAGGGTGATGAAGAGATAGCCCCCCAGCCCCCTAAAGGGGGAGCTTTTGATTGGCATACTTAGTAATAAGGCCCGGGTTTAGAAATCCGGGCCTTATTTTGTTAGTTAAATATTTGATTAATGCGCCAAAAGCTCCCCCTTTAGGGGGCTGGGGGGCTACCACGCCTTATCCCCTACCAACGGCACAAACCTAAAGGTATCCAGCACGATTTTCTCATAGTCATTTTCGCTTACCTTCAAAATTGTAACCATCTGTTGGGTTTCTTCATCCCCAACCGGGATAACCAGGATACCGCCTATGTTCAATTGCTTTAACAGTACCTCCGGAACAGTTGGTGCACCGGCAGTAACAATAATTTTATCATAAGGTGCGTATTCGGATATGCCGATGGAGCCATCGCCAAGAAAAAAGTGAGCATTATACCCCATTTCATTAGGCAATACATATTTGGTGCGGTGGTAGAGTTTTTCCTGACGTTCTATTGTATAAACAGTGGCCCCAAGCTCAAGGAGGATACAGGTTTGATAGCCAGAACCCGTGCCTATTTCAAGTACTTTATCTCCCTTACGGATATGCAGCAGTTCGGTTTGATAGGCCACAGTATAGGGTTGCGAGATAGTTTGACCCTCGCCTATCGGGAACGCAATATCCCTGTAAGCCTGGTTCCAGAAAGTTTCATCAAAAAAACAATGACGTTTCACTTTGCCAATAGCTTCTAAAACGTGTTCATCGCCAATTCCCTTTTTTCTTAAAACATCAACCAATCTTTTACGGGCGCCCTGTTCGCGGTAATTATCAATATACTTGTAAGCCATTTTCAAAGGCAAAGTTAATACGAATTTTCACAGAATTTCCGCTATAAACGTGATTTGAGGCTTGAAACCATTTATATGCTTCATTAGTAAAAATTTAAAATTTAATTTCCAAACAGCGCTCTCCCAAAACAGGAAACGCCGGGCAAATTACCCGGCGCTTCTTGTTTTGTGTAATAAAGAATTTATATCTCTCTGCTGCTATCCCATTTCTCCAAATAATCGGCCACACGCCTTACAAAAGACCCACCTAAAGCACCATCTACAACACGGTGGTCATACGACAGTGAAAGGAACATCATATGGCGTATAGCGATCATATCGCCTTCTTTAGTTTCAATTACGGCCGGCTTTTTCTTGATAGCGCCTACGGCTAAAATAGCCACCTGAGGTTGATTAATAATAGGCGTGCCCATTACGTTACCAAACGAGCCAACGTTGGTAATAGTAAACGTACCTTCTTTTACATCATCGGGCAGCAACTTGCCGTTGCGTGCGCGGTTTGCCAGGTCATTAACTGCCTTTGTTAAGCCAACAAGGTTAAGCTCATCTGCCTTTTTAATTACAGGCACAATCAGGTTACCATTTGGCAAAGCCGTAGCCATGCTGATATTGATTGCGGCTTTTTTAATGATCTGAGTACCGTTAACCGACACATTGATCATCGGGAAATCCTTAAGAGCTTTCGCTACAGCCTCAATAAATATAGGCGTAAAGGTTATTTTTTCACCCTCGCGCTTTTCAAAGCTATTCTTTATTTTTTCACGCCACAATACAAGATTGGTAACATCGGCCTCCACAAATGAGGTAACATGAGGCGATGTCTGTTTGCTCATTACCATATGGTCGGCAATCAAGCGGCGCATCCTATCCATTTCTATGATCTCGTCGGCACCCGATACCGAAGCGGCAACAGCAGGTTGTTGCTCAACAGGCGCCGTTTTGGGCACCTCGGCTTTTGCAGGCCCGGCCGTAGCAGGAACCACCGGTTGAGGTATAGGATCAGGATTTTGCACAGGGGCTTTTGCCTGTTCCGCAACAGGAACCGGATCTGCTTTTTTAACAGGCTCGGCAACCTTTACCGGTTCGGTGTATTGAGCATTAACCGGCTCAAACGACTGTCCATTTTGAGCAACCGACGAGGTTTTTGCCTGCAGATAATTTAGCAGGTCATCTTTAGTAAGGCGCCCTTCTGAACCGGTGCCAGGAATGCTATCAAGCTCATCAATGCTGATACCTTCCTGCGTAGCTATATTTCTTACAAGCGGCGAATAAAAGCGCCCTTCAGATTTAAATGCAGGAACAATAGGTGAGCTCTTCTGCTCAAGCTGATCAATACCGGGAATACCGGATAAATCTTCTGGTTGAATTTCGTTCAGTTCAGGTTCAGGAGTTTTTTCAACTTCTTTAAACGGAACAGTTTCGTGATAAGTTGAGTCTGCTATTTTCAGTTCTTCGGCAGGTCGAAGCGCAGCTTCCTCTGGCTGGGCAATTACCGATGCTGTTTCAGGCTCATCAGTTTCGATGATAGCTATAACCGCACCAACCTGTACAACATCATTTTCTTTATACAGTTGTTCAACTAACTTACCTGCTACAGGCGAAGGTACATCAGAGTCGACTTTATCAGTAGCGATTTCCATCACCGCGTCGTCGGCATTTACCTTATCACCTGGATTTTTAACCCATTTGATAACGGTTGCCTCAGCAACACTCTCCCCCATTTTTGGCAATAACAGCTGGTATCTGGCCATACAGTAGAATATAGTTTAACTCCAAAATTATGTATTTAAATCTTTACTTTTTAATTTCAGTAAGCAAAGTATTCAACATTGACAGCGCCATTACAGCACTTCGTTCAATGTTTTGCCGGCGTTTACTGCCAAATGTATGTTTTTTTATTAATGATTTCTCTTTTGCTGCAACTGCAATCCACACAGTACCAACGGGTTTATCCTCCGTTCCACCACCCGGACCGGCTACACCTGTAATAGCAACAGCCAAATCCGACTTAAAATTTAACAGTGCACCTTCCACCATTTCCTTTACAGTTTCTTCGCTAACGGCTCCGTGCTGCCATAAAGTTTCGTTCTTTACGCCCAAAATGCTCTCCTTTAATTCATATGAATAAGACACAGCGCCACCTAAAAACACGTGCGATGAACCTGGATGCTGGGTAAACAAATGTGACAGATAGCCACCGGTACAGCTCTCGGCTACTGATAAAGTAAGGCCGCTTGCTTCCATCCTGTCAAGTATAGCCTTTTCAAGCGGGATATCCTGATCAATTACAAACGGCGAACCTATGCGCTCAATCAATCTGGCAGCAAATGCATCAACTTCTTTTTGCAAAGCAGCTTCATCATTACCAAAAGCACTTAAACGTAAACGTACCTGGCCTAATTTGGGCAGGTAGGCCAGTTTAATATATGATGGCAAAGCATTTTCAATATCCGCAATCCGCTCAGCCAAAAATGATTCACCCTCGCCAACGGTTAACAGTGTTTTATGTATAATTGAAGGGAGCTTCAAAGTAGCCTTAATTTTAGGCAGCACCTGCTCATCCATCATATACATCATCTCAAAAGGCACACCCGGCATTGACACGTAGATAACGCCGTTGTGATTAAACCACATACCCGGAGCAGTTCCATTTTCATTAAGCACAACCTCGCAATTAGCCGGAACAAGCGCCTGCTGCTTGTTAACTTCAAGTAACGGGCGGTTATATTTGGCAAAAATTCGTTCAACATTGGCAAGGGCCTCTCGGTTTTCAACAAGTTCTACGCCAAAATATTCGGCTAATGTTTTTTTGGTAATATCATCTTTGGTAGGGCCAAGGCCGCCTGTAATAAAAATAACATTGACCCTGTTAGCAGCCTCGGCCAATGCTTTCAGGATATGATCCTTATCATCGCTTATTGATGAAATCTGTTTTACCCTTACACCTATCTTATTAAGTTCGGTTGCCATCCAGGCCGAGTTGGTATCAACAATTTGTCCAATAAGTATCTCGTCGCCAATGGTAATTATTTCTGCCAGCATTATTATATTAATAAAAAGATGATTGTGGGTTGTAATCGCTTTTCTTGCTCAGTTTCAAATCCTGCAGGATAGACGCCTTCACCTTTAAAGTTACGTTATACATTTTATATACCCCAAAAGGAATCCACTGAAAGGCCAGATCCCAGCAATGCAAATCGCGGTATATCGAAAACGACGTTGCACTGGCAAATTTAGCTGCCTTAATATCATAAGTTGTAGTATACTGGATCTTCCACTTCTGCGTAAGGTTCACATCGCCTGAAATCTGCAGCGTATTGCTGGTTGTTTTGGTGTTTAAATAGTTTTGATAGCTAAAACTGTAGTTAAGCGAGATATTCCAGGGAACATTAAAGTCCACATAAGCATTTGGATCGCTGTTTACCAGGGCCAATCGTTGAGTTTGGGTTGGGTTCATGGTGGCAATGGTATTCAAAGCTGCATTGCCCGGTTTTGCCTTAGTTGAATTTAAACTTCCCCCCATGGAGATGTTTAAACCTGTTAAAGTTGGGAATTTACCATCCTGCCAGGTGTATCTGTTCACATAACGGGCTGTTTTTACGATCTGATTATTGGCGATAGAATCACTTACTATAGTTTCATAAGGATGAAATACTCCCGAAAAGCTGATGCTTAGTTTTTGATTAAAAATAGCGGTATGTCCCGAAAAGGAAATGTCCGACAGTTTCATCGAATCTGCCGCAAAGTTATAAAAGGTTGAGAACGACAGGCCCTGCAAAATGGTGATCTTTCTGTCGGTGCCGGATGTATCCGTGCTTTTGGCTTTTACCTTTGCTTCTATCGTGTTATCTACCGAAAAGTTTAAACCAGCCTGTTTACCTGCTGATGGGCCGCCGTAAACACCGTTCTGAAAAATAGAATATTTTTGATAAGTATATGGATAAGGTACAGTGGCCGTACTTACAGCTGTTTTATAATAACCGAAGCTCGGATCACTAAAATCAGGACGGTAGCTGAAACTTATTGAAGGCGTAGCCACATGCCTGATGGCTTTCAGGTTGCCATGCTTAAAGTTTATGGTACCGTATAATTTGGTTGATAAACCTGTGCTTATACTGTACTCTCCGGCACGCTTAAAGCCAGGTATGGTATCAGTGATCAACTGGTTTGAGCCGGCGATGCTCCCCCTCTCAAACCGTTCATTAATGCTTTGAAAATACCAGCGTTCGGTATAGTTAAAACTGTTATTGAATTGAAAGTATTTTAACACGTTTAAACCTAAACTAACCGGAATTGTGTGCTGAAACCCGTTTTGCAAGCGCTTTGATAAAGTTTCGCTCTTGAACAATTGGCTTTCGGGGATATCGCTCAACTTATTGGTACCCACCAAATTGTAACTGACAGTAATTTTCTGATACCATTTTTGTTCACCCACCCTGTTTTTTGAATCGAAGGGGTTTATCGACGACATACCGAAAGCGATGGTAGGTAATTCGATATTTACTGTTTTACGGGCGATATCCTGGCTATGCGAAATACCTATACTTAAGTTAAAAGGTGTACCTGCCCAGGTTTTGCCATAAGCTATACTTGAACGTAAACTACTTTGAGCAATAGAGTTAACATTATAATTACTTGCCGATGGTGTATTCTTGAAGAAGCCCGAAGTACCAGCATCAACCGAAGCACTGAAAGTTGAGCCGGGATTGGCATTGGCATCCTGCACATGCGACCAGTAGATGTGGGCATCTTTAGTTGCCGGATCACCCTCCAGGCCATAGTTATGCGAGCCAAAGCTTAGCGTAACGTTACCGGTATATTTATAGCGTTTGAGGTACCGTGCAGTACTGCTTAATTCATATGAGCCTTTTGAATAGATAGAGCCCGTTGTGGTTAAATCAACATAATCACTTATACCTATATAATATCCAAGGCCTTTCAGATAAAAACCAAGGGTATTGTCCTCACCAAAAGTTGGTAAAATAACACCTGATGTCCTGGTATCGGGCTTGGGGAAAAACCCGAAAGGTATCCCTAATGGTAAAGGCACCCCTTCAATTTCAAGATAAGCGGGCCCGGATATGATACGCTTCTTTTCGCCGATACCGCGTGTTATTACTATACCGAAATGCGTATCAGGGTATGGCAAATCGCAGGTGCTGAAAATTACGTTACGGTAGGCAACCTCATCATCATTAAGCTTTTTTGCCTGGCCGCCCGAAATAAAGTTACCTTCCTGCTCGGACGCCGGGTTATAGATCTTTACCTTTTTTGTTTGATAATTAAAAATAAGCGAATCGGATGCTACCGGCTTATCCGTTTTTTGTTTCATGATAGGCCGACGGGTATACTGATGCGTACGCGGATCGATACTTCCCCTTGCAAATATGAGGTGGTTTTTATCGTCAACCCTGATGTAATCTGCATCAAGCTCAAAGTCTTCATAAGTTACCCGGGCCTTGCCGTAAAAATAAGTAATCTGATGATCCCTGTCTGAGTGTGTTGAATCCTCGGCGGTTGCTTTTACTTCCGATTGCAATCCACCTTTATTTTTTTTTGTGGTATCATTTGCAGGTAAAGAATTTACCGGTTTACCGTTTCGAAGTGGTGTAATTGAACCCGATTTTTTACCTTTAAGAAGTTTCTTATCACGAAGCGAATCAAGTTTGATAATAGTATCAGTTAATGGCCTCCGGCCATAGCTGTTATTTAAAACAGTACCTGCGTTAGCAAACCCATTTACTATTAATATAATTGCAAGCAGAAAAAAAAAGGTTATGGATTTCAAAATTGATTATGAATAGTATTTTTGCAGATATAGTTAACAGCGTTCAAAAATAATGAAAAATAAGGCATTGAAAAGATTGATTTATAGTTTGTGGGTATTGCTGGTTCTCCTTTCATTTTTTCCATTTAAATCGTACAGCTCAATTTCAACCAATACACTTCGTATTCAAAGCGATACTGTTATAAACAACAGCGGCTTTAAGATCAAGACCATTATCATCGACCCCGGGCATGGTGGCAAGCCGTCGGCCTCTACAGGTCATTATTCGCACGGTGCATCGGGCTCTTATTCGTCAGAAAGGAATGTAACGCTGGCTATTGGCTTTAAATTGCAGGCTGCTATAGAAAAAGAATTGACCGGCGTAAAGGCGGTAATGACCCGAACCACCGAAGATGATGTTTCTTTTGAACGCAGGGCCGAGATTGCCAACGAAAACAAGGGGCAGCTATTCATTTCACTGCACTGTAACTCTTTATCAGACAGAACCATTCGCGAAAAAGTTGGCACCAAACGCCATAAAGCGGTGTACCGTACGGTTAGGGTTCCGGACAGATCGGGCAAAGGTGTACTGATTTTGGTTTACGGTTTACACCGTACCCGTGAAGAGGAAAGTGCTATCCAGAAAAATCAGGTTGGCGAAGAATCAGAA
Source organism: Mucilaginibacter sp. A5337 (assembly GCF_059690695.1). Lineage (NCBI taxonomy): Bacteria > Pseudomonadati > Bacteroidota > Sphingobacteriia > Sphingobacteriales > Sphingobacteriaceae > Mucilaginibacter > Mucilaginibacter sp. A5337. The sequence continues at coordinate 541,911 of NZ_JCAWEC010000005.1, read as the reverse complement.
CTTGACGGCGGCGCATTGGACCCGAACGACCCAATGACAATTATTTTAACAAACGAATACAAAAGAAAATTCAGGCAGCAAAGTATTAAACTTGCAACCCTTATCAACGGTGAATTTACCGATACCGACGGAAGGCGCAGCGAAGGTATCAGGGAACAGGGTATTTACGTACTTTGCCATAGCGCAATGCCATCGGTATTGGTTGAAACAGGCTACATCAACAATCCCGACGACGAAAAATACCTTAATTCGGAAGAGGGACAAAATGAGATCGTGGCTTCAATTATCCGTGCTTTAACAAGCTATAAAAAAGAGATGGAACAGGTTTCGCAATAATTATCAAAGCCAAACTGTTACCTTCTGCTCAAATAAAACGTACATTATAAAACATATAAGCTCAATTTCAGGTTTATAACCTTAAACACAATTAACGCATAAACTCTACTTAATGAAAATCTCTAACGAAACCAAAATTGGTGCACTCACGGCCATTGCAATTACTATACTCATATTAGGTTACAGTTATTTACGCGGTAATGATATTTTTTCAGGATCAAATAAATATTACGCTATTTATAACAGTGTTGAAGGGTTAACCGTTTCAAAACCTGTACTGGTAAACGGCTTCCAGATAGGCCGCATCTCTAAAATGCAGCTTCAACCAGACGGGCGTACCGTGGTTGAATTTAAAATTGAACCAGATGTAGTTGTACCAAAAAACACGCTTGCCAAGCTGGAAAGTACCGATTTATTAGGTAGTAAAGCCATTGTTTTTGAGTTAGGCAACAGCAACGTGCCTGCCGAAGACAAGGATACGCTTAAAGCTGATATCCAGGGTAGCCTTGCCGAAAGCCTGCAGCCTATTCAAAAAAAGGCGGAAATGCTGATCACCAAGCTTGACTCATCTTTAACTGCGGTAAACAAGATCCTGAACCCTAACTTTCAGAAAAACATCGACCGCAGCTTCATGAGCATTGCCAACTCTTTGCAAACCCTTGAAGGAACTACAAAGAAAATAGATAGACTTGTTGGTTCACAAAGCAGCCATATTGATGCCATACTTGGCAATGCCGAAGTTGTATCGGGCAACCTGAAAACAAGTACAGCACACCTTAATGGCATGACTGCCAATTTTGAAAAAGTAAGTAACGATGTTGCTGCTGCCAACCTGAAGCAAACGCTTGATAACGCCAACAAAGCAATGGCCGATTTACAGGCTACTATCGCTAAGATCAATGCAGGCCAGGGCTCTTTAGGCTTGTTGCTTAATGATGATAAGATGTACAAAAACCTTACAGATGCATCAAACAACCTCAACAACCTGTTTATTGATCTGAAAGCACATCCAAAACGCTATGTGAGCTTCTCGGTATTCGGCGGTAAAAAAGATTAATAAAGAGCTGAAAGCATAAAGCCTAAAGCTATACGTGGAGTTAATGAATAAACTTTAGATAATTAGAAGCTTTCAGCCTTCGGCTTTAAGCATTCAGCTCCCTACTCTATAAAAAAGGTTTTCCCCTCAATTGCAAGTTCAGTTGAGGGGAAAATTGTTTTAGCCTCTTCCAATAACTCGTTCAGGGTTTTATAGCGGGCCGAAAAATGGCCGATCAGCAGTTTTTTTGCGTTTGTTTTCAGGGCTATCTCTCCGGCCTGTAATGCCGTAGTATGATGGGTTATAACAGCCCTGTCAAGCATATCATTTAAAAATGTAGCTTCATGGTAAAGTAGCGTTGCATTAGCTATTTGAGCAAAATAGCTTTCATTATACATCGTATCTGAACAATACGCGTACGTTTTAGGCTCGGCCGAATCGGTGGTCAGTTCCTCATTTTTGTAAACGTTGCCTTTTTCGTCCGTATAATCCCCCCCCTTTTTTAATATTGAATAATAGGCTACAGAGATATTGAGGTTTTCTATTTTCTCTTTGATCAGTTTACGGAGTCTTTTCTTTTCTTTAAACAAAAAGCCGGTACAGGCAATGCGATGATCAAGCGGTATGGTTTCAACAACAACATCGTTATTGCTGATCACAATCTCGCGTTGCTCAGCATTAGTAAATATGTATTCGATAGGAAACTGCAGCTCGGTATCTGAGTATTTTAATTGCAGATCAATTATTTCTTTTAAAGGCGCGGGACATGCCAATGTAAGCGCCTTTTTACGCCCGTTGAGATGCATGGATGACAGTAAACCAACCAGGCCTAAATAATGATCGCCGTGAAGATGACTGATTAAAATATGATCAATGCGGCTGGCTTTGATATCAAAGCGGAGCATTTGCTGCTGCGTGCCTTCGCCGCAGTCTATTAAATACAGGCGCTCATTGATATTGAGCACCTGTGAAGTGGGATTTCTGTTAAAGATGGGAGTTGCAGAGCTGCTGCCAAGGATTGTTACCTCAAATTTCATAACAGGTAAACAATCAAATGGTTTATCTTACTTCTTTTTTTAACTCTTTTTCAATCTCTTCCATAAAAATATGATCGACACCTTCTTCGGCAGTTGGAACAATGGTTAATACATTATCCAGCTGTGATATGGTTACCAAACGGGCAACCGCATCATTTAAACCCGCCAGAATGAAGGAACCTGCAGCATTTTTACACAAGCGGTGACCAACCAACAAACTGCTTAAGCCCGATGAATCGGCATATTTCACCTGCGACAAGTCGAGAATAATGTTGCGCTGGCCCTCTGTATTGATCAATATCAATTCAGACTTTAACTGAGGCGTTACTATTGAATTTAATTTTGACTCATTAAGCTTCAATAATATATATTTCTCATGTTTATCTACAGTAAATTTCATTCTTATTAAATTTAATAAGCTAAGATAAATATTTTATGGATATTTTAAAATTACATAACACTCAAGGCGTTATTAATTGCTGTTTCAACGCGGGTTAACACACTGCCTTCGGCAGGTTTCACAAATGGTTCGCCGGTAATTTTTTCGTAAAGCTCGATATAACGCTCGGAAATTGAGTTAACAATTTCTTCGGTCATAACAGGTACTACCTGCCCGTCTTTACCCTGAAAACCGTTTTCGATAAGCCATTTACGCACAAACTCTTTTGAAAGCTGTTTTTGGGCCTCTCCTTTTTGCTGGCGTTCTTCGTAGCCTTCTTTATAAAAATACCTTGATGAGTCGGGCGTATGAATTTCATCAATCAGGTAGATCTGCCCCTCAACCTTACCAAATTCATATTTGGTATCAACCAGTATCAAACCTTGTTTAGCAGCAATTTCGGTACCACGTTTAAATAGTGCCTGGGTATAAGCTTCAAGTTTTACATAATCCTCTTCAGATACGATACCTCTTGCCAGGATCTCTTCGCGTGAAATATCTTCGTCATGCCCTACCGATGCTTTAGTGGTTGGCGTAATGATAGGCTCCGGTAGTATGTCATTCTCTTTTAAACCTTCGGGCAAAGCTACACCGCATACGTGGCGTCTGCCTGCAGTGTATTCGCGGGCAGCATGACCGGCCAGGTAACCGCGGATCACCATCTCTACCTTAAACGGTTCACAAATACGGCCAATCGTAACACTCGGGTCCGGAACTGAAATAACCCAGTTAGGAACAATATCTGCCGTTGCCTCCAAAAAGCGGGCCGCTATCTGGTTAAGCACCTGTCCTTTAAAAGGAATAGCTTCAGGCAATACAACATCAAAGGCCGATATACGGTCGGTAACAACCATGGCCAGGAATTTATTTTCTATCGTATAAACATCGCGTACCTTCCCTTTGTAAAATGACGTTTGTCCCGGAAAGTTGAAATGTGTTTCTTTTATTGAGTTCATTCTTTTAGTTCATGGTTGATAGCTCATAGTTCATAGCCGATTTGCATTATTACCATGAACCATCAACTATGAACTATGAACTAAAATTAAATTACTGTATATCCCCGTAGGCTTCTAATATGCGTTTAACCAGTTTGTGCCTTACTACGTCTTCACCGCTCAGGTAAACTATTTCAATGCCTTTAATATCTGTCAGGATCCTTAAAGCAGTATGTAAGCCTGATTGTTGTTTCTTAGGTAAATCTATCTGTGTTACGTCGCCGGTTACAATAAATTTAGCTGATGGTCCCATACGGGTCAGGAACATCTTAAGCTGCATGTCGGTGGCGTTCTGAGCTTCGTCCAAAATAACAAAGCAGTTATCAAGGGTACGGCCACGCATAAATGCCAGCGGTGCAATCTCAATGGTGCGGTTCTCCAGGTAAACCTTCAGCTTTTCGGCCGGGATCATATCATCAAGCGCATCATATAAAGGCCTCAGGTACGGATCGATCTTTTCTTTAAGGTCGCCCGGTAAAAAACCAAGGTTCTCCCCTGCTTCAACAGCCGGACGGGTTAATATGATGCGTTTAATCTCTTTGTTTTTTAACGCCCTTACAGCTAAAGCTACCGCAGTATAAGTTTTACCGGTACCGGCAGGCCCAATGGCAAACAGAATATCGCTTTTGTTGATACTATCAACCATACGGCGCTGATTGGTGGTGCGCGCCCTAACCATTATACCGTTAGGCCCAAATACAATCACTTCGCCGCTTGCAAATTTATCAGATGCAGCAGGTTCGGCCGTAGTTGTGTTGTTGTTATTTCTTGAACCAAGAATCCGCTCGAGGTCGGTTATGTTGAGGTTTTCGAATTTCTCAACATGATTTATCAGGTGGGTAAATTTTTCCTGGAAAATATTCAGTTCATTATCATCGCCCAAAACCTTCACTTCACTGCCGCGCGCAACTATTTTAAGCTTGGGGTATTGTTTCTTAATGATCTCAAAATGATCATTATTGGGGCCCCACAGTACTGCAGGGTTTACGTTTTCAATTGATAGCTTAAGTTCGTTCAATACTAATTGATTTTTTAGTTACAGATTTTTATGAATTAAAAATTGAATATTTGTAGCTTCAAATGCTACTACAAGATTAGCAATAAATATTTATAAAATTAATGGCAATTATAACATTAACTACTGATTTAGGCGATAAAGATATTTACCAGGCTGCGTTAAAAGGCAGTATCTACAAATTGTTGCCTACAGTAAATATTGTTGATATAACCCACAATGTTGCCGCCTTTAATGTACAGCAGGCTGCCTTTATACTTAAAAACAGCTTTCATTATTTCCCCGACGATACCGTACACCTTATTGGTATTGATACTGTTTATAATGACCATACCAAATACCTTGCTGTCCGTTACAAAAAGCATTATTTTGTAGGAGCAGATAATGGCATTTTTTCATTGATGTTTGATGAGGCTCCGGAAGAACTTGTTGAGATCAATATTATGCAGGACCTAAAATTTCTGCATTTCCCGTTGGCAGATATTTTTGTTAAAACGGCCTGCCATTTGGCCAAGGGCGGTAAGCTGGATGAAATAGGACTACCGGTGAACGAGATCGAAAACAAAATGAATTTACAGCCTGTTATCGAAAAAAACCTGATAAAAGGCGTGGTGATCTATATTGATTCGTTCCAGAACGTGATAACTAATATCACCAAAGAGTTTTTTAACAGTGTACAGCAAGGCAGGCGTTTTGTGCTCAACTTTAAACGTAACGAAACCATCAACCATTTAAGCTGGCATTACAATGAAGTACCCGTTGGCGAAAAGCTTTGCCTGTTCGGCATCAGCGACCATTTGGAAATAGCCATCAACAAAGGCAACGCAAGCGGCTTGCTGGGGTTAAACCTGAATGATAAAGTGATCATTGAATTTCAATAAGGAATTTTATAGATGAGAAAAACTGTCCCGCTTCTTTTAATCTGCTTAGTAACATCCCTTGGGGCATTTGCCCAGGGTACCGTTAATCCCGACTCGGTGGCGTATCAGCTTCAACGGCAAAAAATAAACAATATGCTTACCGCCCGTAAGCAAAAATTCGGGCAGTATGAAACAAGCCTTGGGCAGCACACGGGTATTTTCGGATTTCAAACTAAAGATGATATCCGCCGTTCGGCAGGTATTTTGATGGATATTGCCAAAACTGATGATGCTATTTTTAAAGAGCTTAAAATTCTGCTGGAGTACCGCGATTTTCAACAAAAGCAAATCCAAAGCCACAGCAAAGAAGCCGAAACCACCGCAGCTGGTTATATGCAGGTAATAACACACTTACAACAGCAAAATGCCAGGCTTAAACAGCAGGTAAGGAGTACAGAAGACCACTACAATACCAAACAAAATATTTTCGTTGCGGCAATAGTTCTCATGAGCGCGTCAATTTTATTGCTTATGTTCCGAAAAAACCGGGTTAAAGCGTAAATTCGCGGCTTATAACATTCAAACCCATACATGGCAAGAGGACGACTGAACAGTGGCAGCAAGGCCGAAGCAGAATTACCTAAAGCAAAAATAAACCGGAGCAGCCTGCGTAACGTAGCAAAACTCCTCACTTACCTTAAACCTTACCGTTGGAAATTTATAGCAGGATTGGTATTCCTTTTCCTGTCGAGCCTTGTAGGTTTGGCATTTCCAGCAATCTTAGGCGCATTAATTGATGCAGCGCAAGGAATTTACAAATACAAATATCTGCCGCATGGCTTAAATGCCATAGCCATAATGGGTTTTATCATATTATTCGCCCAGGCTTTTGTTTCGTTCTTCAGGGTGGTTTGGTTTGTGCAGGTAGCCGAAAAATCATTGGCTGATATCAGGCGCGATACCTATTTCAAGCTCATTACGTTACCCATGAACTTCTTTGCCAACCGTCGCGTTGGTGAACTGAACAGCCGTATTTCTGCCGATCTTTCCCAGATCCAGGATACATTGACCACCACTTTTGCCGAAATGATCCGCCAGTTGGTGATCATGGTGGGCAGCACTACCCTGCTGGCTATCGTATCAATAAAACTTACCCTTGCCCTGTTAGCTATATTGCCATTCCTGGTAGCATTTGCTGTGTTCTTCGGAAGGTATATCCGTAAGCTATCCCGCGAGGCTCAGGACAAATTAGCCGAGTCAAATACCATAGTTGAAGAAACATTGCAAGGAATTGCCAATGTAAAAGCCTTTGTTAACGAAGCTTACGAAGCCAACCGGTACGACAAAATATTACGCAAAGTGGTGAACATTGCTGTTCGCGGTGCAAAATTCAGGGGTACCTTTGCTTCCTTCATCGTATTTTGCTTGTTCGGTACCTTTGTAGGCGTTATCTGGTATGGTTCCGTACTGGTAGCCAATCATGAAATATATGTTGGCGATCTCACTACTTTTATCATGTACTCGATATTTGTAGGCGCCGCTATGGGTAGCTTCCCCGATTTGTACGCCAATTTGCAAAAAGCAGTTGGCGCCAGCGAACGGGTACTGGAGATCCTTCATGAACAGGGCGAAGACATTTCGATTATTGAAAGCGAAAACGGCATCAAACAACCAATTAAAGGTGATCTTGCTTTTGATAACGTAGTATTTGCTTATCCATCACGGCAGGAAATAACCGTATTAAAAGGCATTTCATTTAATGCCGATGCCGGCCAGCGTGTCGCTATTGTGGGGCCAAGCGGTTCCGGTAAATCTACCATGGCATCACTGATATTGCAGTTTTATCATCCGCAAAGTGGCAGCATTTTATTTGATGGCAAATCAGCAGACAATTATTCCCTTACCGATATCCGTAACCAGGTAGCCATCGTTCCGCAGGATGTATTGCTGTTTGGCGGTACTATTATGGAGAATATTGCCTACGGCCGATTAAACGCCTCAAAAGAAGATATTATACAGGCCGCTAAACGCGCTAATGCCCATCAGTTTATATCATCTTTCCCCGAAGGTTATGAAACCGTTGTTGGCGAACGGGGCGTAAAACTATCAGGCGGTCAACGCCAGCGTATTGCCATTGCGAGGGCGCTGCTTAAAAACCCTTCGATATTGATACTTGACGAAGCTACATCATCGTTAGATTCTGAGTCGGAACGCCTTGTACAGGAAGCACTGGAAGAATTGATGAAAAACAGGACTTCTATCATTATAGCTCACCGCCTTTCAACCATTCGCGAAGCCGATAAAATAGTGGTGCTTGAAAAAGGCAACATTGTTGAAAGCGGCAGCCACATGGAGCTTATTGGTAATGAACAGGGCCTTTACCGCTACCTCAGCCAATTACAGTTTGAAAGTAGCCAGGCTTAGCAAACACTTCTTAAAACTTATCGGTTTATAAAAAACTTATAACGCATTAATCCGTTTACACTCGCAATAAAGCGGGTGTAAACTGTTATATTCACAATTTAAAGATTACTTACAGCGTAATATCATTATCGATACCGGCATTTGGTTGTGTATCAAATATAAAAATGAAACTAACTATACACGGGGCGGCCCGTCAGGTAACCGGGAGCATGCATTTGCTTGAGGTTGGACAATATAAAATTTTAATTGACTGCGGGCTTGATTACGAAAAAGACCGCAGTATTATATCTAACGAAAACTTTCCTTTTCGCCCGGAAGATATTGATGTGGTGGTGCTTACTCACGCTCATATCGATCATTCGGGTAACCTGCCTACCCTGATCCGTTTAGGTTTCGAAGGACAGATACTTTGTACCCCTCCTACCGCAGATTTAACAGAGCTACTTTTGCTTGATTCTGTAAATATCTTTATGCGTAAAACCGCAAGTAGAGGCGGCCATCACAAACGCGGCAGAGGCAAGTTTAACACTCATGCGCAGCCTTTATACATGCAAAAGCATGTTATGGATACAATGGAACGCTTTGTTACCATAGGTTTTAACAAACCATTTCGCATTACAGGCGATATTGAACTAACTTTTGTACCAGTGGGCCACCTTTTGGGTGCAGCAGCTGCGGTATTTAAAATAAACGATAAAGGCGAAGAAAAATCAATTGCTTTTACCGGCGATATCGGCAGAAAAAATTACCCGGTATTGAATGATCCGCAGCCATTGCCCCCTGTTGATTTCCTGGTTTCGGAAGCAACCTATGGCGGGCGCTACCACAGTAAAGACAAAACCGTTGAGCAAACCCTGATTGAGGTTATCGAAAAAGCCTGTATTAAAGAACAAGGCCGTTTGATTATCCCGGCATTTAGTATTGGCCGAACGCAATCACTGGTATATACATTAAACAAGATCTTTAGCACCGGCCTACTGCCGCCTGTTAAAGTTTTTGTTGATAGCCCAATGGCTACCCAAGCTACAGAGGTGTTCAGGAAGTATCATAATCATGTTAACCAGGAAGCCCAGGAGTTTTATCAAAAACGCGGAGACGAATTTGAGTTTGATAACCTCACTTATGTAGAAACACTGAAGGATAGCAGGCAGATCTCTAATTATTGGGAGCCTTGTATCATTATCTCATCTGCAGGGATGCTCGAAGGCGGTCGCATCCAGGACCATCTATTTTACAATATTCAGAATTACTACGCAACTATTCTATTCATCGGCTACTGCGCCAAGGGCACATTGGGACATCGCTTATTGCGGGGAGATTCCATCGTCCACATTAAAGACCGCGAACTGGCCGTTTACGCTACTATTAAACAAACCGACGTACTAAGTGCCCACGGCGATCATGACGACCTCATGAATACCGTAAAAGCCATTGATAAAGGAAAACTAAAACATATATTCCTGGTGCACGGCGAGGGCGAAAGTATGCAACTATTAGCTAATGACCTCGAAAAAGAAGGGTATGGAGTTACGATGCCGGAGAAGGGTGTTAGTTATATAATATAAAAATCATTCAATATAAACCATGTCATTGCGAGGCACGAAGCAATCGCACGGAAGCATGACCGCCCTGTATAGCATGCGATTGCTTCGTGCCTCGCAATGACATGGTTTTTTCATATAAAGCAAACGGCACGAATTTTATCAATTCGTGCCGTTTGCTTTATGGTTTTATTCGTGTAATTCGCTCTAATTTAGAGTGAATTAGCGTTAAGCTTTTTTAAAATGCTCAATGATCAAACTCGCAAGCTCAACGCCGATCCTTTCCTGAGCCTCATTAGTGGCAGCACCAATGTGTGGGGTCAGGGAAATTTTTGGATGAGTTAAGATCTCTGCGCGCGGAGTTGGCTCATTGTCAAATACGTCAAGAGCAGCAAATGAAACCTGGCCGCTGTTTAAGGCATCTACCAAAGCAAGCTCGTCGATTAAACCGCCGCGTGAAATATTTACCAGGCCAACACCTTTTTTAGTTTTAGCCAATTCTTCAGCACCAAAAAGGGCTTTGTCGATGAACGGAGTATGCAATGTAATGAAATCAGCAGTAGTGATGATCTCATCGAGCGTAGATTTTTTAACAGCTACTTTAACAGTAGTACCGCCACCTAAAACAAGATCCAACTCAGGGTTGAAATCAAAAAGGTCATAAGCCAAAACATCCATACCAACACCGATAGCTATTTTAGCTACTTCCCTGCCGATGCGGCCAAAGCCTACGATACCTAAAGTTTTACCGCGGAGCTCAACGCCTTTAGCATAAGCTTTTTTTAGATCGTTAAATTTAGTACCGCCATCAACCGGCATTTTGCGGTTGCTATCAGGTAAAAAGCGCACAGCGCCAAATAAGCTGGCAAATACAAGCTCAGCAACTGACAATGAAGATGATGCAGGAGTATTGTATACGCCAATGCCTTTTTCTTTGGCATAGTCAACATCAATATTATCAACACCAACACCACCACGACCAATCAGTTTCAGGTTAGGAGTAGCGTCAATTAATGCTTTACGTACTTTAGTAGCACTACGTACAGTAATAGCATCATAGTTTTTCAATTTTTCAGGAAGCTCGTCCTGTGGGATATTGTTAGTATCAACAAAAAAGCCGGCATCTTCCAGCATTTTTTTACCTATCGGATCGATACCGTCGTTAGCTAATATTTTGATCATCTCTTTTATGTTCAATGGTTCATTAGTTCAATGGTTCATTGGTCTGCTTCATCAAAAACTAATGAACTAATGAACCAGTGAACTAATGATACTTTTAAATTATTTATTCTTTTCAGCAAATTCCTGCATTACGTCAATCAGCACATAGATGCTGCTTATTGGCAATGCGTTGTAAATTGAAGCACGGAAACCACCTACACTTCTGTGGCCTTTGATACCTACTATACCGCGTTCTTCGGCAAGTTTCAGGAATGGTTTTTCCAACTCAGGATTTTCCATTACGAAGCAAACGTTCATTTTTGAACGGTCTTCAACGGCAGCCACTGCTTTAAACAATGGGTTGCGGTCAATTTCTTCATACAATACACGCGCTTTGGTGATGTTTTCCTGCTCAATTGCCGGCACACCGCCTTTTGCTTTTAACCATTTAAGGGTAAGCATTGAAACGTAGATAGCAAATACAGGAGGGGTATTGTACATTGAACCACCTTCAATTTGAGTTTGGTAGTTAAACATTGCAGGGATCTTACGGCCGGTTTTACCCAACAGATCCTCCTTAACAATAACTAAAGTAACGCCGGCAGGGCCCATGTTTTTCTGAGCACCAGCGTAAATCAAACCAAAATCCGCAACGTTAACCACGCGGCTGAAAATATCTGACGACATATCGCAAACCACCGGAATTGGCGATTTAAAAAACTCCTGTAACTGCGTACCGTAAATGGTATTGTTAGAAGTAATGTGGATATAAGAAGCATCAGCCGGGATTTCAAAATCCTTAGGGATGTAAGTGAAGTTGGCTTCTTTTGAAGATGCAACAACTTGTACTTCGCCAAAATATTTGGCTTCTTTTAAAGCTTTGTTAGCCCAAACACCGGTTTCAACATAAGCAGCTTTACCGCCCTCTGGTAAAAGGTTGTAAGGAGCCAAAGCAAACTGGGTGCTGGCGCCGCCTTGAAGAAACAATACCGAATAACCTTCAGGAACGTTGAACAATTCTTTTACCAGGCTTACAGCTTCGTCTAAAACGGCCTCAAACTCTTTTGATCGGTGCGAAATTTCAAGCAAAGAGAGTCCAGTACCATTAAAATCAATAACTGCTTCTGAAGCTTGCTTTAAAACTTCGTGTGGTAGAATGCCGGGTCCGGCACCAAAATTATGTTTCATAATATTAACGAATTGTAGGTTCTAAATACACTATTAGGAAGTTTGTATTTTGTTGGGCCGAAGTTAATTAATTTGACAAAATATATAGACATTATTTACATTTTTTGAAAAAATATACAATTAATCAACAAACGGGCCTTTGATTGCAAATAATTAAACTAACCCTATAGGGCTGGTAGCGATTATTGCGATTATAATAACTTTTAGGGATGTTTGAGTTTTGAAATTGCGGCCACCTGGTTGGCCGATGAGAACACTGAAGTGCCCGCAACAAACACATTTGCTCCGGCTTCTATCAGTTTTGATATATTGTTAGCATCCACCCCACCGTCAATCTCAATTAACAGACCGGGATTTTTGTCGGCACTTAGTGTCCTGAGTTCTTTGATCTTTTTATAGGTATTTTCTATAAAATGCTGTCCGCCAAAGCCAGGATTAACCGACATGATCAAAACCATATCCAGATCGGCAACAATATCCTCCAGCGTAGATACAGGGGTAGCCGGGTTAATGGCAACTGCAGCCTTACAACCTAATTGCTTAATAGCCTGAATGGTACGATGTAAATGCGGACAAGTTTCCTGGTGTACAGTGATGCTATCAGCGCCGGCATCCTTAAAAGCTTTAAGGTAACGATCCGGATCAACAATCATCAGGTGTACGTCAAGCGGTTTAGTTGCGTGTTTTTTTGCAGCGTTTACAACCGGGAAACCAAAAGAGATATTTGGAACAAACATGCCATCCATAATATCAACGTGTATCCAGTCGGCTTCGCTGTTATTGATCATTTCAATATCGCGTTGCAGGTTGGCAAAATCGGCTGCTAAGATAGATGGAGCTATGAGGTGATTCATATGCAAATATATAAATCCCCCTAACCCGGGGGCTGCGAAATGAGAATTATTTTATGATATGAATGTAAAAAATGACAGGCACCAGCAAATGCTGCAGGTTCAAGCGTCCTCCGCTTGAACCCATACAATGTTAAGCGTCCACGCTTAACATTTAACCGGGAGCGAGGACGCTCATGCTAAGAAATAATTCAAGCGTGGACGCTTGAACGCGCGTTTTGGACTCACAAGCTGAAAGCTTTGAGCATGCCAACCACGGGTTACGCTACGCTAAACCCGCGGCAGTTATTTTAAAACCTAAACCCGATAGATATATAAGGTAATGACCCTTCTTTTGAAAAACCCATAACAGCCTCTATCAGCACTAATTGAGCAGGGATGATATATAAGCCCCCGCCGTAACCATCATGCCATCTGTCTGATGATTCGCCGGGAACCCATACCCTGCCTACGTCGTTAAAGCCTATCAAACCAAATGAACCGGGCAGCAGGTATGAAGTAAAATCCATGACCTTTAATCGTAACTCGAGGTTATTATAAGCGATTGTTTTACCGGTAAACCTGTTGGTATGAAAGCCCCGGAAGTTTTGCGCCCCACCAAGTTTCATCTGCTGGAAATATGCAGCATTCCCTACAGTAGTGCCTAAACCTGTGCGGTTGGCGATTACCAATACCGAGTCCCTATCGGGGTTTAAATAAAAACTAAATTCGGATAATACCTGCCCGTAGGTGTTATGACTTCCTGAACCGCCGCCGCTAAAGCCGCTTACAGTGGTCGTCCATAAAATACCCTGCGTAGGGATAATCAGTTTATTCCGGGTATCCACCGTTGCATTGGCCGTTAAGCCTCCGTAAACTTTGGTGCCAAATACTTCCTCGTTAGGGAACGCAGCATTATAGCCATTCAAAAATCTTTCGGTATTGTTTGATGCCTTGCTGTTATAAAACTGGCCTGCAATACCTGCGCTTACATGCAACTTCCCAAAATCGCGGTGCAGGGAAACATCGCCTGTAACATAGTCATAGCGGCTACGGTAGTAGGAGATCTTCCTGTCGCCTTCATTTTCAAAAACGGTGTTATTACCAATCCCGAAAAAGTTGCTCAGGTTACTTGGCCCGCGCGAAAGCAGGTTGATCTTCAGGTCATTTTCGCCGATGGCTTTTTTCCAGTCGGCAGTATAAGTAAACAAAAATGATTTACGCTCCAGTGAATAATTGGTTAAAAACTCTTCTCTGAAAGCATATGGTTCCTTACGGAAGCCATGCCGTTCGTACGAAAAACCACCAATTAGTAAAATACCGATATCATTGCTGTAATTAGCTAAAATAATAGGCTCAAACCGGTCAAACTTAAAAGCGGTTTTATCATAGCTATTTACCGCGGTGTCTGTCGATGTACGATTTTTAGCCAGCGATGAAGGAGGCAATACATTTTTCTCATCCGAACGGTCGTATATATAGGTTCTGCCCCTATTATTTAAACCACTGTCAACAGCAAAGGTGTCCATGCCCTCCCCTCCTATCATCCGCACAATTATAGGCGATGGTGTTGAACCTGTAACGTTAAAAAAGTCGTCGCCATCAAAACCGTACATCCTTATCTCTTTGGTAACGTCCGGTTTAAATGTACGCTGGTAGGTTACTTTATCTACGCTACCGTCTTTCTTTATCTTATTTATGGTAAGCGCAATATCGCCATTAGCTTCGTGTGCTACAGTGAACTTGTCTGTTTTGTCACTTGCCGGAACATCTACGTATATGGATAGAAATTTATAATACTCAAGCGCCTGCTTCTTCAGGATATTACGCCGCCCAATCATTTTGCTGATGATCTCCGGGCCCGAAAGTTTGTAAATGGTATCGGGCATTAAATGCACCGCTTTTTTGATCAGGTCGTCGGTCAATTTGCTTTGCACATAGGCTATCTGCTCTTTCCAATCATCTTCGCTCAACTGGTTCAGGAAATACCGGTCAAAATAACGGGCGTTAAAATTCCAGCCATTGATATCTCTGATCTCATCACTGTAACCCTGAAATTTTGATTTAAGCCATTGGTGCCCTACTATCCAGGGCAGCACACCCGATGTTTTGTAATAGACCTGGTCACGGTCACGAGGAACGGGCTCATAAACGGTTTCATGTTTGCCATCGATCTTTTCCCAGCGCCATTGGTCTTCATGCCTGTCCCAATCGCCTAAAAGCATATCAAGCAGGCGGGCACGGAGTACAGTCTTCTGATCAACCCGATTATCATTATCATCCTGTAGTTTGCGCTGTACCTTTTCGGTATTGTCGGTTTTTTCGGCATCAAGCGGCTCGCGTTCTTCAAATAAAAACACCTGGTTGGCAAAGTCTTTTTGATACTCACTAAAAGCAGGATCATCAGGAACATAAACAATTTTGGGGTTTGAATGCGGTACGCCAAGTGCTTCGGCCAAAGGCGGCACAGTAAGTGCCGAAAACGGATGCGCGGCCGAAACCTGGTCTTGCAGAATATCTTTAGCCACCGTAGGCCTTAAATCAACAGGCAGGCCTTTTTCGGGATATTTCTGAATAGTACGTAATACCCATTGCTGCCCTGTAGGATCCTGCAGACGCAATGATTTGGTTTGCTTGCCCCCGCCCCTTTGCAATATTTTAAGGCCGCCTTTTTCTGTGGTAAGATGAAATACAGGCAGCGTAACCGGTGCAGCCCAAAGCTTACGGTAATTATCGCCCAGAAAAAATTGATGGGTGCCGCTTACATTATTATACGATGGCTCGATGGCCAGCTTGATACTATCGGCACGGGTTTGAGCAAATGAAATATTGCCGGCTAAGCATATGCCTGCCGTTAAAAAAAAGGATAAAGCGTTGAACAGTTTTTTGCCGCCCATGAGGTTTTGTAGGTAATGCATCAGTAGAATAATGCATATTACAAAATAGTTTTAATTATACACAGGGAAATCACGCTAAAAAACACAAGACCATACCAAATTACCGCATCATTCATCATTCCAAACTACCTGGACTGATTAATCAGCGCATGCATTACCTGATCTTTAAGCTGCCTGCTGATCGGGACTTCAAACGTGCCAATATTTAGCATATTCCCTTCTATCGATGTAATTTTATTGCTGGCGATAATATATGACTTGTGCGTTTGCATGAACTTACGGGCAGGCAACTTATCGGCGAAAGCCCGCAAAGTACTATGGGTTATTATTTTACGGTTAGATGTATAGATCTCAACATAGTTTTCCATGCCTTTGATAAATAGCACCTCATCAAAAACTATCTTCTCGAGCTTGCCATTGCTTTTAACAAAAATGTAATCAACAGTACCTGCATTGTTTCTTAAATCAAAATAGTCTTTAGCTTTAAATGCCGCCTTCATAAAACGCTCAAACGGGATAGGTTTAAGCAGGTAATCGAGCACATCCAGGTCAAAACCATCTGTAGCATATTCTTTAAAAGCTGTAGTAAAGATCACTTTTGGAGGATTAGGTAATGATCGGATAAATTCAACCCCGGTTAAATACGGCATCTGGATATCCAAAAACAGCAGATCAACAGGTTGTTGTGCCAATAAAGCTCCAAGTTCCATAGCGTCTTCACATTGTGCTTTCAGGTCAAAAAAACCGGCTTTTGCTACGTAGCCTTCCAGGCCCTTACGGGCGAAGGGTTCATCGTCGGTAATAATGCAACTAATTAATGCCATTTTTTAAATATTCAATTCAAGTATTGCTGTATAATGATTTTCTTCACGACCAGCGGTTAATTTGTGCTTATCCGGGTAAAGCAATTGCAGCCTGCGGCTCAGGTTTTCTAAACCGATGCCACTGTAACTATCAGGTGTTTTCATATTTGCCGGCACATCGTTATAAACTTTAAAAATAAAGGTACTGTCCTTTACATTTCCTTCAATGGCAATTTTATATTCACCGCCTATATATTTAAAGGCATTTTCTACCAAGGGCAGCAAAAGCAACGGATAGATCTGCTGATCAGCTAAGCTCCCGTCAAGATTAACACTGAGTTTCATTTTGCTGCTTGCCCTTATCTGTTGCAAGCGGATATAGTTTTCAAGATACTCCAACTCCTGTTTTACCGGCACCTGTTGATGCTGATCATAAAGCTGATAACGTAGTAAACTTGATAGTAACTCCGTACTTTTTTTAGCCCCGGGAACATCATCATCCATTTGAAAGTAGATGGTATTCAAAGCATTAAACAAAAAATGCGGGTGATATTGCGCCTTTAGAAATTTCAGTTCGGTTTCCAACTGATCATTGGTTAATTTTTCCAACTGCATCTTATTATTTACATAGGCCTTCAACCAGGTGCTGCTGCGTGCAACACCGTAATAAATAATAGCATACAACGTGGGGATCATATTAATATCGGCCACATCTGCCCAGGGCATTAGCTCCCTTATCCCCTGAGTTACGTGCAGTGCCATATCCATCGGAACAAATACTACGTTTACCAACACCAGGTTTACACCTACCAGTATGGCCAGTTCCCGTGCCACATCCCGATAGGATAGCTGTGCTGCCCAATGTTTGTCATAGTACCTGAAAAGCCGTTCAAAAAGATAGATGGCCAAATAGCCAACCAGTATCGAGCAGGCCATTTCAATACCATTGACGTAAAAATCCCTTTTCCAAAAATGCTGGCCAAGGTCAGTATCATGTAACAGCCTGATGGTAAAATATACCAACAGGCCATATACTGCCGGGAAAATATATTTCCGAAAAAATTTCATATCAGCAAATTACAAATTTCAGGCAGAAAGGACAGGTTCATGATTTATCTCCAATGTCTCCGGCTTTGTTACGGCACTGGTTTTCTCTTTTGACTTCATACCAAATAAAAACCGGGTTAGCGCATAAGGCCTAACTAACAAATGATACGTAAGCACGGTTACGAAGAAAGTAATGCCCACAGTATAAATATATTTTGAAAGGATGCTTTCATTTTGCGTTTGCACAATATAATAAACTATTAAAACAATAACAGTTTGGTGCAATATGTAAAACGGGTATACCGCCTGGTTCAAATAACCAAGCACTTTGTGACTGCGATTAAAATAATGCTTGCCATAACCTACCAGCGCCAATACCCATCCCCAGGCAATGATTGGTCGTAAAGCGGTAAAGGCATACGAAAACGATATATTTTGAAAAGGCCAGTGGGCATGCAATGGTTCGATGCCGTTCCAGCGCATTACTTCCCATGTCATCAGGCTTAAAAAACCGATGGTTAAGGCAAAACGGCGATTTCGTTCGAGGCTGTCCATTAGTTTAGGCTGAAGGATACAGATAAAGCCCGCCAGCAAAAATAATAGCCAGTAAACAAAATAACTGCCGTCATGGATCAGATCGTTGGTTTCGGGCAGGTCCCAACTGGTAAAGGTAAACCAGAGGATACCGGGCAGCATCAACAGATAAACCCATTTCCCCTCTGCCAAAACCGCAAGCTTTTGTTTAAAGCCGTTGCTTTTGGGCGAGATCATCCAGGCGAATAAGGGCGCGAAGATCAGGTCGTAAATAAACAGGTAAGCGATAAACCAAAGGTGATGCCAGCTGAAATTGCCTTTAGGATAAGGCTGAAAGTTAAACGTACTTGGATAAAAATCCTGGAATGAGCCTTTGTAGCCATTGGCTAATCGCTCCATGTAGATCTGCGGCGGCACAATAATGAACATGCCCACCAAAAGCGGAATAAAAAGACGGCGGAAACGCAAGCCGATGAAACTGAGTGTAGAGCGCCGCTGCATCATGTAGTAACTCACGGTACCTGAAATAAAAAAGAGCAGCGGCATGCGAAAAAGGTGCAAAAAGTGATTTGATTCCATCATCAGGTTACTGGTTTCATGGTTTTTGATATGCCAGCCATCCTCAGCAACAAAAGGCATCGCCGAATGAAAAAATAACACTCCCAATATGGATAAGATCCTCAACCAATCGAGGTAAGTTTGACGTTGTGTGGTTTCCATGATTTCTTCTTTTTTTATCAAAAGAAGCCACTGCTCTTCGTCCCATAAAATTACTTTGACCAACGGTAAAAAACCTTTGACCATTGGTTGAATCAGCCCCACCCAACCCTCCCCGGAAGGGAGGGCTTAAAGAAAAACTCTCCCCTGCGGGGGAGATTCAGCTTATGATCGGTGTTTTCACTGCATCATTAATTAGGTAACAGTACAAAGACTTCACAAACTCAAAAATGTGGTGCGGTGAAAACACCGACCACAGGCTTAATACCGGCAACAAGCTCAAAAAAATCATGTCATTGCGAGGAGGAACGACGAAGCAATCTCGTAGCTACACAGAGCGGATATGCATTGGCAGAGAGTTTTTTACACTATTAAAGCGAATAAGCCTGGCGATGCCCCCCTCCCTACACTCTCCCAAGGGAGGGAATCGCACAATCCCACGCTTTCTCTAACTAAACAAGCATCAGCGAAATCAACGCAATCAAAACCATCAACGGTCAGCCCCGCATAAACGGATTAAAATTCCTCGTCCCAATCTCCATTCCTGCCGCTCTACAGACGGTTTTATCGCCAAACTTAAAGTTGATCTGATCCATGGCCTGGTAAAGTTTGATGCGTTCTTCATTATCCTCAAAAAGGTTGATCTGGTAGCTGCCTGTACAAAGATCGCTCAGCCGCACGCCTATCAACCTGATTGGCCGGTGCTGGTCCCAGGCTATTTTAAGCAGGTTCTTCACCCCGGGGATCAGGATGTGTTCTGCTGCCGTAAGCGCTATTTTTTGCTGTTGGGTATGCGTTTCAAAATTACCATAACGTATTTTAATAGCCAGGCATGATGAAAGTTTATTCTCCCGCCTCAATTTAGACGATAGCTCTTCGGTCATGGACACCAGCGTAGTTTCGAGCGTGCGCGGATCAGATACGTTGGTATGGAAAGTATGCTCTGTGCTGATGGATTTCCTGTCGGAGTGAGGAACAATTTCGCTATGATCTATACCGTTAGCTTTCTCCCAAAGCGAGTGCCCGTATTTACCAAAAACAGTTTCCAGGAAACGGATATTGGTACGCTGCAGGTCACCTATTTTCTCGATCCCGTACTGATATAGTTTACTACGGGTGCTTTCGCCCAAGCCGGGTATCTTGCCTATGTTGAGCGGGGCGAGAAATTTCAGTTCATCGCCATGTTTTACAAACATTTGTCCGTTGGGCTTGGCCTGGTTGGTGGCCATTTTGGCTATCGTTTTGCCGGATGCCATACCAAATGAAATAGGCAAACCTGTTTCTTTAATGATCTTTTGCCTTAGCTTACTTGCTTCGTGATAGCAATCATAAAAGCGGTCCATGCCGGTATAATCAATATAAAACTCATCAACCGACGTTTTTTGGTACAAAGGCACCGTATCATGAATGATCTGTGTAACCTCACGTGAGGCCTCCCCATACCGCCCGTGCGAACCGCGGATAAGGATAGCATGCGGACAAAGCTGCAAAGCTTTTTTTGTAGGCATAGCCGAATGTACGCCAAACGCCCTCGCCTCGTAACTGCATGACGCCACCACTCCCCTTTCGGGCGAGCCACCTATAATCACCGGCTTACCGATCAGTTCCGGGTGAAACTTGCGTTCCACCGAAACGAAAAACGAATCGAGGTCGATATGAACGATATAGCGTTTAGCTTCCACACAACAAATATGAAAATTAATTTGGCATTTTGCTAATTTTTTTAGCAAATTTGAAATAACAAAAATGACACAGCCAATGAGTATATATGAAGATTACCTGATGTTGTTATCACCTCCCGAAACGGTGAAGCATGAGATTGCACGTTACAAAAAGGCATCGGCGAAGCTTATTGGCAATTTTAAAAGTATGGATTCGCCTGCTCATATCTCTGTACAACACCTTGAAAGGCAAAAGCCCTTTATGGCCGATAAAAACCTCGATTTGATGGAGCAGGCCCTAAATACCATGCCACCCGTGTTGCTGCATATGGATGGTTTTGCTCATTTCACTCATTTGCATAACAGGATGACAATCTATGCAACTATCCGCCCAACACCTGCTGCTGATGAGTGGTTTAATACTTTAAAGAAGAAATTACGGATCAAAAAGAATATCATCCCTCATATAACCGTTGTGCGCGATATCCCGGAAAAAGATTTCGACACACTTTGGCCGCATTTTAAGCATAAAAAACTGGTGGAGCCTTTTTGGATTAAGGAGCTTACCATATTGAAACGCGATACACTTGATGCCTCTGCCAAATGGGATAAGTTTAAAGTTTTTGAATTTAAAAACATGGCCAGCCCGGGTTATACCCGCGATGAGCTGGAACTACTCAAAGCCGGCGATCCGGATCAAATCAATTTATTTATTTAAAATTTAACAATCATGGACTACGCATTTTATCACTTTATCCTCCCGGTACCGGATCATGTTGATGTCATGATCCGCAAATTAAAAACCGAAGCAAAACGTGTTATTGGCAATTACCCCAGTATGCATGCTAGGTCGCACATTACGATAAATAATTATCCGCGCAAACCACTGGATGTAGATGTACAGGGTTTCTCATTTTTAAGCCGGAAACTTAGTTTACTGCCCCCGATTGTTTTTGAAATAGATGGGTTTGATTGCTTTAATGAAAGCAACGACTATAACAAAACCATTTTTGCCAGGCTTAAACTCACCGAACAAAATAAATACTGGCTCAAACTGCTGAAGGATATTGTTGGCGATAGCAGCACCATACCCCATATTACCGTAGCAAGAGCTATAACGCCTGAGCAATTTAACCTGCTTTGGCCGCACTTTCAAAAAAGGGAAATGAAAGTAAAATTTGTTGTTAACCGGCTTACGATTTTGAAAAATCTGCTGCTGAATCTGGACCAGCACGCCAAAACTTACCGTGAATTTGAATTTATGGGCGATGAAAACACGTTAATGAAGTACGATAATCTGGCTATAGCAAGGCAAATTAAAAATTATCCATCTATAAATCAACAGATAAGCCTTTTTTAACATTTTCTTAACCATAAACGCTACCTTTTTCTATATTTGCGCCGGGGTAAGTCTTTTACGGCCAGCTCCTCTTGAACTCCCCCAGGGTGGGAACGCAGCAAGGGTAGAGAGTTGAGCGGCGCGATAAAAGTAGCTTACCCTTTTTTATTTTCTTATTTTTGCCGCACCGGCAAACATGCCCCGGACCTGCACAGGTTCATGATTTCTTTAATTTTATAACTGTATATAAATGCTCGATATATTCATTATTGGTGGTGGCCCGATAGGTTTAACTTGCGGACTTGCAGCTCAAAAAGCCGGTTTAAGTTTTGTAATTGTCGAAAAAGGCACACTTGTAAATTCATTGTACAACTATCCTGCTACCATGACGTTTTTCTCCACATCCGAAAAATTGGAAATTGGCGGCGTTCCATTTGTTACGGTACATAACAAACCTACCCGCAATGATGCTTTGGAGTATTATCGCCGTGTAGCACTGTCAAATAGCCTGCCCATTCACCTTTTTGAAGAAGTTACTGAAGTGAAGTATGAAGATGGATTTTATATCATCACCACAAAAAAAGCAACCTACCAGGCTAAAAAAGTGATCCTTTCAACCGGTTTTTATGATATAGCCGTTAACCTTAACATCCCAGGTGAAAACCTGCCCAAAGTAAAACACTATTACCAAGACCCGCATTATTATACCCTGCAAAAAGTGGTGGTAGTTGGTTCAAGCAATTCGGCTATTGATGTGGCCCTGGAAACCTACCGTAAAGGTGCCGAGGTAACATTAGTGATTCGCGGCAGCGAAGTAAGCCACAGGGTTAAATATTGGGTACGGCCGGATATCCTTAACCGCATTAAGGAAGGAAGTATTAAAGCTTATTTCAACTCAAACCTCGAAGCTATTCGTGAAAATGAAGTGGATATCCAAACTCCTGATGGGCTAATCACCATCCCAAATGATTTTGTAATGGCGATGACGGGCTACAAACCCAATTTTGAGTTTTTGAAAAAGCTTGGCATCATCCTTTCTGAAGATAAATTTATCCCCCAATACAACCCCGAAACCATGGAAACAAACATGCCCGGCTTATACCTTGCCGGTGTAGTTTGCGGTGGCCTTGATACCCACCTTTGGTTCATCGAAAACTCGAGGGTACACGCTGATATGATTATCAATGATATTGTTGAGAAAAAGTGAATGGTTGATTAGGTTGATTGAGTGAGTAGTTACACCTGCAGACCAGAAGGTTAAGATAAAAATAAAACCATTCACCCAATCAACCTAATCAACTATTCACCAACCCACAAATAATCACATTTTTTTCTTGTATAAATAAAAATTTATAGCCTAATTTGCAGCCAAATTAAAAACACAGTAATTCAATACAAAAATGAATCAACCAAGCTTAAATAAGCCCGCAACAAGAGCAACATTTGCTCCGGCTGCCGCTGCCTTGGGTTCAACTGTTTTTTTAAACTGCCCTCTCCGACGAAGGACCTACATGCCACGGGTTTGAATTAATTTTCCTCCTGCCCACACAAAAAGAGTTTTTTAAACGTCTTTTTAAAAAAACCATCTAATTATTTAAGGCTTTAAAAGGCCAATTAATTTCACGGTAATTATCTATTTAAATGACAATACAAGATTTTGATATTCAGGTTGCTACTGCACAGCATGTAGATTATGCCACTATGATTTGCGATGAGATGGCCGAATCGGCTAAGGCACGCGGAACCGGTATAGCTACACGCTCGCCCGAATATGTTGCTAATAAAATGCTGGAAGGCAAGGCTGTTATAGCCCTGCATAAAGACGGCACCTGGGCCGGTTTTTGCTATATTGAAACCTGGAGCCATGGCGACTTTGTTGCCAACTCGGGCCTTATTGTTAATCCGCAATTCCGTAAGGCGGGATTAGCAAAGGCTATTAAACATCGCATTTTCCAACTATCGCGCACCAAATACCCTGATGCCAAAATATTCGGGTTAACAACCGGCTTAGCGGTAATGAAAATAAACTCGGAGCTTGGCTATGAACCGGTTACCTACTCTGAACTTACCCAGGACGAAAACTTTTGGGCAGGCTGCAAAAGCTGTGTAAACTTTGACATTTTAACCAGCAAAAACCGCAAAAACTGTATGTGTACAGCCATGCTTTTTGATCCGGCCGAAAAACAAAAAGAGTATGAGGAAAAGATGCAGCGCATTACGCACAAAGCTACGCTCTTGGAGCGCATCGAAAACGCAATAAAAAAACGCATCGGCCATACCGAACATTAAGCCTGGCTTAATACTTATAATTAACAAAACAGATCAACATAATTGATAAGTAAAGCTTTAAGCCTTGTGCCTTTAGCTTTAAGCTCACCAAAACATGAAAAAAAAAGTAGTATTAGCTTATAGCGGAGGTTTAGATACCTCATTTTGCTGTATTTATTTAACACAGGATCTTGGTTATGAGGTTCATTCGGTTATTGTAAATACCGGCGGTTTTAGCGAGGAAGAGTTAAAAGGCGTTGAAGAACGTGCCTATAAAATGGGAGTTACATCACACCATGTGGTTGATGAAACCGAAAACTTTTACAATACCTGTGTACGCTTTTTAATTTACGGCAACGTATTAAAAAATAACACCTATCCGCTATCTGTAAGTGCCGAGCGCGTAAGCCAGGCTACTGCTATTGCTAACTACGCTAAAGAAATTGGTGCAGAGTTTGTTGCCCACGGTAGTACCGGTGCTGGTAACGACCAGGTGCGTTTTGATATGATCTTCAATATCCTTGTTCCGGAAGTAAAGATCATCACCCCTATCCGTGATCTGAAACTGAGCCGCGAAGAGGAGATCGAATACCTGAAAAAACACGGTGTTGATATGAACTTCGAAAAAGCCAAATACTCTATTAACAAAGGTATCTGGGGTACATCAGTTGGTGGTAAAGAAACTTTAACTTCAAACCTTGGCCTACCGGAAGAAGCATGGCCTACACAGGTTACAGAATCTGAAGTAAAAGATCTTGTGCTTACTTTTGAAAAAGGCGAATTAGTAGCCATCGGTGATGAAAAATATGATCATCCAACCAAAGCTATCCAGGCATTGCAAGCTATCGCACAGCCTTATGGCATCGGTCGCGATATTCACGTTGGTGATACTATCATCGGTATTAAAGGTCGTGTAGGCTTTGAAGCTGCTGCCCCTATGGTTATTATTAAAGCTCACCATACATTAGAGAAACACGTATTAACCAAATGGCAGCTTTCATGGAAAGATCAGTTATCATCTTTCTACGGCAACTGGCTGCATGAAGGTCAGTTCCATGACCCGATCATGCGCAATATCGAAGCTTTCTTAACCGATACACAGAAAAATGTTACCGGTAAAGTATTTGTTCAGTTACACCCATATCGTTTCCATGTAATTGGTATTGAATCACCTTATGATTTGATGTCGAACAAGTTTGGCAGCTACGGCGAAATGAACAATGCATGGAGCGGCGAAGACGTTAAAGGGTTCTCCAAAATATTTGGTAACCAGGTAATGATCTATCACAAGGTTAACGCCGCCCCCCAGCCCCCCGAAGGGGGAGCAAATGCTCAATAAAGATAAAATGGCCGATCCGATAAATAAATCCAACATTCAGGTTCCCCCTTTAGGGGGCGGAGGGGGTATCGCTTTTTCAAAAGGTGAATGCCTAAAGCATTATAACTGGGGTGACGACTGCCACGGATGGACTTTCATTGATACTGAAGCTTTGTCCGTTAAGCAGGAGTTAATGCCACCTGATACTGCCGAACAATTGCACTATCACGAGAAAGCTACACAGGTATTTTTTATTTTGAAAGGGCGTGCTACCTTTTCGATAGACGGCGAGGTTACGGTATTGAAGCCCGAACAGGGTATCGAGATACATCCGGGGCAAAAGCATTTCATCAGCAATAACGACCGGAGCGATCTCGAGTTTATTTTATATTCATATCCATCTACAAACAATGATCGGATAAATTTAGCCCCCTAACCCCCTAAAGGGGGAATAATTGTTAAAATTATGACTGAATTTAAAGATAATAATGACGCTACCCTTGCTCCCCCTTCAGGGGGCTGGGGGGCGATACGTGCAGGTATAGTTGGCGGAGCAGGATACACCGGCGGCGAAATGTTGCGGATCCTGATCAACCACCCTAACGTGGAGATAGCTTTTGCTCATAGCAATAGCAACGCGGGTAATTATGTTTACGAGGTACATACCGACTTGTTTGGCGATACCGATCTGAAATTTGCCGCCGAACTTTCTACCGATGTTGACGTACTTTTCCTTTGTGTTGGCCATGGCGACGCCAAAAAATTCATGGAAGCAAACGCTATTCCCGATTCGGTTAAGATCATTGATTTGAGCCAGGATTTCAGGCTTAATCAAAACTCAACCTTAAACGGTAAAAACTTTGTTTATGGCTTACCTGAATTAAACCGTGAAGCTATTAAAACGGCTGCTAATATTGCTAACCCGGGGTGCTTTGCTACCTGTTTGCAATTAGGACTGCTTCCGTTGGCGTCAAAAGGATTGCTAAACAATGAAGTACACATTACTGCTACAACAGGTTCTACAGGTGCAGGTCAAAGCCTATCGCCTACCTCGCACTTTACCTGGCGTAATGACAACCTCTCGGTTTACAAAGCTTTTAATCACCAGCATTTGAATGAAATTGGCCAGTCGTTAAGGCAGTTGCAAGCCGGCTTTGATAAGGCTATCAATTTTATACCTTACCGCGGCGATTTTACCCGCGGCATTATTGCGTCAATTTATACCGAAAGTGATTTAAGCGAAGAAGAAGCTTTAGCACTTTACCAAAGCTATTACTATGGTCATCCGTTTACGCATGCAACCAACCGTAATATCGACTTAAAGCAGATTGTTAATACTAACAAATGCTTTATCCAGGTAAAAAAACACGATAACAAAATATTCATTATCAGCATAATGGATAACTTACTTAAAGGCGCATCCGGCCAGGCAGTACAAAACATGAACTTATTGTTCGGACTGGACGAGCGCGCAGGCTTACGACTTAAGGCGATCGGCTTTTAATTAAGCTGCTCGCCGAATCCCGAAAGTTCTGTTATTAAATAAGTTTACCATTTTATCTCTACAACAATGAAATTGTTTGATGTATACCCTATAAATAATATAAATATCAACCGTGGTCAGGGCAGCCTGGTTTACGATGCTCAGGATACCGAGTATTTAGATATGTACGGCGGTCATGCAGTGATCTCTATTGGTCATACCCATCCGCATTATGTAAAAAGACTCGAAGACCAGCTGCATAAACTGGGCTTTTATTCTAATTCTATCGAGATCCCTATTCAAAAAGAATTAGCTCAAAAGTTAGGCAAGGTTTCCGGCAAGGAAGATTACCAGTTATTCTTGTGCAACTCTGGTGCCGAGGCCAATGAAAATGCTTTAAAACTGGCTTCTTTTTATAACGGAAAGAAGAAAGTTATCGCTTTCAGTAAGTCATTCCACGGCCGTACCTCTTTGGCGGTTGCTGTTACCGACAACCCTAAGATCGTTGCCCCAATCAATGAAACCGATAACGTGATCTTTTTGCCATGGGCAGATGAAGCCGCGCTGGAAGAAGCATTTAAAAACAACGAAATATCTTCGGTAATTATCGAAGGGATCCAGGGTGTTGGTGGTATCCAGGTAGCACCTGAGGGCTTCCTGCAAAAAATCCGCTCATTGTGCGACCAGTACAATGCCGTTTTCATTGCCGATTCAGTACAGTGCGGTTACGGTCGTACAGGTAAATTCTTTTCACACGACTTTGCTGGTGTAGATGCTGATATTTACAGCATGGCCAAGGGCATGGGTAATGGTTTCCCTGTTGGTGGCATCATTATATCACCTAAAATACAACCTGCTTACGGCATGTTAGGTACCACTTTTGGTGGTAACCACTTAGCTTGTGCAGCAGGTTTAGCTGTACTTGAAACTATTGAGCAGGATAACCTGTTGCAAAACGCTGCCGAAGTTGGCGGTTACCTGATAAAAGAACTTAACAAGCTGGAGCAGGTTAAAGAAGTTCGTGGTCGTGGTTTGATGATCGGTATTGAGTTACCTGAAGAATTGGCTCATGCCCGTAAAGAATTGCTGAACAAGCACCACATATTTACTGGTGAAGCTAAGCCAAATGTGATCAGGTTATTACCAGCTTTAAATTTAACTAAGGCCCATGCTGATAGGTTCCTGGAAGCCTTTGTAAATGTTTTAAATCAATAAGACGCCCCCTCTAAATCTCCCCCTGAGGGGGGGAGACTTAAAAAATAAATAGCAGAACAACTCACCCAATAATTGTAAAGTTCATGAAACTATTCTCTTCTGTTAATGACGTAGCTGATGTTAACGCACTTGTAAAAGAGGCATTGGCGCTTAAGCAGGATCCCTTTGCGCACCAGCAACTTGGTAAAAATAAAACGCTTGCCTTAGTGTTCTTAAACCCAAGTCTTCGTACACGCATGAGTACACAGAAAGCTGCTATCAATCTGGGCATGAATGTGATGGTGCTTAATATCGACAAAGAAGGCTGGGCGCTTGAACTCCGCGACGGCGTGATCATGGACGGTACCACCGTTGAGCATATCCGTGAGGCAGCAGGTGTTATGGGGCAATATGCTGATATCATCGGCGTGCGTTCGTTCCCTGGTTTGAGGAACCGTGAGGAAGATTACAGCGAAATGATTTTCAATAAGTTTGTTGAGTTTTGCAAAGTTCCGGTTGTAAGCCTGGAATCAGCTACCCGCCACCCGCTGCAAAGCCTTGCCGACTTAATCACCATCGAAGAACTAAAGAAAATAGCACGTCCTAAAGTGGTATTAACCTGGGCCCCGCATATCAAACCTTTGCCGCAGGCTGTTCCAAACTCATTTTCTGAATGGATGTGCAAGGCCGATGTTGACTTTACCATCGTTCAGCCTAAAGGCTATGAGCTTTGTACCGATTTTACCCAGGGTGCAAACATCACTTACAACCAGGACGAAGCTTTAGCCGGTGCGGATTTCATCTACGTAAAAAACTGGTCAGCTTATGAGCCTTATGGTAATATATTGGGCAAACACGAAGAGTGGATGCTCACCAATAAAAAGCTGGAGCAAACCAATAATGCTAAAGTAATGCATTGCTTGCCTGTACGCCGTAATCTGGAACTTTCTGATGAAATATTAGACGGACCAAGCTCAATCGTTGTACATGAGGCTGGCAACCGCGTTTGGGCGGCCCAGGCTGTGCTAAAACAAATGCTGGAGAGTTTGTAAGTAAAATACTCTATATAAAACAGGAGTCAGACAGCCTTTGTCTTGACTCTTGTTTCTTCCCTTCTTAAATCTTTTCTCAAGATGTACACGCCAAAACACTTCCAGTTAACGGATGAGCAGGAAGCTATCAGCTTTTTTATGCAGCGCTATAGCTTTGCTACAATCGTAACGGCTACTGATAATATTCCGTTTGCTACTCACCTCCCCTTTTTGGTAAGTAAGCGTGATGATAAAATTGTATTGTCATCACATTTTGCTAAGGCAAATCCGCAGGCTACTGAAATTATTGAAAAAGAGGTTTTAGTGATATTTACTGAGCCCCACGCTTATATATCGCCCAAACATTACGAAAAGGAAACTAATGTTCCCACCTGGAACTACATTGCAGTGCATGCTTACGGCAAAGCCACGATATTATCTGAAGGTGAACAAACTGCTAATTTGTTAGCGCAGATGATCAGCAATTATGAAGCTGATTACCTAACGCAATGGAATAATCTTCCTAATGAGTATAAACAACGGATGATGAAAGGCATTGTGGCCTTTGAGATCATGGTTAACGATCTGCAAGGCAAACAGAAACTTAGTCAAAATCGTACTGAAGTGGAACGGGAAAACATCATTGAAGCGCTGGATAAGAGCAAAGATACTACCGAGGCAGAGATTGCTAAATATATGTCGCGCCTTAAATAATTAACTACCGCGGGTTTAGCGCAGCGTAACCCGTGGGGCATATCAGTTAAGTTTTCAACTTAACTACTGAAGTTAAAAACTTCAACCATGGCTAATCACGGGTTACGCTGCGCTAAACCCGCGGCAGAATTATAGAATGTTTTATTCTTCTATCTTTTTGGAAGCACTATTGATCATTCTGTTTAAAGTTAGCCCCTGTACAATCACCGAAAATATCACGATAAAATAACTTCCCGACAGGATCAGGTGCCTGTATGGCGTATTGGGAAGCGACAATGCCAGAGCTATTGAGATCCCCCCGCGCAAGCCCGCCCAGGTCATGATATTGATATTGCTGTAGTTTACCTTAAGCGTATGCCTTAAAAACGTGAGCGGCAGCATAATACTTAGCCAGCGAGCTATTAAAACAGTAACGATAGAAACACTCCCTGTAATCCAGTAATTATTTACGAAAGGCAAATTAACCAGTTGCAGGCCTATCATTACAAATAAAATCGTGTTCAGAATCTCATCAACCAGCTTCCAGAATTTCTCCAATGCCTCATGCGATTTTTCTTTATTATCCTGATTAATGGATTGCCCGCCTGCAAATAATCCGGCTATAACTACTGACAGCGGAAGTGAAAAACTAAGTAATACTGCCAATACCGATAATCCCATCACCAGGGCCAGGGAGATCAGCACAATAGTCTGAAAATCTTTAACCGAATGCATAAGCCGATGGGCTATGTAGCCTAAAATTGCTCCGGCTACTATTCCGCCGATAATCTCCTTGATGATAAGCATCGTTACTTTAGCCAACTCAATTTTTTCTTCGCCTACCCGGGCTATTTCTAAAATAATCACAAACAGGATAAGCCCTATCCCATCGTTAAACAGCGATTCGCCCGAAATAATAGTTTCCAAATTGGCTGGTAGTTTGGAATTACGGATAATAGCCGATACTGCAACCGGATCAGTAGGTGAAATCAACGCGCCAAACAACAGGCAGTAGATCAGCGGCATATGGATATGAAAGACGGGGGCCACATAAAATAGCCAAAGTCCAAAAACAGCGGTTGAAATAATAACACCTAACGTGCTTAGTACAAATACCGGGCGCATTTCTTTCTTCAGTTTCCGGCCATCCAAATTAAACGAACTTGAAAAAAGCAGGAAGCCAAGCAGCACATTCAATACGGCTTTTGAAAAATTGATATTTTTAGCAAGAGTGCCGAGATAACCGGCTATTGATGAGTCGACTTTATCAACGATAAGTATCGTTATAGAAGCTATTGTTGCCAACAGTACAATACCAATGGTACCCGGCAACTTAATATAGCGCGCGTTAAGGTATGAGAAAACCGCGCTTACAATAACCAGTAAAGCAATTACAACAAACAGATCCATAAATACTTACAAGTAAGGATTTAAAAGGACTATTGTTTGTTTTTATCTCGATTCTGGATCAGTCATCCGGGTCTCCGGATTAAAAAAACGTACTATTAGTCGGTTATCGCTGTTTTTGGTGAAGTAGTTGATAGCCCAGCTAAAAAATATGATGCCCTTATTAGTAAATCCTGCCAGCGACATGATATGTACAAAGCCCCACACCAACCAGGCAAAAAATCCCTGGAAATGAATTTTCCCCAAATCAGCCACTGCCTTATTACGCCCGATGGTGGCCAGGGAACCCTTATCCCTGTATTTGAATGGTACCAGCGGTTTACGATCAAACATCCGGTAAACATTTTCGCCAAGGTTTTGCCCTTGCTGAATAGCTACAGGGGCTACACCGGGATGGCCGTTTGGATATTCGTCGGTGATCATAGCCGCGACATCGCCTATGGCATAAATATTTTTATAGCCCTTTACTTTATTAAACTCATCAACCAGGATCCTGTTGCCGCGCGCAATGTTATCGACAGCAATTCCTTCCGGCACTTCTCCTTTCACTCCCGCCGCCCAAAGTACGTTACGGGTAAGGATAGTTGTCCCATTATCTATTTTAAGCAAATAGCCATTATAACTTTCTACGTGCACACTATTATAAATAGTCACGTTCATATCTTCCAGAAATTTTTTGGCCTTTGCACGGGCTTTGGGCGAAAAAGCAGCAAGTAAGTCCGGCTTACCTTCAACAAGATAAACCTTCATGCTATGTTTACGCAGGCCATGATAATCCTTCATTAATATCAGCTCGCGCATTTCGGCCAAAGCACCGGAAAGTTCCACACCGGTAGGGCCACCGCCCACTACAACAAAAGTCATTAATGCTGCCTTTTCTTCCGGGTCTTTAGACACCAGCGACATCTCCAGATTTTGCAGGATCAGGCTCCGTAAGTTTAATGCCTCCGGAATGTTTTTCATCGGCATGGCAAAATGTTCAATCTCTTTATTGCCAAAAAAGTTCGTATTTGAGCCTGTAGCTATAGCGAGGTAGTCGTAATAAATGGTACCGATATCGGTATCAAGTGTATTGCTTTCGGCATTGATCTTCTTCACCTCTGCAAGTGCGAAGCGAAAATTCTTTTGCCGCGTAAAGATACGCCGTAAAGGAAAACCGATTGAATCGGCAGCTATGGAGCCCCCGGCAACCTGGTACAATAAGGGTTGAAACGTGTGATAATTATGCTTATCGATCATCAGCACATCAACAGGTGCATCTTTTAATTTCTTAGCTAACTGGATGCCGCCAAATCCTCCCCCAATAATTGCCACCCGCGGCCTGGTATTCTTTTTTTGCTCCATAGATAGGTATAAGCAAGGATGATCCCTTAAAGTTTTCCAATATTACTAATTCTTTCATAATCAAATTGTAAACTTAAACTGCAAATTCAGTTATTCATTTTTAAATCAATTTTTGAAAAAACACACTATATTTTCGTAATTTTAACAGTTTTCCGCTCAAAAAAGTGGAAATTTGACATTAAAAGAGTTATATTGACAGCTGGAATGGACAAAATTGATACAGATCATATCAAAACGGGGAAATTAACCTCAAATAAGGATCTTTATATAATCAAAATAGGTGGAAACGTTATTGATAACTCAGAAAACCTATATCATTTTTTAAAGGACTTTGAAGCGCTTGATGGCCTCAAGATCCTGGTACACGGAGGTGGGAAAGTGGCCACGCAAATGGCCGAAGATTTAGGCATCGAATCAAAAATGGTTGACGGCAGGCGCATCACCGATATTGAAACATTACGGGTGGTTACCATGGTGTACGGTGGCCTCATCAATAAAAATATTGTAGCCCAATTGCAGCGCTTTGGTAATAACGCCATAGGCTTAACCGGCGCCGACGGTAATTTTATTAAAGCGGTTAAACGACCGGTAAAAACCATTGATTACGGCTTTGTGGGCGATATTGTTAAAGATTCAATAAACCCCGAAAATATAAGCCGCTTATTAGAAGCAGGCTTTACCCCTGTTTTTTGCGCCATTACGCACGATGGTGAAGGGCAGTTGCTAAATACCAATGCTGATACCATCGCTTCGGCCCTGGCTGTAGCCTTATCTGGATTGTATGACACCACGCTGATATACTGTTTTGAGAAGAAAGGTGTGTTAAAAGATATTAATGACGAAGAATCGCTGATAAGGGAAATTGACCCGCAGCATTACGAAGAACTGAAAGTGGAAAGGATAATACATAGCGGAATGCTACCTAAACTTGATAATGCTTTTACCGCAATTGCTTGCGGAGTAAAGGCTGTGATTATTGGCAAATCAGATGATCTTGGTCAATTGAAAGATAACAAACCATTTGGAACACGTTTAACGAAAAACGCATGAACTCTCAACAGCACATCTCAATATTAGGCTCTGGTAATATAGGCCTGTCATTAGCCAAAGGTTTAGTTAAATCGGGGATTTGTAAGCCGCAGCAAATATCATTAACACGCCGCAACGTAGCCGCATTGTCTCAATTTGCCGATCAAGGGTATCATGTATCTGATAACAACCTGCGTGCCGTGCGTAAAGCCGACATTATTGTGCTGGCCGTACTGCCACAACAGCTTAACAAACTGTTAGATGAAATTAAACCATCGTTAAAACCGGATAAACAACTATTAATTTCCGTTATCTCAGGCGTTAGCTGTGCCGATATTCGCCAGCACCTCGACCTAAACGTGCAGATAGTTCGCGCTATGCCTAATACTGCCATCGCTATTGGTCATTCCATGACATGTATCGCTACAGATAACGGCACCAACAAAAACATCAACCTGGCCAAATCGCTTTTTGATACAGTTGGTGTAACCATACAAATCAATGAGGAATTGATGACCTCGGCCACCGCGCTTTGTGCCTGTGGTATCGCTTTCTTTTTAAGATCGATCCGCGCTGCCTCACAAGGTGGCACAGAAATTGGCTTCCATGCCCACGACGCATTGAAAATGGCAGCCCAAACCGCTAAAGGTGCGGCCGACCTGCTATTACAACTGGCATCGCACCCAGAACAGGAAATTGACAAGGTAACTTCGCCAAGCGGCTGTACTATTGCAGGCCTGAACGAGATGGAGCACCACGGTTTCAGTTCGGCTATGATAAAGGGCATCCGTTTATCTGCCGAAAAAGCGGGCGATTTGTATAAAAAAGACAGTTAATTTAAGCAAAAAGCTTAAGGCAGACGGCTCAAAGCTTTTTAATCATTATATTTCGATCGTTTTGATAGTGTATATCAAAATGAGTTATTTTAAAAAAAGCAGTTCAGATACAAGCTATTTACATTCAATTAATTATAAATAGCTACAGCACTTTGGTATAGTTATGGTATTTGGCTGTTGATCTTTTCAGTATAAAATGTTAACAGTAGAAAAAATTGGCGGTACATCCATGACCGCTTTGGGTGATGTGATCAAAAACATCATCCTGTTTGAACGCAGCGGTGACCAACTTTACAACCGCATATTTGTAGTATCAGCATTTTCGGGGGTAACCAATCTCCTGCTCGAAAACAAAAAAACCGGCGCGCCTGGTGTGTATCATAAGCTTGCCAACTACAAGGATTTCCATACACCTTTAAAACAACTGATTACCCGCTTAAAGCAGATCAATAAAACTTATGAAAGCCTTGGTCTTAATGTTGCCGAAGCCGATAAGTACATTGAAACCAGGATAAAGGATGCGCAAACTTACCTTGAAAACCTGGCCAATATCCTTGCATCCGGTTATGTAGGTAAGGAAGGTATTTTACAGGCTGCCCGCGAGATCCTGGCATCTATAGGCGAAAGTCATTCGGCTTTTAACTTTACGAATATCCTGCAAAACATGGGTATTAACGCTACTTTAGTTGATTTGAGCGGATTTCATGACCA
This sequence comes from Mucilaginibacter sp. A5337, assembly GCF_059690695.1. Taxonomy (NCBI): domain Bacteria; kingdom Pseudomonadati; phylum Bacteroidota; class Sphingobacteriia; order Sphingobacteriales; family Sphingobacteriaceae; genus Mucilaginibacter; species Mucilaginibacter sp. A5337. The sequence continues at coordinate 506,737 of NZ_JCAWEC010000005.1, read as the reverse complement.
CCGTGCATTAACTATCGACCAGCGCATTAAAAAAGATCTGGCACATATTGATTTTACAAAAACCATCACCATTGTTACCGGCTACGCCAAAGGTACCGAAGGCATCATGCGTGAGTTTGACCGTGGATACTCCGAAGTTACCTTCAGCAAAATTGCAGTTGCTGTTGAACCACAGGAGGCCATCATTCACAAGGAGTACCACCTTTGTACTGCCGACCCACAACTGGTTGGTGTTGAAAACTGTTTCCCGGTAGGTAACACCAATTATGATGTTGCCGATCAGCTGGCCGATGTAGGCATGGAAGCTATCCATCCCAAGGCATCAAAACCTTTGGAAATAAACGATATCGACTTAAGGATCAAAAATACGTTCCAGCCAGAACACCCGGGGACACTGATCACCCGTGAGTACATTTGCGATAAAAAACGCGTTGAAGTGATTACCGGTACCGAGAAGGTGGTGATGATCGATATTTACGACCCATCAATGGTGGGTAACGTAGGTACCGATTTCCACATCATGCAGCTGTTTTACAAGTTTGGTGTCAGCTACAGCTTTAAAGCCACGAGTGCTAACAGCATTTCTATCGTGATATGGGAAAAAGACCTGAATAAAAAACTGATCAGCGAACTGGAAGACAATTATGAAAAAGTAACTGTCGAAAAAGTAGCCATGGTTTGTTTGATTGGTTCCAATATGGACCAGCCGGGCTTATTGGCCAAAGCAGCAACAGCTCTTGCTCAAAAAGGCATCAATATCAGAAGCGGCGGCTTTGCCTTAAGAATGGTAAATATCCAGTTTTTGATAGCCCGTGAAGATTTCGATGAAGCTATCCGCGCTTTGAACAAGGCGATGTGCTAATCGAGGTTAAAGGCGAAAGGCATTATGTTAAATAGGAATATAAAACAACCTTTTACCTTTCGCCTTTCGCCTCAATGTAACTTTCCCGTAGCTTATTTCATTAAGCCGTAAGTTTTCAGCATATTTAGGTTTTGACATCTTTCCTGTATGCGTAAACTTTTACTATCAGCTTGCCTGTTATTGGCTATTGGGGTTCATGTATCTGCTCAAAAATCCCCTAAAAAACCCTTAGATCATTCTGTTTTTGATGGATGGCAAAGCATAGCGGGTCAACGCATCAGCAATGATGGTAAATGGATAGGTTATGTAATAAAACCACAACAGGGAGATGCAGAGCTTGTTATCAAAACCAGCAAAAACACAACCTTAGTAAAAATACCCCGCGCTGATACGGTAAAAATAACCGGAGATTCAAAGTTTGCCGTATGCCTCATCCGGCCGTTTTACCAGGAAACAAGGCAGGCTAAAATCAAAAAGAAAAAACAATCCGATTTTCCAAAAGACACCTTAGGCATAATTACTTTGGGATCATCATCGATAACCAAAGTTGCGGCCATACGTTCCTTTAAAATAGCAGAGAACGCGCCGGTTGTTGCTTATCTGGCAGCTGCTGATACTGTTAAAAAGCCCGTTACCAGCGATACGTCAAAAAAAGCTATTGCAGTAACCGTTGCCCCTCCTACCCACGATGGCGCCGATTTAACTATTAGAAAACTAAACACCGGCACCCAACGAACTTTCAAATATGTTACCGAATACCAGGTAAGTAAAAATGGAAAATGGGTTGCATTTGCGGTAACGGCACCAGCCAAGCAAAAAGAGGTTACATCCGGCTTGTATTTATTTGAAGTTGAGAAAAACACAGTTAAACGGTTGAGTACCGGCCGGGGCAATTATCATAATATCAGCATTGATGATGCCGGCAGACAGATTGCATTTACCGCTGAAAAGAATCAGGAAAAAGTATTAGTAAAACCTTTTAAACTTTATTACTATAATACAACAAAAGATAGTGCGGATGTTATTGCATCAGCAGGCACGGCCGGAATTCCCAATAACTGGGCAGTAAGCGGTGATGGCAAAGTAAGCTTCAGCAAAAGTGGCAACAACCTTTTCTTTGGCACTGCCCCCATCCCGAAACCCGCAGATACTACCCTGGTTGATTTTGAGGTTGCCAAACTGGATATCTGGAACTACAAAGACGATTATTTGCAGCCACAACAGCTTAAAAACCTGCAAACCGAGTTAAAGCGAAGCTACCTTGCGGTCATTAAGCCCGAGGAATCAAATACCAAAACCGTTCAGTTAGGCAATAAGGCCATTCCCGAGATATTAACTGCCGAAAACAAGGATGCACGCTATGTTTTAGGGGTTACGGATACTGGTGCCCGCGTAGCCGCACAGTGGGAAGGCAGTACCAAACAACAGGCTATTTTAATTGATACCAAAAGCGGCAACCACAGGCTTGTCAACGCTTCCATAGGGCGTTATTATATTTCACCGCATGGCAATTATGTGCTTTGGTTTGATATGAAAGACCAAGCCTGGTATTGTTATACCATTGCTACAGGGCAAAAAATAAACCTGAGCAAGGCAGCAGGCACTAAAATGGGCGATGAGCTAAACGATGTACCGGGATACGCCTCACCATATGGTTTAGCAGGCTGGACTGCGGGCGACAAAGCCGTATTTATTTACGACAGGTACGATATATGGCGTTTTGATCCCGAAACGGGCGATGCGTTCAATTTTACTAAAGGCATCGGTCGTAAAAACAAGTTCATCATCAGGTATGATCAAACTGATCCGGAGCAGAAATTTATCCCGGTAAAAAAACCGATGTGGCTTCTTACCCAAAATGAGGAAACCAAACAATGGGGATATTTTCGAAAATTCCCTGAAGCAAACGATCAACCCGAAAAGATCGTCATGGCCCCGATGCGCTATGATAACCTATTGAAAGCTAAAAATGTCGATGCTTATATTTATACCAAAGCAAGCTATAAACAGTCGCCTGATCTCTACCTTTCTTCTGATTTGAAGAAAGAAATCAAACTAAGCAGCATTAACGCACAGCAAAGCGAATACAACTGGGGTACTGCCGAACTGGTAAGGTGGACAACACCTAAAGGTTATCAATCAAAGGGAATCCTGTATAAGCCCGAAGATTTTGACCCGGCTAAGAAGTACCCAATGGTGGTTTATTTTTATGAAAAGCTATCCGACGGGCTTTATAATTATATTCCCCCTGCCCCCACACCATCCCGACTACCTATTTCATTTTTCGTAAGTAATGGTTACCTGGTTTTCGCGCCGGATATCAGTTATCAAACCGGGCATCCGGGAGCTTCGGCAGTTGAGTTTATTAATTCGGGCGTTGAATCACTAAAGAAAAACGCTTGGGTTGACGCAGCGCATATCGGCATACAGGGCCAAAGCTGGGGCGGCTACCAGGTGGCATATCTTATTACCCAAACTAATATGTACGCAGCGGCATGGGCTGGCGCACCGGTAGCCAATATGACTTCGGCCTATGGCGGTATCAGGTGGGAATCTGGCTTGAACAGGCAATTTCAATATGAAAAATCGCAAAGCCGTATTGGTGCAACGCTTTGGGAAAAGCCGGAACTATATATCGAAAATTCGCCCCTATTTCAGCTGCCTAAAGTAAAAACGCCAGTTATGATCATGAGCAACGATGCAGACGGGGCCGTGCCATGGTACCAGGGCATTGAAATGTTTACGGCACTACGCCGCTTAGGCAAGCCCGTTTGGCTGTTGCAATATAATGGCGAAGCCCACAACCTTGTTCTACGCCAAAACAAGAAAGATATTACTATCCGCGAGCAGCAATTTTTCGATCACTTTTTAAAAGGTGCCCCAATGCCTGTTTGGATGGATAAAGGTGTGCCTGCAGTAGATAAAGGAAAAGATTGGGGATTGGAATTGGAAAAGTAATTACATCTCTCCTCTACATGTCATTGCGAGGAAGAACGACGAAGCAATCTCGTAGCTATGCAGATCGAATATGCATTGGCTACGAGATTGCCGCGCTACGCTCGCAATGACATGGCTTCGACAAGCTTCTGATTAAACGCTTCAATACGGATCAATATCGGGCTGTACAATACTGCCGGTGCTAAGCTTGGTTGTATAATATTGAGTGATCACATCCCGTAAAACAGATTTTGCTTTTACGATGGAGATGCCATCCTTCTCAAACTTAAGCATGATGCTTTTGATGTAGTAATTACGGATCCTGCTGATGAGCGGCTGCTCCGGGCCTATCACCCGTTCGCCAAAATGCTCCCGGAGGCGTGCGCCGAGATATTCGGCCTGGTTATAAAGCACATCCGGATTTTTATGTTTGATATCAAGGTTGATGATACGATAGAATGGCGGGTATTTAAAGCTTTTCCGCTCTTCCATCTCCGTAAAATAAAGATCGGCGTAATTGTTGTCAATTACCTGTTTTAATACCCGGTGGTAAATATCATAGGTTTGCACTACTACTTTACCCTGTTTGCCCCTTCGTCCTGCCCTGCCGCTCACCTGCGACAGGAGTTGGTACCCGCGTTCGTTAGCCCTGTAATCCGGGAATTTCAGCAAGCTATCCGCATTAATAATCCCAATGAGCGTCACATCAGAAAAGTCGAGCCCTTTGGCTACCATCTGGGTGCCAACCAAAATATCTATCCGTTTTTCTTCCAGATCATTAAGGATAGTCTGTAGGGAGTTTCTTGACCGTGTGGTATCCAAATCCATACGGGCAATCCGGGCTTCGGGCAATAAAACGCTCAGCTCGTCCTCTATTTTTTCGGTGCCGAAGCCTTTGTATTCCAAATGGGTTGAGCCACAGGCCGGGCAAATGGATGGTGTGTCTTCCTTATAGCCACAGTAATGGCAATGCAGTTTGCCGCTGCTTTTATGATAGGTTAGGCTTACATCACAATTGATACATTTAGGCGTGTAAGCACAAACTTTACACATCAGGATAGGTGCATAGCCACGGCGGTTTTGAAACAAAATCACCTGCTCTTTATTTTCAAGCGCCTGTTTTATCCCCTCCATCAACACACTGGTAAAGTGCGACTGGATAGTTTTCTGTTTGGTTTCATGCGCGATGCTTACCACCTGCACATCAGGCAGTTCAACGCCTCCGAAGCGTTCAGTTAATTCGGCAAAACCGTATTTATGTGTGCGGGCATTGTAGTAGCTTTCAAAAGAGGGCGTAGCCGAACCCAGCAGCACTTTACCCTGGTGCATGTTGGCTAAAAAAATGGCTGCATCACGTGCATTATAGCGCGGCGCCGGGTCAAATTGCTTGTAAGAGGTTTCATGTTCTTCATCAACAATGATCAGGCCCAGATCAGCAAACGGTAAAAACACCGACGAACGGGCACCAAGCACAATCTTGTACTCTCCGCTTAAAACTTTTTGCCAAACTTCTACCCGCTCATTATCATTAAAGCGGGAATGATAAACGCCAATGTCAGCACCAAAATATGCCCTGAGACGTTCGATGATATGCGTTGTGAGCGCAATTTCGGGCAGCAGGTAAAGCACCTGTTTACCATTGCGTACAATCTCTTCTATCAGCCTTACATACAACTGTGTTTTGCCCGATGAGGTTACACCATGTAACAGGGCCACATCTTTCTCTTTAAACTGCTCACGAATGCTTTGAAGCACCCCGGTTTGCTGCTCGCTCAACTCGAAGTTATTTCCTTCGCCCTCTTCTCCTTCAAAATGCAAACGGCTAACGCTCCTATCTTCCGAAAAAAAGATTTCTTTTTCAATGAGCGATTTAATACTTGATTCGCCCGCCCCGCTCTCTTCAATAAGTTCGTTTTTGGTGATATTTTTTGAATGACGGGACAGTTTGATATAAGCCAGTAAAGCATCGGCCTGTTTAGGCGCACGTTTTTCCAATATCGGGAATAGCTCCCGTAGATTATCCTGATTATTGTAAACCGGGTTAAGGGTAATGAATGTGCGCTTACGTGGCTTGTAGCGTTCACTAACTTCTTCGGATATATTGATGATATTTTTCTCAAACATCAGCTTCAATATCGGCATTACAGTTTTTTGCCCCAACAGCTTGGTAATATCGCTAATAGTAAGCTCTGGCTGAATTTCAAGGGCCTCAACAATTAAAAACTCCTTATCATGAAGTGTAGCTTTATCTATCTCGTATTCACGGTTAAGCACGATACGGGTTTCGCTTGCCAGCTTTAATGCCGATGGTAGCGCAGCATTCATCACCTCGCCTATATTGCACATGTAGTAATCGGCCAGCCACTGCCAAAACTCAAGCTGTTGTGGGGTCACAACTGGGCGGTCATCCAATATTTCGATGATGTATTTGGCCTCATACTTTTCAGGCGCCAGTTTGCCAATCTCCTTAACAATAGCTGTATACAGTTTGCTTTTGCCAAACTGCACCACCACTCTTTTGCCTATAGCAATAGCATTGTTTTGCTCGTAAGGTATCCGGTAAGTATAGTTTTTTGAAATAGCCAGGGGCAAAATCACTTCGGCAAAAAGTGTTTCGCGGTCGGTATGTTCAATTTCGGCAAACTCTAACATGTATTATTATTTGTTGCGGATAGCAGCTAAGGCCAGCATCAGCCAACCCAGTATGAACAATAAACCACCAACAGGTGTAATTGGCCCCATAAATACAAGCCAGTTCCAGCCAAGCAAATCACGGCATGAAAGCAGGTATAACGACCCTGAAAAAAGGATGATGCCAAAAGTAAAAAGGTAATGCGCGGCAGATATCAGCCCTCCGTCCCTGTTACCTGCAAAGGCAGCCAGGAATAGCAAGGCAAAAACATGGTAAAAATTATATTGAACAGCGGTATGCCAAACCTCAAGCTGTGAAGGCGTTAACACAGCTTTTAATCCATGTGCGCCAAAAGCGCCGGTTATAACGGCCAGCATACCTAAAAACGAAGCAGTAATAATTATTTGTTTGTTCATGCAGATATAAAAAGCTAAGTTAACCAATTGAAAGTATTACTTTAACGCCGTGGGGTAAAATTCTATATTTGCTGCACACCCCTGCTATGAAACGACTGATAGTAACCACTATATTTTTAATTATAGCTACCGTGCTTGTAACGGTGTTATATTTTAAAAATTTGAGTCCGCCGGGAGTGCGTACCGGGCAGGTTATGCATGCTATTCCTGATAATGCCGTTGCGGTATTTGAGTTTACTAACGAAAAAGGATTTTATGAGATTTTTGCAGGTAACAAACTCCTCAGTGCGTTTGCCGGGCATGATAAATTAAGCGAGCTTGATACATTACGCAAGTTGCTTATAGCTTCTCCGCAGCTCAGCCAGTTTTTTAGCGGTCAAAACATTTTTATCTCTATTCACCCAACGCATACCGACGATGTTGACCTGCTTGTAACTACCTCGGCATCAAAAAACTTTTCGGCAGCCATGTTTAATAACTTAACCGGCGTGGCCAAAAACAGTTTACAAATAGCACCGATGCAGATAGCCGCAAGCCAGGGGTATAATATTTTCGTCAAACCGTTAAACAAACATTTCTACATCATAAAAACAGGCGACAATATATTTTCGGGCAGCTTTTCAAAAGATTTGGTCGACCATAGCGCCATATACCAACAGGATAAAGGCCAAAATGGCTTTGTACCGCTGCCCGAGCAGCAAAACGCCAATTCGCTGGCAAACCTTTATATCAACTATAACCAGCTTAACCCGCTTTTTGATCAGTTGTTCATTAATAAAACTACCGATCTTTTTAAGAGTTTCCGGATGCTACCGGCTTACGCCGCATTAAACCTGAATTATAAAAGCGACGCGTTGATGTTTAACGGCTTTACAACTAAGCAAAATAATGCTACCAGCTATTTGAACATCTATTCGACCCAGCAACCGGTTGAGAACCATTTGAAAGACATTTTCCCGGCCACTACGGCCTATAGCATCAGTTTTGCTGTTTCGGACCCTAAAAAATTCGAGGCCGATCTTTCGCAATGGCATGATAAAGCAGGTGTAAGCAAGGAAAAAAACGAACTTTTAGCCAAAGTAAAATCAGAAGCGGGCCTGTTTATAAAACCGGAATTTGAAAAGCTGCTTGGTAACGAGTTTGCGATAGTTACAACGCGCTATTTTGAAAAATTCGCCATTATATCTGTTAAGGATGGCTCAAGGCTGTTTCCGCTGATGATGAATATCAGCAATATGGTGACCGATAAGGTTGGCCAGTTTAATTATGAAAAGCTGCCTTTCTTTTTATTGGGTGATGCTTTCAGCGTTTTCAGGAAGCCGTACTTTATGATTATCGACAACTATCTTATTCTTGCTACATCAGTATCCGAACTGGAGAGTTATAACGATACCTACTTTAACCGGAAATTCATCGGCAAAACAGATCAGTATACACAATTTGATAATTTACTGGCCGAAAGAAGTAACGTAGCGTACTTTATCAACTTTAAAAACATGCAGCCTGTATTAAAGCGCGATTTAAAAAAACCTTTTTACGACGCTTTTGAAAATAACAGCCCCGGTTGGAAAGACTATTATAGCGCAGCTTTTCAGCTCACTGCTTCTGATAAGAATTTTTACACCAATTTCTGCATGCGCCTGAACGCTCCCGACACCAGCTCACTAAAAAAATAAATTTGTTGTGTGTTTACACAACAATACCCGGCCGATTTCGTAGAACAATACAAATAGAAATTTGTAATAAACTTTACCGGCATCAACTTTGGCTTTTTTTAATAATCCGGAGTGGAGGTGTGTGAGCTATAATATGAATAAGATCTTTACTATTCTCTTTTTAACCCTTTGTTCTTTATCTGTATCGGCTCAACAATTTTCGCAATACAATACGGGCACGCTGTATGATTCTTTTGAAAACCCGTCACAAAGGTCCTTTATCCCGGATTCGAGCAGGGCAGTAGCGTTCAACTTTTTGATACCTAATTTTGACGCCAATCTTTTTTTAACCGGCGATATTCAGCGGCCGCTTAAAAGCCGCGCGTTTGGAAAACCTGCGTACTATAATACTTCATCGCTGCACATTGGCAAAAATGCGCTTAACCATTTTAATGTTAATGCCAATGCTTATTTAATAATGCTTAAGTTTTTTACAAGCCTGAACGGGAATGTGGAAATGGGTTTTTCGGCCCAAACAAGAGTGGAAGGCAAAGCTCTCGCTACTGACGAATCAGTAGCTTTTCTTGATGGCCCCTCAAATTTCGCCTACAACAACTACAATAATATATTTAACAATCATTACAAGTTGCAGATGTATGATCAGTTAAGTTATTCTTATCGCGAACAGATTAACAAACAATTGGCAATAGGTTTTAAGCTAAGTTACCTTTCAGGTGTTCAATATAATAAAATTGATGTGGACGAGTCGAGCCTGCAAATTAACAGGGATCCGGTTGACCCAAACAACGACAATGCCGACGTTTATATGAAGGGGCGTTATTACAGAAGCTATGTGCCCGGCCGCCTGGATGGTCGTGATTTTTTACCAACGCTTCGCAATCCGGGCGCTTCGATATCTATGGGTGCTACTTATCGAACCGAAGATGGCATACTTATACAAGGCAATATAAAAGACCTGGGTTTTATTCACTGGAATAAACGTTCAACCATTACTGATTTTGATAATACAACCAATATAGCCGATATCACCTCCCAACACAGGGAAGAAAATATCTACAATGCGGTTTATGCTTTAGTTAGAGGCAATGGCATGGTTACGTCTTTTAGCACAAAAACCAATGCCAAAGCCGAGCTGAGCGTATCTAAAAGCTATTGGCTTGATGATGAAAAAACATTCAGGTATTTTCCAACTGTTGTAGCCCAAAAAGAAATGTTTGACACCGGTTTTACAGGCGCATTGGTTAACTCTATACAAAAAAACAACCTCGTAGCTACCTTATCGGCAACCTATGATGATTATAAATTCTTTAATCTCGGTGCGCAAATTATGGTAAAATCACCCAATGCCGAATTTTTTATCGGCTCCGAACGGTTACTGAACAGCGGCCGTTTTGCCTTTGCAGCTTTGGGCAATACTAATCAAATAAATCGCGTGGGCAACTATACCGGAGCTGATGTATTCCTGGGTTTTTCACTTAAATTTGGGCGGGTAATTGAGCACCCCATGAATTCAAGCTACATCCCTATGGGTGAAAAAGGTTTCTTTGGCCGTTTATTTGGCCGGATCTTTAAAACCAATAATTAAAGTGTTTTTTTTCCGGCTATAAAATCTTTGAGATAATAAGGTTCGTAATAAGCTACATCCTCAAAATTACCATCGGCAAATTTTTGAGCAGCCCTTTCGGTAAGGTAAATTGCCGAATTGGCAAAATCATCTAAAAACATCGCATTAGCATTATTGCTTAATACGTCTTTACACTTTTCGGCGCCATCGCCAAAAAAGATGATTTTGTGATGCAACAGATAATCAGCAAAGCTGTTTTCATCAATAATATCAGCTGCGGTTTCACGTACCCTGTTACCCGATGCGTCAAATAAGGCGGTATAAACCTCCATCCGGCGCGCATCAATCATTGGGCATAGCAACGTTTTGTCATCAGCGAAAAAGCCGGGGTTATTAATAACGCCGTCAGCCATAGCCTCAAGGGTTTCAATAGCTATCAGGGGTTTATCCAAAGCAAAACATAAGCCTTTAGCGGTAGACACGCCTATCCGCAAACCGGTATAAGAACCGGGGCCACTGCTTACAGCAATAGCATCAAGATCATTATAACTTATCCCTGTATTATTCAGCAGTTCGTTTATGTAAATTGTAATAACCTCGGCATGAATATTACGGGCATTTATTTCCTTAAAATCCAAAACCTCACCAACACGGGCAAGGGCTACCGAACAAGATGTTGTTGCTGTTTCTATTTGAAGTATCAGACTCATATTACAAATTTAAGGTACGGGATCATGCCCATGACCGCCCCAGGGATTACAACTTGCTATGCGTTTTATGGTTAACCAACCACCTTTAAAAGCGCCATGCTTCTTGATAGCTTCAACACCGTATTGCGAGCAGGTAGGTGTGTACCGGCATGATGCAGCCGAAAGCGGTGATATAAAATACTGGTAAAACTTAATCAGGATAATGAAGATCCACCCGACTATCGTTTTTAAAAACCTGACAATTAAATCCATAACCCTGCCATGTTAATTAGCCGGAACCTGTACCGAAGCTGCCGCTAATTCGTTACCAAGCTGGGTAAGCATCTTCAGCATCTTTTTTTCGATGAAAAGGTACGGTTCGACTTCCTTACCAACATATCCTACCGAAACAATTATCCTCTTATCTGTTTGCTGCAGGATATCATAAAGATGTTGTTGTTTATGCAACCTGTAAGCCTCCCGCATTAATCTTTTCGCTAAATTACGGTCGACAGCGTGCTTGTAACGCTTTTTGGGTACAGAAAAAAGAATTTGTGCAGGGTGAAGCTGAGGCTCGGGATTAACAAGCCAGGATACCCGGAAGGGATAACATAAAAAAGAAGAACCGTTATGAAAAAGCTTATCGATAAGCCTCTTGTTACATAACCGTTCTTCTTTTTTAAAAGTATACATTGTTGCCATTTTTGAACCGAAGGATAAAGCAGATAAGCGGTTCCAAACCCTTATAAATAAGGGCAGGGCAACCTCAATTATGCTTTGTGCCTGCCTTCGTCAGAAACGGTTAATCTTTTTCTGCCTTTAGCTCTTCTGGCTGCTAATACTCTCCTACCGTTAGCAGTTGACATGCGTTCACGGAAACCGTGTTTATTTCTTCTTTTTCTTTGAGAAGGCTGAAACGTTCTTTTCATGGCTATATTTTATTCTATTCGTCTTTTTTAAACAAGAGCGCAAATGTAGTTATTTTATTTAATAATTCAAATACTATTTTTCTGATTTATTATAACATGAGCACACATGCCCAATAACAGCAAATTAGCAGTTTTTTATTGACAATAACTAATTGATCTGCGATATTTTCAACTGGTAAACAAATCCCGGCTAACTACACTGCCTGTCAGTCTGGGCCTATCGATGACTCGTGCGTAGAGTCCCAACCCGCTATACTTCGACAAGCTCAATATGACACCCTTTTTAAGTTGTCATGGGTAGAGTTAAAGTCTGGGTGTAAAATGGCAAGCGAAAAGACTTACGAAGTTTTAAAAACTTCGTAAGTCTGGATTCTACAACTTATCATAGGTAGCTCGTCGAAGCATAATTATTGAAACGGAATAGCGTATGAGCCGCTATTTTTAAGACTGGCAGTAACCGGGTAAGTATTCAGTAATGATAGCATTTCATCTTTGCCGGCATCCTTAACATAGTCAGCAGCTGTTTTATTTTGCTTATCCTTTATTTTAACACTTGCACCATGTTCAAGCAGGCTCTTTACTATGCCGGCATTACCTTCATTAACGGCTAACATTAAAGCAGTAGCACCATTGCTATTACGGATATTGATATTAGGGTAATAATGCAGCAACTGATCAATAATTTCGGCATTGCCGTTTTTGCCGGCAATCATTAAAGCGGTATTGCCCTCTTTATCTTTATAATCTACCTTAACATCAGCCTGTAATACCAGGTTCACCATTCTGCTTTGGTTGTTTTTAACTGCAACGATCAGGGGGCTATCGCCATTTTCGTCTTTCACATTTACATTAGCACTCTTGCTCAGCAAAAATTTAACCCCGGGGGTATCATTGGCCTGGATTGCTGTAAAAATGTTTTGAGCGAAGATTGGCAGCGAACATGAAAGCATCAGGAACAACAGGGTAAGTTTCTTTTTCATTAATAATCAATTGTTTAGTGGCATAAGCCGGTTAATAAATCTTCGCAATTAACAAAAAAAACATTACCGTAATTTTAACTGAATAACTTCAGGGCAAGAACAAAAACCATTGAAAAAATGACCGTTTTCTTAGCATTTAAATTTATAACATCATAATTTTCAGAAAAAATGAACGAAATGAACTGAAAAAATTACCGGTATTTAAACCGCTAAACAAACAGTTAAAAAGTGAGTTAATTATTAGTTTAGCCACCTAAATCTTTAAAGAATATTAGCTGACATTTGAATGACACTACAGCCTTAAAAAGATTAAACAAAATAGCTCTAAGCACAAATCAGCGCGTAAATTCACCCGTTTTATTACGAAAAATGAAATTAATCCTCTCCATATTATTAGCAGGCCTGTCAACTGCAGGTATTGCCCAGGACTTACCTGTAAGCCATTATAAAATTTACAGTACATCGGCACAAAAGATAATTTCGGAAGATGATATAGTCAATGATATGGCTAACGCAGATGTTCTTTTCTTTGGCGAAGAGCATAATGATTCAACAGCACATTATCTTGAACTGAGCTTATTAAAAAAACTGTCCGAAAAATATCCGCAAAAAACCGCACTGTCAATGGAGATGTTTCAAACCGACTGCCAGCTTGTGTTAAATGAATACCTTGCTGGGCTTATCCGCGAAAAAAACCTGATTACAGATGCTCGTACCTGGCCCAACTACAAGGATTACAAACCAATGGTTGAGCTGGCTAAAAGCAACCATCTGCCTGTAATAGCCGCCAACGCACCTACCCGCTATACCAATATGGTTACGCGCGGTGGCCTTGATATTTTAAAGCAGCTTGACGCTCAGGCCAAAAGCTATCTCGCACCGCTACCTATTGATACCGCAACAGGAGCCTATTATGATAAATTTGCTAAAATAATGGGAGGCCACGCATCCATGCCTGGCATGCAGATCTATCAGTCGCAAAATTTATGGGATGCTACGATGGGGTGGTCGATAGCAAAATTCATGAAAAGTCACTCGAGTTTTAAAGTACTACAACTAAATGGCGGATTTCACAGCGAGGAGAAACTTGGTGCTGTGGCACAACTCAAAAAATATGCACCCAAACTGCGTGTACTTAACATAGCCACATACGCAGATGATAGTTTTGACAATCCCAACTGGAGTAAATTCGCCGGCATGGCCGACTACGTTATTTTAACCGATCCAAAGCTGCCAAAAACCTTTTGATAGATCATAGTTGATAGTTCACAGATCATAGCTATTAAGGAAAAAACTATGATCCATGAACTATGATCCATGAACTATTAAGCTTTCTTAGCCAGTAAATCGCGGATTTCGGTAAGTAATACTTCCTCCTTAGTTGGTTCGGGCGGAGCAGCCGGGGCAGCTTCTTCTTTTTTCTTCATCGAGTTGATACCTTTTACAATTAAAAAGATACAGAACGCCACAATGATAAAATCAATTATGTTATTGATAAACAAACCATAATTGATAGCCGTTTCCGGAGTTTTATCAACCGCGGGCTTAAGTACATATTTAAGATCTTTAAAATCAATGCCACCGGTTAACATACCTATTGGCGGCATAATGATATCATTTACTAACGATGTAACAATTTTACCGAAGGCAGCACCGATGATAACACCTACAGCAAGGTCAACCACGTTGCCCCGCATTGCGAATTCTTTAAACTCTTTTCCTATTGCCATAAATTAAAGTTTGGTTACTTAAAGTTAATAATATTACACAAACAATTTATTTATATAGTTTTTTTGTTGCGAGCAAAACAATTGACATGCCTAAAACATTTAACAACTTTAAGGCAGATGCCTCAAGTAATTTTTAGTTAATATTAATTTGATGTATTTTTGGCTACATCTTAAATATGCTTAAACAGAACCTTCAACAAAAACTTTTACAAAAACTTTCGCCGCAGCAAATACAATTTATAAAACTGCTGCAGGTACCTACTGTTTCCCTTGATACCCGGATAAAAGAAGAACTGGAAGAAAATCCGGCGCTTGAAGATCTGAGCCTTACCAACCTGAACGAACCCGAAGAACAATATCCAGACCGCGATCCCGACGACGACAACTTCAACAACGACGAGGAAAAAGGCGAGATGGATGAATTTAATATAGACGACTACCTGCAGGAAGATAACCTTAATGATTATGGCTCGCGCTATGATCAAAACGGCGATGACGAGGATGAGCGGAAAGAAATTCCAATTGCTGTACAAAGTTCTTTTTTTGAAAGTCTGCAAGCCCAGTTAGATCTGTTGCCCCTGAGCGATAAAGATTTCATGATTGGCAAACAGATCATAGGTAGTCTTGACGATGACGGCTATCTGCGCCGCCCTATCATGTCGCTTACCGATGATCTTGCATTTTCACAAAACGTATTGGCCGAAGACGATGAGGTTGAGGATATGTTGAAAGTGATACAAGGCTTTGACCCGCCGGGCGTAGGCGCACGCAGCTTACAGGAATGCCTGTTGATCCAGCTTCGTAAAAAAGATGTGAACGATCCTATCATCAAAAAAGCAATACAGGTTGTTGAGCACTATTTAGATGAGTTTACCCGTAAACATTACGATAAGCTTGAAAAATCGCTAAACATGAACTCAACTGAGTTGCGTGCTGTGGTTAATGAGATACTGAAACTTAACCCCAAACCCGGCGACTCAAACGAGATCAACACCAAGCAAATGCAGGTGATCCCTGATTTTCATATCACCAACAATGATGGCACTCTTATCCTTACGCTAAACTCTAAAAACGCACCTGAGCTTAGGGTAAGCCGTTCATACCAGGAAATGTTTCAACACTATGATAAGGCTTCGCAAAAAGATAAAAAATTAAAAGAAGCTGTTCAGTTTGTGAAACAAAAGCTCGATTCGGCCAAATGGTTCATTGATGCTATTAAACAGCGCCAGCAAACGCTGCTTAAAACCATGAATGCCATTATGCAATACCAATATGAGTTTTTCCTTACAGGCGATGATAAAAACCTGAAACCGATGATCCTGAAAGACATTGCCGATCGTATCGGCATGGATATTTCAACAGTATCACGCGTAGCCAACTCTAAATATGTACAAACTGAGTTTGGCACCTTCCTGTTAAAATCATTCTTCTCTGAGGCCATCCAAACCGAAAGCGGCGAAGAAGTATCCAACAAAGAGGTTAAAAAGATCCTGGAGGAGCATATCGGCAAAGAAGATAAACGCCATCCGCTGGCCGACGAAAAATTAACCGAAATCCTTAAAGATGCCGGCTATAACATAGCCCGCCGTACCGTAGCCAAATACCGCGAGCAAATGAATATCCCGGTAGCACGGTTAAGGAAGGAATTGTAGTTGTACAGGTTGGAGGTTAGGGATTAGTTAATCTTTGTCACTTTCGCAAAAAAGGAAAAAGCCTTAAGAAATCAATTCTTAAGGCTTTTTTTAATGGCAGTGCTTTTAAGCTTATACATTAACAGCGCAAAGTTCGCGAACTTTGGCTACTACAAAATCAACTTCTTCTTTAGTGTTGTACTTTGAAAATGAGAAACGTACCGATGGCCTTGATGAGCTTGCGCCGATAGCAGTCAACACATGCGAGCCAATATCACTGCCCGAGCTGCAAGCGCTGCCACCCGAAGCCGAAATGCCGGCGATATCAAGGTTAAATAACAGCATATCACTCATTTCCATTTCAGGGAACGAAACGTTCAATACCGTATATAAACTTTTGTCAGCATCGGTTTCACCGTTAAAACTTACACCGGGAACATTGGCTGTCAATTGTTCCATCATATAAGATTTTAAGCCCTGGATATGACTTTGGTGCTGCCCCATTTCACTGTAAGCCAATTCAAGCGATTTAGCTAATCCAACTATACCGTAAATATTTTCGGTACCTCCGCGCATATTGCGCTCCTGGGCTCCGCCATAAATAAACGGCTTTATCTTTATTTTATGATTGATGTGCAGGAAACCAACTCCTTTAGGGCCATGCAACTTATGAGCAGCGCAAACGAGGAAATGAGCTTTAAGTTTGCTCAGATCATGCGGGTAATGCCCCATGGTTTGCACAGTATCACAATGATAAATAGCGTTGTATGTTTCACAAAGATCGCCCACGCGTTCCATATCTGATAACGTACCTATTTCGTTGTTGGCATGCATTAATGAAACAAAACTGCGTTCATTTTCTTTCAATAATGTCTCCAGGTGATCGTAATCAATTGTGCCCTTACTATCAATATTTACAAAACTCAGTTTGATCAAACCTGATTTCTCCATGGCTTCCAGTGTATGGAGCACTGCGTGATGCTCGGTATGACTGGTGATGGCATGAGTAATGTTATGATCAATGATACCACACCTGATGGCCGTATTATCAGCCTCGGTACCGCTTGATGTAAAAAAGATTTCGGCCGGCGAGGTATGCAATAAACCCGCAATGGTTTTACGCGAACGCTCAATTAAAGTACGTGCTTCCCTGCCATGGGCATGTATTGACGACGGATTACCAAACTGGTTTTCCATCACCTTGTACATCTCCTTCATCACATCAGGGTCAAGCGGTGTAGTGGCGGCATTATCAAAATAAACGCGCATTCTTTTAAAATTTATAAATTAATGGATCAGTAACTTTAAAACATATGCCCGGTATTATTATACAAGCAAGCAACCAACGGTATTTACCGCCGGTTGCCTGTTATTTTTTAATACCAGTAAAAATTAACCTTTCAGTTGTAAGATCTCCTTAATATCAGCGATGATCTTATTGGCCAAACCGTTTGCCACGGTTTCAGAATTGCCTTCGGAGTAGATCCTGATAATGGGCTCGGTGTTTGACCTCCGCAAATGTACCCATTCTTTATCAAATTCTATTTTTAAGCCGTCAATTGTTGAATGAGGCTGTTTGCTGTATTTCTGTTCCACCTTGCTCAAAAGGGCGTCTATATCCATTTCGGGCGTTAAAGTGATCTTGTTTTTTGAAATAAAATAACCCGGATATGACGCACGCAAACTTGAAACCGACTTGCCATATTTAGCCAGGTGGGTTAAAAACAAAGCTATACCAACTAAAGCATCACGACCGTAATGTGATTCAGGGTAGATAACCCCACCATTACCTTCACCGCCGATAATAGCGTTAACCGCCTTCATCTGGTTTACAACATTCACCTCTCCTACCGCAGCAGCATGGTACTCGCCGCCTGCCTTCTCAGTAACATCGCGCAGTGCACGGGTTGATGAAAGATTAGAAACGGTATTGCCAACATTGTTTTTTAACACGTAATCGGCCACAGCAACCAACGTATATTCTTCGCCAAACATATTTCCATCTTCACAAACAAAGCAAAGGCGGTCAACATCAGGGTCAACGGCTATGCCTAAATCTGCACGTTTGCTCACTACCTCTTTTGATAAGGCTATCAGGTTTTCGGGAAGTGGCTCAGGGTTGCGAGGAAAATTCCCATCTGGTTCACAATATAATTCGTGAACAGTTTCAACACCTAAAGCTTTCAACAAGGCAGGCACAAAAATGCCGCCTGTAGAGTTTACACAATCTATTACTACTTTAAAGTCGGCTTTTTTTATGGCTTCAACATCAACCAGCGGTAACGCCAATACAAGGTCAACATGTTTTTGCAGCCAGGTATCATCGTGGGTAACTTTACCCAGATCATTTACATCGGCATATTTAAAATCACTGTTCTCGGCAATTTCAAGTACCTCTTTGCCATCTGCATCACTTATAAATTCGCCATTGGCGTTCAGGAGCTTAAGGGCATTCCATTGTTTGGGGTTATGACTTGCAGTAAGGATAATACCCCCGGCAGCCTTTTCGCCGGTAACGGCAACCTCAACAGTTGGTGTGGTTGATAAACCAAGATCAACAACATCAATACCCAAACCCTGTAGTGTACCAATAACCAGGTTATTCACCATGGCACCCGATAAACGGGCATCACGGCCAACTACAATCTTTTTAATCCCTGATTTCTTTACAGCCCATGAACCGTAGGCCGAAGTAAATTTTACAATATCAAGCGGGGTTAAACCGTCGCCAACAGCGCCACCTATTGTGCCGCGTATACCTGAAATAGATTTAATTAAAGTCAAAATGCGATGTTTTTGGTGTGGTAAAAGTAAAAAATATAAGATACAATTGATATTGTTTTAAGTAATTGCGCAAACGCTTGCACACAAGCTTTTGGTTAGTTTATCATTTATTGCCGCTGAATATCGCTGTTTCAATTGTCATTCCAACGCATTATTTTATGCTTAACGAGATAATACATGACCTAAGTATTAAAACTCGCAAGGTTTTTTTAACCGATTTAATAACTTTGAAAATTAAGTAAACAAACACCTATAGTAAAAACAATGCCCGACTACCTTTTAAATCTCGACCGGCATTTATTTTATTTCATCAACCACGACCTGTCCAATTCGTTTTTCGACTGGATAATGCCTTTGTTGCGCAATCCCAAATTCTGGATCCCGCTTTATATTTTCATTATCGCTTTTTGTTTATGGCGATACAAAAAAATTGGCGCTATCATTATTTTACTACTGGCAGCATCAGCAGGTGTAGCTGATTTTAGCAGCGGCGTTCTCATAAAACATACTGTACAACGCCTCCGCCCCTGCCGTGATCCGATAGTATCAGTTACCGACATCAGTCGCGTACCCTGTGGTAGCGGCTACAGTTTTCCGTCGACCCATGCCTCCGACCATTTTGCCATGGCGATATTTTTATGTTTTGTATTTGGCCGTAAGTGGAAATGGATCTGGCTTTGGGCCATTTTGTGGGCAGGGAGTATTTGCTTTGCCCAGGTATACGTTGGTGTACACTTCCCTATAGATGTATTGTGTGGTGCTCTGTATGGCGCTCTTGTGGGATGGCTGCTTTCATTATTGTTTAAAAAATTACAACCTGCCTTTTAATGGGATACTGGAAAATTCTGCTGCTGTTTTTTGCTGCCTTTTTTGGCGGTACTTCTGTATTTTTATTTAAGGGTGATAATCACAAAACGCTGAAGCTGGTGCTATCATTTAGCGGCGCTTATCTATTTAGTATTACCGTTTTACACCTAATTCCCGATGCTTATCATGGCAATGATAACTATGTAGGCATGTTTATTTTGATAGGCTTCCTTTTTCAGATTGTGCTTGAACAATTTTCGGACGGGATTGAACATGGTCACATGCACAAACATCCGCATGACTTGGCGGTTTTCCCTATCGGTATCATGGCAAGTCTTTGTCTGCATGCATTTTTAGAAGGCATGCCACTTGCCCAGGGCAACCAGGATCAATTAGTTTACGGCATTGCCCTGCATCATATTCCTGCCGCTTTTGCATTAGCTACAGTTTTGCTCACCAACAAACAGGGCAAAAACAAAACTATTTTCTTTGTTGCCATCTTTGCGATAATGGCTCCTGCCGGATATTTTTTCAGCGATGCATTAAGCAGCGGAAACATCGGCAATCTGCAGCATTATTTTAACAGAATTATGGGTGTAGTTATCGGGATCTTCCTGCATATTTCAACTACCATTCTCTTTGAATCAAGCGCCGATCATCGTTTTAATATGCGTAAGATGATGGCGGTGCTGGCCGGTGTTGCTATTGCATTGCTGGGATTTTTGAAGGAGTTCTAGGCCCCCCAGCCCCTAAAGGGGGAGTTACCGTCAAAACAGAGTCTAAATAATTGACGTTTTAAAATCCCCTCTTGAGAGGTGGAATACGAGCGAATGCTGGGGTGTGTTTCATCGGTATGCCTTCCAAACCATTACCGCCCCTCTCAAGAGGAGAATCGCACTACCCCGGCTTTTTGTTATCCCTATTTATATATAATAAAAAAGGTGCGCCTGTATCTCACCCCAGGCGCACCGGTTACCAAATATTATGGTAATCATCAACTAAACACCGGATTCATGTTTGGAATGCTCCGGGATATTTTAAGTATGTTCACTCCAAACATCTGCACATCTGAAATTTGCACATCTCCACATCTAATTATTTCACATAAAAACTCCCCCTAAGCCTGATATCTTCAGACGAGCTACCAACCATCACCTTAAATTCTCCCGGCTCAACAACTCGCTTCATCTGGCGGTTCCAGAGCATCAGTTCTTTGTTATCAATTTTAAACTGAACCGTGCCGCTTTCTCCGGGTTTAAGGCTAATTCGTTTAAAACCTTTGAGTGATTTTACAGGAGTAGTTACACTGGCTATTACATCGCGTAAATAAAGCTGCACTACTTCTTCCCCCTCAACTTTACCGGTATTTTTAATGTTAACGCTAACGTTTGCGGAACCATTAAGCGGAATTTGCGACTGAGCAATTTTCAGGTTTGAATATTCAAATGAAGTATAACTTAATCCATGCCCGAATGGGAACAGCGCTGATGTATCCTGATCAACATACACGTGCCTTGATGTTGGCTTATGATCATAATAAAAAGGCACCTGCCCCACCGACCGCGGGAATGTCATAGGTAATTTACCCGATGGATTTACTTTACCTAATAACACATCGGCAATGGCTAACCCTCCTGTTTCGCCTAAAAACCACGATTCGACAATGGCCGGGATCTTTTTGGCTACCCAGTTAATACATAGCGGTCTGCCGTTAAACAGCACTACTACTGTCGGCTTCCCGGTTTTATATATGGCTTCAATCATGCGGCTTTGCTGTTTGTTCAGGTCGAGATTGGCGCGGTCTTTACCCTCGCCTACTTCGTTGATATCCTCGCCTAAAACAACAACCGCTACATCCGATTGCCTAACCGTATTGACAGCCTTTTCAAGGTATTCGTTTTGTTTTATAGTAGATGTATCTGCGGTATAACCTGTTTCAAATTTAATATCCAGGTTATTACCAGCCTTTTGTTTCAATGCATCCAATATCGCTACACCTTTACCCATCTTATTAGCGTAACCACCCAGGTATGTGCTTTCGGCCAGCAGTCCGACAACTGCCACCGAACGCACATTAGGCCCGAGCGGCAATATGTTATTATCATTTTTCAGCAAGCTGATCCCTTCCTGAGCTAGTTTCAGGGCAACGGCACGGCTTTCCTCCGTATGGTTTACTTTTTTTAGCAGATCAACATCTATATAAGGATGATCAAACAGACCCAGCATAAATTTCACTCGTAATATATTTGATACTGCACGATTTAAATCTGTCATGTATAATTTCTTGCTCGCCAGCGCCTTGTTCATAGCCTCATGGAAAGGTACATGCGGAAAATCATAAAACTGCATATCCATACCAGCGGTAAAGGTTTGAGCCAATGCGTCCGCCGCATCGGTTGCTATCTGGTGGTTATTGAGCGACATTTTGATGGCGCCCAAGTCGGACAAAACAAAACCTTTAAAGCCCCATTCATCACGCAGCACATCTTTTAACAACCATTTATTATCTACACAGGGAATACCATCAATTTCACTGTATGCTGCCATCATACCCATCGCACCGCCCTCCCTTACTGCTTTTTCAAATACATATAAAAAGGATGACCGGGCTTCTCTTTCGCCCATATTAACAGGTGCCATATTACTGCCAGCTTCAGGAATGCCATGGACGGCAAAGTGTTTTGGTTCGGATAAAACGGTATTATGATTGCTCAGCTTACTACCCTGCAAGCCTTTTACCATGGCCACACCATTAGCTGCCGATAGAAAAGGGTCTTCGCCGTAGGTTTCTTCGACCCGGCCCCAGCGCGGGTCGCGCGGGAGGCAAAGTACCGGGCCTAATACCATGGCAACACCGTGGGCACGCATTTCAGTTGCTATAATACGACCGGCCTTGTGAACATTGGTCGTATCCCAGGCACCGGCCAACGCCATCGGGCTCGGAAAGGTGGTACTGCCCAAACCCTCATAGCCGTGCAGTCCTTCTTCAATAAAAAGTACCGGGATACCCAAACGTGTTTTCTCAACAGCATAGCGTTGGATCTGGTTGCTTACGTCTGCGGTTGCCGGATACAAGTCATGCACCGAGCCAATGCCTTCGGTACCAATATTGATCCTGGCACTATCCGACATGGAAACTGCGTCATGGCCCTGCATATTGGCAACCTCGTGCCCCCAGTACATATCCAGCTGACGGATCTTTTCGGCAGTGGTCATCCGGCCGAGCAAATCGGCAACGCGCTTTTCAACCGGCAGTGATGCGTCTTTATACGGAAGCTTAGCAGTAGGCTTAGGGGTATTAAATGAACATAAAATCGTTACTAAAAGAACCGATACATAGGCGTTCTTTTGCTTCATAAATAATTTATAATTGGTTGGGTTATTACTTCGGGTACAATCGATTGTCGATATAAACAAATCAATCCACAGCCCGCTTTATCGAAGGCTAAAACTATAAGCGGGGAACTAATAAGTGATTAATAAAACATTAACGGCGGGCTTATCCGCCATTAATGTCAATTAAATTTAATGTAATAACTTAAAATTCTATTTTTTTACCGGCGGTGGCACATCGGCTGTTAAGGGTACCTGCCTGCGTAGCATTTTAGCGGCATAACCGGTTAGGTACAAGTAATAATCATTTGGAATATCGTCCTCAAAGGTAACGAAAGCGCTTAAGCCTACCGGTGGATTTTTTGATACTTTGAGGATAGCTGTGCCCTCGTCAACTTCATCAAACATAGCAACGTACAACATTTCTGCACCGCTGTTGATGGCGCCGTTGATCTGTTTCCAATAAAAGCGGCCCCGGTTGCGCGGGATCTGATTTTGTTTGGCCCGAGGGTTCATGTTGTGCCAACTGAAGCCCGGAAATATGGTAGGTACATAATCTACCTTATTTTCCTTACACCATGCAATATCCTCAGCGATGCGGTGCTGAAAAGCAGGATAAGCCTCTTCGTTAAAGCGGCCTACAAACCATGGGTGAACAATATCAACCTTACGCAGCAAATCATGCAAGTGCGGGTCATTTTCGGTATCATTGCCAAAGTCGCGCCAGTATGTCGGCACACCAAGCAATATCGCGCAGCCGCCATAAACCGGGTCATTCTTTAAAAAATCAATGATCTTTTCGCCTTCAGTCAAACCATAACGGCGATGATCATTGAAACCTATCCCCCATACAGCAACTAAAGGCTTGCCATTGTGATATAACCAGGTTTGGTTATTGCCCCGGTTGGTTACTTTCATACTGTCGATAAGATGTTTCCAATCTTTGATCACCAGCGAATCGCCTCCCGCATTCATGCCCGACAGATCGTACATTACGGTAATAGCCCTATGATATTTCTGCGCATATTTGAGCGCATTCCCCAAAACTACATCATTATGATGCTTACCTGGCCCGCGCTGCACATCGCCAATAAAGCGTTGCACAAAAACGCCGTCGACACCATATTGCTGCATCCATTTAAAATGTGTTTCGGTTGACGAGGCATCATATGAACTGTACAGATAAGCGTCGCTGCCATCGGCCAGCTTAAACGGCGATTTATAGGTTTTAGGATATTCACTCACATCGGGCCACAGGTCGATATTGGTATAACCCGGCTCAAACTTGCCATGCGAAACATAATGATTCCACCAGCGGTTACCGCCATCGCCGGGTGCGTTGAACCAGCCCTGGTAGCCGGCCATAACCAAACCTTTGTAACTTTTAAATGCCGATGTCTTGCTATGCCTCAACTGAGCGTTAGCGACAGCGCACAGCAATAGCAGCAAGATGCTAAAAACGTGTTTTTTCATCAGGATAAAATTTTAATATGTGTTGATTTTATGCTTAGAAGCTGGTCAAAATGCTTTTTAATATTGTTTTAAGTAGAGACGCATCACATGCGTCTCTTTTAGGACAAGGGAACAGGCTTACGATAGACGCATGTGATGCGTCTCTACAATATCGCTTTCAAACAACTCATAGATCAGATGCCCCAGTTTTTATTTGGTTTAGGTCCCATTTCCAGTTCAAGCGTACCGCCGGCCATGAGTTGCTCATGGGTAAAGAGCGGCTTGTTAAGCACCTGACCGTTAAACTTAGCGCTTTGGATATATTTGTTTACTACCGAGCAATTGTTAGCGACCAGTTTAAATTGCTTTCCGTTTTGCAGGTTGATGGTCACCTTGCTGAACACCGGACTGCCAATGGTATAAACAGGCTTGCCTGGTGTAATAGGATAAAAACCCATTGACGAGAACACCACAAAGGCCGACATACCACCGCCATCTTCATCGCCGGGGATACCGAAGATGTTATCTTTATACCAAACATCAAGCAGGAACCTTACACGTTTTTGTGTTTTCCATGGTGCGCCTGCAAAGTTGTACAGGTATGGGATATGGAAACTTGGCTCATTACCCATCGAATACTGGCCAACTAATCCCGTAGCGTCAGGGAATTTTGCCCAGAACTGGTATTTGCTCCTATCAAGGCTTTCACGGAACAGCTGATCCAAACGGGCCTGGAATTTATCCTGCCCGCCCATCAGATTCGCCAGCCCGGAGATATCGTGCTGCACCTGCCACAAATAAGTCCAGCCGTTATTTTCATCATAAAACTCGCGACCGCCTAAACCGCCGTCAAACTTGGGGTCGATGTCTATCCAGTTGCCGTCCTTATCCTTAGGAATAAACATTTGTTTATCGTTGTTCCACAGGTTTTTATAATTAAGCGCGCGTTTGGCGAAGGTTTGCTCATCGGCTGTTTTTTTCAACTCACCGGCTAATTGGCCAACCGCCCAATCGTCATAACTGCCGCCAAGGGTTACCGCTACTGCCTGGCGTTTTTCAAAACCATGTACCAGGCTTACAGTTTCCTTTTCTCCTTTTTTCAAGGCGGGAAAATATCCGTTGGTATGGTAAAAATCATCCAATTCGCATTTAGGGCCATTTTCCCAGGGCAGCATAGTGGCTTCATTGGCATTTTTGAGGATCCCTTCATAGGCCTTATCTACATCAAAACCGCGAATGCCTTTGCGGTAATCATCCAGAAACATTACGGTAGAGTGAAAGCCATTCATACAAGGGTTATCACCAAATAATACAGGAAAGGTTGGCATCCAGCCGCTTTGCTCATACTGGTTAACATACGAGTTCAACATATCCGATTCCAGCTTAGGGTTCAGGATAGTACGAAGCGGGTGCAGGGCCAAATAAGTATCCCAAACCCAGTCATCCACATAAAACGAGCGGTTGCTATCATGTACTTTTTTGTCGTACCCGCTGTAATAATGACCGTCCTCGTTAATATCAACCATGCGCTCATTGCAACGATACAAAGCAGTATAAAATGACCTGCGTTGTGCCACAGTGCCGCCTTCTGTTTCAATTTGGCCTACTACTTTTGCCCATGTTGCTTTGGCTGCCTGCTTGAGCGTTTCAAAATCGGCACTGCCAAATTCATCGCTAAAGTTTTGCTTAGCCTGTTGAGGGCTTACGTATGATATGGCGTATTTAAACTCAATGACATCCGGAGTACCTGCATCAAATGTAATGTATGATTTAAGGTCTTTCCCATCTGCAGTGCTTTGTTTAAGCAGGGCATTATCTTTTACTATGCCAGTGGTACCTTTAGCATTAAACTTACCGTATACATAAACTTTGATATCGTCATGATAGGTTTCAAAACCGGTTAATTCATTCCCTCCGGTAAACGTAAAATTAGCTGCGCCATCGTTATACAATCCAAACAAAATGCTTTTAGCAGCACTTTTAGCCGGAAAAGTAAATTTATAATCTCCAACCTTTTTACCAGGTGCGAACTCTACGGTGATGTCCTTATCAATCAGAAAGGTTGAGTAATACCACGGGCGGGTAACTTCCAGATCATGGTCATAGGTCATTCTTTCGCTCCACGAAGCAGGGGTAATTGTGTTATTATCCGGCTTAACCGAAAACACCTCTCCCAAACGGTGCGATACCACATTGAGCGGAAAGCTTGAGATCTGATCATCAATGTAATCATGACGAACAGGCAACATCCTGATCATCTGGTTAGGTAAATGCGTTGTTGGGCGGGTTGGCTCAAGCAGCGCTCCCACATTACCAATATGCGGATCGATGTATTGAAGATTGCCTTCATCTTTTGTTTGAGCAGATACCGTCACACTGACACACAAACTACCAATACCGAGTACCGTGGATAAAATCAGTGGTTTAAACAACCTGGGAAGTGGGCTTAACATGGCTATTAATTTATATTGATATACTGATTAACGTTTTATGCTGACTCTGTAAAAATACAAGCGCCAGATTTATTAATTGGCAATACTCCCAGAAAAATCACCTTTGATATCGCCGACACGAGGCACCTACGGAGCCTTAAAATTCCCTCTGCATCATCTATAAACACAAAACTCTTACGGAGTTGAGCTTCCACTTTTTTGAACTCCATAGGAGTTTCGTGTTTAAAGCAAAAATAATCCGGACTTGGGCTCCGTAGGTGCCTCGTGTTTATTAAAATTGATTAACTGGTCATGCCTCAAAATTGCCCGAACAACTTAATTAATCATTAAAAATTGATTAATTACTCCAATAAATATCAATTGTAACAGATTTATTCAAGAATTGAATGAAAATCGCGCTCAAAAGCCTCGCCGTAAATTGCTTTATACTCCTTGTTAAAATTCTCGAACGTGTTTTTTGCCAGGGAGTGCTTACCGATATGTGACAGTGCTTTGCACTTCAGGATCATGGCTTCCTCATTTACCGGGTCAAAATAAAAAATATCGTTGGCCAGTTTGATCAAAAATTCAGGATCATCAGTAACCTTTATCGAATTAGCAAACTGAATGTATGAGTCGGTGATCTCATTAGATACTTCCGACTTGAAGGCATCGAGCCATTCATACTCAATATTCGACAGGAAATTGCCGCGTTGAGTGATGTGCGTAAGCTGGGTTATTTTCTGTTTATTGAGCTTGCTTTTATTGGATACAATATTGAGGTAATTGTGATAATCAACCTGAATCTCGTTATAATCTATCTCAATTTTCCAATAGCCGGTATCTTTTGATAGATGGCAATGCCCTATCTTATCAAGCAATGATTTCAGCTTGGCTATATTTACCGAGCGGTTATTCCTTGCGCTTTTCTCCGATTTATCAAACCAGAGGATTTCATTCAGTTTTTCAGAACTTACACCACGGTCGAACTTAACCGAATACATCAGGATCACTAAAAACAACTCTTTTAATAAAGGCGTAAAGTATTTGGTGATTTCGTTACCATCGGGCGTAAACAACTGCAGATCGCCAAATAAAAATATTGCGTTTTTATTGACATGCAGCCGGCTTTCATTTTCCTCTTTCGCTTCGGTTACCTCTAATCCCTGTGGCTCATCAGCAGGTAATACTATTTCAGTAGTAACATTTTGAGGTTTGGCCAATGGCTTCAAAGCAGCATGTTTACGGCGTTTAACAATAACTACCCCAATCCCCACAAAAACAACACAACCGGCAGCTATCCATAATAAATACCCCATATGACTTTCTGAAAGGGTATTGATAGCAATTGGCTCAGGCGGACTAAGCAGCGAGTAAACCTTAACCCTGGTGCGGTCATTTTCTTTAAACAGCGTTACCGATAAAAATTTGGCGCTATGCGGCAGATAATACAAATCAACATAAGCACTTACATCATGAAACTGAAATGGAATGGTATCCCCCACCATTTCGTAGGCAGGTTTATCCAATGATCCTTTTATAAGCTGTAAATTGGAGTTAAATTTATGCTGAGGGAAGATCAAACCATAATAGGATTTATCTTTTGAGTTGATGACAAGGGAATTGGCAAAAACAAAATCCTCGTTCTTAACATCAATATTAAAAAGCTTTTTGAAGGATTTATCTTTAACCGTAAAACGCACCATATCATACAGGTTACGCGGGTTCACAATCTGCTGTCCCGACGCGCTGCCATAGCCGCCAATTACATAAACGGTATCGCCGGTTGCATTAGCCCCTAACCCGGCTAAATAACGAGGCGTAAAAGTATCCCCTTTAAATTTAACCTTTTCCCATTGTTTAGTATTCAGGCTAAAACGGCGAACACTATCCTTGTAAACCAACTGCCCATAACCACCTATGGTATAAAGAGCCGTATCTGTTTGGCTGAAAAACTTATTGAGGTGCCCGTTATTAGTTGCAAAGTTAATGTAGCCCCTGTCCCATTTACCCGTAATAAAATCAAACGTACCAACGGCCGTTTGATCCATATATAGGTAATAGAGTTTATTGTTGGCATACAGTGCCTGATCACCCGGCACCAACATTTGCCGACCGGAGCCATATGCTTTGCTTTTTAACTGAGGTGTTTTATTAATGGAATAGGTAACCAACGAATCAGCCGTGATGACAAACACCTCCTCGTTTGCGGCGTCAAAGGCCAAACTGGCATCTCCCGGAACTGTAAATTCTTTTTCCAGCTGCCAGTTGCGGTGACGTGCCTTAATCCAAAGCGGGTTATTAACCGAACCAATGTTTTTGTTTTCTGTTTCGTTGGCTACGCTGCCCTCCCATTCATTAAGCGGCCAGTTAGCTATTTGCTCCGTGTTTTGCAATACGCGTACATCACGCAATTTAAACGGAGGCAAATCAGTGGTTTGAAACTGTTTATAAGCATTAGCGCCAAAGAGCAACTTATAGTTTGAGCTTGCTTTTAAATGAATGCTTGTTTCACTTAAATACTGATTACCCGACACAACAGTGATCTTATCGTTTTTATAATCTATCTGGATCTTTAAATTATTCCAGCGCTCAAAAAGCAGTTTATCATCAATATTGAAAGATATTTTTGAAAGACGTTCGCCAATAATGATCTTAAAATGCCTGGTATTAGCCTGGTTATCATAAACTAAGTCGACATTTTGATTATCATCACCTATCAGCCGCAAAATATAACCGAAATAAATAACCCTGTTAGGTAAAAAAGACAGGTCAAAAGAAACCTCAAATTTGTCTTTAGGCGAGAGGTTTTTCAGCGCAAGGTCCAGCCCGGTACGTTTATCCTGCACCACCTCATGACTATAGAACCCCAACCCGTACGATTGTGCATGGGTGGGCGACATGAACAGAAAATTCAATAAAACAATAACAATTATTCCCGGTAAAAAAAATCTCATGTTGATAAGTACACCCAAAGCATTACAACTCACGTACCGCCCGGTATTTATAATTTAGGCCCTAATTCAGCGCTTTTAATTGGCTCAATTGGCTAAAATTACAATAAATACAGTTTAGTTTCAAAGATTATAACATTATAATCCTACGCTGTACAAAGCTGTTTAAGCTTCAATCATTTAGTGAACTTATACTTGGTGTACAATACAATTTAACATTAATTAGGGGCAGGAATTTCGTAACCCGTTGCCTTCAAAATAAACTCAACTATTGGTGTCGGATTAGGTAAGCTATGCGGATGATGTTTAAAGCCCGGCTTATGAATCACCGTAATTGAACCTCCAAGAGCCTTAACCTTCTGTTCAAATAACAGCGTATTTTTTGAAGGATCAACAGCCTCATCATCATCTGCCGAAAGATGCAGCATCGGGAACTTACCCTTTACAATTTGTGGTACCTTATCGATAGGGCTTACTTTCAATGAACCAATCTGATTTGCAGAGGTTAAATTGAAATCCTTTTTTAAAACAGCCGAATCGGGCCAGTACTTCAAATCGAGCAAGGCATTATCGGCATAGGTGCAGGCTACCTTATCAGGATTGGCAGCCGCCCAATTGTATAGGTAAATACCTCCCCTGCTCATGCCCTCAAGCACAGCCTTTTTACCCAAGCCTGCGTTGGTAAGCATTTTATAAAAATCATTCCAATAACCTATTGCTTCGTTATTACCCAATAGCTCCGCCACATCACAATAAACAAGGTGGAAGCCACGCTCCAAAAGCGCGATATCGGTCTGCGGTTCATGTCCCCAAAAGCGTGCACGCCATACCCAGGGATGGCCTTTAGCAGCCCATTTGGGCTTTACAATTTTGCACTCGCGGTTATCTAATATAAATTCGGCGCAAGGGTAGCCGTAAAAATTGCTTTCTTTAAACGGTTGGTTCATGCTGCTAAAAACATCGTAGTTGCTATCGCGGGGCTGCACAACCGCATCATATAACCTTTTGGAAGTCATGGCAGTACCCTCCAAATTGGGGTGAATCTTATCAGGCATCCAGCTTTCATGGTTAATAAACATAGAGTGCATATCAATTACCTCTAAATGTTCATCATAGGCTACGTTTCTAAGTTTGGGAATGATGTTGTTAACAATCACCTTGTCATAGATCTGGTTAGTATCGGCCTGAAAAGATGGAATCGGCAATAACAACACAATACGCGGATGCGAAGGTAATTGAGCAAATGACCGGACCAGGTCATGATAATCTTTTTCATATTCATCGAGATGTATCCGGTTAACGAGTTTGGCATCGTTACCTCCCAGGTCAATAAATACCAAATCGGGTTTGCTTTGCAGGGCCTGCTGATAGGCCTTGGTGCTCCAATAAGAAAGATCACCTTTGCGCAAAAGCGTAGCGCTGCTTACCCCGAAATTGCTTACCGAGTAGTTTTTACCCAAAAGCTTTTGCAGTTGTGCGGGATATGATTGCGTAGCAGGATCGGGCAAGGTAGCTCCATAGGTAATACTTGCGCCTATGCAGGTTATCCTTGTTATCGCATTCGCGCCGTTGATCAGGCAAAAAGCTATCAGTATAATCAGTATCCTTTTCATGATTTAGCGTTTTTTAGTCATATCGATAACATCAGCAAGGCGACTGGCCGGCGTAACTTTAAGATTAGTGAGCTTCCCGTCGATTACCTTACCCTCAACCGTGGTTTTGTAAGGCGCATTCAATTTAAAATCGGCGTTCCAACCTGCGGGCCAGACAGGCAACAACATGATCTTTTTACCTTCTACCTGCATCAGCATTAATTGCAGGCCATTTTCGCCGTTACCGCCGTTATCTTCATCTGGCATATAATCATTACCTTTATCCCAAAATGCAGGAAATTTCAGGCCCGGATCTTTTCGGGTTAGGGCAAAACTGGTATAATCCTTAGCCACTTCGGCATCGCCAATCATTGCAGCCTGTATAGGGTCCTGCACCCAGCAGCCTTTAGAACGTTGTTTACGGGCGTTGAAGGTATTAACAGCTACATCCAAACCGTGCTTGCCTAAACCATAAAGCCTAAACGGATAAATAGCATACAACTCCGGATTTTCACTATTGAATGATTTAGCGGTTTGCGGACCGGTATACGGCAGCAAAACGGTTTTGCCATCATGATTGTCAGTTGGCAATGGCGGCAGTTCGTTATAGAATTTTCGCCATTGCTGTTTGGTCTGTTTATCTGCAACAGTTAACGGCAACTCGATCATCCGGCTTAGTACAGCATGTAACCCGGCAATATCTGGCGCGGGGTTATGCACTTTCCAGAACATCTCTATCGAGTTATCAGGATCAAGCAGGAGTTTACCGGTGCTGTCCCGCTTAAAGTGTTCATCAAAAAACTGTAACCCGGCTTTAGCAACCGGCAGCAGCATTTTTTTTGCAAAACCGGTATCGCAGGTGTATTCGTAATAATCAAGCATCATCATGCTTAATTCCAGTATAGGGGTAAAATAGTGATTGGTGTAATTGGCCTTCACTTCGGGGCCCATATAGTTTAAACCGCCCCAAAAAGGCGCAGTCTCGGCAAAATAAGCACCACCATGCTTATAAAAGTCATCAACCTGTTTGGCATTGGCCGGCAGGATGTTGGCATACATCCTGAATAGCGGTAGCATCATGTCAAAATCGCCGGCCATAAGGCGCGGCCAGTACATTGGCCGGGTATTTTGAAACCAGTATTGCCCGCCCCAGGCGCGGTAATCGGCATTGGCATTTTTGGCCGGATTATCAACCACGAAAATAGACCCATTAAATTTAATGGGATAAGCTCCCCTTCCTGCGCAAGCGGTAACAAAACGTTGCAGAATGTATCCCTGTGTAATTTTTTCGGCCAGATCATCGCCGGTTACAAATACATTACTTCGGCTCCAGAACTGCTGCCACCATTTTTGATGAGCTAAGCGAGTTTGTTCAAGGTTTAACTGATCAATAGCATTTACTTTGGGCTCCAGTTTACCAAGCCATTGGCGCCCGCTTCCGGCTATTGCGGTTAATGGATAAATAGAAATTACCTGAGAGGTTACTTTGCCCGACTTTAGGGAAATGTCATCCTGGTTGGATAACCCCTTCCCTTTAATTATCGCCCCAAAAGTGAGGTTCGCCAGATGTGCATCGGTAGTTGGCGAATTATGGTGATACCAGGCTATCCAGTTCTTTTGTCCGTTCAGCACCGTATCTGTTTTACCAGCGCGCCAGTTTTCAAGCTTTACATTAACAGTAGCAGCAGTTGCACTTTTAGTCTCAACCCTGATAACCGGATGATTTGCATCAACCCAAATCCTGTATTGAACTGAAGATTTTCCTTCGCCTAACTGTGCTTGGATTTCGCCATTGCGGAGTTTTAAGACCTGTTTAAACGGCGCGTTGTTTTTTAAAGAATCGGGATTTATCGATACTCTTACTGCTCCAAGTTTCATTAGTACCCCACCCTGCTTCATCCAGTCGTCCTTTTCGGCATCAAGCTCGCCACCCCAGGCATCTGTTTTGCTGATGTAAAAAACCAGATCACCATTTTTTTCGAACCATACATTCAGGCCGATATCTCCGTTACCTAAGGGCATCGACTGTGCCGACGTTGGGCCGGGCGTGTCCCATTCAACATTGTAATGATCTAATTGCGTGTTAACGGCAGATTGTGCGTAGCATAGTGTAGAAGTAAAGGCAAGGAACAGCGATGTGAGTGTTAACCCAACTTTTTTTGTATTCATAGGTTTATTTAACAGATGATGTACACCTGCATTTATCGGTTAATTGATGATGCAAATAAATTACTGCAACTTAATAAAAGATTAAAAAAGCATTAACTGCAAAAAATTATTACAATCGATTATGAAAAGCATCTGACAAACAAATTCTTGTATCTTAGTTAAATGCATATTGAACGCTTTGCACCGGGCGAAATATTGAAGCCATTTATAAAGCAATACGTGTTTATTGAAACGGCGGACGACGTTATCAACCGCATTTTGCCAGACACTTCTTTAGTTATGGCAATCAGGTATGGCGGAAATATCAGTGACATTACCGGGTTAAACACCAATCAACTGCCCTCCTCGCTGATTACCGGATTGAAGAAATCGCCCCGGTTAATTAACTACGGTTCTGCAACAAGTAACATGCTTATCTTATTTAAAGCAGCCGGCGCAGCAGCCTTTTTTAAGCAACCGCTTCACGAATTATTTGAGGCGAGTGTGCCGCTCGATAATTTCATCGCTCCGGATAAATTAACCTTACTTGAGGAACAGCTTGCGCAAGTAGATGGAAATCAACAACGGGTAGCTATCGTTGAGCGATTTCTGGTTCAACATATTCAAACTTACAAACAGGATCAGCTAATCATATCAGCCCTGCAAAAAATCCGGTTATCTAAAGGGCAAATCAAGATCAGGGAACTTGCCAATGCGCATTGTCTTAGCCAGGACGCATTCGAAAAACGCTTCAGGCGGGTTGTTGGTACCTCTCCTAAACAATTTGCGAGTATTGTTAAAATCAAATCGATAGTTGATAACAAGACACAAAACGGTTCCCTTACACAAGTAGCCCTGAATGCCGGTTACTTTGACCAGCCACATTTTAATAAGGAATTTAAATTGTTCACAGGGTTAAGCCCTGCCGATTTCTTCAAGATACCACGGGCATGGTAAATCAATGATTTTTTACAAGTATTAAGTTTTGATTGTCTTGATTTTTGAAGAAAAACAAGGATTATCATGAAACAGATATTTATTGACCAATTTATTGTTCCGGCAATTGCCCAACAGGAATTTAAAAAACGGATGAAGATTAACCGGGATTTTATAAAAAAACTCGACGGCTTTGTTGAAGACAGAGCTTTTGAACGTTATGATGAACAAGGCAGCCTTATCTGCATTACTATGGCCATTTGGCAAAATGAGGACGTTTTACAAAAAGCCAAGGAGGCCGTTCAGCAGTTATATCAGCAGCAGGGTTTTGATATGAAAGCGATGCTGCAAAGGTTAAACATCAGCATGGAAAGGAATACCTACACGCAACTCGCTGATTAATTACGGCGGCATATAATCAATACATTTGTATTCAGTTTCTGTTAAAAGAAAACAGGCTTACCCAACCAAATTTTGCCGGGTAAGCCCGTTTTGTAATTTAATTTCTGATAGATTTGTGTTACGATTATAGTACTTTATGACAATAACCAACTCCGATTTTAAAATAGATGTAACCTCCGAAATTGGCACACTCCGCACATTGCTTATTCACAGTCCGGATAGCGGTTTGGGCAAGGTTGTGCCCTCAAAGGCGCAGGACTGGCTTTTTGAAGACATCATCCACCTGGATACGGTGCGCAGGAACGAATATGACTATTATGTAAAACTGCTGCTCTATTTTCTTGATCCCGGCAAAATAAAAGGCAAGCTTCATCAAATTAATGATGAAGGCACACGCCGCTCATTTTTTAAGCCAGATAATGCAGGCTTCCATTCGTCAGATAAAGTTATCGAGATCCAAACCCTGCTGGCTGATATTTTACAGCAGCCGGATATCCGTAAAAAATTGGTAGCTTCTGTATGCGCTGTTGAAAGTTGCAATTATCGTTTACAGCAGCAGCTTACCGATACCGATCCGGTTGAACTGGCCAAGATCTTTATTTCGGGTTCGTTAACAACTGAAGAGATGATCTTTGCCCCTATTCCGAATCTTATTTTTTCGAGGGATTTGGGCATAGCGGTAAATAACCACATGCTGCTCAATAAACCCGCAAAAAAGGCCCGTTTCCGCGAAACGCTTTTAATGCGGTACATCTTTTTCAACCATCCGCTGTTTGAGGCCTATCGTGATAATATTTTAGAGATCCCGGAAACTGCCCAGCATTTTTTACGCCCCGGCGAAGACGCTGAAGGCCGCACTACTTTAGAGGGCGGCGATGTAATGATGGTAAGCCCTGATCATTTAGTGATCGGCTGTAGCGAACGTACTTCTGTAAGCGGAGCTAATGAGGCCATCAGGCTGCTTTTTGAGCATAACGTGGTAAAAAAGGTAACCATCGTAAAAATCCCGAACAAGCGTGATTATATGCATATCGACACTGTTTTTACCCAGGTTAAACGTGATACCTGGGTGCTGCTTCGTTCACTTGCTAAAGCCGAAGCGCCTATTGAGGAACGGGAACCGATATCATGGTTTGCTGATAAAAAACAGAAAGAACGGCCGGAAATTGTTCAATTTGAAAAAGATGAAAAGCCAAAGTTGTTTGGTTGCATTGAAGACCTGCTGACTGATATCAGCGAAAACGACCTCAAAAGCGGCGCAAAAACTAAGTTCATTTACTCGGGCAATAATACCTTTCCATTTGATGCACGCGAACAGTGGACAGACTCCTGCAATCTGCTGGCATTAAAAGAAGGTGTAGTTGTTGGGTACGACCGTAACGATAAAACTGTTGAAGCGTTTAAAGAAGGCGGCTTTAACGTGATCAGGGTAGCCGAGCTGCTTCAAAAATTTGAGAATAATGAACTTGATCCGCAAAGCATGACCGATACATTAATATTAATGCCTTCGGCCGAGCTTTCCCGTGCCCGCGGTGGTTTCCATTGCATGAGCATGCCGGTATTAAGGGATGGTGTAATTTAAGTTGTAATTGAGTCATTTGGTCATTAAGTCATTGCTGAGCGTGATTTATTGCAATTGAAAATGACTCAATGACCTAATGAAATAATGACAAATAGGAAATGAGTCAATCAACATCACATATACTAATGATCCGCCCGGTTAATTTCGGGTTTAACGAAGAAACCGCTGCAAGCAATGCTTTCCAGAACCCCGATGCTGAAAAAAATGGCGTACAGGAAAAAGCATTGAGCGAGTTTAATAGCATGGTTAACATTTTGCGCCATAATGATGTAGATGTCACCGTTGTGGATGATACCCCACAGCCCTACACGCCCGATTCTATATTCCCGAACAATTGGGTATCATTCCATAACGATGGCGGTGTTTTCCTGTACCCTATGCAGGCAGAAAACCGCCGGCTTGAGCGCAGGGAAGATATTATAACCGATTTGGAGGATAAATTCAAAGTTGCTCATGTAATTGATCTGAGCCGCTTTGAACATGAGCGCCGTTTTTTGGAAGGTACCGGCAGCATGGTGCTTGACAGGGATAATAAAATAGCGTACGCCTGCCTCTCACCCCGCACCGATAAAGAAGTGCTTAATTATTTTTGTGAGCAATCTGGTTACCAACCTGTCAGCTTTGATGCTGTTGATGAAAAAGGCAAGGCCATTTATCATACCAATGTGCTGATGTGTGTTGGCAGCGGGTTCGCGGTGATCTGTTTGGATAGTATTCCCAATCCGCACGAAAAAATAACGGTTACAGCGTCATTAAAATCATCGCACAAAGAAATTATTGAGATCACTTTTGAGCAGATGAACCAGTTTGCGGGCAATATGCTCGAGGTGAAAAATAAAGCGGGCGAAACGATGATCGTGATGTCGCAAAATGCTTATAACGCTTTAAACGACATTCAGCGTTCGGCTTTGCAGCAATATGGAAAGTTAGTTTATGCAGATATCAATACCATTGAAACCAATGGTGGTGGCAGCGCAAGATGCATGATGGCCGAAGTGCATTTGCCAGCTAAATAGTTAACCGACTACCGAATATTTGACGGTAAAGCTAACAAAGCGATGCGAAGAAATGCCTCAATAGCTACCGCGTTATCGGCAAAAAACCACAAAAATAAAGCTTTATTTGCCATATATTTGCCGGTAACGGCAATAATATCAAATCATGAGCTATACTTCTGTAAACGAATTTGCAAAAAAATGGAATGTTCCGGAAAGGACTATACGAAATTACTGTGCTACAGGGAAAATTAAAGGAGCTTTTCTAACCGGTAAAACCTGGAATATTCCGGAAGATGCAGCATTGCCGAAAAAAGAAAGCAAGAAAAGATTTAGTGATAATATTTTGCTAAATAATCTGAAAGAGCAAAAGGACATGAAACTTAAAGGTGGTATATACCACCGTACACAGATTGACCTAACTTATAATTCGAACCGCATTGAAGGAAGCAAACTAACTCTGGACCAAACCAGATATATTTTTGAAACTAATACTATTGGAGCCACTAAAGAAAGTGTTAACGTAGATGATATTATTGAGACAAGCAATCACTTTCGTTGCATCGATCTGATCATCGATAAAGCCATGGCCAAGCTAACGGAAGCGTTTATAAAGGAATTGCATTTTTTGCTAAAATCGGGAACTTCCGACAGCAGAAAAGATTGGTTTAATGTGGGTGAATACAAAAAACTCCCAAACGAGGTTGGGGGTAACGAAACGTGCCATCCAAAGGGCGTTCCGGCAAAAATGAAAGAAATACTCTCTGACTATCACAGTATCGAAAAGAAAAACCTTCAGGATATCATTAACTTCCACTATCAGTTTGAAATTATTCATCCTTTTCAGGACGGCAACGGACGTGTGGGACGATTGATCATGTTTAAAGAATGTCTTGCTAATAATATTGTACCATTTATTATAGATGAAGACTTAAAGCTTTTTTATTATAGAGGATTGCAGGAATGGAATCACATAAAAGAGTATCTGTTAGATACCTGCCTTACAGCTCAGGATAATTATAAGGCTTTACTTCGGTATTTTGAAATAGAGTGGATAAATTAAGGACAGTGTTTCTCTCTGCACACTTTTCACAAAAATTGTATGCTGATTGTATAACAGCAACTTACATTAATAACATATCTTTAAACATACGTTATTAATTAGGATTTTTTTACTAAAGAATAAGCCCCTTCATCAGGGGCCTATTCTTTAAGTATCCGATAACAGTTATCAAGGTTATTCGGTAATGAAATAGGTGTAAGCCTGCTTCTGTTTCATTTTTAAGCGTACGCGTTTGAGGCTGTCCTCAATGTCTTTACGCTCATCTTTTTCGGTCACTTCCATAAAAGCTTCCTGATAGTAACCTAAAGCTTTATTCCAGTCTTTTTGCTTTTCGCAAAACAAACCCAGCAAATCAAAAATGCGGGCTTTATTTACGCCAGGAGTCGTTAAAGCCTGGGCCGAAATAGTTGAAACCGATTTCTCCATTCCCAGGAACACCACCAAATCGAGATAATGCGTGTAATTATCAGGAAACGATGGCTCCAGCTCCATACAGGTTTTAAAATGATAGCCCGCAGTTTGGTAATCCTGGATCTTGTAATAATGGATCATTCCCAACTGGTAATGCGCCCTTGCAAAAAAAGGCTCATCTGTAATGATCTGGTTTAATATATTTAAGCCCTTAGGTGTTTCACCGAACGACAGTTCATCAACAGCCTGGAGGTACTTTTCTTCTATTGAATAATAATTGTCCATATAAAATTTCAAATTCAGTTAAGCTTACATTTAAGTAATGCCTAATGTTAAACTAATGTGGTAAATGTAGGATCGGTTTGGGTACTTCGAAACCGCTATACCGGAGTTGAGAAGAGAATTATCGATGCAAAACCCTTCTGCTGCGGCACCATGGGCCACATTACTATTGAGCAGAATGATTTATTAAACAACATCGGTTTGTACTTTATATGTGCAAACTTACAATTATTGGATGAGAAAAGCAAGAAATGAAAAACACTACACCTCGCTAACAGCACTGTGTATGAGGCTTATTGCCTTTGCATGACTTACAAAAACAGTAAATGCAATAACAGCCCTAATTAAGCTGCTATTGCATTTTGTTTAACTGCCTCTATCAGGAAGTTGTTTTTTAATTCTTTTTCGGATATCATGACGCTGAAATCATCAAACTTAACACCGTGTTCAAGCGGGTAAAGTACATAGCCGCGTTTAAGCGCATCATATGCCCCAAGTTCAAATACCTCGTCGTGTTTTTTGCCTTTTATTTTCGCACCGCTCACCAACTGGTAAGCATCGAATATGGATTCAAAATTATTGTTTTTCATAGACAGATGCCTATACAATTACTCTGCCAATTTTTAGGCAAACCAGTCGAATAAATCGTTTTGTTTTAAAGAAGCTTTCTCCGTACCCGATAAATCATTAATAATCCCCCCCTCACCCATTTGTATTATTCGCGTGCCGTAATTAAATGCGTCCTTTAAATTATGCGTAATGAATACAGCCGTCAGGTTAAAATCACGGATCAGTGTATCAGCTGTCCGCATTACTACATCGGCAGAGCGGGGATCAAGCGCGGCCGTAGGCTCATCCAGCAATAAAACCTTACAGTTGTCCATAACGCTCATTAGCAGGGTAAGCGCCTGTCGTTGCCCACCTGATAAGGTTCCCATAGGCTGATCTATCTTATCTTGTAACCCCATCCCAAGCATAGCTACTTTTTCCTGAACCTGTTTCTTAAAAGCATCATTTACCCCTACCGATAAACCTTTTGTTTTGGTGCGGAGCGATGCCAGGCGAAAATTATCTAAAATGCTCAAATCAGGTGCAGTGCCGCTTAGTGGATTTTGGAATACCCTCGCAATCCACTGGCTGCGCTTATAATCGGGCAGTTTGGTAACGTCGGTGTTATCAATACTTATCGTTCCCTTATCGGGCAACACACTGCCGGCAATTAAATTTAACATGGTAGTTTTACCGGAGCCGTTTGAGCCCACAATCACCAAAAACTCACCGCTTTTGATTTCCAGCGAAATGCCATTAACCGCGTTTACCTGGTTAGCTTTACCTCTATTAAATATTTTATGTACGTCGGTTATCGTTATCATGATGATTTTAATAAAGATAAACGCGGCAGACTTACAATAACCAGTACAAAACCTGCTGTAACTATTTTAAGTAATTTAGGGTCAACACCTACTGACAGCGTAAATGCAAGTACCAACTGGAATATCACAGCCCCGGTCAACACCAATATCAGGCTTAACCATACTGATGTGAGTTTAAGCCAATT
Source organism: Mucilaginibacter sp. A5337 (assembly GCF_059690695.1). NCBI lineage: Bacteria > Pseudomonadati > Bacteroidota > Sphingobacteriia > Sphingobacteriales > Sphingobacteriaceae > Mucilaginibacter > Mucilaginibacter sp. A5337. The sequence continues at coordinate 465,960 of NZ_JCAWEC010000005.1, read as the reverse complement.
GATTAATGTTTCGGCTATAATTACCGAGCCCAAGCCTACTATCACAATACCAATCCCCATGCTAATATCCGCAAAGCCCTGAAATTGCGCTACCAGATACCCACTCAAAGCCGTAAGTGCATTAGCCAAAGCCAAACCGATGATCTTCATTCTGTCGGTATTTACACCCAATGAACGGATCATGGATTCGCTATTCCCTGTAGCACGCATAGCTATACCAAAATCAGTTTTCAGCAGATAACCTATCATAAAAGTGACCACAACAACGAAAATGGCAAGGATCCAGAATGTATTTTGATTGGGGTCACTCACTACATTTGCAATAGTAAACAGCGAAGGCAAATTGATAAGCGGCAAATTCGACCTGCCTAAAATAGTAAGGTTAACCGAATATAGCGCCGTCATGACCAGGATTCCGGCAAGCAGCGCATTGATTTTCAATTTAGTATGAATAATACCTGTAAGCGCACCTGCTGTAGCCCCCGCTGAAATCACCGCGGGCAAAATAACATAAGTGGGCTGATGATTGGTCAGTAACACTGCCGTAACCACACCGCCCAACGTATAGCTGCCATCGGTTGTGATGTCCGGAATGTTAAAGATTTTCATGGATATATAAATCCCCAGCGCTATGGCCGAAAAGCAAAGGCCCTGCAATAAAGCGGTAAGGTAAAAATCCATTTATTTTACAGGCTCAAAATTTGGCGGAATGGTAATGTTATATTTTTTAGCCGCTGCCGGATTATATACCCTCTTTCTGATCTTCACCATTTCGGGCTGTAAACCATCAGTTTTATGCGTTTTAAGATATTGGGCTGCCTGTTCGCCGACCTGGTAGCCCCATTGGTAAATATCGGCGCCAAAAGCAGCTACAGCACCACGCTGTACCAAACCTGCTTCGCTGGTAAAAATTGGGATATTTTTTTGATTACAATTTTTCAGGATAGTTTCGAAAGATGCAAAAACGGTATTATCCGGGTTGGCAAAAAACGCATCGATATTTTTATTAAGCAGCGATTGCGTAACCAGCTGTGCATCGGCAGATGTATTTAACGGAAGCGCTACAATATCAACATTTAAGTCAGCAGCCAGTGTTTTAATACGGTTCAGGGCATCTGCCGACTGCGGTTCCGACTGGTTATAGATCATTCCGATAACCAGCTTTGAACCTTTAGGTTTAAGCAGCTTGGGAATAATGCTGAATGAAGTATCGATATAATTAAGATCTTCTACCGTGCCAAAAAGGTTGGCCGGAGCTTTGCCGCCTGCATCAACAACCTTCATACGTTCGGCAGTTGGCGATACCATGGCAAAAACCGGAATGTTTTTTGTTTTTTGAAGTGCTGTCACCGTTGATAACGTAGTGCAGGTTGCCAGCAGATTAACACTATCGGTAACAAAGTGGTTAACTATCTGCGTAAGCGTTGGGATATCACCCTGCGCATTACTATATTCGATCTGAACGGTTTTCTTTTCTTCGCTAAAGCCGTTCTTGGCCAAAGCATCAGTAAAACCTTTGCGGGCCTGAGATATGGTGGCATCTTCAAAAGCATCAACAAAACCAACTACAGGCACCTGCATTGATTTGGTTTTTGGTTTACAGGATGCAAAAAAAATAAAAACTAAGGCTACCGGCAGATATTTGATGAACTTCATTTTACTAAATTAATTTTTTAGCTGTAAAGCTGAAAGTACAATGGCAAAAGCTGAAAATTGTTTTACAATAGGATTATAACATTGCGATAAGTTACACCACAATTTAGGGTAACAGGTTGACTGCTCCCGTTAAATAAACCCAACAAACCTGTTGCTTAAACCAGTTCTTTAAGTTCGGCAAAATTACTGATAGTTGCTACCATCCCATCGGGTACTACGCCAAAACCATAGTTTGCAAAAATGAAAGGTACACCGGCTTGTTTTGCGGCGCTATAATCGCCCATGGTATCACCCACATAAACCGGCGCTTTCAATTGATGATCATTAACCACGTCTTTAATATTATCGGCCTTAGGGTTTCCTTTCGTTCCAAAACACTGGTGACCAAGGAAATGACCATGCAATTGGTTCAGATCCAAAAACAGTTCGATATAACCATTCTGGCAATTGCTCACTATATAAAGTTTGTAATTTGCGGCAAGATATTTAAGGGTGTCTTCCAACTGAGGATAAAGTTCCCCTCCTTTGGTGTACAGGATTTCCAACTCGCTAACAGCGCAAAGGGCTTGTACCTCTTTACGTTGCTCTGCATTAAGTTCGGGGAATAATTTATCAAAAATGGCATCATAGGTCATTCCTGTAATAGAACGTACACGTTCCTGCGTCATTTCCTCTTTAATATATTCTACCTTACTGATAGCCGCCTGCCACGCCAGGGCAACAGTAGCTGTGCTATCCCAAAGGGTACCGTCAAGGTCAAAAATTATGCTGTCGTATTTGTTTTTAAGCGAATTATTCATAGTGCCGGCAAAAGTAGTGTTTTTTACCCCTGCCGGCTATCACATTGATGTTAATTTAAAAAAGAGGAGCAGGTTATTGAGCTGTAATTACCCTTATCATATTATTGAAGGTATCGGCAACATAAACTTTCCCCACGCCGACAGCCAGTCCGTAAGGAACTGAGAAACTTGCTTTAGAGCCCTCTCCATCTGCCAGTCCTGAAAAACCTGTACCTGCAATTGTCGAAACATTACCGAATGCATCAACAGCCCTTATGAAATGGGCCGAATCTCCCTCGTAGATAACACCCTGATTATCGGCCGTTAAACCAATAGGTGCTGTAAAGGTAGCAGCGTTTCCGGTACCATTTATCGAACCTTCGGCACCGCTGCCGGCCAGTGTGGAAACAACGCCATCGGAAGTGATCTTTCTGATCATGTTATTGCCCGAATCTGTTACATAAAGATTACCCGACAAATCAATTACAATACCTTTAATCTGCGAAAAACTTGCAGCGGTACCTGTTCCGTTTGCAGAACCACTAACACCCGACCCAGCAAACGTAGTCACGACACCAGCCGATGTTATTTTGCGGATTTTATAAACATCGGCAACGAATAAATTCCCGTTTCCATCCACCGCTATTCCGGTTGGTGATGTAAAGCCTGCTGCCGTACCTGTACCATCGGCCCCGCTTGCTCCGCCCCCTGCCAGGGTAGTAACAATACCTGCCGAAGTTATCTTCCTGATTACCTTACCTGTACTTTCCGCAACATATAAGTTGCCATTCCCATCCAGTGTTACATCCTGAGGGTTATTAAAACTGGCATCGGTGCCTGTCCCATCTGTATCGCCCTGTTCACCGCTCCCGGCAAAAGTAGTAACCACCCCCGCCGATGTTATTTTACGGATCAAATTATTGCCCGCGTCGGCCAAATAAATATTGCCTGCTGCATCTGTAATCATACCAGCCGGGTGGTTAAACGACGCAGCACTCCCGGTACCATCAGCTTTGCCCGGATTTATGCTGCCTGCAAATGTGCTTACGACGACGGTTAGTGTTTGCGTAGTATCATTACTCTTTTTTGAACATGCGGAAACAACAATTAAAAGCATCAGGCATGGCACAACAGCTTTAAAAATGGTTAATTCATTTTTCTTCATAATGTAATTTTAAAACAAAATTTTAATTGGTTTTATAGCTGATCAGTGCAGGAGGTGCGCTAATTTAATTAAAATTAAAGCCTAATCCAACTAAAACACAATGGAACAAACATTGCCTTAAATCGCAATACATTTTAATTTATAGCTTAAAGAGCTTTTAATTACTATCCGGTAAAAGGTTTTATTTTTTTTTAAAGAAATATCAACGTTATATCAAATTTTTTTTCTACATTTAACTATTCACTCAGATCTATTAAAAATTGCGTAAAACTACGTACGCAAAACGGTGAAATCCCTGATTACTTTTTATAGAGCGTTGGTTACTTTTGGAGTATAATCTGATCCTGTAAAACGCAGAATCATTTTAAAAAACTTATACCTTGCTTATGAAATTATTCTACCATTTTCTTGTACTGGTTGCGGCATCCCTCATTTTAGTAGCATGTGCTAACATGTTTGCCTCAACACCCGAAAAAAAGCTTGACATGCCTCCGCAACGCAGCGGCATTTATTTAGATAAAGATTCGTTGTTAAATTCAGGAATAAACACCAGGCTGGTAATCCCTGATCATCATTACGATGATGTTTTAAGCAAATATATTAACGGTAGCCATCAAACAGGATATAAAATACCCTCATTTAATAATTTACTTATCGCAGCAAATCACCTTGGCCTAAACCAAATTGAAAGATAATTTAGTTTAATAGTTAGTTAATTAGTTAGGAACAGTTGTAAACAGTCGTTACAGAAATGTACCGACTGTTTTTTTATGATCAGAATTTTGGAAACGAGCCCAACCCGAAAAATATAGCGAACAACGGGATAGCTAACAGGAAATATGCTTTTGCTAATTGCCTGTCATCGGCATTACCAGCTACAAATACATTATATAGATCGGCCTTTAGTGATTGAAGTTTTGCTTTCATGATAATAGATTTTAAGTAATTATAAAAAGCTTAATTTCAAATAGTTATTTATTTTATATAAATCAAGCTAGTTATTATTATGACTGTGGCAACAATTTTTGGTTTAAATGAAAATGCCCTTAATTTTTCAATCAAGGGCATCGCTATGTATTTCAGTCAGTTAAATTATTTCGTTTTATCTTCGCTCATCTCAGGATGATAATGCAAGCCTGGTGTAAGCCAGTGTAAAAGCATCACCCTCGAATACCTGTAATTAAAAGGGGCCAATGCAACTGCTACCGCTAAAATAATGGTTACATATAGCCAGGGATTAGTGCTGCCTGTTAAAACGCTGATGGCAACTGCCAGCGTAACCATTTCGGCAACATTAAGCGCATAACTGGCAAACATGGCTACATAAAAGTAACCTGGCTCCCGCTCATATACCAGGCCGCAGTGCGAACAGGTTTTATGCATTTCCTGGCCTTTAAATTCATACATGCCGGTAATAAACAGGTCACCGCGCCTGCAACGTGGACATTTAGCATTTACAAAGGCAGACCATGCTGATAATTTATATTTAGGGGTTTCCATAACGTTATGATTTATTGTTTAAGGATTTTTTCCTGAACTCTTCGGGAGTAATACCCTCTATTTTTTTAAAGAATTTGGTAAAATATGAGTTGTCGCTAAAATTAAGATTAAAAGCAATTTCGCTTATGTTGAGCCTGGGATTGGTCAATAACCTTTTGGCTTCAAGCAATGTCCTGTTACGGATCACCTCGCCTGCCGACAGCCCAAGTACATCCTTACACACCGCATTTAAATGATTGGGAGTGATATAAAGGAGCTCGGCATAGTCCTTAGGGAGCTTTACATCGATATAATGCTGTTCAATCAGCTTCTGAAAATTACGGATCAGTGTTTGGTTGTAGCCTTGTTTCCCAAAGCCATCGCCTTTTCCCTGACAACGATTTACCAGAATGAAAAGCTGAAGCAAAAGCACCCGTACCATATCGCTGCCCAAAACTGCAGGCTTTTCAACTTCAGATACAATCTTTTCAAAAAGGGCAATAATTTCGGGTAACTGATCGGCAGGCAAGTCAATCACTTCATCCTTTGGGTTGCCGTTCAAAAAGTTAAAATTATCAAAATAGCCTGAGCGTAATAAAAACGACTGGATAAACGAGCTTGAGAAATTGATGATATAACCATCAGTAAAACCCTCAAAAGCCCATGAATGCACCTGCCCGGGAATCATAAAGTAGATCTGCCCCTGCCTTACATCAAAGCTCTCAAAGTCAATGGTATGTGATCCTCTGCCATCAGTAAACAATACCAGGTGATAAAAAGAATGACGGTGCGGGAAGAAAAGGTTTTTATGAGCATCCAGATACGCGGCAAACCTGCTGATCAGGATCTCGTCCTGCTTTATATCATCAGCCAGCGTGCAAATATCAATTGTTGGAATGCTTTGTAACATGACACAAAACTACACACAATAGCTTTGCCCTTAATGGTACTATTTTTATTTTGTATGGTACTAATCAACGATTATTGCTTTTCGCTCACAAATCACGTCCATTTCTGGATAATATCTTCCACGCGCTCAAAAGTAAAAGGTTTGCTTACAAAATCCTTCATACCGGCCTGGGCACATTCGCGCTCATTTTCGCTAAGCACATTGGCTGTCATGGCAATAATTGGAGGGGCCCCTTCTCCATGCTTTTTCAATATATGACGTGTAGCCTGCAAGCCATCCATTTCGGGCATTTGAATGTCCATAAATATCAGGTCGTAATTACACTGCTCAACCATGTTTACGGCTGCCAGCCCATTTTCGGCTATATCAATATTATAGCCAACCTTTTTAAATATCTTACTGGCTATCAGCTGGTTCATTTTATTATCCTCTGCTAATAAGATACGTAAAGGGCGGTATTGAAACGCTTCCTTTTCACCTGCTTGTATCTCCTGCTCAGTAGTACTATGAGTAACCTGTAAGGGTAAAGTAAAGCTAAACAATGAGCCCTGGGCCTCTTTACTCTCCGCCCAGATCCTGCCGTGCATCATTTCAACAAGCTTTTTACAGATGGATAAACCCAGTCCTGTACCGCCATACTTACGCAACGCGGTGGTATTTACCTGGGTAAATGGTTTAAATAATTGGGCTAAGGCTTCTTCGCTTATTCCAATACCATCGTCTTTTACGCTGAAAGTTATTTCCTGTATATTGTTGTTGATTTCAGTGGCACTGACCCGCAGCCTTACCGAACCCTCATCTGTAAACTTAATGGCATTTCCTATCAAGTTAACCAGGATTTGCTGAAGCCTGCCCTGATCTGCTATTACGTGGTCGACTACATTATCATCAACATGATACGTTAAGCTTAAGGGCTTATGATGTGTGGTAATGGCAGGTTCGGTAATTTCAATAACTGTTTTTATGCAATTGCGCAAATGTGTTGAAACCGGGTGCAGGATCAGCTTATCAGCTTCGATCTTTGAGATATCAAGAATATCGCTGATGATGTTGATCAGCAAATTACTACTTGATTGTAAGGTTTGAAGCAATTCCTGCTGTTCAGGCTGCAAATTGGTGCGGGATAGCAATTGGGCCGTCCCGATGATACCATTAAGCGGAGTACGGATTTCATGGCTCATGTTAGCCAGGAAATTCGACTTGGCAAATGTAGCCGCTTCTGCCTGATCGCGCGAAGCAGAAAGTTCGATTTGCGAGGCTTGCAGCTCTTCACTCTTACGGATCAGATCGCGCTTATCTGTTTCATGGCTTTTTTTAATGAAGCCCACCAATAGTCCAACAATTAAAACGTTTGATATTGCGGATGTTAGCAGATCTGATTCTTTTGAGTTAAGGCTGCTGTAGGGTTGCACCAGATACGGAAAACGCTTTTCAGCGTAATAACAGCCTAAAAAGATAGCTATCAGGGCACCGATAAAAATATAATGGTATCGTTTTTTTACCAGCAGGGTTATAAGCACTATAAAGAAAACGCCCGAAAGCGTTGTTGAGCCGCCAATACCGCCGTTGTAAAACCAGCCCGGGATAATTGCAGCTAAGCCAATACAGATGTAAATCACTGCAACATCCTCCTTATATTTTACAAAACGGCTCCGGTAAAAAGCCCACCCCGACATCAGGATCACGAAAAGCTGAACAAGTTCCAATTTGTAACTTAAACCCAGGAACAAATTACAGATCAGCGAAAAAATGCTGCTAACGCAAATGAATAATGTGAGCACATTAAACAGCTTATTCTCCAGCGACAAATCAGGCTCGCCATAGCCAATAATCCGCTTCAGCTTTTCCATTTAAAATAAAAAATTAATTAGAGAGAACCCTTTATACTCCAAAACGGAGAGTTCGGTTTAGTAAATAAAGTATTTTTCATGAAATCTTTAAAACTTTAGTGTTTAAAAAATCAAAAAACAGGACATTGTTATTTAATAATTAAATTAAAAAATTGATGTAATTATTAAGCAATCAAAAACCAGCTTTTAGCTTGCCTATCAGGCTGCTAAAAACAAACGGCACGCCCTTCAACAGAAAAGCGTGCCGTTAAATTATAAAAGAATATTTAGTAAGCGCTGGCAGTATTCAGGGTTTCGATAACTTCCCCGCTCAACTTCAAATTGGCAGCTGTGACAAACTCTTTAAGCTGATCAAGATTGGTGGCGCTAACGATAGGCGCCGTTACACTTGGCCGCGCAATTAACCAGGCCAACGCAATTGCCGACTGGCTTACGTTGTATTGAGCAGCAACCTCATCAAGTGCTGTCAATATTTTAAAACCGCGCTCATTAAGATATTTTTTAACCGAACGTGCCCGGCTGCGCCCCTGCAGGTCGCTTTCCGAACGGTATTTACCGCTTAAAAAGCCGCTGGCTAATGAAAAATAGCTAATTACACCTATATTTTTCTCCTTCAAAAAAGGCTCATAGGTGGTTTCATATTTTTCCCTGTCAAACAGATTATACTCGGGCTGTAAAGTTTGGTACGCGATGAGCCCCTTTTCAACACTTACTTTTAAAGACTCGTGCAATCGCTCAACCGACATATTGGATGTGCCGATAGCACGAACTTTACCTTCCTGCACTAACTGATCATAAGCACGTAAGGTTTCTTCAACCGGCGTTGAAGGGTCATCATAATGGGTCTGATACAGGTCGATATAATCTGTCTGCAGCCTTTTCAACGAGTCTTCAGCAGCTTTGACAATATAATCCTTTTTCAGGCCCTTTCTTTCCGAATCTAATTCCGAACCCACTTTTGTAGCAATAATGACCTGATCACGCTTACCGCTTTGTTTTAACCATTTGCCTATCTCCGTTTCCGATTCTCCTCCCTTATTGCCTTCAACCCAGCGGGTGTATACATCGGCAGTATCAATTGTGTTAAAACCGGCGTCAAAAAACGCATCCAGTAAAACGGCGGTATCATTGCCTTTAACTGTCCAGCCAAAAACGTTACCGCCAAAAACCAATGGCCCAGTATATAGTTCGGATTTACCTAATTCACGCTTTTCCATATGATATTATTTTTTATAAAAAGATGAACTATGCCGCATTTGTTTGTCAGTAAAATGAAATAACCTGGTGCTTATTTATAACAAAACTGAATTAAAAACGACAATGCATCACTTAAAACTAAGTACATTTGCCCTTTGTTAATTTAATATAATGGCTAAAGTTTCTATCAACCTGGCAACAGGCTCATTACAAAAAGAAGAAATCATTGTAGGTATTGATCTTGGCACCACCAATTCACTGGTAGCATTTATCAACCCTGATAAAAATCCGCAGGTAATAAATGATGCAGGTAAAGGTGTACTTGTTCCATCTGTGGTGCATTTTGGCAATACCGGAGATGTACTGGTTGGAAACGAGGCAAAAGAATTTCTGATAACTGATCCGCAAAATACCATATTTTCGGTTAAGCGCTTGCTGGGTCGCAGTTATCACGATATTGAAAACTACAAAGACTTTTTTAGCTATAAAGTAATTGACGACGATACTGAAAGCCTGGTTAAGATCAAAGTAGGCGATAAATTTTATACGCCCATCGAGCTATCGGCCCAGATATTGAAAGAGCTTAAGGCCCGCGCCGAACATGCCCTTAAAACCCCGGTTAACCGTGCGGTAATTACAGTACCTGCTTATTTCAACGATTCGCAACGCCAGGCCACCCGCGACGCAGGTAAACTTGCCGGACTTGATGTTTTGCGGATAGTAAACGAACCTACCGCTGCAAGCTTGGCGTATGGTATAGGCTTAAACCCTGAAGAAACAAAAACCATTGCTGTTTATGACCTTGGTGGTGGTACTTTTGATGTATCCATACTGCAGATCCAGAATGGCATTTTCGAAGTGCTGTCAACCAATGGCGATACCTTTTTAGGTGGCGACGATTTTGACCGCATTATTGTTGATTACTGGATTGAGAAAAACCAGCTTAACAAAGCCGAAGTATTTGCCAATACCGAACTGGCGCAACAACTGCGCCTAAAAGCCGAAGAAGCCAAGAAAGCCTTTGCCCATCAAAGCCTGGTTAACGATAAAATTGGCGAGATCTGGTGTACGCTTGATCGTACAACTTTTGAAGAACTGATATTGCCTAAAGTGCAACAAACCATCGCCAGCTGCCAGAATGCCCTTAATGATGCCAAACTAACCATCGATCAGATTGATGAAGTAGTTATGGTTGGCGGTTCAACCCGCACGGCATTAGTTAAGCGTATGGTTGCCGAGTTTTTCGGTCGCCCGGTGCATGATGATGTAAACCCAGATGAAGTAGTTGCCTTAGGTGCTGCTATACAGGCCGATATTTTGGCCGGTAACCGTAAAGATATTTTATTGCTGGATGTTACCCCCCTATCCTTAGGGATTGAAACTATGGGCGGCCTGATGGACGTGATCATCCCCCGAAATTCTAAAGTACCAACTAAAGGCGGCAGACAGTATACCACCTCAATAGATGGGCAGGTAAACATGAAAATTGCTGTTTACCAGGGAGAGCGCGACCTGATCAAAGAAAACCGTAAACTGGCCGAGTTTGATTTGAAAGGCATCCCTTCTATGCCTGCCGGTTTCCCTAAGGTTGATATTAACTTTTTATTGAATGCCGATGGCATCCTTACTATACAGGCCATCGAGCTACGTTCGGGCGTAAAGCAGGAGGTTGAAGTAAAACCAACTTACGGCATTACCGACGAGCAGGTGGAGCAAATGCTGATGGATAGCATCACCCACGCAAAAGATGATGTGAGCCAGCGTATGCTTATTGAGGCACGTACAGAAGGCGAGCAAATGGTTTATACTGTTGAACGCTTTCTGCAAAAGAATGCCGACTATGTTTCCGTTACAGAAATTGCTGATACTACCAAACTTGTTCAGAAACTGAAAGAGGCTCTGACAAGCGGTGATAAAGACCTGATTTTAAAAACGATTGATGAGGTTAACGAGTTTACAAGGCCTTTTGCGGAACGCTTGATGGATCAGGCTATAAGTACAGCTATGAAGGGCAAGAGTATAGAATAGGCACAGATATTGCTGATCAAGTCAAAAATCTTAAAATTTGAAAAGGACAATTTCTGCTTTAGCCCTGTTTATTTATATTGCCGTAACTAATACGGCCTGTGCTTCAACCCGTAAACACCTCCGTGATACGTCTGCAAAATCGTCAATGCTGGATACTTTAACGTACGATTCATTGATGAAAAAACTGGCCAACGGCGATAAAAGCGGACGCTGGCCGGTAAAAACCAAGGAGTATCCCCTGCCCGGTGCTATCTTACCATTTAACCGCATTGTAGCGTTTTACGGCAATCTTTATTCTAAAAACATGGGCGTGCTTGGTCAATACCCACGCAAAACCATGCTTAATAAATTAAAGGAAGAAGTAAAAAACTGGGAGAAAGCCGATACGGCTACCAATGTAGTGCCGGCCCTGCATTACATCTGCGTAACCGCCCAGGCAGATGCAGGGCGTAATGGTTTACATAACCTGCGCATGCCCTTTAGCCAGATAGATACCGTGATCAACTGGGCAAAGAGTATTAATGCCCTTGTATTTTTAGACATACAGGTCGGTTTCAGCACGGTACAAACGGAATTGCCTTTGCTGGAGAAATACATGAAGATGCCAAACGTTCATTTAGGCATCGACCCGGAATTTTCTATGAAAGAAGGCAGTGTACCCGGCAAGCGCATAGGCACTTTTGATGCCGATGATATTAACTACGTAACAGGTTATTTAGCCAAGCTGGTGAAAAAGAACGACCTGCCGCCTAAAATATTCGTGGTTCATCGCTTTACCAAACGCATGGTGACCAATTATAAAGACATTAAACTAAGGCTTGAAGTTCAGGTAGTAATGGACATGGACGGCTGGGGCGGCCCGGAGCTTAAAAAAGGCACTTACAAATATTTCATTTCCGAAGAGCCTGTTCAGTTTACCGGCTTTAAATTATTTTATAAAAACGACATTAAGAATGAGCCGCACCGGATGCTTACACCCAAAGAAGTGTTAAGCCTGAAGCCTGCTCCTATTTATATTCAGTACCAGTAAAGAAATCTTTCATTCACTATATTAGTATTATGAAAGATGAAATGGAGGAAATAGATTATGATGAGCAATTAACCACTGCCGACCAAGAGATTGCGATGGCAGATTTCATTAAACACGAAGACGTCGAAAATCTATTTCAGCTGAGAAAAGAAAATCGTTGATTTAAATTTTGAAAATAACTTAAAAAAGAAAACTCCCCGGTTCCTGGGGAGTTTTCTTTTTTATTTCCCTAGTGCTTCCTGTTCTTTCAGTGCTGCTATATTATTACTATTGCTGTAGTTTGCAGTTTGATTAGCAAAATCTTCGAGGATGGCTGTAATGGTATCCAGGTTTTCTGATACACGCTGGTGCATATCGGGCAGATCTTTTTCAAGACGTTTGTCTCCAAGCTCAATATTATCAACTTCAATTTTAGTTAACTTAGCAATGATAGCCTGTTGGCTATTCTTCAGGTCTTCCAGTTCATGGACAATTTTTTCCATCAGTCCAAACTTCTTTAACTTATCCATAATAGGTGGTTTTAATGATTAATTATAAATCTAACCACCTTAATAAAAAATTGTTTCAGATTTGGAATTGCTACCTATAACTAATAACTTAGTTTAACTAATATTTAGTTATGAAAAATCTATTTATAAGCCTATTCCTTATCTTATCAGTATTACAATTACACGCTCAACAGCCCGCTAATGATTCGCTCTTGCTTGATTATTATCAAAATCAGCGTTTTGCCGATGCAGCCGATTATCTCCAAAAAACATATCCTGAACCTATTACGGATCTTAAGGTATTGGCGAAACTGGCCTATACATCAAAAATGGCCTCACGCCTGCCTGATGCCGAAAACTACTATCAACGGATTTACGATACTGATACCACCAGCCTCACCAACCTATACAATATGAGCGAGATCATTAAAAGGCGTGGCAATAACAAAAAAGCGATTCAGTATGTAAAGAAGATCCTGCTGAAGGACACTACTAACTTTGACGTATATAAACAATTGGCAGACCTATCACAAAATATAGGCGATATAGAGGGAAGTATCGTGTACCTGCAAAAAGCCAACAAAATCAATCCGCTTAACCCGGATGTTGCATATGATCTGTCGTCTTTTTATATAAACCTTAAACTATATGGTAATGCCGAAAATATAATTGATAAAGCTTTAGTTGCCGATACAGCAAACCTGCTTTTGCTGAAGGGGAAAGCCCAGGCTTCGTATGCTTTAAAAAGATACCCGGTAGCCGTTGCCATTACCAAAAAACTAATTGATGCAGGTGAACAGGCCGGCAGTATCGTATCTATGCTCGCTACCTCCTATTACATGACCACCCAGTATGCGGATTGTATCAAAACCTTCAAAATATTGGAGGATGGTAATACAGGCACCGAAGCTTCATATTACTATACAGCAATGAGCTACAAAGCTTTACATAATAATGCTAAAGCTATTGTATATTTAAATAAGGCCATTGAGGAGGCCGTATCTACTGGGGTAAGCTCCTATTACAGCGAAAAAGGTGATTCGTACGACCGCCTGCACCAGCTTAAAAGTGCTGTTGAAGCATATCAGAAAAGCTTGCTATATAAGCCCGATGCTATCACTTATTACGCGCTGGCCACGCTGTATGATACCGAACTGAAGAATAAGTCAATAGCTATTAAGTACTATAAAAAATACCTGGCGAGCAAACCAAAGGATTCACAAAAAACTTATATCGCCTACTCTAAAGAACGCATTAAGTCGTTAGGGATTTAGCGTTGCATTAAGCGGGCAACGTATTTGCCTATGATATCGAACTCAAGGTTAACCAGGCTGCCAACTTGCACATTGTGCAGGTTGGTATGCTCAAATGTATACGGGATAATAGCTACAGAAAAGCTGTTGGCGTGCGAATTAACTACAGTAAGACTGATACCATTTACGCAGATCGATCCTTTTTCTACCGTTACATTACCGCTTGAGGCGTCATATTCAAAGGTATACTCCCAGCTACCGTCGAGTTCTTTAAAAGCGGTACAAATGGCGACCTGGTCAACATGCCCCTGCACAATATGGCCGTCAAGCCGGGCATTCATTTGCATACAACGCTCCAGGTTTACCGGGTCGCCAACTTTGAGCTGGGATAAATTGGTTTTATTCAGGGTTTCTTCAATAGCGGTCACTACATGCAAACCATCAGCCAAAGCTACTACGGTAAGGCAAACGCCATTGTGCGCTACCGATTGGTCAATCTTAAGCTCATGCGATATAGCTGATTCAACAGTGATATTGAGGTTGCCTTTTTCCTGTTGCAGATCGGTGATCTTACCTAAAGTTTCTATAATTCCTGTAAACATATGCCTCCTGGCCCGTTAAAGGGCTACTTTGATTGGCACCAAAGCTATAACATTTTATACTACGGTTTGTCAGCAGTAAATGAAATTATTTGAAACTTGAGAACAGATCCTTACGCTTATTGCGGAGATCTTTGCCACCTTCCAATATTGATTTCAGGTTAGCCAGATAAAATGTCCAGCCAAGCTGGCATTGTACATAAAGGTTTTTTTCAGGATCGGCTTCTTCAGGGATATTTTCCTGTACCAGTTCAACAATAACAACACCTAATTTGCAGGTTATGGAAACACCTACAATACTGCCGCCGGTAAATGTAAACTTAACAAAATCACTTCCGTTGGCCTCTAATACCTGCCCGTTCTCAACCGTAGTATCGTCATATCCATGCCAATACCAGGTATAAGTATCCTCCTTCTTAATAAATTCCTGCTGTTCGCGCTGACGGCCGGCTATGGCAAAGAAATCGGCCTTACGCAAAAACCAGGTTTCCAGGCCTTCGGGAGTAGCCCAGGCTTCATACATACTGCGCACATCTGTGTCAACATCAGCTGTTACTTTAAATTTGCTCCATCTGTCGTCTGCCATAATAAAATTGTATATCGGTTTTGGGTGTTTGTAACCAAAAATAACAATTATAATTAAGGCTTTCATTAACTTGCCTTTAAATCTTAAACATGCCAAAGCAAAGTGCCGGGATCTTATTATACCGTAAGACATCTCAGGGTTTACAGTTATTTCTTGTACATCCGGGCGGCCCTTTCTTTAAAAACAAAGACGATGCCTCTTGGTCGGTACCCAAAGGTGAATACGAAGCGGATGAAGACCCGCTCGCAGCAGCCAAACGTGAGTTTCAGGAAGAAACCGGACATGAAATAACAGGGAGTTTTACAGCATTGAGATCTGTCAAACAAAAAGGAGGTAAAACAGTATTGGCCTGGGCAGTAGAGGGCAATATCGATCCGAAAGCCATCAAAAGCAATACATTTGAAATGGAATGGCCGCCGCGTTCAGGCAAAAAACAAACTTTTGATGAAATTGACCGCGGCGAATGGTTTGATATCGCGACAGCAAAAAGAAAGATTAACCCGGCGCAGGTAACTTTTATAGACGAACTGGCTGCGATGAATAATTATTAAACCTGCTTCCTGTTTTTAATCCAGTTGCTGGCTTCAACAATCTCCGACTGTACGGCAATGGAAACCTTCTTTTTGCTCAAGAGCTGTTCCATTACCATTGCAGCTATTATTGCCTCATCCTCGTGGCTTTCCTGCAGTTCTTCGGGGGCAAAATATTTTTTTACAAAGTGCGTATCAAAATTGCCCGAAGTAAAGGCCTCATGTTCCATCACAAAACGCCCGAAACCAAGCGTAGTTGTAATACCGGTGATTTGATATTCGTCAATAGCCCTTATCATGCGGTCAATGGCTTCGGCACGTGTATCGGCATAAGTTATGAGTTTGGCTATCATCGGGTCGTAATAAATTGGAATTTCCATACCTTGCTCAAAGCCATCGTCGACCCTCACACCGGGGCCCTTGGGTGTGATGTATGTTTGCAGCGTGCCGATATCCGGCAAAAAATTATTAGCAGGGTCTTCGGCATAAACACGAAGTTCGACCGCGTGACCGCGAATCGCTAAATCCTCCTGCTTAAAGCTGATAGCCTCGCCTCTCGCTATTTTAATTTGCTCTTTCACCAGGTCAATACCGGTTATCATTTCAGTTACCGGGTGTTCAACCTGCAACCGCGTGTTCATCTCCAGGAAATAAAAATTCAGCGCCTCATCCATGATAAACTCAACCGTACCGGCACCGGTATAGTTAACAGAGCGGGCCACATCAACCGCACAACGCCCCATCTTTTCTCTTATTTCGGGCGTTAATATTGATGACGGCGCCTCTTCAATTACTTTTTGATGCCGGCGCTGTACCGAACAATCGCGCTCAAATAGGTGCACAATATTACCATGTGTATCGCCAAGTACCTGGATTTCGATGTGTTTGGGGGATGAAACATAGCGCTCAATGAAAACGGAACCATCACCAAAGGCTGATGTAGCTTCAGAAACCGCCAACTGCATCTGTTCTTCAAAGTCCCCGGCACTTTCAACAATACGCATCCCTTTACCGCCACCACCTGCAGCTGCCTTGATCAATATGGGGAAGCCCACTTCAATAGCCCGCTGTTTGGCTTCATTAATATCGGTAATTGCCTCTTCGGTTCCGGGCACCATCGGGATATTGTATCTAAGCGCCGCATTTTTAGCAGATAGCTTGTTAC
Source organism: Mucilaginibacter sp. A5337 (assembly GCF_059690695.1). Classification (NCBI taxonomy): domain Bacteria; kingdom Pseudomonadati; phylum Bacteroidota; class Sphingobacteriia; order Sphingobacteriales; family Sphingobacteriaceae; genus Mucilaginibacter; species Mucilaginibacter sp. A5337. The sequence continues at coordinate 449,245 of NZ_JCAWEC010000005.1, read as the reverse complement.
CCATCACCTCCATAGCCTCCGGCGAAGGACCGATAAGAATAAGCCCCGAATCTCTTACCAACCGGGCAAAACCGGCATTTTCGCTTAAAAAGCCATATCCGGGGTGAATCCCTTCCGCACCGGTTTGCTTACAGGCAATTATGATCTTTTCACCAACAAGATAAGATTGACTGGAAGGAGCTTCTCCAATGTTTATAGCTTCATCGGCATAGCGCACATGTAAAGCGTCTCTATCCGCGTCCGAATATACAGCAACGGTTTTAATACCCATTTCGCGCGCAGAGCGCATAATCCGCAAGGCAATTTCGCCCCGGTTGGCAACCAATATTTTCTGCATAAAACAAATGTAATTGATTTATCCAAAAACTTATCATATGCCAGATGCTTATAAAAGCGGCATGAAATATTAAATGTTATTTAGAAACCCACCTGTAGGTTTTACGAGAACATTTATAACAGATGTATTTTTTGAAAGGTAAGCCAAACAGGAAAAATTTAGCAAATGCGCTCCGCTTAACACGGCTTAAACGGGTTTTACAATTCCGGCACATTAATTCGCTGGAACTTGTTGTAGTATTAGCCGTCTCCTGTGGTTTAATTCGAAACTCCGCAGTCATTTGTTAATTATGATAATTATTAAAGGTTGTAATAATTAATTCATTAACCTATAATAAACTAACAAATAAAGTTTTTATATAAAATCAACAAATTATTATTTTGTATAAAAATAGTTACAATGAATGAATTTTTCATGAACTCGGCTTAAAATTATTCCTAAAAAGAATACGCGATCGACGGTTAATTAAATAATTCATACTTTCTTTAATCATTACCTAAAGTAACTTGCATACAAAGCAGGCATAAAACAAAAATGCCTTTGGCAAAACCAAAGGCATTTTTGTTTTATAGATAATATGATTTCAATTATGGTTTAGTTGGCGCAGGTGCACCCGGCGGCGGACCTGGCTGTCCCCCTGGACCAGGGGCCATTCCTGGGCCACCCGGGCCTTTTCCGTCTGGTACCATCACTTCAGGATGGGCTGTACCACGGTGACAGGTATTGCAATTAACTCCGCTCTGCATAATCATGCCCAATGAGTCTTTTTTAGCATGAAAATATTTCTGGTTAATTTTGTTCATCATTTTATACATATCACGAGCCATTTCCTTTTCTGGTTTGGCATCGCTTGTCCAATCCATCTTTTTAGTTTCCTCATTACGGGCATGGCAAAAATTGCAATGCACGCCCAAAGAATGCGACCAATCTTCCATTACCTTATGCAGGTTTTCGCCAGAAATCTTTTTAGGCAATACTTTAAGATTTTTAAAACCTTCGTCCTGTGGCTTACTGGTGGTCATGGCGCCAAACACTACTATGGATAGCAGACCGAGTGTAACTAATAATTTTTTGTTAACAGGCATAATTGTCATGTTTAAGTCATCTAAATTAACTTATTGATTTTAATGTTGCAACATTTTCAAGCAAATGATTGAATTATTCACGGTAAATTCATAGTTACAAACCTTTGCACAAATTTTAAGCAATTGATTTACTGATTAGTTTCTCACTTATCTGCCAGAGCTTTTCCTGTGCTATAGCATCCTGTACTATTCCAGCCGTTTTAGCAACCCTCTTCTTTTTAAAATAGCTACCATTAAATTTATCCAATTGAGATGCAGTTGCCAGGTAGATGGATGTTTCTGCGCCCCGTTCAGGTGTGATCATAAACGGCCGGGCCAGCTTCATGAATATTTTTTCAAACCCTTTAAGCTTATCGGCAAAGCCGCTGTTCACGGCACCTGGATGGAGAGAGAATGCCAGTACCCCATTGTTGCCAAACTTTTGTGCGAGTGACCGGGCAAAATAAACGTTAAAAAGTTTGGCCATACCGTAAGCTTTAACAGCCGAATATCCTTGTACCGATTGCAAATCGTCGAAATTGGGTTTCCCTAATTTATGCCCCTCGGAGCTCACATTGATAATGCGCGCCTGCCCACGCTCAAGCAATGGCATCAAGCTCGTAGTTAATAAAAAGTGCCCGAGATGGTTGGTAGCGAAAGTCATTTCAAACCCATCCTTACTTACCTGTCTCTCACTAAAACCGGCGCCTGCATTATTAATAAGTGTGTTAACCGACATCAACTTGTATGAAAGCTCAGCTGCAGCTTCACGAACACTTTGCAGATCGGCGAGATCACATTTAATTACATAGATATGCTTATTGCCGGTCTGGCTAATGATTTCCTGTTTAACAGCCTCACCCCTGATGATATTACGAACCAGCAGGTAAACCGCATGATCCTGCCCGGCAAGGGCTATTGCCGTTGCTTTACCAATGCCGGAGGTAGCCCCGGTAATAACCGTTGTTTTTATAGGCATAAGTGTTGATGCAGATAATTTTGAACGGACAAGATAGTCATTTACTTGCCCTATGCGGCCGGGTAATGGTATTTTTACCCTGGGATTGATGCCCTCACCCAAACTTACGAAGTTTTAGAATTGCAGATCATGAGGCAGATTACTTCTGCATCACCATTACACCATTCATGAGCAGCGTACTGCCACCATCGGCAACAATATTATACACTTTTTGTACGCCGCCTGCATGTTCTGTTTTTTGCAGCACGGTGAAAGCTTCGTATTTACCTGTTTGTTCATTGAGGCAAAGCACTTCCTGTCCGGTTGCCACCTCTCCTATTTTGACATTGCCCTGTTTGGTTAACATAGGGTGATTGGGAGTTGCCTGCAGAACCTTGCTATTCAATTTAACCTCTTTCCCCTGTGTTGTAGTTTTTGTTTGAGCTGATACCAACACCAGTTGAGTAATCGCGTAGTTTTTTGCTTCGTGAGTAGTGAGTTCTTTCACCTTAACTATCATGTTCTTTTTAGTAGCAGGATCAACAGAAATTACCTCATCTCCGCTCTTTACAGCTTTCAGCATCTTTTTATCGCCGTTAGCCATAGTTACCAGTTCTTCGCCCGGAAAACAGATATCATTACCATAGGTAGCAGCTTCCTCTTTCAGGTCCTTACCGCCGTTAAGTACTTTATATTGCTGAAAACTAACTTCTTTCGACAGTACATAAGATAGTTTTAGGATAAAGTTTTGCTCTACTTTGTTGATATTATCAATATCCTGAAAATATTGTTCCCAAACCTTGGCATCGGCTGTAAAATCAGGTACCAGGGCTTTGTAAAGTTTGCCCTTTTCGTTGGTATAAAATACCATCAGGCCTATTTCCTGCATACCTTCTTTGGCCATCAGTTTATACAGGTCGATGCGTTTTTTTAACCCGTCAGATCCGGTTATGAAATAGGGTTTACGGCTTTCATACCTGTCAAGCACATATGTATTTTCAAATTTAATGTAAGTGTCATTATCCAGGTTGGCAATCGTGAATGATTGTGCCTTTTTATACTCATCCATAGTAAGCGGACGAGGGTTTACTGTTTGCGCCTGGGCAAAATAAAGAGATGAAGTTAGTAGTAGTGTTAATGTGAGTTTTCTCATTTTAGAGATTGGAGGTTAGAGATTAGAGGTTGGTTGTTTTAGAGATTGGAGATTAGAGATTAGATTTTGCTTTTCCAACTAATCTCCAACCTCTAATCACTTAAGACAACTGTTTAAACGCATCGGCAAAGGCTTCCATTTCGTCCATACGACCGATGCTCACGCGGCACCAGTCCTTGCCATTAAATTGCCAGTTACGGACACCTACACCGCGCTTCATCATTTCACTGACAAATTTTTTACCGTCCATTTTTAGCGGGAACATTACAAAGTTTGCCGATGATGGGATGTATTCATAACCTTCTTTTTTTAGTACCGAATACAGGTATTCTTTGGAAGCGTTTGTTTTTTGGAGAGCGTCCTTTAAAAACTCTTCTTCGCGATACGCCGCAATTGCGCCTGCAATAGTGGTTGCGGCAAGCGAAAAGCCTGTTGTATACATCGACAACGTTTTAATCGTATCGGGCTGGGCAATTACGTAGCCGCAACGCAAACCGGCAAAGCCATACAACTTTGAAAAAGTACGGGCAACAATAACGTTGTTTCCGGCTTTCACAGTGCTGATCATCGTACTGGCCTGTGGGTCGGGCAGGTAATCGATGTAGGCCTCATCAACAAATACGGTTGTTTTTTTTGACACACGTTCGCAAAAAGCTTTAAGCTTAGCCGTATCTAATATCGTAGCCGTTGGATTGTTAGGGTTACATATATATACAAGCCCGGTATTATCATCAATCTTGGCCTCCATGGCATCCAGATCAAGCTTGTAATCGGCCGTAAGGGGTACTTTGATCCACTTCCCTTCCAGCTGCTGCGCGTGCGATGGCAGGTCGTCATATGAAGGATCGCCGGTAATAATGCTTTTCCCGCCTTTGCTGTAATGTATAGCTGCCGCGAGTAATAATGGTGACGAGCCCGACTCCATCAGGATATTATTGTAGTTGATGCCCTCATACTGGGCTATTTTATTGTATAAGGTACCCTGGGTCATGAACGGGTATTGATAGCTTTTATCAATAGCGTCCTGTATAGCCTTTTTTGCAGCCGGCGACGGACCGAAAGGATTTTCATTGGCCAGCAACCTTGCCTTTAATTCAAAGCCTGCATTAGTAACAGCCTCCTGATCGGTTAATGCCCTGCTTAATGGTTTAAATACACGGGCCGGCATGGCTGCCAGCTTACCAATTGTTCCTGAAAAAAAGGCCAGTCCCCCGGCCATAAATGCGCTGGATTTGATCCAGTTTCTGCGGTTAATTGTACTTGACATGGTGGTGGTATTTAATGCTTTTACGTTGATATTATTTCTGAACCGGATATTGGGTGCGCTGGTTAGTAACCCTGGCATGTACAGCGGCAACCGTACTCCTGGCCGATTCAAATGCCCCGGCCATCCAGGCATTCAGGTATGTTAAATGCTCACCTGCAAAATATACCTGCTTATCGGGCTTTAACAGTACCGGGTATTGTGTTTTACGGGTTTCGGTGGTATACACCGCCCATCCGCCTAAATTATATTTGGTTTTATGCCAGCTTACCGAAAACGAGCTTTCAAACTCCTTGTCATATTGCGGGTGGACGAGCCTGCCTTTTTCCAGTGCGAACTTCTCCCTCTCGGCGTAGCTTAAAGCGCCTATCTTCTGCGCTTTTTCGTTAAAATTGTAATATCCAATCAAGATACCTTTTTTTCCTAAATAATCATAGGATGGATAAAAAATCTGCGTTAAATCATTGTTAGTGTGCGTTATACCACCGTAAATATGCTCATCCTCCTCCCAAAAACGGCGCTTAAACTGCAGGCCAATCTTCCCTGTTTGGTTATAGCTGATATAATCAATAGCGCGACTAACATCACTGCTGAAATTATTGCTGATATTACTCAAAACCGGCAACGGGATGGTACAGATACACAGGTCACCGTTTAATATATGCTCGCCGGTGGCATCTTTATAGGTTATCTTAACACCCTCAGCCATATTATTGATAGCCGTAACCTCCGCGCCCATTTTTATGGATGGAGCCACCTTCTTCTCCAATGCTTTGGCTATCTGATCCATCCCACCAACGGCCTGGAACATGGTCATTTGCAATTCATAGGTATATTCGGCCACGTTATAAAAATCGGGGTCCATCAAACCCGAATGCAGCAGGTCGGCCAGTTTATGCGGATCAGCTATTTTGCCTGGCTTGTCCCCTGCCCCCGGTGATTCAGCGTAACCACGGCGCGCCGATGCTTTGTATAACTTACCAATATCCAGCCCACCTTCGGCCTGCAGGTATTCAATGATCTTTTCGCCATCCTCTTTTGTAAAGTTACTGTCGAGACTGCCATGGTCAATGCTTTTAGCCAGCATTTCGGTCATATAACCACGAATGTCATTATGCACCTCCCTAACCTTTATCTTTTTGTTGGATAAAGGCCCTTTGCCTTCAGCAAAATAATATGCCCCCTCGTTTACGTTATTATAAACCTGGATGGGCACGCCCAGCTCTTTGCAGTAATGCAGTGTAAGTTCGTGGTTGTGCGGAATGCGCGAAGGGCCGGCGTTAAAATACTGCCCGGCATCAAAGCGGGCGGTAGCTGTTGGTTTATCAATTTCGGTATTGGTAGTACCATTACGGATACTAAAGCAGCGTCCACCCGTGCGCTGCCGCGCCTCCAGAATGGTGCACTGATAGCCGAGTTTACCAAGTTCGTAGGCACTGGTCATGCCGGCCAAACCTCCGCCTAAAATAATAATATGTTTTCCTTTGCCATTGCCTTCGAGATTAAAGGCATGAGCCGGCGATGGTTTTAATAAGCCAAGGGCAAGCATAGCGGGATAAGCCCCGCCAGCCAACATGGCACCTTTTCCTAAAAAGTCCCTGCGGGTAATAGTTTTCAATAAGCGCGTATTTATGTTTTACAATCAACTCTGCTTTAAATATAGTTTTTTGTTTGTTTCTATGTTAAGCTTAAAACAACTTTTGTTAAGGTTTTTATGAAATTAACAGGGTTGGTTTGGTAGCTAATGGATTTGCGTTAAGATATGGTTAAGCTCAGTTATTAATTAGAGGTTGGTTTTGTCGAGAACGATTGTGCTGGCTTGGCCAATGGGTTGATGGACATTAGTGATAGAATTATTGACCAGTTACTTGTATGAATAGGGATTTTTTGAATGTGAAGTTAATTAAAGGATGCAATTCAAATCCTATAAATTCTTTCACCCGTTTAATCGCGGTTCAGGCAAAAATCAACGCAATCAACGCAATCATTCACGTCAACGGTTCAGATTATGGGCGTTGCCTGCGGCCGGGCTATCCGCTCATACGCCTGCAGGCATTACGCTCATTGGCCGGTACCCGCTCCTATCCCTAACGCAAGGACAGAGGTTAGTGATTAGAGAATGGAGATTAGTTTTCTTACAACCTAACCTCTGATCTCCAACCACTAATCTCTACCACCAAACGTTAAATTCTGTTAAAAAGTGAAAATAAATTTGCTTTACTACGAATAGTTCGTAGATTTACGAAACAATCGTAAATACAATGGAAAAATTATCGCAACAAGAGGAAGAAGCAATGCAGGCGGTGTGGCAATCGGGCCCGGGATTTATCAAGGATTTTTTAGATCAACTGGCCGAACCAAAGCCCCCTTACACTACCCTTGCCTCTACCATAAAAAACCTGGAGCGCAAAGGATTTTTGAAAAGCGAAAAAATGGGTAACTCCTTCCGCTACCTGCCTGTGATACAGGAAGAGGAATATAAAAAGCGCTTTATGAGTGGTTTTGTGAGCAACTATTTTCAAAACTCTTATAAAGACCTGGTAACGTTTTTCGCCAATGAAAAAAAAATCAGCGCCACCGACCTGAAAGAGATCATTAAACTCATTGAAAAACAATAAACCTTACGATGATGCCGGCAACATTTGTTTTTTTATTAAAAGTAAACATAGCCCTGTTGTTGTTTTGCGCGGGCTATTACCTGGTGCTGAGGCCCCTCACTTTTTATACACTTAACCGGATCTATTTGCTTGCGGCTATCCTGTTTGCAAGCATCTATCCGCAGATCAATTTTTCGGCCTTTGTACAGCGGCACGAAGAACTGGCCAAACCTATGGAGCAGATTGCCATCAACTGGCAATCGCACGTACAACTGACAAGCCAACCGGTTCAAACATTTGATTACTGGTATTGGCTGGGCATTATTTTCTGGACAGGGGCCGGCCTGCTGCTCATTCGCCTGGCCTTACAGCTTTTATCCCTGTTACGATTGTATAAAAACTCCAAACCTCAATACATAGGCGAACATTTGGTTAGGGTAATGGACAAAGATGCCGCGCCATTTTCCTTTTGGCGAAGTATTTATGTAAACCCCGCTAAACATGAACCAGCCGACCTTAAATCTATCCTGCTGCATGAGCAGGTGCACGTGAACCAATGGCACACCGCAGATATTCTGTTAGCCGAACTGAGCAGTATTTTTTACTGGTTTAACCCTGGCATCTGGCTTATCAAAAGGGCCGTAAGGGAAAACATTGAGTTTATTACCGATCGTAAGATCCTGAAAAATGGTGTAGACAGTAAAACTTACCAATACAGTTTAGTAAACGTAAGTTTTAATAATACCCAACCCGGCATTGTAAACCATTTCAATATTTCAACTATAAAAAAACGGATAATCATGATGAACGCGAAAAGATCGTCGAAACTTAACCTCACGCGCTACGCTTTTGTAGTGCCGGCCGTTATGGCCTTGTTACTGGTATTCAGCATTTCAAAAGCTGATTTTGCCAAACCTGTGAGGATTACCCTTGCCAACGCGGTACAACCTCTGGCCAGGATCATTAACATTAACCCGGACGAGGTTATTAAACAGGATACCAAACCCGCCAAAGCTTCAAAATCGGTGTCAAAAGCAAGGGCAACTAAAGCTGCAATTACTGCTGCTCCGGTGGCACTTCCCAAAGTCGCATTAAGTGCGCTTGCGCCTGCCGCCCCATTAACCGCTCCAAATGATACTATCAAAAAGATCAGAATAATAAGCGACATTAAAAGAGATTCATTGGTATTTGTAGTAAATGGCGCGGTATCTGCCGGTAAAACCATCGATCCGACAAAGATCGAGAACATGTATATACTTACAGGAGACAATGCGCGGAAATTTGCTAAGATTGAAGAGGGCAAACCGATTAAAGTAGCTTATATAATTACTAAAGACGCTCCCAACAAAGAAGAACTCGAAAAAAGTGTACCAAATATTACTTTAAAAAAGGTTAGCACAAACCTAAGTGGCTATACTGTGCTAAATGACGATGACAATATTAATGTAGTGGCTGTTGGTCCAGTTAGTAAAAGTGTTGATGTAAAACATGTTAAAAGCCTTGTTGTAGTGAAAGGTGTAAGCAGTTCGGCAACTGGCAGCAGCAACAGTACAATAACTATTAACGGTGTAAAAGCAAAACCTACAGCTCTTTCATACAGCATCAAATCTGACGATGATGCCATAGTAGCTCAAGGCGGTGATGTTATTGTTACCGGGTACGGTAAAAAAGCAAACGTTAAGGCAATAAAAGTGAACGGAATGAGCATTGTAACCAATGGCGACAAAGACCCACTGGTTGTAATAGATGGCAAAAATAGCACCATGGATGCACTGAAAAAACTCGGTTCGGACAAAATAGAGAGTATTTCTATACTCAAAGGCGACGATGCCACAAAAAAATATGGCGATAAAGCTAAAGACGGTGTAGTTGTAATAGGTACCCGTAAAAAGTAACGTAATTGGTTGATTAAGTTAGATTAGGTGAGTAGTTTTATTTCGATAAGATCAGTTAATATTAATAGAAATAAACACGCTCTTAAGCAACTTTAAACATAATCAACCTTCTCAACTGGCCTCGGCCAGTTTTTCCGTTTCCAGCAGGTTGAGTAAGGCTTTCTCAGCAATATTAAGTTCGGCGGCTTTTACATCTTCGCGTTCATCAAGCTGGCTGATGTATTTAAAAATGGTTCCCTCCTCATAACTTTTAATAACCGTTGGGTGCACGTAGTACTTTTTACAAACAGTACGCGTGTTCCCAAGGTTTATGGCTACCTCGTCCAAAACACTCACTATCTTCTTTTTACACTCTGTAACACTGTCAAATTCTCCTGCCTCTTTAAAAGCGTACAATGCGCTTACACTACCTGCCCAGGTACGGAAGTCTTTAGCTGTGAAATCCTCTCCGGTAATTTCACGCAGATAGCTATTAATATCACCCGAGCCTACACTGCACCTTGTACCATCCTCGTTATAATATTGAAAAAGCTCTTTCCCGGGGATATCACGGCATTGCTTTACCAAACGTGCCAGCTTACGGCTTTGCAGCGATACTTTGTGAAACACTCCTTTCTTGCCTTTAAACTCAAACCGGAGATTGGATCCGTCAACCTTCACGTGCCTGTTTTGCAACGTCGTTAAGCCAAATGATCCATAAAGCTTTTTGTACGATTCATTCCCAACCCTGATACTGGTAAGCTCCATTAACCTCACTACCAGTGCAACTACTTTTTCATGGCCAAGGTTATGCCTTGCCAAATCTTTATCTACCTGCTTGCGAATTGCCGGCAAATGCGCTGCGAAAGTCTGCATCCGGTGATATTTGGATTGGTTCCGGATCTGGTTCCAATGAGCATGATACCGGTATTGCTTGCGCCCGGCAGCATCCGTACCCGTAAATTGTAAGTGGCCGTTTTCGTAGGGCGAGATCCAAACGTTAGTATATGCCGGCGGGATCACCAGCTTGTTGAACCTGGTTAACAATTCTTTGTCTTTTACTAAATTACTATCTGCATCATAATAACTCCAGCCTTTGCCCGACTTTTTACGGGTATACCCCGGCGATGAGTCGGATACATAACGTAGGCCAACTGCCTTGGCAGTGATCTTTGGGTCGCGGCCAATTTTTTCGAGCTTTTTGAGAAGACGGTTCATGTGGAGATAACATGCGGAGGGGATATTAAGTTTTAATTAGGAATTTATCTTATAGAGATATTTTAGATTATTGCCTTAAGTCTCTTTAATGAAAAAAGGGATGCCCGACGGGCATCCCTTTTTTCATTAATATATAATTATGTCATTGCGAGGTACGAAGCAATCGCATGCGATACAGGGCGGCTGTACAGAGCGGCTCGGTTTCCGTGCGATTGCCACGCTGCGCTCGCAATGACACGTGGAAGTGGGCTTTCCTTGGAAAACCTTACTTCAACACTGAAACCGCTTTATTAGCTTCACCAACACCCCAAACGGTGCCAGGCTTATCGCCCATAGTAATTACCAGTTCGCCGCCCTGCATCACATCGGTGTGTTTGATATAAGTTTTGGTATAATCAGCGCCATTAAGCGTCATAGCCTGGATATACTTGTTTTTAGGGCCGTTATTTTTAACCACTACATGGAACTTCTTATTTCCCTGCAATTGCAATGTAGCCTCGTTAACTACCGGGCTGCCGAACACGTACAGGCCATTGGCCGGATTAACCGGGTAAAAACCAACAGCAGATAACACATACCAGGCCGACATCTGCCCTACATCCTCATTGCCGATAATACCATCCGGCTTATCGGTATAAAAGTCATCAAGGATAAATCTTACTTTTTCGGCTGTTTTCCATGGCTTGCCCGAGTAAGCATAATAATAACTCATTGGGTGGCTTGGCTCGTTGCCATGTGCATACTGGCCGATCAAACCTGACACATCAGGCGATTTAAATTTGCCCATATCACCTTGCGCAATAAACAATGAATCAAGCTTGGTATTGAACTTATCAACGCCGCCCAGCATATCAATCAAACCTTCTACATCCTGCGGAACAAGGAAAGTGTACTGCCAGCCGTTGCCCTCGGTAAAGTCGCCGGTTTCGTGGATAGAGATGAATGGGCTATACGGTGTACGCCATGCATCCTGCGATAAACGGCCGCGCATAAAGCCAGCCTTTGCGTCATAATAGTTTTTGTAGTAGGCACCGCGTTTACTGAAGTAAGCGTAGTCTTCGGTTTTGCCTAATTTTTTGGCTACCTGCGCCAGGCTCCAGTCGTCTATGGCATATTCAAGGCCCATTGAAACCGATTCGCGGCTGCTATCGGCAGGGATATAGCCGTATTTTTTAACGTATTTGATACCGCGATCGTCACCCATTGCTGTGGTTTTCATGGCCTCGTATGCTAAATTAGCATCAAAACCCTTATATCCTTTTAACAAAGCATCTGCAACAACAGGTACCGCGCTGTAACCCACCATACAATTGGTTTCATTAGCCATCAAATGCCAAACGGGTAAACTACCTTGTTGCTGATAAATAGCCAGCATAGAGTTGATCATATCATTCACATGCTCAGGGTGGATAATGGTTGACAGCGGATTGTTTGAACGGTAAGTATCCCACAATGAAAACGTGGTTACGTTATTGAAACCTTCGTTTTTGTGTACTTTTTTATCTGTTCCCCAGTATTCGCCATTCACATCGTTAAAAATAGACGGCGCTATCATAGTATGATAAAAAGCAGTATAAAACTTCTTCATCTGTGATAATGAATCGGCCTTGATCACAATTTTCTGAAACTGTTTGTTCCAGGCAGCATCAGCATCGGCAACCACTTTATTGAAATCCCATCCTGGTATCTCAGTTTCGATATTAAGCAGGGCATTCTTCGCGCTCACCGGTGAGATACCAACTTTAGCATAAACAACTTCGCCTTTGGTAGTAGCAAAGGTGATAACACCTTTTACTTTTACACCTTTAAGCTCGGTACCTTTTGCGCTGGCGGTACTGTCATAAACATTGAATGTTTTAATAGGCTTTGAAAACACCGCTGTAAAATAAATACGTTGATCATTTGCCCAGCCTTTTGAAAAACGATAACCACAAATGGTATTTTGATCTACCTGTTTAATATAGGTTTCCATTGGCCTGTCCCAGCCAATACCTTCCTGCAAATCAATCAGGATGTGGGCATCCTTTGATGCAGGGAAAGTATACTTATGCATCCCAACACGGGCGCTCGCAGTAAGCTCAACACCGATATCGTATTTTTTAAGCTTTACTTTGTAATAGCCCGGCTTTACAACCTCATCCTTGTGACTGAACAACGATACATAACCGCCTTTTAAATTTTTGTTGCTGCCTTTGTATACGTTGATTGACCCGGTTGTAGGCATAAAAGAAATATCGCCCAGATCACCAATACCGGTACCGCTTAAATGCGTATGCTGAAAACCGATAATGGTAGAATCGGAAATATGATAGCCCGAACACCAGTCCCAACCCTCAGAAATATTGGTTGGGCCTAACTGCACTGCTCCAAACGGAACACTGGCACCCACAAAAACGTGCCCATGAAAACCGGTGCCAATATATGGGTCGACATATTGTGTTAAACCGCCAGCCTTTTTCATGGGCTGCGATTGGTGCCTTTGTGCCTGGGCGCTTAAATTAACCAGGGCCAGTAAACCGGCCAAAACGAGTTGTTTTTTCATTCTTTATTTAAATGATGTATTGAGGTTTATATTGCTGTCAAAGTAAACCTCAATACTTAATAGATTATTAATAAACGCTTAATTCGGCTACGGTAATACCATTGCCTGCAATTACGTGCGTGGCTTCAAATTTAAAATAACGTGCGCTAAATGCCTGCTTTAAAGCTACAGGTTGCTCAATTGGGTTCGATTTGATATTAGAGAACTCGCCAGATGCCACCTTTTCCCAGGTTTTGCCATCATTGCTGACGTAGAAAATGTAGCTATCAACAATGCCTTCAGATTGTTTATCCTGCCTTGGCAAATAACCAAATGCTTTTATCTTTTGTTCCTTACCCAAATCAACGCTGATTTGCTGCGGGAATTGCGCATCTTCTTTTTTAAGGGTACTGTAAAGACTACCTGTATTTTCGTCGAAAGCATTTTCTGCACGCCCCCAGCCATCATTAGCTGCAGTGGCATCCAGCACTTTCCAATCGGTTTTAGCAAAGCCAAATGATGCGTAAGCACTTTCACTTTGTTGATTTTTACCTTCAAAACTCCGGGCTTTTACTACTCCGCCCTCATTAAGCGCAAACGGCTTAGTATAAACCGACGAACTCGATGTTGGCTCGTGCCCGTCAAGCGTATAGCGGATAGCGCTTACAGGAGCTTCGGTAATAATGCTTACTTCGCCTTTTTTATTGCGTGATACTTTTGGTGCAGTTAAATGCACCGGCTCTTTATAAATCCCGAAATCGCTCAAAGCAATAGCCACCGGCGACACAGTAACCCTCAGTTTCAGTTTACTTGCAGTGATATTTTGAGTTAAACGGATCAGCCTGTTACCGCCAATACTGGTAGCTTCCCCTATTTGCTCCCATTTGCCATTTAAATAAGCATCTACGGCAACTGCTTCAATACGCTGACCAAGCTTAATATTTTCGCGCAGACGGATCACGTTAAACGTTTTTGGCGAATGCAGATCGATAGTTAATTCGGGAGTAGTTACTTTATCATCAGTAGCCCAATAGCTGTAGCGGTTATCATCCAACAAAAACTGCGGACCAAATTTGGCTTTGTTACCGCCACGCACATTACTTGCCGTTAGTGTTGCCCCTTTTGCCAAATTAACAGCAAAGGTTTGCTTAAGCAAGTTGCCGAACTCGGTTAATGATTTAACATCAATCTCGTTAATAATACCACGCGGATCAGGAGATAAACCCAAATCAAGCGCCGCGCCACGGCCTACGCTTTTGTAATACAGATCGAGCAAGGTATAAGGCGATTTTACACCTTCATCCTGCGCTTTGTGATAAAACCATCCCGGACGCAATGACACATCGCATTCGGCCGGCATCCAATACTTACCGTTACGGGTGCCTTCGGTGCCTTCATAATCCTTTACATAACCATTAGCAGGGATCTTGCCTTCATCAGGAGCGTGAGGAGTGTAAGTGGCCCAGCATGTTTCACCTGCATGGCCTTCCTCATTACCTACCCAACGCACATCCGGGCCAACATCGCCAAATAAAACAGCATTCGGTTGCAATTTGCGTGTAATGCCCCAGGTAGTATCCCATCCATAATAAGTTGAACGGTCAATTTTTCTTACTTCACGTTTGCCGCCGTAATAGCCATCACCGCCATTAGCGCCATCGTGCCATGAAATAAACAACGGACCGTAATTGGTATACAATTCTTTCAGTTGCTCACGGTAGATCTTTACATATTCGGCCGTGCCGTAATTAGGGTTGTTCCTGTCCCATGGTGAGCAGTAAACACCTAGTTTCATGCCTAACTTATCGCAAGCTTCACGATATTCTTTCAGCATATCGCCCTTGCCGTTTTTATATGGGCTTTTGGTGATATTGTGCTCGGTAGTTTTGGTTGGCCAGATGCAGAAACCATCGTGGTGTTTGGCTACCACAACCACACCTTTAAAACCACCGGCTTTTGCAGCAGCAACTATCTGCATGGCGCTGAACTGCGATGGGTTAAAAATCTTCGGATCTTCATCGCCAAATCCCCACTCCTTGTTGGTATAAGTATCAACGCCGTAATGGATAATGCAATACATCCCAGTTTCCTGCCAGTTAAGCTGCCCTTGTGTAGGCAATACGCCATAAGGCTTAGGAGCAGTTTGGCCGAAACTATTTAAACCGGCTGTAAGTAACAATAAGGCAATGCCTGTAAACTTCTTCATAATTGGTATTAGGTTATTAGTTTTTGAACCATGATGACGGCACATCCTGAGGGGCCGAGCCATTAACACTGTATTTCAGCAGCAACTTAAAGCCGCCGCCGCCTTCAATAAAATCAAGCTTAAACGGATGCGCACCCATTTTTAGCGCAACCTGTCCGCTCCGTTCCTGCGCCGAGTGATTACCATCGTTATCAACAACAGTTTTATCGCCAATGTACAGCACACCGCCATCATCGCAGGTTAAGTAAAAGCTGTAAATACCATCGGTTGGCACATCGATATAGCCTTTGTAAGTGATACCAAATGACGGAGCTTTAACCGTAGCAGGTACTTCTATTTTATCAGTACTAAACGTGCTGTCAACCTTTGCATTTTGCATTAATGCAGTCTTTTTAAAGAAAGCCTTGTAATAAGTAGCTGCGAGTCCGGGTTTAGGCGGGGCAATTTTTACCGGGCCCAGCATTTGCTGTTGTGTGTAGTTCAAATTATAAACATCGCCACGTGTCCCGGTTGGTGTAAACGCTGCAACCCTTACCAACTCTGATTTAGAGATAGTTAATGGCGATGGCAATACCGGCGATTGGGTATCAGGCAAAGTACCATCGGTAGTATAACGGATAGTAAGGCTTGGCAATGGAGACGCAATGCTTAGCTTGCCTTCGTTAGTGAAAACATACTGATTAAGCAGGTTAGGAAGATCAGGCAGACGATAGTTGATCTTCATCGCGTCCATCCTTTTATATTGTTGAGTTAAACGTTCCAGGTATGAATCGTATTCACTTTCCTTGTGCGTCCACAGCATTTCAGACAATGCGGTTAACCGCGGCATATACATATAATCGGCGCGTTTTTCTGAAGGAATCATTTCTGACCAGAGATTGGCCTGCGCACCAATGATTGATTTTGCTTCTTCGGCGTTCAATACTTTTGGCACAGGGTTAAAATGATATACCTTACTAACAGAATACTGGTCGGGCTGGTTATCAAAGTAAAGCGGTTCGCCGGGTGTCATGATCACGGTATTGCCATTCTTAACAGCTTTAACCGGGGCATCAGGCACCCAGGTACGCCAGTACATAATAATAGCTGTTGGACTGATGCCGCCTTCAATTACCTCGTCCCAACCAATTAGCTTGCGGCCTTTAGAGTTGAAAAACTTCTCCATGCGGTTAATGAAATAACTGTGCAATGCGGCCAGATCTTTAAGTCCCTCTTTGGCCATCAAAGCTTTACAGGCGTCTGATTTGCCCCAATTGGTACGATCAACTTCATCGCCGCCAATGTGGATATATTTAGACGGGAAGATCTGCATAATCTCGGTAAATACATTTTCGGCAAACTCAAAGGTACTTTCATTACACGGGCAGATTGGTTTGGTGAACAGCTCGCCCCATTTATTTTCACCATCGCAGGTTAAAAACGGATATGAGTTAATGGCCGCCATCATATGCCCCGGCATATCAATTTCCGGAACAATGTCGATATGACGGGCTGCGGCATAAGCCACTACGCCTTTCATTTCATCCTGCGTGTAAAAACCACCGTATAATGTTTTGCCATTTTTTTGAATGATGTGCTCCTTATCGATCACAAAATCCGGATTATCCTTAGCCTTTTTCATGCAGGCCGAGTCCTGATTGTTGAAGGTGCGCCATGCACCGGCTTCGGTAAGCAGGGGATATTTTTTTATTTCGATACGCCAGCCCTGATCATCGGTTAAATGCAGGTGAAGCTTGTTCATCTTGTACAAAGCCATCCTGTCGATAAATTTTTTCAGGTAGCTTACCGAAAAGAAATGCCTCGATACATCCAGGTGCATACCACGCCACTCGTAAACAGGCGCGTCTTCAATAGCTACAACGGGTAAAGACAATTGCTTTTGCACAACGCCCGCTTCAATGCCAACAGGCAATAACTGACGGATAGTTTCTACCGCGTGAAACACACCGGCAGGGTCTTTTGCGCGAATAACAATCTGCTCCTTAGTAACGCTCATGCGGTACGCTTCGGGAGTGGTTATACTTGCGTCATAAACAAGGTTAATAGCATGAGCTTTCTTTACCTTACTTACTTCAATAGGCTTACCTAAGCCTTTACGCAGCAGGTCTTTCAAGGCATAAGCCTCAGTATTAAAAGCATTGGAAGTTACTATGCCGGTTTTAGATGTTATAGTAAATGAACCTTCACCCGCCGTTAATTGAGCCGGGTAAGGGATCAGAGGAAATTTTGCTGCTGTTTCCTGGGCGTTAACAGCACCGGTACAAATAAGCGCTAATGCCGCTACTGACAAATATTTTGAAATGATCTTCATTGTTTCTGTTTGTTATTTGTCGATAGATATGGTTCTTTCTGTTACGTTCCAGCCACCGATAGTTACTGCAAGGTTTTTATCGGCACCAGGGTTATGGTCGATAACAACTTTTTTAGTTTGGCCCGGCAATACGGTTACATAGTTATCGCTATAAAAAGCCGGAAGGATGCGTTGTTTGGTATCAGCATTAACTAATGATAAACGGTTGAAGAATGCCAAGGCACCATTACCTTCGTTAGTGAGCGTTACCTCAACCTTGCCGTTCTTTAAATATTTAGCTGTTGCACCTAAATCACCTTTAGGCATTTTCTGTAAACCGGAGAAATCACCATTGGCATCAGGCAGCCAGTAAATGTTTTCGTCGATCACTTCGTTATCTGATTTAAGCAATTGCAGGCAAAGGAAAATGCCTTTGTCTTTTGCTTCTCTCTCGATCTCTCTTTTCAGTGATAAATAGCGTTTAGTGGTAGTTGGTGTTACATCGGCAAAAACCTTTGTTAACACTTTCTCCTTGCCATCCATATCATAAGTTTTGGCTACCAGCAGCATATTGCTATGCGTTTTAAAGGTATTGTTGGCTACCATCACCATACCATCTGTTTGGTTGTACATGATGTGTAAAGGTTCACTACCGTTATGTAAGCCGTACAAACAAGCGTTAGGATCAAGGTAATAATCATACATCTGGCCTCGCATCGCTGTCCACGGGTTTTGAGTTTTCCAGATGATGGTACCTGTATACCAATCCCACATGTGTGAGCTAAAACCTTCCATCAAAGCACGGTATTGATCATAATTTACCAACTGTGCTTTGGTTGCAAAATCTTCAACATTTTTGGCTTTTCCGTATTTATCAACAAAACCGTCGTAGCCAATATATTTATGATATTCCCAAACCGGGTCTGTTTTAGTTTTGCCGGTAGAGGCATCAAATTCAGGCACAATCATATTTTCGGCAGGGATAAAACGCTTTAACGATTCATAATCGCTAACCCCAACCGAACCTACTTCCGAATTGAACGGATAAGTTTGATGATCCCAGAAAGTTGTAAGGCTTTGGATGCCGTAAGGGCCATCGCCATTGCCGCCCTGTACATTGCGCGACATTTCTTCGGAGTTTGAATAAGGGATAAACCAACGGGTATTATCCAGTTTTGGCATAATGGTATCGCGCATGGCTGCAAAAATATCTTCGGGCGGGGTGATCTCATTACCACCACACCAGATTGCCAGCGACGGGAAGTTACGTACCAGTTTAACTTGATCGGCAACTGATTTTAAATAAAGGTCATGATCATCCGGATATTTGCGGCGGGTCCATTGGTCATCAGCTTTCATTGGATCGATCCAACGGCCGTTGCAGTCGCCCGATCCCCACATATCCTGAAAAACCAGCATACCGTATTTATCACAAGCTTCATAAAATTCTGGGCGTTCAATCAGTGCGCCACCCCAAACCCGGATCAGGTTCAGGTTCATATCACGGTGAAAACGAACCTCGGCATCATAACGGGCATCACTAAAACGCAGCATCTGATCGGAGATGATCCAGTTACCACCTTTAATAAAGATCTTTTGACCATTTATGTTAACCTGGCGGCTTTCGGTTTTGTTGTTCCACTCGGTAGTGATCTGGCGTACGCCGACTTCAATACTTTTTTGATCGGATACCTTGCCACCTGCTACAAACTGTAAATTAAGCTTATACAAATTTTGCGGACCGTAGCCATTTGGCCACCAAAGCTTAGGATTTTTAAGGCTGTAATCGGTCAGTTTAACTTCCTGTTTTGAATTGGCTTTTAGTGTAACAGGCTGTGACACCAGCTTGCCATCTAAATTATATTGTAAAGTACCGCTCACCGCTGCACCTGTAGCGTTTTCAACCTCGGCAGATACCTGTATAATAGCAGGCTGCTGTGCACCTTCTGGCTTGCGAACACCCGGAACCAGCGTAACCACATGCGGATCTTTGATAGCCACAGCGCCGGTATGCTCAATGGTCACTTTATCCCAGATACCGGTATTGCGGTCGCGAATGGGTTGGATCCAGTCCCACCCTGCTGTGTATTGGATACCTACACCGCGGGCAATGGTTCCGTCACCACCCTGACCGCCGTTGGGGTTACCAACAACATCCGGCGGATAAACAACCACCGCTAAACGGTTGTTGCCATTTTTGTTCAGCCATTTAGTAATGTTATAGCTCTGGCGCAAAAACATACCTTTATGTAATTTGCTGTTAAGCTTATGCCCGTTAAGGAATACATCGCAACTATAATTTACACCACGAAAGTTAAGATAGGTTTGATTACTACCAGTTGGCGCAGCCTCTTTAAAATCTTTGGCAAACCAATAAGTGTAATAATCGCGGCCTACTTTATAGATATCAGGGATCTTTTCATTGTTCATCCCGTAAAATGGATCCGGAACCTGTTTATTAGCCACTTGCGTTGTAAGCACAGTTCCCGGCACCACAGCAGGGTTCCATGCAGCCAGATCATAATTAGTTTGAGAAATAATTGTGCCATTATCTTTAACACTATTCATTGAGGTGCATTTCCAGCCACTGTTAAGTTCATAACTGGTTTGCGCCTCTGCGTTTTGATAAACGCCTGAAGCAAGCACGGATAACACTAATGAAAATTTAAACAATGCAGATCTGCCTGCAGAACGGGTTGTTGTCATTTATTTAGATTGGATGAATGTCAAAATTAAAAACTGCCAAATCATTTTAGCTGTAACAACTTGGCTATATGATGTGGGATTTTGTCGGTATAATTGTCATTCAGACGAGTATGCAGAGGCGTGGATACGGAACGAAGGAAATCTTATACACTCTTCAAAGTTTGCTTATTGCTTATATAAGATTTCTCCTCACTCCTATTGCTCAACCCCGCCTGTTCGTCGAAATGACATGATATTTTGGCTACGTAATTAATAAACTATTTTAAAACCGGCCGCTTCATTTAGCCCGCTGGCCTGTTGCAATTTTGCCGGGATACTGATATCGATACCATCAGCTACCTGTTTCCACTTAAGGCTTTGGGTACTGCCAAGAAGGGTTACTTTCTTCACCTTTTTTATATCTTTTAATTTTACAGATACGGTAGCAGGCAAAACTACTTTTTCCTGATCGCTTAAGGCAAATGCGTAAATGGTGTTGCTGCTTTTGGCTTTTGTATAGTATATATTACCTGTTGAATATGGTGCAACTGACTGGCTGGCATAAATACCTTCGCCATTGATCTTCATCCATTGGCTAATACCTTGCAGGCGTTCATAGGCAACCGGATCCCAATCACCATCAGGGCCGGGACCAATATTCATGAGCAGGTTACCACCGCGCGATACGATCTTCACCAACAACTGAACTATTTGCTGTACCGATTTATAATGATCGCCGGGAACATAGCTCCATGAGTTACCCATGGTTATGCAACTTTCCCAGGGATGATCAAGCGGTACTTCGGGTACTTCCTGCTCCGGAGTAGTGTAATTTTCATATTTGCCGGCTACAGTACGGTCAACCACTATTAATCCTGGTTGTTTTTGCCTGCCCATAGCGGCTATCTTCGGCATATCGATATCCTGGTCAAATTTGATTCCGCGCTGCCATTCTACAGTGGTATCAACACTGCTTTTAGGGCGTACCCATCCTCCGTCGAGCCATAAAATATCAACTTTACCATAATCGCTCATCAACTCGCTTATCTGGTTATAGGTAAAATCTTTAAACTTTTGCCAGCGCTCAGGATATTTTTTAGGGTCGTAGTTTACATTACGATCTTTTGGCGGGAAATATGGCCACCAGTAATTTTCGGTATGCCAGTCGGGCTTTGAAAAGTAAGCCCCTATCATAAAGTTATCTTTACGGAAAGCATTGAAGATTTCTTTAGTTACGTTGCTCCTTGGATTGCTTGAAAAAGGTGTTTTACTGCTTGTGATCTTATAATCGGTTTCTTTGGTATCAAACATGCAAAAACCATCGTGATGCTTGGTAGTAAAAATTACATATTTCATACCGGCATTTTTAGCAGCCTTCACCCATTTCTCGGGATTGAATTTGGTTGGGTTAAAAGTGGTTTGCAAATTTTCATAAGCAGCTTTATAACCATTATAAGTTGCACCATACGGGCTGCGTCGTTGTGTCCAGCCCTCATCTTCCGGACAAATGCTCCAGCTTTCAACTACCCCCCACTGGCTGTAGGTACCCCAATGCATAAACAAACCAAACTTAAGATCCTGCCAATTTGCAATTTTTTGCTCAACTGCAGGGTCGCCTGCAGGAACATATTGCTTTGACATATTGTGCTGTTGCCCAAAGGTTTTGTAACAGCTTAAAACCAAAAGAAATGCTGTAAATAATCGTTTCATCAAGCTTTTATTTTATAAATTACTGACAATTTTATATAGTGTATTGCCTACACACTTTTTAAAATTTTTTAAAAAACATCGCAACTTACATCATAAAATTTTATTTTTCGATATTAATATGTTATTATTGTTACACCATTATTAAGTTTTAAATTTAGTTGATTAATTAAAAAATCTTCGGTTTGAGAGACAGAAAAGTTGATACGCTGAAATTATGGAAACTCATTTGCAATAATGACGATGAGAATGCCTTTGAGCTGTTTTTCCATATTCTTAACAACTCGCTCATTAAATTTTGTGTACTATACGTACATCAACGGGAGATTGCCGAAGAAATAGTTTCGGATGTATTTGTAAAGTGTTGGATTAACCGTAAAAACCTCACCGAAATCCAAAACCCCGAAACCTACCTGTTTGTAGCGGTAAAAAACCAATCGCTAAACCATATTAAAAAATTCTCGACCATTCATCTTGTACAAATTGAAGAAACCAACTCGGTTGAATTTGTGAATACCTATAACCCGCAAAGGGAAATAGAAAACAAAGAGCTGATTTTCAGAATGGACCAGGCCATAGCCGGTTTACCGCAACAATGCCGCATAGTTTTCAGACTGATAAAAGAAGATGGCATGAAGTACAAAGAAGTAGCCGAAATTCTTAATATTTCGCCCCGCACCGTGCAAACTCAGTTATTCAGAGCAATTAAAAAGCTTAGTGTCGTTTTGACACAATACAATAAACATAACGATATCCAACCTAAACCAAACGCTGTCAACATTTTAGGCTCTGTAATTGTGATTTTACAATTATTTTTTTTACACTTGTAAGTAATTTACCTAAATAAGTTGTCCTATCAATAAAAAGGATGCAATTATAAGATGGGCAATGATAAATTTATAGAGCTGGTAGGCAAAAAACTGTCAAATGAAATCAGCTCTGATGAAAATACCGAACTTCAGCGTTGCTTAGCTAATGATGCTTCCCTTCGTGAACAATACGAGGCTATTTCTGCCTATTGGAAACATAGCGATACCGTATACGCCGATAATGCCCTTGCCTTTCAAAAAATAAAATCAAAAATTAAAGCACAAGAGGTTACTGAACCTTCAACCATCATTTCTTCTGCAAAAAAAGGTATTATATATTATCTATGGCGGGCTGCCGCTGCAGTTGTTTTAATAGGAGGCTGCTCCTACCTTTTTTATTCAAAAATGAGTATTTCGGGCAGGGAAATTGCAAACGCAGCTCCCAGCGCCTGGCAAAACAAAAGCACTTTCGTTCGTGAAAAATCCACTATTGTATTAGTCGATGGTACGCGCATTACGCTTAATTCAAAAAGTTCATTAAGATACCCAACAAACTTTACCGGCAAAACCCGTGAAGTTTATTTAAGCGGCGAGGCCTTTTTTGATGTACATAAGGACCATGAACATCCGTTTATTATTCATACCGAAAAAATGAACATTAAGGTACTGGGCACTGCTTTCAACGTTAAATCATATCCCAATGAACCATCAAGTGAAACAACCCTGATCAGAGGGGCTATTGAAGTTACACTTGATGACCGCCCATCTGACAGGATCATTTTAAAACCAAGCGAAAAACTGATTGTTAAAAAAGGATCGTTTACTACTGTTCATAAAAAACAGGACAAACTTTCACCCGCTACCGACAGCAGTGAGGGTCCGCAATATGTTTTAACAAGCTTTACCCGCCTTCACCAGGATGACAGCGCCGTTTTAGAAACTTCATGGACTCAAAATAAACTCATTTTCAGAGATGAAAACTTTGCCGATCTCGCCATGCGTATGGAACGTTGGTATGGTGTTGAAATCAAGTTTAAAAATGATGACATGAAAAAGTACCGTTTTACTGGCACTTATGAAAAAGAAACCATTACCCAGGCGCTTGATGCATTACGCATTACCGAAGATTTCCACTATAAGGTAAAAAACTCGGCCATTTATATTTATTAACTGCCGATTTTCTTTCGATAGCTTTACAATATTCATAATTGTTACACATCAATCCGTTCATTTTACACTATTACCTGTTCTAATTATAAAATTTATGTAAATTTAGGCATCCCCAATGGATGTTGGCGACAGGTTAGGTTATCGGTATAAATGAAAATACGGTTTACGTTAATATTATTCTTCAATTTACTGGCTATATTAACTGTATATTCACAAACCCGTGTCACTATCAATTTAAAATCGGCCGATTTTAAAAAGGTAATATCAACCATCGAGCATCAAAGTATTTATCATTTTGTTTACAGCGAACGGAAGATTCCTGTTTTAAATAAAACCGACATTAGCTTTGATAATGAAGATGTTAAAGCCGTGTTGGATAAGATTTTAGCTAACTCTGGTTTTTCTTACACCGAACTTGCCAATCACCTCATAGTAATTGCCCCGGTTGATGAAATAGTTAATGTGGTTAAGGTAACAGGCACTGTGGTTGATGAAACCGGAGCACCGCTTGCCGGCGCTACTGTTAGGGTAAGAGGCTCAACAATGGGTGCACCTACTGATCAAAAGGGTGCCTTCTCATTTGAAGCGCCAGACCAGTCAACATTGATTATCAGCTTTGTAGGCTATGTCACCAAAGATGTAAAACTATCGGGCGCAGCTCCGCTTAAAATAACACTTACAGTAAGCAATGTTTTAAGTGAAGTTGTGGTAACTGCACTTGGCATAAAAAAAGAAGAGAAAAAAGTTGGCTATTCGGTAACAACAGTAGGCGGCGAAGTGCTTGATAAAGCCAAAGAATCAAACGTGGCCTACTCATTGGAGGGTCGCGTAGCAGGTTTAAGCATCAACGGTGTTAACGGTGGGCCTGCATCGTCCGCACGTATTTTACTAAGAGGGGTTACCAGTTTTGGAGCAAGCGCGCCTCTTTTTATCATCAACGGCGTCCCTATTGATAATACCCAGCGCGGAGCGGCCAACGAATGGGGCGGTGCCGATTTTGGCGACGGTATCAGCAATATCAACCCCGATGATGTTGAAAGCATGACCGTACTGAAGGGACAGGCTGCATCAGCATTATATGGCGCAAGGGCAGCTAATGGCGTAATCCTTATCACTACTAAAACCGCAAAAAAGAATTCGGGTTTTGGTGTTGAATTTAACACCAATTATCAAACCGATAAAGCCATTAATACCTTTGATTATCAAACGGTTTACGGGCAGGGGCTGTATGGTATCAGGCCCGCTTCAGTGAATAACGCCATAACATCGGGCAATTTCGGCTGGGGTGAAAAGCTTGACGGTAAGCCAACTATACAGTTTGACGGTAAATACTACCCCTACTCGGCCGTTACGGATAATATTGATAAATTTTATCGCCGTGGTTATACATACACCAATACCGTAGCTTTTAATGGTGGTAATGAAACGGGGGCTTTTCGCCTATCGGTTTCAGATCTCCGCAATGGCTCAATCATCCGTAACAGCGGCCTTAACCGCAAAACAGTAAACCTCACTGCAACCCAGGGAATTACCGATAAATTCAACGTAAATGTTATTGCTAACTATATAGATGAGTCATCAAACCTGAAACCCAATTTGAGTGATGGGCCTCTTAACCCCAATAACATTCAATACCTTGCTGCCAACGAAAACCAGGCGGCCCTGGCACCGGGATATGACTCAAGCGGTAACGAACTGAGATGGACCGGCGATACATTTGTAACCAATCCATATTTTGCTGTAAACAAATTTGTTAATAACATAAGCCGGAACCGTTTGATATCGGCCATTACCGCCCGATACAATATTCAAAGCTGGCTGTATGCCCAGGCCCGCCTGGGCGACGATGTGCTGTATGATAAAAGGTTAACCATTACCCCTACCGGTACTGCTTATTCGCCTGGTGATGCGGGTTCGATGGATGAACAATCATCTACAGAACGCTCTGAACTTAATGCCGACGTCTTGATCGGTGCCAAGCGGGACATTATAAAAAACCTGCTTAGCTTTGATTTATCTGCAGGGGCAAATCTTCGTAAAAACAGCTATGACTTTACACGTCTTTTCGGCAGCCCATTTATTGTACCCAATTTTTACAGTTATACTAACCTTGCTACAAAAAACAGCACCTACGATTACAAAAGTTCTGAAACCCACTCAACCTATTATTCGGTTGATTTTTCGTTAAAGGATTTCCTGACGATAACCAACACAGGCCGCTATGACACTTATTCAACCCTTCCGGTTGACAACCGCAGTATTTTTACGCCATCGGTATCGGCAAGTATTCTGTTTTCGGATTTTGTACGGATCCCCGGTCTTGATTTTGGAAAGCTTCGGTTATCATATGCCCAAACCAGCGGCGAACCTACCGATGTATACATTACGTCGCAATATTATACCATTAATAATTCTGTAAATGGCGTACCTACCGGAGGCTTTAGCGATAGCTTGCCTAACCTGTTTTTAAAGCCATATACACTTACCGAAATGGAAGTAGGCACCGACCTGAAATTTTTAAACGGGCGATTGGGACTTGATGTGGCCTACTTCCACCGCAAAACCAGGAACGAGATCATTAAAGGCGATCTTGACCTTGCAACCGGCTTTGCCCGGCGGTTTATACCAACAGGCTCTACCCAAAATAACGGCATTGAAGTTTCGCTAAACGGCACACCTTTTAAAACTGCCAATTTTAACTGGTCGCCATCGTTTAACTTCACTTACGTACAAAATAAGATCCTTCAAACAGATGGTACGCCTGAGTCGGCTAACATAAGTTTTGGTACTTATCGGCCGCTTAATGCGGCTACGGCATTGGTTAAAGGCTTGCCGGGACCGCAAATTATGGCTAATGATTACCTCCGGAATGCTAAAGGACAGATCATTTTTGACGGTAACGGATTACCGCAAGCAGGTTCTCGGGTACCTATGGGCAGCGCGGTACCTAACATTTATGGTGGGTTAAACAACAATTTAACCTATAAAAAATTCAGTTTGTCATTTTTGATCGATTACCGCTTTGGGAACAAAATACTTTCGGCCACAAATTACAACAGCATTTACAGGGGCTTTAATAAGCTTACCCTGCCGGGGAGGGAAACCGGTGTTGTTGGCGATGGTGTAAATGCCAATGGTGATAAAAACACGGTTGTTGTACCCGCACAAACCTATTACCAGGCACTTGCTCAAAGTGTTTCGGCATTGAATGTTTTGGATGGCAGGTTTATTAAATTGCGGCAGGTTACTTTTGGTTATACATTTTCAAAAGGCTTTCTTGATAAAACGCCATTTGAAGGGATAACTTTTTCATTAGTAGGCCGAAACCTGTGGACGATCATGAAACGATCTGACAATATTGACCCCGAATCGGGCTTTTCGCCGGATATAAAATATGCCGGAATTGAGGGTGCGAGCCTTCCGCCAACGCATACTTACGGAATAAATGTTAACTTTAAACTCAAAAAATAAATTACCCTAAAATGGCATCCACCATAAAACACAAACTCCTATCCTGTTTAGTAATGCTTGCGGCGTTACTAAAATTTTCTACCGCAAATGCGCAGGTCCCTTTTTACAAAGACGCTTCGCAATCGATTGATTTACGTGTTAAAGACCTTTTATCAAAATTAACCCTTGAAGAAAAGATCTCCCTGCTAGGCTACCGCAGCCAGGCTGTCCCTCGTTTAGGCATCCCTGCCTACAACTGGTGGAACGAAGCTTTACACGGTGTGGCCCGTGCCGGCGAGGCAACTATATTTCCACAAGCCATCGGCATGGCTGCCACCTTTAACGACGATCTGCTAAAGCAGGTATCAACTGCTATTTCAACTGAAGCCCGTGCAAAATACAACCTGGCTATTGCCCAGGACAGGCACTTGCAATACATGGGCCTTACCTTTTGGACACCCAACATCAACATTTTCCGCGACCCACGCTGGGGACGTGGACAGGAAACTTATGGAGAAGATCCTTTCCTAACCGGCCGTATGGGTTCGGCTTTTGTTAAAGGTTTGCAGGGCGACGATCCTAAATATCTGAAAGCATCGGCAACAGCCAAACACTTTGCAGTACACAGCGGCCCGGAAGCTACCCGCGATAAGTTTGACGCCAAAGTTGATGAAAAAGACCTGCGCGAAACTTACCTGTATGCTTTTCACGAACTGGTTAAAAACCATGTAGAATCGGTAATGAGCGCATATAACCGCGTTAACGGCGTACCTAACTCTATTAATAAAGTATTACTTACAGACATCCTGCGTAAAGAATGGGGCTTTAATGGCCACGTAGTTACTGATTGCGGCGCTTTGGATGATGTTTACCTTACCCACAAAACCCTGCCTACTGCTGTTGAAGTAGCTGCCGCAGCAATCAAAGCAGGTGTTGACCTGGATTGTTCATCTATTTTGCAAAACGATGGTATCAAGGCTATTAAACAAGGCCTGCTAACCGAAAAGGATGTTGACCAGGCGTTGAGCGCTATATTACGTACCGAGTTTAAACTGGGCTTTTATGATGACCAGACTGCTAACCCATATCATGGCTATGGTGCAGACAGTGTGCATAACGAACAACATTTGGCACTGGCACGTAAAGTGGCCCAGCAAAGTATGGTACTGTTAAAGAATAACAACAATGTTCTGCCTTTCAAAAAAAGCAATTATTCGAGCATTATGGTTGTTGGGCCAAATGCGGCCTCGCTTGATGCTATGATAGCTAACTACCATGGTACCAGCAGCAAGGTGATCAACTTTGTTGAAGGTATTACCGGCGCTGTTGATAAAGCTACCCGCGTTGAATATGATTTAGGTTGCGACTATAAAGATACCACCCACTTTGGCGGCACCTGGGCTGCAGGTAATGCCGATGCAACCATCGCGGTTATTGGCCTGTCCCCTGTTTTAGAGGGCGAAGCTGGCGATGCATTCCTGTCAGAAAGTGGAGGCGATAAAAAGACTTTAAGTTTGCCTGCCAGCGAAATTGCCTTTATGAAAGAATTACGTAAAAGCGTAAAAAACAAACCGCTCGTAGCCGTAATTACCGCAGGCAGCGATATTGATGTATCTGCCATTGAACCTTATGCAGATGCCATCATCTTTGCCTGGTATCCTGGCGAACAGGGTGGTAACGCTTTAGCTGATATTATTTTTGGCGAAGTTTCGCCTTCAGGTCACCTGCCGCTTACTTTTTATAAAGACATGAGCGACTTGCCCGATTATAGCGATTACAATATGAAAAACCGCACCTACCGTTACTATACCGGCCCTGTGCAATACCCTTTTGGTTTTGGTTTAAGCTATACCACATTCAACTATACTCTTGGCAGCAAATTGAAAGCTACCTACAAAAAAGCAGACACCGTTGCAGTAACTGTAAATGTTAAAAATACCGGCAAATTCAACGGCGACGAGGTAGTACAAGCTTATATCAAATATCCAAACATCGACAGGATGCCGGTTAAGGAATTGAAAAGCTTTAAACGCATTAGCCTGGAGCAGGACAAAGGGGGTGTGGTTACACTGAAAATCCCGGTTCAGGATTTGCAAAAATGGGACCTTGCTACCCACAAATGGAAACTTTATCCAGGCAGCTATAAGCTGGTTCTGGGCAGCAGCTCGACCGATGAAAAGCTGACGGCTGATTTTAAAATAGCTAATTAGGAAGCTATTTTGAGCTAATACGATAAAGACTTACGAAGTTTTAAAAACTTCGTAAGTCTGGATTATACTTTTGAGTTTTTTACAACAAAGCCGTTAAATCCTTCCTAATTCTACTTTTATCAGTAGCAGTCTTAGCCAATTTTAGTGCAATTTGCAAATGCGATACTGCTTTTTCACCATCCACATCTGTATACAAATAGCCAAGCAACACATGGTACAGGTGGTTGGTATCCAGCTTTAATTTCTCGGCCTCATTAATAGCTTTCTCTTTCCCTTTTACTTTCGCCAGAGCGTATGCCCGGTTCAGCGCAGCCGCGGGCGAATAAGCTGCAATAAGCAACCTGTTGTATAGCATTAATATATTTTCCCACTTTTCGGCAGTGTCTGCTTTAACAGTATGCCAATAGGCTATAGCAGCTTCAATATGATATTTGCCCGCCTCATTCCCTTTTGAGGCCAGGTTAAGATAGTGTCTTCCCTTCGCTATCAGTTCGTCATTCCAAAGCGTCCTGTCCTGATCGTCATAGCGGATCATTTCGCCGCTTTCATCTATCCGGGCATCAAACCTTGAAGCATGAAAACACATCAGCGATAACAAGGCATTTACTTCTGGCAAATTGGTTTGTTTATTTTCTATCAGGAGATAGTTAAGGCGCATAGCCTCTAAACAAAGGTCTTTACGCAATGTAGTGCTCTGGCAACTGGAGTAATAACCTTCATTAAAAAGCAGGTATAAGGTTTTCAATACAATGCCTAAACGGTTAACGATATCGCCCGGTTCAGGGAAAACAATTTTCACTTTCTGCTCCCGCAGTTTTTCTTTGGCCCTGAACAGGCGCTTATTAATGGTTTCTTTATTGGATAAAAAAGCTTCGGCAATTTCGTCAATCCCAAAGCCGCAAAGAATGCGCAGGGCAAGACCAATCTGCGCCTCGGCAGGAAGTACCGGGTGGCAAATGGCAAACATCATTTGCAGCTGGCTGTCGCTGATATTTTGATCAGACAGGTCGATCTCTGCTTCAAAATTATCTTCCGCATCAAACCCTTCAACTATTTTTTGCTTAAACCTTGCACCACGCCTTACATAGTCGGTTGCTTTGTTGCGGGCTACGGTATATAACCATGCTTTAGGATTATCAGGCAGCCCCTTAATACCCCATGTTTCAGCGGCGGTGAGGAATGTATCGCTGGCAATATCTTCTGCAGCTTCAATATGTTCAAAGCCGAAATAATGGCATAATACTGCAATTATCTTTTGATATTCGGAGCGAAACAAATGCGGTAAAAGCTGATCCTGCTGCATAAAAGAAGCCGCCTCCCGTATATGAGAGGCGGCAAAATTAATTTACACTTCCATTGGGATGATAGGACGGACTTCAACACTGCCCCCTACCGATAATATCGGGCATCCTTTTGATAGTTCGGTTGCCTCCTCTAAGGTTGATGCTTTGATAATGGTGTAACCGCCAATAGCTTCCTTCACCTCAACATAAGGGCCATCTGTTACTACATTATCTGGTTTAATTACACTGCCGGCAGTGTCCAGCCTGTTACCAACGGCTACCAGTTTGTTTTGCGCAGCAATGCCGCCAATCCACTCGCGCCAGTAGTTCATCATGGTTTGCATTTGCTCGGGTGACCGTTTTACTGCTGTGGCTTCTGCATCTCTTCTGAAAATCAATAAGAACTCGTTCATGTTTTTAAATTTAATGGTTAAAAACCAAAAGACGATCAGGTTTGGTTGAATTGGACAACTGCACAATTTTTTTTTCAAAGTAATCAGAAAAAGCTTAATCTGCCTAATACTATTTCAGTGCGCGCAATCTATAACATTACATAACACTTATAAATTAAGGTTGATAAGCTTTTGTTATTTCACGTACTTTGATATATAACAACACTACAACACTACCAAACCATGAAATACAGAAAATTAGGAAACACCGGAGTCGAACTTTCGGCCATCGGACTGGGCTGTATGGGCATGAACCATGCTTACGGCCAGCCGGATGATAATGAATCGATAGCAACACTTGAAAAATCAATAGAAATAGGCATCAACTTTTGGGATACAGCCGATGTATACGCCAATGGCCGAAATGAGGAACTGGTATCAAAAGTATTGGTGCCTAATCGTGATAAAATTTTCATCGCCACTAAATTCGGGTTCAGGGCAGGCTCAGATGGCAGGCTTACCGAGTTTGATGGCTCGCCTGCCTATATCAAAACCGCCGTTGAGCAAAGCTTGAAACGTTTAAAAACAGATGTGATAGACCTGTATTACGCTCACCGCATCGATCCTAACGTGCCCGTGGAGGACATGGTTGGCGCAATGGCCGAGTTGGTAAAAGAAGGCAAAGTAAAATATCTGGGTTTATCTGAAGCTTCGGCCAATTCTATCCGCCGTGCCCATGCAGTACATCCAATCAGCGCCTTGCAAAGCGAGTACTCATTATTGACGCGCGATGTTGAAGCCGAAATCCTACCCGTTTGTAAAGAATTGGGGATTTCTTTTATACCGTTTAGTCCGCTGGTGCGAGGATTGGTAACCAACGCGTTAGATGTA
Organism: Mucilaginibacter sp. A5337; assembly: GCF_059690695.1. Taxonomy (NCBI): domain Bacteria; kingdom Pseudomonadati; phylum Bacteroidota; class Sphingobacteriia; order Sphingobacteriales; family Sphingobacteriaceae; genus Mucilaginibacter; species Mucilaginibacter sp. A5337. The sequence continues at coordinate 417,166 of NZ_JCAWEC010000005.1, read as the reverse complement.
ACCAAACTTGCCGATAACGATTTCAGGAAAAGCCTGCCCCGTTATCAGAGCGAAAACGCCGAAAACAATATGGGCCTTGCTCATGAATTTGCACAGCTTGCGGCTCAAAAACAATGCACGCCTGCTCAGCTGGCACTTGCATGGGTGTTGGCACAGGGTGATAATATTATCCCCATCCCGGGTACAAAAAGAAGAAAATATTTGCTGGATAATGCAGGATCGGTTGATGTGGAATTAACTTCCGCCGATCTGCAGGATATTGAAGCAGTTTTAGCCAAATACCCAGATACCGGCGACAGGTATAACGAGGCCAATTACAAATTCGTTGATAAAAATTAACATTCATCATCATTTCACGCAGAGGTATAGTTACCTTGTCACTATACCTCTGCGTGAAAATTAACGATCAAAACATGGCTTACAACCAACAAATGGCCAACCGCATCCGCGAAGCATTAATGGACTTACCCATAGTGGAAGAAAAGAAAATGTTTCAGGGAGTTTGTTTTATGGTTGATGATAAACTATGTGTTTGCGTTCGCGATAATAGTATCTTATGCCGTATAGGTGAGCAACGCGCTCAACTTGAACTTGAGAAAGGTAACTGCAACCAGATGGTAAGCGGCAACCGGGTGATGAAAGGCTATGTTTATGTTGAAGATCTTAATTTACAAAACAACGCAGATTTAAACTACTGGATAAACCTGTGCCTTGAATTTAACCCGCTTGCCGAAGCTTCTAAAAAGAAGAAACCTAAAAAATAGGTCCTCTTATTAAAGATCAAACAAAGCCGCTCTTTTTCGAAGCGCCATTACTGATACCATTTTTACTTTCTGAGATAACCGGGTTTACGCTGTAAACCTTTAAAAATGCTTTGTTATATTTGAACATAGGTGCGGCATCCCGTACTATACTCAAAATAAAAAGCATACCTAAACGTGAAAAATCACAAAGCCAACGGTTTTATCCTGTTATTCTTACTTTTTGTGACTGGCAGCTCAATAGCTAAGGGACAAAAAGCAACAGCCTCTCAGGTAGATGTATGCATTTACGGCGGAACATCAGCAGGAGTTATCGCCGCCTATACCGCCAAAAAAATGGGGAAAACCGTGCTACTAATTGAACCCGGGAATCACCTTGGCGGGCTAAGTTCAGGAGGCCTGGGTTTTACAGATATCGGTAATAAGTATGTGGTGACCGGCCTGGCAAAAGATTTTTACCGCAGGATAGGAACACATTACGGACAGTTGGAACAATGGATTTTTGAGCCGCACGTGGCAGAAAATACCTTTCAAAGTTACATCAGCCAGGCCCATATTAAGGTATTATATCGTTACAGGCTTTCAAATGTGATTAAAAAAGCAAATGCCATTAAGTCAATTGTAGTAGAATCACCGGGTTCAATTGCTCCCACTCAGCTTATCTCGGCCAAAATATTTATTGATTGCAGTTACGAGGGTGATTTGATGGCCAAATCCAGGGTTAGCTATACAGTTGGCAGAGAAGCAAATACAACCTACAATGAAACCTACAATGGCGTGCAACTCCTGGAAGGGCACCAGTTTCCCGACCATATAGATCCCTATCGGGTTAAGGGAGATTCAACAAGCGGCATGATCTGGGGAATAAGCTCCAGTAAATTGATTCCGCTGGGAAGTGGCGACAAAAAAGTTCAGGCATACAATTATCGCATCTGCTTAACTAATAATCCAGCCAACCGCATACCCATCAGCCGGCCGGCGGGATATGATTCAACACGTTACGAATTGCTTGCCAGGCTAATTGAAGCACAAAAGGATAAACTAAGCCTAAACGATTATTTTATCTGGAGCTCAATGCCGGGCCAAAAAACTGATATCAATAACCGTAATGGGTTTTCAACCGACCTGATCGGGACAAATTACTCATACCCCGATGGCAGCTATCAGGTTAGAAACCAGTACATCAATGACCTGAAATTATATACGCAAGGTTTGCTGTATTTTTTTGGGCATGATGAACGGGTCCCTCTGCCCCTACGCAAACAAATGATGCAATGGGGATACCCTAAAGATGAATTTAAAGACAATAATAACTGGTCGTTTCAACCTTATATCCGGGAAGCAAGGCGCATGATCGGTGCTTATGTCATGACCCAGGCAAACTGCACCGGAAAAGTAAAAGTTGCTGATAGTATTGCAATGGCTGCTTACACCATGGATTCTCATAATTGTGACCGCCTGGTTGTAAACCATATGGTGAAGAACGAAGGGAATGTAGAAATCCCCGGTTTTCCTCCGTATCCTTTATCGTACAGGGCTTTGTTACCAAAACAGCAGGAATGCAATAACCTGCTGGTGCCTGTTTGTTTATCGGCCAGTCATATTGCTTATGGTTCGATACGTATGGAGCCTATATTTATGGTATTGGCGCAGGTGGCGGGTGTTGCTGCAGGGATAGCCATTGACAATAATATCGCAGTTCAAAAGGTTAATTATCAAAATATCAACAGCATAATTAAAAACAATCCTTTATTAAATGGGCAAAAACCTGAACAGGTAATCGATAATCAAAGCAAGGATATTGCGGTAAAAGGGAATTGGGCAACCAAAAAGGGCAATGCTTACGGGCCGGATCTGCTTTATTTAGATAGTCATGGTAAAAGCACTGCTGCAGTTAGGTTTTATCCCGAAAAATCAACAAACGGTACGTTTAAGCTGTATAGTTATTATACAGCCTTACCGGCAGGCGCCGATACTATCAGCATCAAAATTTTTGACGGCCGGAAACTACATCTTCAAACACTCATCAAATCGGATATCAAAGTTCAGGGGCAAACATCGGGCGAATGGGTGTTTTTAGGAGCTTTTGTACTTTCTGAAAAAAACCGGCCTTATGTAGAGATCGGCAACAACGGATCACCGGGCGCTATTACAGCCGATGCGGTATTATTTAAACCCGACAAGTAATAAAACCTATCAAATTATTATTAGCAAAACGCATTGAACTTTTTTTAAGATAATTACTTATTTTCAGCATCATAACCTCAGCATCAAAACAAGCTTATGAACCTGAATATAAAATGCTTATCTCCGCGCATAAGCGAATATATTGTTGCTCTTTTACTGTTGAGCAGTATCCATAACAATGCAGTTGCACAAAGCCCTTATCAGCCAGTACGGCCGCGTATTGTGATTACTGCCGATCCGGAACTGGATGACAATAATTCACTTATCCGTTTTTTACTTTACAGCAGCGATGTAGAGGTTGAAGGGCTGATATACGCGAGTAGCGCCTTCCATTGGAAGGGCGACGGAAAGGGCAGCAAATGGTTTGTCCCCGGCAGGGAATATGCCCGCTTTGGGTTGAATTTATGCCCCTGCGAATCCTGGCGCTGGGCAAAAGATGAGCATTTTATTCATGACGCGGTAGAGGCCTACGCAAAAGTGTATCCAAACCTAAAAATACATAATCCCGCATACCCTTTGCCTGCTGAGCTCCGGTCAAAGATCCGTTTTGGAAATATTGAATTTGACGGTGATATTTCGAAAGATTCGCCAGGATCAGATCTTATTAAATCATTAATACTTGATAATAAACCAGGACAGTTATATATCACTGCCTGGGGAGGGCAAAGTACTATTGCCCGCGCCCTCAAATCTATCCAGGAGCAATATGAATACACTACTCAATGGGAACAGATCAAAGCAAAAATTTCCAGAAAAGTTGTGTTGCTCCCTTCCGGCGACCAGGATGATACCTATGCAAAGTATATCAAACCCAATTGGCCGGGCATTGAGTGCCGGCAATTTCAGGACGGGCCAAATTATGGTTATGGCGCACAATTAAAAGCCAGAACTGAAGATTCGGTTTATATGACATCATCCTGGATGAAAGAAAACGTATCAGGCCGTGGCCCGTTAGGCTCGTTATACCGCGTTTGGGGCGATGGCAAACAGATGGCAAAAGGCGATATCATGGATTACTTTGGTTTAACAGGCCACACTGATGATGAGCTAAGAAAAATGGGATATGTTGTTTGGATGCCTGTACAGGAAAAAGGCTCGTGGCTGGGAGAAGGTGATGACCCTACTTTTATGAATATGCTTGGAAACGGGCTGCGCGCCTACGAAGCGGGTTCTTTCGGTGGCTGGGGAGGCCGTGAGATTATCAACCCGAATACCAAAAACATCTTCTTTCAAACGGGTGATACTTCGTCACGCGCCATGGCAGCTACACTCAGCACCGCCACTGCCCAAACCAACAAAACTGCAGATGTTGCCGCTTATCCCAACTTTTTCCCTGCAGCACAACAGGATTTTGCTGCCCGCCTCAAATGGTCTGTAACCCCTAAATATGCAGGTGCCAATCATGAACCCGTAGTAAAAATAGAAGGACCCTTGAATATTATGGCCTCCGCAGGAGAAAAAATACGCCTTAACGGCAAAGTATCTGACCCGGATGGAAACGCAGTTTCAATCAATTGGTGGCAGTTTCAGGTTGGAACTTATCAAAAGAAAGTGAATATAGTCAACGCTACTTCTGCGCAGGCCGTAGTGGAGATTCCTGCCGATGCAGTGTCAGGTCAAACCATCCACATTATTCTTGAAGCAACAGATAATGGTTCGCCTTCACTTACAAGGTATCAACGTGTAGTTATTACTGTGCGGTAATGTAAAGAACCATGTCATTGTGAAGAGGAACGACGAAGCAATCTCATACTCTACAGGGCAGCTGTACTTCAGTGCGATTGCCGCGCTGCGCTCGCAATGACATAGTTTATTGTTTCCCAGCACGATTAAGCGTCTACGTTTGATCGTTAGTCTTAATTGAGCGTCCACGCTCTCGTAATGCGGTATAAACGTAAGCGTGGACGCTTACTTTGGTAATAGTTCAAGCGAAAGACGCTTAAACTTGCGTTGCATATTATAGATTGCAATAACCCTGCTTTCAAAAAGAAGATTAATTTAGGCGATTTACTTCAACTTCTTAACCAGCACATTAAAATCAACACCAACAACCGGGATCTTTTTCCATGGCTCGGCTTCAGTGTCTTTGTGAAAAGTGCCGCCATTAAATAAGCCACAGGCAAAGCCAATATTTGAACCGGGTTTAGTTGTCAAAAACTCAATGGAAACTACGATATCTCCGGCTACCTTAATATTATATGGAGATAAATCTACAGTAGTTAGCTGATGTGTTTCCTGGTTATCATATTTTTTTATATATCCTTTTATTTCGTCTTTAACCAAATTGGCTTCGTTTGGAAACTTTCCGGCCATTTGGTAAACATTTACTTTAAAGGGAATGCTGTCATTTGAGCGGTTTTGCGTATGAAAATTCAGCCTGAGCAGTTGTACTTGTTTTTTACCGGCACTCATTTCAATGCCAACTTGTCTGCCTTTAACAGCATCAAAAGAAGTGTTTGATGAGCCCGTACGGGGCTTATTGCCTATAGCTTTGGTTTTATCCTGGGCGGATACGTTAACCGCAACAAAGCATAAAAAACATAGGGCAATGAGTTTTACAAAATTTCGGGGGAATATCGATTTGAACATAACAATAAGTTTTAGATGGATTTATAAGGTAGACGATGGTGATAAACAAATGGTTGCAAAGTCAATTTGATTTTTTTAGGATCTATTTATAAGGAGGTACACTATATACGTCTTCCGTCATTTTTCTGCAAGGCACATATTCGGAGACGCATGTAATGCGTCTCTACAAAAACAATCACTCTTTTTTAATCGCACTGTTCCTGATAAAAATGACCGACATCAGCGCGCCCAAAAAACCAAGCCCGGCGCAGATCCGCATAATATTCCCGTATGCTGAAATAAATCCGTTATGATAAGCAATCTCAACTGCCTTTTTATCCGGCTCGTTAATACCAACAGGTACTTTGGCGTTGCCTAAATTTGCCGATTGCTCTATAACTGCTTTTCTGTCTTTTTCATTCAGGGTTAGCTTCTTCAACTCGCCCTGCATCGCCCCCGAAAAAAACAATACTGCCAGTGCACCAAAAATGGCATTGGCAAAAACATTGGCTATCCGGGTCATGGCATTGTTAATGCCCGATGCCGTTCCCGAAAAATGATCGCTCACCGAGCCCATAACTGTAGCTGTAAGCGGAGCAACGGTTAACGACATACCAAAGCCAAAAACAAGTACTCCCGGAAAAAAACTTGTCCAATAATCAGACGGGCCTGCGGTTTGTTTTATAAACGACAGGATCAGCAAGCCCACTCCTGCTAACGCCGGACCAACAATGAGTAATAAACGCGGGCCTTTTTTATCGGCAATGGCACCGGCATAACGCGCAATGGAGATCATAAGCACTGTAAAAGGTAAAAACGTTAAGCCCGATTGCAATTGGCTATACCCCTGCACCTGCACCATGTTTAACGACATGAATAACATTCCCCCGCCCAAACCGGCATACAGAAAAAATGTAAGCAGGTTTATACCGCTGAATGTTCTGTTGCTAAAGAGACTTAACGGCATCATGGGATGTTTACTTGTACTTTCGATATATAGAAAAACTATCAGCAACAATATTCCCGCTCCTAATGAGCCATAAACCTGCCAGTTATTAAAGCCAACTGCGGGCATCCGCAAAAAGCCAAAAGTAAGCAACGCAAGTCCCAGAGCAATAGAAATAGCGCCGGGAAAATCAATAGACTGATCAGCGCTGTCATCCTTGCTTTCAGCAACTTTGCGCCAGAGAATGAGTAATGCCACTATCCCAATAGGCACATTGATAAAAAATATGTATCGCCACAAACCTGCATCGGCTAAAGCCCCGCCAAGCACCGGGCCGCCCATAGTTACCACCGTTGTAATGGCCGACCACGTACCTATTGCTTTCCCCCTTTCTTTTGCATCAATAGATGATGAAATAAGCGAAAGGCTCCCCGGTATCATCAGCGCACCGCCAACACCTTGTACTATCCTGAAAACAATAAGGTAAAATACTCCCGGCGAAAGGCCACAAAGTGCCGAACCGGTTATGAAAATGAAGATGCCTATCATGAAAACCTTCTTTCGCCCCAATTTATCACCGAGTGAACCGCCAACTAAAATAAGCGAAGCCAGCATGAGCAGGTAAGCGTTCAGGATCCAGAATAGGTCGGCCCCTTTGGCATCGAGGCTTTGTTGTAAAGCCGGCAGCACCACATTAAGCGCAGTACCATCAATAAACGCCATAGCCGAAGCCAGTATAGCCGAAACCATGATCCATTTGCCGGCAGGGCTGCCTAATGAAACTGTAGCCATATATTATAAGATTGTAACTGAAAGGTTTACTACAAAGTTGCAGTAAATGATCGGATTAACCCGGCCGAAAAGAAACAAATTACAGCATGGCCAAAAAAATATGACTATCGCCTGAAAACACCGATATTTTCCGGGCATAGCAGTATCAGCAAAAATATAGCGGAGAGATCAAGCGGTAAAACCTCTGATTCATTCACAGCCGAAAATAGCACCATTAAAATAGCTAACGTAATTATTGCGATAACATGGTTGCGATGCGGAATGGGGATCCCGATTCTATCAATAAATCGCTTAGCCTTAAAATTACTCCGGTATATAAACGGCAGTATCAAAAAATAAAAAGCACCTGCGGCTATCAAAATCCAATAGAGCACGATTTTGCCGGTCTCATTAATTTTGATTATTCCGTTTGCATTTGCCCCCAATATTACCGTGTTGGTTTTAAACAGCGAATGGGTTGACAGATGAAAAAGATCAGGCAGACTGCTCATTTTTTCGGCTATAAAAAAGAAGCTTACTATTCCCGCCAAAATCAGAACAATACAAAATTGGATACTGCGGTAGCGGGAAAGCCTTATGATGTATGCTATTGAAACCCCAAGAATGATGAGCAGCAACAAAACGGTGATATAACCAATAAATCCACCGGCAGGATTGTACATCATGTCAAAATATACTTTAGCGGCAAAGAAAAGCATAATAGCCCCTATGGTGAACATGATCATTAATCCGAATATCAATGTCTCAAACTTTGTTAAGCTGTTCTTTTTACGGGCAGTATTATAGGTATTGAGCACGGCAATTATTTATAGATGATGTAACGACTAACAAAAACTTACCAAAACATGTTTCGGTATTCTTTAAAACGAAAACATGCTCCAAATTATTTCCGTCACATCAACAGCTGCATTCATCACATTTACTTCTGAAGGGCATATTGTTGCTGTATCATTGAATTATAAATCAACAGCCACATGAAAAAGCTTATCCTGATACTCATTCATCTCACCATTGCGTACTTTTTAAAAGCCCAGCCGCCGCAACAACCCATTGTTTTGGGACGGATAGACACGGTTTACTCCAACACCCTGAAAGAAAACCGGCCGCTCTGGGTTTATACGCCTGGATTTGATACCAACTATTTTTCAAAACCGGAGTTTCCGGTTTTGTACGTTTTAGATGCCGATGATCATTTCATGTCGCTGGTTACCATGATCAAAGAACTTAGTGCAACCGCCGGTAACACCGTATTGCCGCAAATGATCATAGTCGGCATCCTGAACACGCCAGGCCACCGTACCCGCGATCTTACGCCTACCAACAGCACTATGGATAAATCATCAGGTGGAGGCGAAAACTTTGCAACTTTTATGGAGAAGGAGCTGATCCCATATATAGATAAAACATATCCAACCGCCCCCTATCGTACCATGATTGGCCATTCACTGGGCGGATTAACCGTGATCAATATGCTATTAAAACACACCCAGGTTTTTAATGGCTATGTAGCTATTGACCCCAGCATGTTTTATAATAATGATAACCTGCTTAAACAGGCAAACGCTATACTTAGACAAAAGAGCTTCGACGGTAAAAAGCTTTTCCTTGGCTTTGCCAATACCATGCCAACCGGGACAGACACGTTACAGGTAAAAAAGGATACGTCCGAAGTATCACATCATATCCGGTCGATCATGAAGCTGGCTGATAATCTTGCCGCCAATAAAACCAACAAACTGTTATGGGTAAAAAAATACTATCCCGATGATGATCATAATTCGGTTCAGTTCAATGCCGAATATGATGCGTTGCGGTTCATTTTTAAAAACAATCGATTCCCGGGAAACCAGCCTTATAACCAATACTTTAACAAACAATATAGTGCTGTGCAATTAAGGCAAATGATAGATGAACATTACAAAGCAGTGTCGGCCGAAAGAGGTTACACTGTACGCCCACCCGAAGCCGAAATGAATGGCATAGGCTATGCCTTTTTACAACAAAAAGACTATGAAAAAGCTGCTATGTTTTTCCAGGTGAACATTGATAATTATCCAAAAAACTTTAATGTTTACGATAGCATGGGCGATTGTTTTTTAGCTCGCGATGACAAGGCCAATGCCGAAAAGTATTTTAAGAAAGCCTTATCAATAAAATATACCAAAGAAATTATGGATAAGCTGGATAAGGTACAAGCGGAGAAATGACTATACGCAAAAGGAAATTTTCAAGTCTCCCCTTCAGGGGAGATTTAGAGGGGCTATTCAATAAAACTCACGGGCTCCAAATCCTTCAACTCTTCATCGGTGAACAACCTGGAGTGGATCATAAACCTAAACCCCGTCGGGATTTCAATTGAAAAGCTTGAGCCACGGCCTTTGGTAATATCAAGCTGCAGCTGGGTATGCTGCCAGTATTCAAACTGATCTTTACTCATCCAAAATTCGCAGCCATCTACCTCTCCTATTTTCACATCGCTGCCTCCAAGTTTAAACTCTCCTTTTTCAAAGCACATAGGCGATGATCCATCACAGCAACCACCGCTTTGATGAAACATCAATTCACCGAAACGGGATTTGAGTTCGGCTATGAGCCCGGAAGCTTCTGGTGTTATGGTTACTCTTTTGACCATGGAAAAATCACTGCATTTTAAACATTCAAAGTATATCAATGACATAACCGCATAAAGACTTACGAAGTTTTGAAATCTTCGTAAGTCTCGGGGGAACGGGGATCAAATTTTAGAAAAAACCTAATTTGTTCTTGTTATATGAGATTAGCATGTTTTTAGTTTGACGGTAGTGACCAAGCATCATTTTATGATTTTCGCGGCCAAAACCTGACTTTTTATAACCACCAAACGGAGCATGTGCAGGATAAGCATGATAGTTGTTTACCCAAACCCTGCCCGCCAGTATGGCACGTGGCACCTGGTAAAGTTCATGTGCATCGCGTGTCCATACACCGGCACCTAAACCGTATAAGGTATCATTAGCTATCGCGATGGCTTCTTCGGTGGTTTTGAAAGTGGTTACGCAAGCAACAGGACCAAAAATCTCCTCCTGGAAAATGCGCATTTTGTTATTGCCTTTGAATAAAGTTGGCTGAATATAATAGCCCCCTCCCAACTCACCTTCCTGTTTTTTCACATCGCCGCCACAAAGTACTTCCGCACCTTCCTCTTTACCTATTTTAAGGTACGACTGAATCTTCTCGTACTGATCGTTAGATGCCTGTGCCCCCATCATGGTATTTCCATCAAGCGGATTACCCATAATGATGGCATTGGTGCGCTCAATCACTTTCGACATAAACTTGTCATAGATATTTTCATGCACCAGGATCCTCGACGGGCAGGTACAAACCTCGCCCTGGTTTAAGGCAAACAGTACCGCACCTTCCACAGCTTTATCAAAAAATTCATCATCGGCATCGGCAACCGATTCAAAGAAAATATTGGGCGACTTGCCTCCAAGTTCCATCGTAACCGGCACCAGGTTTTCAGACGCATACTGCATAATAAGACGGCCTGTTGTTGTTTCGCCGGTGAAGGAAACCTTGGCAACCCTTGGCGATGAAGCCAGCGGTTTGCCTGCTTCCGGACCAAAACCGGTAATAATATTCAAAACACCCGGCGGCAAAATATCCTGGATCAGTTCCATTAAAACCATGATGGATGTTGGGGTTTGCTCGGCCGGTTTAACTACACAGCAGTTACCTGCAGCAAGCGCAGGGGCAATTTTCCAGGTAGCCATCAACAGCGGGAAATTCCACGGAATGATCTGTCCTACCACACCCAGCGGCTCATTTAAACAAATGCTTACAGTATATTCGTCGTGTTCAGAAATACCGCCCTCTTCTGCCCGGATCACGCCTGCAAAATACCGGAAGTGATCAATCACTAAAGGTAAATCAGCAGCACGGCATTCGCGGATAGCTTTGCCGTTATCAATACATTCTACAACAGCCAAAAACTCCAGGTTAGCTTCAATAACGTCGGCTATTTTATTTAACAGAGATGCCCTGTGTGCGGCCGAAGTTTTGCCCCATGTTGGGAATGCGGCATGAGCGGCATCCAAAGCCAATTCAACATCTTCCTTTCCTGACCGTGCAGCTTTAGTAAACACCTTGCCATCAATGGGCGAAATGTTATCAAAATATTCGCCTTTAACAGGCGGAACAAATTTGCCGCCGATAAAATTGTCGTACTTTTCCTTAAAGGATGGTTTAGAAACAGCGCTCATAATTTTTATGTTTTTTTGGTAACACTAATGTAGAGCTGTCTCGCTGTAAGGCATTTGCATTATGCTCTCAAATGGTAGCACAATGGTCGCATTTTTATTACCCGCTTGTTAATCAAAATAAGTATGCCTAATTTGGTATAAATTATAAACGGCTATGAATAACAAAACCCTGTTATCTCCACTAAGCCTTTCACACGGAAAAGAACTGAATACATTGATTGAAAACCGCAAGGCTTACACCATGAACCATTGTGAGCTCAACGTTTTTGAAACATTTCAGCGCAGCGAACTCGTGCCCCTTACTTTTAGCGACCTCGTAATAACCAGCATGTTGAGGGGTAAAAAAGTGATGCACCTGTTTGATAAGCCCGGTTTTGATTATCTGCCTGGTGAAACGGTTATCGTTCCACCCAATATTACCATGAAAATTGATTTCCCGGAAGCCACCATCAACCAGCCATCGCAATGCACCGCTTTGGCTATTAACCACCAGGAGATTGCCAATACGCTTGATTTTTTAAATGAGAACTACCCAAGGGAAGATAGACGGATATGGCAGCTTAATTATAACCAGTTCCACTTTTTTAATAATTATGAACTGGCCCAACTCATCAACAAACTTATCCGCATCAGCACCGGCGATGCGTTAACCAAAGATGTGCTGGCCAACCTCACTTTAAAGGAATTGCTGATCCGCATTATGCAGATGCAAAATCTTAACGAGATCAGCGATAACCTGCATGAGTTATCAAGCGGCAGCCGTTTTGCTTATGTGCTTGAATATATCAGGGTTCATCTAAGCGAAAAACTTAATATTGATGCTTTGAGCCAGATGGCCTTCATGAGCAAAGCCAGTTTTTTCCGGGCGTTTAAACATGAACTAGGGATATCACCGGTAGATTATATCATTAAAGAGCGTCTGCAATTAGCCAAGCAGCTCATGAACAATCCGCACAATAGCATCTCCGAAGCTTGTTTTAAAGCCGGGTTCAATAATCTTAATTACTTTAGCCGGGCGTTTAAAAAGATAGAGGGTACTACCCCAAGCTATTACAAAGCCAGGCTAAGGGGAGGGCATTTAAATTAGAAAAAGCAAATAGATGGTGATCATTTCAACGCAAAAAAGACATCTCATATGCGATTGTTAAGCTACACACTTGAGATGCCTTTTACCTAATAATTAACTTTCTGAATGTTTATGCTGATTTGCGGCTGTTGCTGATCAATGCCGATTCATAAACTGCGCTGATGATCTCCTCCGAAGAAAAAGTGCCCAGGAAATCCCAATCGATATGACTGTAGATAACCTGCTTTGATGGCTCAATAATATAAGTTGCCAGTAAAGGCGCGTTTTCGTCGATGCCCGAAAACCTGTCCCATACCGGGTAATCATCAGAATATACCCTGAATTGTTGCGCTATTTCTTTATCGGTATCATGATAAAAATTAAGGGTAAGGCTTTGCTCCCATGCCCATTTCTCAAGCTCATCGGTGCGGTCATCACTAATGATAAGCAGGTTGCCTCCGCTTGCTTTAACTTCATGATGCAGATTGTTTAGTTGTTTAAGCTGAGCCAAACCTTGCTGCCCCCAGTGACGCGAGTAAAAAGAGATAACCAATGGTTTATTCAATAAATTGCGCTGTGAAATTGGGCCGTGTGTTTCGGCACCATTATAAAATTGCTGCCAACGGCTATAATCGTTACTTAATTTAAATTCAGGAACCAAATTACCAGCCTTAACAGGGTGTAATGACTTCAGCTTGCGAAAGCTAAGGTCACGTTCGGCAACAACTTCAAGCAGGTCAAAAAAAGGATATTTATTGTTATTTGTGGTTTGCATTTTGAAATAGATTTATGATGTTACGGATAATGTTTCAAGGTAATTGTAGTTGAGTTTTATTGTTCAACAACAACGGCATAATCCATAAACTACCCGGTAACGCATGAGCAAGCCCGGCGGGATGACGCTGCTAATTTGTTTATTGCTGGATGTGTTCATAAAAATATATTAATTGAGGTCAGTAAATTTAAAGGAGTGTAACAGCTTGTATGTTGTGGAGAAAATTTCAACAACAGCAACACATGGGCATATACACACCACCCCTGTTTTCGGCCGATGTATATCTGTTGCTGGTGATTAAACTGTTGCCCGTCATTTGTTTTTGAATGTTATGCAACAAATATACTACAATATCTATAAACCTAGTAGAATTTATTAAAAAAATATTTACCCATTTTTCAATATCAGAATTTCCTGTTCTATATGGGTTTTCTATCGGTTAACATTCGATACCTTTCCTTTTCTGAAAAACAAAACCTTGTAATTTACGTTCCGTATAACTAATAAATTAACTATGCAGAACAGGCTGAAACCACAATACATTATCGTACTTGCTTTAAGTGTTTTAGTCCTTTCCAACTGTAAAAACAACACAAAACAACATCTCGTTTCTAAAGCCGATTCCCTAAAAAAGAAAATGACCAGGGAATGGACAAAAACCATTCCGGGTAACTTTAGTGATCAAACCGAACTTGTATTTGACAGCACGCGCATTGCCGCCTTTCTACAAAGCCACCCTGCATTGGTGCCTTATGAACAAGATCTGCGAAGCTTTTACCGCAAGCGCAAATTTGCCTACGCCTGGTATGAAAAAGGCGCATTAATTGAACAGGCCGGCAACCTGAACGACAGGTTAATGAACCTGCAAAACGAAGGGATATATAAAGGTATCCCCTATCAAAAAGATCTGGATTCGCTGATATTTGACAGCCATTCCAAAACAAAAGTTAAAAAACCGGATATTGGCACCGAGCTAATGCTTACAGCGCAATATTTCGCTTTTTCAAAAGTGGCATTCCGGGGCATGAGCGATTCGGTAAGCCGGGCAGTAAACTGGTATTTGCCACGCAAAAAGATTGCTTACGATGATTTTCTGGATACGCTCCTGAAAAAGCCATCGAAACAAGCATCCACCTTAAGCGAGCCCGTATACCGTCAGTATGATTTACTGAAGAACTTTCTTACCAAATACCGCGAGCTCGATGCTCATGAAAGCTGGGAACCGATCAAACTCAACAGCAAATTAAAACCCGGCGATTCGTCTGCAATAATTGCCCGTATAAAAACCCGCTTATACAAACTGGAAGATTTTAAGGGAGATACTTTAAACAATAAGTTTGATGATGAGCTTAAGGCTGCCATAACTCAATTTCAGGCCAGGCACGGGCTTACAGCTGATGGTTTGCCTGGTTCCGGCACTATGGCTGAAATGAATATTCCCCTTAAGTCGAGGATCAAACAGATCATTGTAAACATGGAGCGCTGCCGCTGGCTGCCAGTAAGTTTAAATGCCGACTATCTTGCCGTAAACATTCCTGAATTTAAGCTGCACGTTTATCACGCCGACAGCTTATTATGGAGCTGTAATGTGGTGGTTGGCCAAAAAGTGCATCAAACAGTTATATTTTACGGCGAAATGCAGTATGTTGTATTTAGTCCTTACTGGAACCTGCCCGAAAGCATTGTACGCAATGAAGTGCTCCCTGCTATGCGCAGCAACCGCAATTATCTTAACGAGCACAATATGGTAATAACCGGAAAGGAAAACGGACTTCCGGTAATTCAGCAAAAACCGGGGCCGTCCAACTCTTTAGGGCTGGTTAAATTCCTGTTTCCGAATAGTTACAGTATTTATTTACATGATACGCCATCGCGCTCACTATTTGGCGAATCATCAAGGGCATTTAGTCACGGCTGCATTCGTGTAGGTGAGCCTGCAAAACTGGCTTCATTCCTTTTAAAATATGATAGCACCTGGACCGCCTCCCGCATCAATAAAGCTATGCATCTTGGTAAAGAGCAGCAGGTTACGCTCAAACAAAAAATGCCTGTATTTATAGCTTATTTTACCGCTTTTACTGACAGGAATAATCTTCTCAACTTCCGCAAAGATATCTATGACCGTGACGATCAGCTTGCTTCCATGATCATGTCAGGCACCGGGCAATATTAGTGTTAAGCTAATAGTACTAAGTCTTAAGTAAAAAGTTAAGTTCATACATTTTTGATTTAGAACTTAAGACTTCCGGCTAATGAATATCTGTCATTACATGATTAACATCACACCTGTTCCCCTACCCCCCTCTTTTTTTATCGCAGTTTAAAATACTGGTAAATAATAGTTACAAAATATTTTTTACGGGTTTGTAGGCAATCGCTAAAATTTAATTGTCCTCACTTTAAATCACCATGGTGCGTCCCTACGAAGGATACTTTTTTCCTTCAGCACGGTGATCATTAACCAAACTATATGACATTATTAATAAACCCAGGAAAACGAATGCCTATGTAAAAAAAGCTTACTCTCCCCGCTACAGGCAATAATTACCCGGAGGGAATTACTGCCCCGAAAAAGATTTTTGAATGTTTATAACTGCGCAGTGCTTCCAGGGCGCTTCGCTATTAACTCCCTTTAAATTCAATAAAATATGAAATTTTTCAAACACCCGGTGGGTGTACACAGGCCATGGGTATCAAAATCCCTCAACCTGTGTAAATTTGCCCTTGCAGGTATGGTGCTCTTGAACATGCAGGCTTCGGCTGCTGAAGCGCCAAAAGCAAAAGCCAATTCAAACTTTAATTTTAACTTAAACTTCGCAAAGCTTACCGGTAAGGTAGTTGACGAAAAAGGCGAACCGCTTGTAGGCGTAAGTATCAGGATCAAAGGCACCACCACAGGTACCCAAACAGATGCCAATGGTAACTTTACACTTGATGTACAGCCAAACACTGTATTAATTGTAAGCTATATTGGTTATGCCACCAAAGAAGTTGCGGTGGGAGGCAAATCAACAATCACTATTACATTAAATGCCAATACAAACCTAAACGAGGTTGTGGTAACGGCATTAGGTATCAAAAAAGAACAGAAGAAATTAGGTTACTCGGTATCAACCGTTAAAGGGGATTTGCTTGATAAAGCAAAAGAAACGAACGTTGCATACTCATTAGAAGGTCGCGTTGCGGGCTTAAGTATTAGTGGTGTAAGCGGCGGTCCTGGCTCTTCAGCACGCATTTTATTACGTGGTGTAACCAGCGGATCAGCGAATTCTCCATTATTCGTTATCAACGGTATTCCTATGGACAACTCATCCCGTGGTACATCTGGCGAGTGGGGCGGTGCGGATTATGGCGATGGTATCAGCAACATCAACCCTGATGACGTTGAAACAATCACTGTATTAAAAGGCCAGTCAGCGTCAGCGCTATATGGTGCTCGTGCATCAAATGGTGTAATTTTGATCACAACCAAAGGTGGTAAAAAGAACTCAGGCTTTGGTGTTGAGGTTAACAGTAACACGCAATTCGATAAACCAATTAACTATGAAGACTTCCAAACCGTTTACGGCCAGGGTGAACATGGTGTAAGACCTACTAATGTGGCAAGCGCTATATCAACCGGTAACTTAGGCTGGGGCGAAAAGTTGGATGGTAAACCAACTATCCAGTTTGATGGTAAAATGTACCCGTACTCAAATAAAAGCAACTATCTTGATTTTTACCGTACAGGCAGCACCTTTACCAATACTGTATCATTTGACGGTGGTAATGAAACAGGTGCCTTCAGGTTATCGTTATCTGATCTACATGCCAATTCGATTGTGCCAAACAGTACTTTAGACAGGAAAACCTTCAACTTAAACGCTAATCAAAATGTTACCGATAAGTTGAACATTGCTGTTGTTGCCAATTACCTTGTTGAAAACTCAAAAAACAGGCCAAGCTTAAGTGATGGTCCGGGTAACCCTAACAACGTATTGTTCCTTGCTGCCAACGAAGATCAGGCCGCTTTAAGCCCAGGTACAACTGCTTCCGGCGCAGAACAACAGTGGAATAACGATATTTACGTTACCAACCCTTACTTTGCAGCTAATAGCTTCATCAACAACACAGGTAGGAAACGTTTAATTTCTTCATTAACTGCACGATATGATTTCACCAAGTGGCTTTATCTGCAAGCGCGTATTGGTTATGATAACATTAACGACAGTCGCTTTAAAGTTACGCCTACCGGTACTGCCTATTCAAGTAATGGCGCAGGTGGCTTAGATGAGCAATCAACCGCACAGCAATACGAAATAAACTATGATGCATTGTTAGGTGTAAAACACGACATAGTAAAAGATCTCTTGTCGTTTGATATATCAGCGGGTGCCAACCAGCGCAGAAATAGCTATACATATACCAGCTTAAGCGGCGGCCCGTTCATTTTGCCATACTTCTATAGCTATTCAAACCTGCAAACCAAAAACGCTGCAAGTTATAACTTCTATCAATCAAGGGTTAATTCAGCTTACTACACTGCAGATTTTTCAGTTAAAAACTATCTTGTGTTAAGTACTACTGGTCGTTATGACACCTACAGTACACTGTATCCTGTCGTAGTAAAAGGCAACGGAGGTATTTTTACACCATCAGTAGCAGGTAGTTTCATTTTCTCTGAGTTTACTCATCCATCATGGCTTGATTTTGGTAAGCTGCGTGTTTCATATGCAAAAACCAGCAACGAGCCAAGCAGCACTTATATTACTCAACAGTATTACAATATCAACAACCCTGTTAATGGTGTTGTTACCGGAGGTTTCTCAGGCGATCTTCCAAACTATTTCCTGAAACCTTATACTTTAACAGAAACTGAGATTGGTACTGAGATGAAATTCCTGAACGGCCGTGCAAGTTTAGATATTGCTTATTTTTATCGCAAAACTAAAGACGAAATACTTAAAGGTAACCTCGATGTAGCTACTGGTTACAATAACCGTTACATTGGCACTCAATCTACTCAAAACAAAGGTATAGAAGTTGAGATAAAGGGAACTCCGGTTCAAACACCATCGTTCTCATGGTCGCCGTCTATCAATTTCACTTATGTGAATAATAGAATATTACAAACTGACCCTTTAGGTACAACGCAAGGCTTGGGTACTTACAGGCCGTTAAATGCAAACCTCGCACTTGTAGTAGGCATGCCTGGCCCACAAGTTATGGCAACCGATTTCAAACGCAATGCTGCTGGTCAGATTATTTTTGACGCAAACGGGTTACCGGAGTCAGATGGTGTTCGTACACCGCACGGTAGCACAGTTCCTAAATATTATGGCGGTTTTAATAACGATTTCAGCTACAAACACATTAACTTATCATTCCTGATCGATTACAGGTTTGGCAATAAAGTGTTATCAGCAACCAACTATTACAGCACTTACCGCGGTTTAAACAAATCAACCTTACCTGGGCGTGAAGGTGGTGTTGTAGGTGACGGTGTAACTGAAGATGGTCAGAAAAACACCAAAGCTGTAGAGGCCGAAGTTTACTACCAGGCTTTAGCTCAAAGGGTATCTGCGATAAACGTACTTAACGGCAGCTTTATTAAACTGCGCCAGGTAACTTTAGGTTACACCTTTACAAAGGGCTTCCTTACCGGCACTCCATTTAATGGCGTAACTATATCAGCTGTTGGCCGTAACCTTTGGACAATCAAGAAATACTCAAACAACATTGATCCTGAATCGGGCTTTGCAAACAGCCTTGCCTACGCAGGTATTGAAGGTACCAGCTTACCAAGCACACGTACCTACGGTATAAATGTTAACTTTAAACTTAAAAAATAACAGAGAGATGAAAAAACGACTCATATATAGCGGCTTTTGTTTAGCCGCAGCTCTTGTTTCGGGTTGTACAAAAGATTTCACCAAGATAAACACAAACCCTAATGCAACATCGGCAGCTGTGTTTAATCCTAACTTTCTTTTAGCACAGGCCCAGATCCAGTATTCACAAACTGGTTACGATCAATTGCTTTACCAAAGCATGTGGTCACAATCGTTAGCTTCAACTTACGATTATTATGGCAACGGTGATAAGTACATCTATAAAGGTTCATTTAATGATTACAAAGCAAGGGTTTACAACAGCGGTTACTCTGCCGAAACACTTGTACAGGAAATGAAAAACCTTACCGATGGCAAAGCCGAATACGCCAATTTGAATAAAATTGCTACCATTATGAAGGTATTCATTTTGCAGCGTGTAACAGATGCCTACGGCGATGTTCCTTATTCTGAAGCTGGTATGGCCAAGCAAGGGATATTTGCACCTAAGTTCGACAAACAACAGGATATTTATAATGCCATGCTCGCTGATCTTGATGGTGCTACTGCTGGTCTTGATGCTTCAAAAGATAAACCAAGCTCAGATCTTTTTTACACTGGTGATATCACCAAATGGAAAAAATTAGGCTATTCACTAATGGTGAGGGTTGCTATGCGTTTAACTAAAGTTGATGCTGCTACCGCTCAAAAATATGTTGAAAAAGCATATGCCGCCGGTACCATGACCAGCATTGATGACAATGCTAAAGTAAAAACCGACAATGCGAACGGTAATTCAAATAGCACAATCAATGCGCTTACCGTTCCTGATGATTTCAGAGAAGTACGCTGGTCAAAAACCCTGATCGACTATATGCAAACCACTGCCGATCCAAGGATTTCAGCTATCGCTGAGATTGCATCCGGAACCGGCAAAGCAGCTAACTCAAACGAAACTGTAGCAGGCAATAACGATGCATCTGTTCAGCATGGTATGCCAAACGGTTATGACCTTAACGGCGGCGCTACTGATATCAGCAAAGCACCAGGTTATCCGGGTACTTCACCTGCCGATCCATCCGTTGCGAATGACGCTGCAGCACCAGACGGTAAATACTCACGTCCAAGGTTACAGGTTTATTATACCTCAAGCAGCAGCATCTCACCTGTTGATAAAAGCGGTATCAATATGCTTCTAACTTACGGCGAAACTGAGTTGTTATTAGCTGAAGCGGCAACAAGAGGCTGGAATACAGGTGTTGCGGCAACACATTATGCAAACGCGCTTGTTGCTGACCAGCTTGAACTTGCTCAGTTCAATGCTGCTGCAACCATAAGTAATGCCACAGCTACTGCTTATGCAGTAGCTCACCCCTTGGTACCAGCCACTGCACTGCAACAAATAAATATGGAGTACTATGTTGAAACATCTTCAACTTTTATCCATAACGAAACCTGGGCTAACTGGAGAAGGACAGGCATCCCTGCACTTACGCCGGTTAAATATGTTGGCCAGTTCACCGATGGCTCTATTCCTCGTCGTATTCAGTACCCGCTTACCCTGATCACCACTAACGCTGCAAATTATAATGCAGCGGTTAAAAGTTTATCAGGCGGCGATAACTTTACGTCACGAGTATGGTGGGATAAATAATACCCCTATATAGATTCACTAAAAAACAAGGCTATGGCTTCATAGCCTTGTTTTTTAGTTTTACAACAAAAAGGATTGGCTATCCGGTAGCATTTCTCAATTCAAATAATTAATTTTAAGTCCCCTGCAACCCGGAATAATAAAAATCTGTTGATAATGTGTTGTTCTTCTCCCCTCTTTAATTTGACTATTAGAAGTTCAAAAACTTTAGCTGTGATTCTTGCTTTAGGCCTTTCAGTATTTAGGGCAAATGCGCAGCAACCGCTTTTCAAGCTACTCCCTTCTGAAGAAACCGGCATTAAATTCCGCAATGATTTGGTTGAGGATGAAAAGCTTAATGTACTTTCGTACGAATACCTGTACAATGGCGGAGGCGTTGCCGTTGGCGATATCAATAACGATGGCCTCGAAGACCTTTTTTTTACAAGTAACCTTGGCCCAAACAAACTCTATCTTAATTTAGGGAACTTTAAATTTAAAGATATTACCCAGCAGGCCGGAGATGGCCTTGCAGGCAGGCCCGGCGACTGGAAAACAGGCGTTACCATGGCCGATGTTAACGGCGATGGCCTGTTGGATATTTATGTATGCTACTCAGGCCTTGGCGATAATGCCAAACGCCGCAACCAGCTCTTCATTAATAAAGGCAACAACAAATTTGTTGAAATGGCCAAACAATATGGCCTTGATGATCCGGGGTATAGCACCCAGGCTGTATTTTTTGATTATAATAATGATGGTAAGCTGGATATGTTCCTGCTTAACCATAACGTAAAAAAAATCAGCAATCTTGAACTTGCACAAGCAAAAGGCGAAACCGACGAGCTTGCCAGCAATAAACTTTTTGAAAACCAGGGAGGCCATTTTGTTGATGTATCCAAAAAAGCGGGCATCATTCAAAATCCCCTCACCTTTGGCCTTGGTGTTGCCATTGCCGATATAAACAAAGATGGTTTACAGGACATTTATGTAACCAACGATTACAACGAACCCGACTACCTATACATAAACAACGGAAACGGAACTTTTACTGAGGATAGTAAAAAGTGTTTCAAACATCTGTCGCAATTTTCGATGGGGGTTGATATAGCCGATATCAATAACGATGGCCTCCCCGATATGATGACGCTTGATATGTTGCCGCCCGATAACCGCCGCCAAAAGTTATTGCAGTTACAGGAAAACTATGAGTCGTTTGAGCTAATGCTGAACCAAAACCTGTACAAACAATACATGCGCAATATGTTGCAGGTTAATAATGGCGATGGTACTTTCAGTGAAATTGGTCAGCTTGCAGGTGTTTCCAATACAGATTGGAGCTGGTGCCCGCTCATTGCCGATTTTGATAACGATGGCTATAAGGACATCTTTATTTCCAACGGCTATTTCCGCGATTATACCAACAAAGATTTTTTACGTTACTGGGGCGATTATAAGCTAAAAAAAGCTATGGACCGCGAACCCTTCCGGCTCATGGACCTGGTTAAAGCTATGCCCTCTACTACCCTGTCAGACTATATTTTCCAAAATAATCACAACCTCACCTTTACTGATAAAAAACAGGATTGGGGAATCAATAAAGGCGGTATCTCCAGCGGATCGGTTTATGCTGATCTTGATAATGATGGTGACCTTGACCTGGTGACCAATAACATCAACAGCGAGGCTTCCATATTACAGAACATGACTATGGAAACCGGTAAAAAGAATTACCTGGCCGTAAACCTTAAACAACCGGAGGGTAATACAAATGCCATAGGTTCAAAAGTATTCGTATACAACGGCAAGCAGGTGCAATATCAGGAGATAAATCCTAACAGGGGCTATCTTTCATGCGTGTCAACTGTTTTGAATTTTGGGTTAGGCGATCAGCAGCAAGTAGATTCTGTACGAATTATCTGGCCCGACCAAACGTCGCAATTGCTTACAGGTGTTAAAGCTAATCAGCGTTTAAACATCACCTATAAAACAGGTAACCCAATATTTAAAACCGATGGTAAAATCACCGCCAAATCAGTTTTCAACTTAGCTAAACCAATTATTGATTATACCCACACCGAAAACCCCATTAACGATTTTAAGCGACAGCCCTTGATGCTTTTCATGAGCTCAAAAACGGGCCCTGTGATTGTTAAGGCTGATGTGAACAAAGATGGACTTGAAGACTTATTTATTGCCGGCGATCAAAATACACCAGGCAAGATCTTTATTCAAAAAGCAGGCGGTACCTACACCATTCAGGAAATATCAGATGTTACCCCCGGGGTCACATCAGCGGCAGCCTTTTTTGATGCCAATGGCGATGGTTTCCCTGACCTATACATTGCTAAAGGCGGCTATTCTCTTTTAGAGCCTGGTGCCAGCGAGCTTCAGGATAAACTGTACCTAAACGATGGCAAAGGCAACTTCAGTTTTTCAAGTACTTCGCTCCCAATGTTAACCGGCAGCAGTAAATCATGCGTACGCCCATGCGATTATAATGGCGATGGCAAAACCGACCTGTTTGTAGGCTCAAACATTACGCCGGGCTATTACCCATCGGCTCCAAAAAGTTACCTGCTTACCAATACCGGCGGTGGTCATTTTGAAATTACTGACGCTCCATTTGCTAATATTGGCATGATCAAAGATGCACAATGGACAGATTTGAACGGCGATGGCCGTAAAGACCTCGTAATATGTGGCGAATTTATGTCCATCCTGGTGTTTACCAATACAAAAACTGGCTTTGTTGACGAAACCGCCAAATATTTTGATCGCCCGGTAAGCGGCTTTTGGAACACCATAACAATTACCGATGTAGATGGTGACGGCAAACCCGATATTATTGCCGGAAACCTTGGCCAAAATACGCAGATTCATGCCAGCCAGGCCGAACCTGCCGAAATGTACTTTGCCGATTTTGACGGCAATGGCTCTATCGATCCGTTCTTTAACTTTTACATACAAGGTGTAAGCTATCCATTTGTAAGCCGTGATGAACTGAACGATCAGATTTATCCAATGCGCAAACGCTTTGCTTCATACAAAGCTTATTGCGATGCTACTATGAAGGATATTTTTACGCCGGAAGAGCTTGCAAAAGCCACTAAACTCACTGCTAACGAGGATGAGACAAGCCTTTTCCTGAACCGCGGTGGTAAGTTTGTAAAAGGCCAGCTGCCTTTACAGGCTCAATACTCATCGGTATCAGAAATCCTTACCGGCGATTTTAACCACGACGGCAAAACCGACCTGCTGCTGTTGGGCAACCACTCAGATAACCGCCTTAAACTGGGTAGTTTTGATGCTAATTACGGCTGCCTGCTTACCGGCGACGGTAAAGGCAATTTCACATACCAAACTCAGCCACTGGCAGGGCTATCAGTAAATGGAGATGTAAAATCGGCTACTGAAGTAAAAATAAACGGCGTTAATTATGTACTGATAGGCGCATCAGGAGAGGCATTGCAGTTTTATAAGTATTAATTTGGAAGTCTTGAGTCGAAAGTCTTAAGTTCTAAGATCAAGTAAAATGGCTTACAATATAATGTAATTTAAAATCCGTCATTCCGAGTGAGCATCAGGAAAACCCTGAAAAAAATCGTGATGGCGTATAAAATATATTTTAGTGATAGTGTGCGGGGCCGCGTTAGTGATAGTAGCGGATACCGTCCGTTAGCCAACGGATAATGCCTGTGTAGTATGAGCGGATAGCACGGGCCGCAGGCAACGCCCATATTTGCAATGTCGATTTAAAAAGAAAATCTAATAATCAACAACTTACAATCACAAAGTCATTATAAGGAGCGATTCCTGACAATCAGAAAAAGATTAAAAAAATGATCAAACGAATATCCATATTGTTTTTAGCACTGATAGCTACAACAGCCTACGCGCAAAAGAGTAAAAAGCCAATCCTCCCGTACCTGCAAATTGACAAGGCTGTAAAGGCTATTTCGGCCGTTATGATCCATGATGTGGTAAACCCACCTGCTGCCTCACGGTATTATGCTTATGTAACCCTGGGGGCTTATAACCTGGTGAGCATCAACAATAAACAAATAGTACCTGTGGGTAATTTCATCAAAAGCTACACACAGGATAACCAGATCAACATCCCGGCCGATAAATACGATTACCGTATTGCTGCTATGTACTGCATACTGGAAACCGGTAAGCAAATGCTGCCATCGGGCTTTATGCTGCAGGATGACGAGGATAAATATGTAGCCCTGCTTAAAGACAACGGCATTAGCGACGAGGTGATCAAACAATCAATAGCCGCTGCCACCGAAATGACAGCTAAGGTTATTAAATATTCCAAATCAGATAACTACAACAAACTAAGCGGCAGGCTCAGGTATTCGCCTATAAAAGGTGGTAAAAACTGGTTCCCCACCCCACCAATGTACATGGAAGCTGTTGAACCCAACTGGAAAACCATTCGCCCAATGTTCATTGATTCGTCGGATCAGTTTGTACCGGTTAGGCCCGCAGTTTTCAGCACCGATAGCACCAGTGAATTTTACAAAGAGGCTTATGCAGTATACAAGGTATCCAAAAATATGTCGGCCGAGCAGATCATGATTGCCAATTTCTGGGATTGTAACCCTTTTGCAGTTACTACATCCGGCCATATGATGATCGGCTTTAAAAAAATTAGTCCGGGAGGACACTGGATGAATATTACCGGCATTGCGGTAAAAAAAGCCGGACTTAGTTTTGATAAATCGATAGAGGTAACAGCGCTGGTGGCGATGACCGAAATGGATGCTTTTATCAGTTGCTGGGACGAGAAATACCGCAGTAACGGCATCCGGCCCGAAACCTATATCAACAAGTACATTGATATTAAATGGGTACCTATGTTGCAAACTCCACCCTTTCCCGAATATCCAAGTGGTCATGCTGTGTTGTCGAATTCGTCGGCCGGTGTGTTAAGCTATCTATTGGGCGATAAGTTTAGTTATACCGATGATTCTGAGATTCCGTACGGTGTTGGCCCGCGCGATTTTAAATCATTCAGGCAGGCTGCCGAAGAAGCTTCTGTATCCCGTTTCTATGGCGGTATCCATTTTAATGATGCTATAGTAAACGGGAATAAGCAGGGACGCGATGTTGCCACCGCAGTTATAAAAAAATTAAAAGCAGCCGGAGTAAACTATTTGGGCAATTAGAACGTAGTTAAAAGCAAACAGCTTTTAACTATGAGGATCAGGGGGACGGTTTTATTATCGCTTTTTATTATTACCGGACTCCTGAGCCTGAATTCGTTCTCTATCCAAACCCGTACGGCTGCTACAGATGAAGAAGGCCGTATATTGTTTTTACGGCATTGCGCTGTTTGCCATTTAGCACCCGACCCGGCGGAGCTTACAAAAAATATCTGGACTACCCATGTGCTGCCTGTTATGGCGGCACGCATGGGTATTATTTATCCCAATTACGATCCGCTCAGGGGATTATCTGATGAAGAACGCGCCATTGTTAAAAAGCATAATATCATCCCCGAAGAACCCGTTTGTACGGAGGCAGATTGGGCTAAGATCAGGGATTACATTATCAGCAATGCTCCTGATAGTGTAAGTGTCGATGAAAAACGCCTCACCCGCAACAGCCCGCTTACGCAGTTTATAAGGCAGGATGTGCAAATTGATGATAAAACACCATCACTCATTACCGGGCTTAAGTATAACACTACAACTAAAACCCTTTGGATAGGCAATTTTTACAACCAGGTACTAAACTGGCGGTACGGTAAAGGGGTTGTCAAAACGACAAATACAGCCAGCCCTGTCGTCGACTTCAATTTCTATCAAAACAACGTTTACTTAACCGAAATAGGCAAACTATACCCTACCGAATTAAGCACCGGTATGTATGCGCAACTTAACGATACCACCAGCACGTCGTTAATTACATCATTGCACAGACCTGTAAATACACGAATAGCAGATTTAAATAACGATGGCGTACCCGAAATTGTAGTATGTAACTTTGGTAATAAAACAGGGGGCTTGTCACTGTATAAGAAAAATAAAGCCGGTAAATATGTTGAGGATGTGCTGCTGTCCCTACCCGGCGCCATCAAATGTTATATAAAAGATATGGATGGCGATGGCAAAAAGGATCTTGTAGTCATGTTTTCGCAGGGTGATGAAAGCGTTTATATTTTTTATCAAAAGGATAACCTTAAATTCAAGGCCAAACGCGTGTTACGCTTCCCGCCTGATTATGGTACTACCGATATGCTTTTGATTGACTATAATAGCGACGGCCTTACCGACATCGTAACCGTACATGGCGATAATGCCGATTATTCCAATATCCTGAAAGCATACCACGGCATCAGGCTGCATATAAACCAGGGAGTCGATGTTTTCAAGGAAAAGTTCTTTTATCCGATATATGGCGTAACCCGCGTTTTAGCTGATGATTTTGACAAGGATGGCGATATCGACTTTGTAGCAACCTCCTTTTTTCCTGACTTTGGCAAGCTGGTGGATGAATCATTCGTTTATCTCGAAAACACAAACAAAGATCAGTTTACATTTAAATCATACATTCAAAAAAGCGACGTACCTATCAAAACCCTAACCCTCGAAAAAGCAGATGTTGACGGCGATGGAGATATGGATATCATTACCGGTAATTTTGCCCAAAGCCCCGGACCTGTCTCTGCAGCGCTTGACGAAAAATGGAAATCGGCAAAGTACGGACTGAGTATCTTTTACAACCAGCTATACCAACCGAAAAAATGATCAAGCAACAGTTTTAATTATAAAAAGGTGTGCCGTTAAGCTCAATACAATAATCTGTTATCCAGGTGCCGGCCACATCAACATATAATATATTGGGTTTATTATTTTTATTGATGATACCACTCGTTATCCACGAGTTAATTTTAGATGGCAAGTATTTGTTACCGAATTGAGCAAGATCAGTTATACTTTGATTCTTTTTCACAACATTAGTTAGCAGCATTATCCCGTTTACAACAGGGCTAACTTTTTCATCCTCAAAATCATTACATATTAAAGCCGCTTCATCACTGCTTTGGGTTAACTGCCAGTCCAGCCGCACCAGGTCGTTTTTATTGATGCCGTCCTTCATCGATGTAAAAAACAACTCTTCTCTTGCCAGCAATTTATTTATTTGATTAGTGCCTGCATAAGCACGCCGAAAATTCAGAAAAGTTTTAGCCTTATCGGCCATTGAATTGGAGTCGATCAGCTTTTCGCGGTTGGCATACTGTTCAAACGTAATGATCACTTTGCCAGCCAGGTCATTTAGTTTGATATCACCTATACTTTTTGATTGGTTGTTATAGATCATGCCCTTTCCGAGTACACTGAAAATAGTATCAGCCACATGATCAGCAGAAGCTTCTTTTGGGCAAAAATGGCTGAATGTTATAATTATAAACTCCTTTTCATGACGGTTCAGGAACGTTTTAACAGAATCAAGGATATCCTTAAACTGTTCACCATAGCCACCTCCCATAGCATCGGCCATGCAGTCGGACGAGCTATGTTTAATGTAAATGGCGTTTTTAAACGCCCCTACCCTTAAATCAAACATTCGGATGCCGGCATTTAACTGCTTCCCGATATTTAGTTTTTGCGTAAGCGTATTGCATGGATTAATGGAACCTCCATGAATACCCCCTGTACCATTTAAAGCCGACATCCCCGCATCGTGCGCTCCCGGAATCACAATATCTTTTAAAGTGAGGTTAGCTTTTGCAGGGAATAAGGTATCTTCCATCCAGCTTGCCGGGTTATAGTTGGTAAAATAACTGAGATATAACTTTTGATCTTCACCAACAAATGCCATGATAAACTTTTTGGCATCAACGTTACATATCGATACGGGGTATAGGGTTTTAAAATAATCGGGCAATTTGTAGCCATTTACAGGCTGATTCTGTTCATATTCAGAAGCATAGTAAATAAAATTATCTTTCTTGAAACCTTTCCATATATAAAACAACCGGGTGGTATTAAAAGCATGATAAACGGCCGGGGCTACTTTTGTTTTTGACTTTTCTACCGCAATCCTTTTAGTCCATGTTTTATCTGCCGGATTATAGTCGGCATAAAACATACCATCATCATTAGTGTAACAGATTCGGATCCGATTATCTGATAAGGTGACGATAAAAGGATAGTCGGTGCTTCGCTTATTTGCCACGGTTTCCAAAACAGCAGGTTTAAATACCCCGTTTTCATCAGCATCAAGCAGGGCAAAAACCATATCATTTTTATTATCAGCATGCGATGCAATCAGAACCTTATCGCCAATAACGGTAGCTGTAATTCCCAGCTTTAATTTCGGCGTACCAGCGAAACTTACGGTATTCACAATCCTGGTATTAAAAGTGGTATCACTTTTATTGATAATGTATTTCAAAGAGCCGTCAACACCTATCCAAAAGGTGTAAATATGCTTGTCGGTTACCCTGAGCACCGGAGCCGAGGCACTCGTTTCTGTACCAACTGTAGCATCATGCTGCGAAAACTGAGTGTCATATCGTTTGCCCAGGTAGCATACATGAATAAGACCGGTAGCTCCGGATTCTTTCCAGGTCACAAAATATCGTCCTTTAAAATTGGTAATATCAATGGCCTTATCTGTGCTGGCTGAGGGGAGAAAGTTTAGGGGTGCACTAAGGCTTAAATTCTGAGCGCTAACCGAACCTAAACCCACAAGGATCAGCATAAAGGGACCTAAAAAAGCATTCAGGAAAAGTTTCATAAAGCATAGGCTTAAGTTAAATCCAACAGAATTTTCACTTATAATGAAAATTTCTATACTGACTATTAACCATTTAAGTGAATTTATGATATTTTTATAT
This sequence comes from Mucilaginibacter sp. A5337, assembly GCF_059690695.1. Taxonomy (NCBI): domain Bacteria; kingdom Pseudomonadati; phylum Bacteroidota; class Sphingobacteriia; order Sphingobacteriales; family Sphingobacteriaceae; genus Mucilaginibacter; species Mucilaginibacter sp. A5337. The sequence goes on along the minus strand of NZ_JCAWEC010000005.1, from coordinate 387,524 downwards.
AAAAACGAACCTATGACAAAATTCCTTACCACTTTTCTGTGCGTTTTCCTGTTTATTGAAGGCGTTAAGGCCCAGGATGCTAACTATTGGTCGTCAAGTTATAACCCGGGTGGGTTTTTAACTCCCGGAGCTGTTATAGCTTTTAACCGCGATAGTGGGGTGATGTTCCTGAACCCGGCGCTACTTGCCCACAGTACAAAAAATACAGCCTCTATCAACGCATCAGTTTATCAATACGGACGTATTAATATCAAAAACGGTGCAGGCACCGGGCTCGATCTTAAATCAACATCTACCAACATCATCCCGCAAATGATATCGGCAACCATATCCTTAAAAGGTAGCCATCCTTTTACTATCGGGTATGCATTAACCCACAACCCGGTAATGACGTACAGGGTTAATCAACAGCGCGATGCTACTTTAAACGTCCTTGATGACTCTTATAGTCCCGGCAACGAGTATTTTTTGGGACAATACAAAAACGTAAATACTATTAATGAAACGGCAGGAATTATAAGCGGCGGCTTTAAAGCTTCTGATAATTTTGCCATTGGTATCAGTGCCGAAGGACAGATCCGGAAGCAGGATTATGATTACGATGTAAGTTCAAGGGCATTGTATAATACCAGTGGTTTTGAACTTCCGCCATTTTCAAATGTGCAGGAATCTTATACTGCAGGTTACTACAATGTAGGGATCAGATTTAAAGGTGGATTTGCCTATGATAACGAAAGGCATCATTTGGGTTTAACCTTATCATCGCCTCTGCTGCACGTGGCAGGCAGCGGGAACATATTAAGCGACAGCCAGACCAGTGATTTAATAATGCCCCAGGAAAAAGACACGGTAAACTTGCTGGCTAATTCGAGACAGCGCAGCCTCAAAGTTAATTACAAAATGCCCTTTAGTGTTGCATTTGGCTATGCCTGTGACTACAAAGGTGGCCAGTTTTACATTGCGGCAGAGTATTTTGCCAGCGTTGGCGAATACAACATCATAACACCTAAAAGTCAAAGCTTTATAAAAGGCGTGGATAGTGGCGATGATTTTTTTACGCCAGAATTTTTAAAATTCAAAGATGCCCGCAAATCGGTAACTAACTTTGGTATAGGTGCGAGTTATTTGCTAAAGCCCGATTTAATGGGCTACGTGTCCTTTCACACCGATTTTAATAATATCAGCAAAACGCTGTATAGTATAGATGATTCGGGCTACAGGTCAAACACTGGCAATTATAATATTTATCATTGCCAGTTAGGCACTAATGTAAAGAAACGCAAGTTTAACCTGCGCACAGGCCTCCTGTTATCATACGGTACAACTAACAAATATCTGCAAAACGTGAACTTCGACAACCCTAATGAAGCTAATTATTTAAGCGGCGATCCCGGATATACCAAAGCATCCCAGTTTTCGGTAGGATTGATGTTGTCATACATCCATAACCTTTAAATCTATTCAGAATCGAGGAGGCGTTCAAAACGTTTATCCGGTATAAACCAGGTACCGGCTACCACAACGTAAATTACAACACTGATAACAGGGTTTAGCCAGGTACAAAAAATAGCAACTGCATATAGCAACACTGATATTTTTCCTTTAAAATCATTGCCGAAAGCTTGTGCTATCAACGAGCCTTCACCATGATGTTTGATGAGGCAGAAGGCCAAAATACGATAGGCTATCCCGTTCATGATCAATACTACACCGTAAAAAAAGACCGGCCATTGGGTTAGGTGGTTCTCCCCCATCCAGGCAGTTACAAAAGGTATCAGCGACAGCCAAAACAGCAAATGCAAATTGGCCCACAATATTTTCCCGTTTACCGACCGCACAGCCTGCATGGTGTGGTGATGATTGTTCCAGTAAATGCCTACATATACAAAGCTGAGCAGGTAGCTTAGAAAAACGGGAATCAATGGTTTTAAAGCCTCCAGGCTTTCCTCGTGCGGAACTTTCAGCTCCAAAACCATGATCGTGATAATGATGGCTATTACGCCATCACTAAATGCTTCCAGTCTGCCTTTGCCTAATGCCATGGGCTAAATATAGCATTATTTGGCAAAAGCCTTATAACGCTGCATAGCTTCAATAAAGTAATAATCAGCATAAGTTAAAGGCACATCAACTTCGGTACCTGCCGGAAAATGACCAACACTGTGTTTCAGAATAAACCCGCCGTTGGTATTCAAATCGGCTTTATATGCAGGAGCTGATAAGTTTTTGATAATGGTTTGAGCTGTGTTGAAATACTCCTGGCCATCTTTTTTATCAACGTAACGGCAAAGCTCCAGTAAGGCAGAAGCCATAACCGATGCTGCAGAAGCATCACGCAACGCGTTAGGGATATTTGTCGCATTATAATCCCAATAAGGAATTTTATCAGCGGGCAGGTTTGGATTGGTCAGTATAAAATGTGCTATATTTTTTGCCTCTTCCAGATATTTCTTCTCTTTGGTTTCGCGGTACATTACAGTGAAGCCGTACAAGCCCCATGATTGTCCCCTTGCCCATGCCGACTCGTTAGCGAAGCCCTGTGCGGTTTTCTTTTCCTTCACCGCACCTGTTTGCTCATCGTAATTAATTACGTGGTACGAGCTAAAATCAGGGCGGAAGTGATTTTTCATAGTGGTATTGGCGTGGGTAACCGCTATTTTATAAAAACTTGAATCGCCGGTTGCTTTTGTAGCGTAAAACAACAGTTCCAGGTTCATCATGTTGTCAATGATCACCAGAAAGTCGTTGGCTTTTGAATTCCATGAGCGGATACAGCCAACTGTTGGGTTAAACCTGGTTGACAGCGATTTGGCACTGTTAATCAGAATTTCTTTGTACTCAGGTTTTGGCTCAAGATGATTTGCCGTGCCGAAGCTGCAATACATCATAAAACCAAGGTCATGTGTCCCTTTGTTATATTGTTCTTTTTCGAGGCCTTTTAAATTATTATTAGCCTGGTTAAGCAGCTCAGCATCTTTAGTTTGCTGATAGATCTTCAACAATGTACCCGAATAAAAGCCACTGCACCACCAGCTGCTGTTACTTGTTTCAAACTTATCTGTAGTTGGGTGATAGGTTTTCGGAAACTGATCGCTCCCAAATTGTTTGGCCATATACTTATATTGAACATCGGCATCGGCAAAGTTTTTTTTGATAGCTGCCAATACATCTTTTTGAGGCTTAAAGCCGTTTTGCGAAAAGGAATTGAGGCTTAGCGCTAACAAACATGCAGTAATTGTCGATTTGTACAAGTGTTTAAATTTCATAGACTATATAACTGGTTAAAGTGCTTATGCAGGGCACGTTTCAAGTCATAAAAGTGCAGATTTTACACTCAAAAAAACAAGCAACAGACGGGTAATTGGCAGATTTTTCTACTACATCGATGTAGTGAGGGCGATTTTTGGGGCAAAAAGACAACGATGAGACTTACGAAGTTTTGGAAACTTCGTAAGTCAGGTACAATCTCATGAAAAACGTCTCTTCATCGTATCGTTTATTTGCTGTAACGAAAAATCTCCGGCCGGGCTTGGTGCAGAATGTAACTGTACATGTGGCCAGTCTTTAAAAGTGCTCCACAAACCGCCTGCAGTTAAACCCATTTTTTTGGCTTCATCGGCATATACATGGTAGCCGTTTTTGCCGTTCACAAGCTTACTAACACTCCATTCTTCTTTGCCGTTTACAATCCAAACACAATCTACGGCTTCATTCCACTGGTGCCATGATAGTCCGGGAATTGAATTGGTAACATGATCGCCGTTATGCGGGCCTGCCTTAATGATGCAATCGGCCAGAAAAGCGGCGCCATGTGCCTGTAGGTCTGCTATTTTTGCATCAACTTCGGCTTTGGTCCGGGATTGGCGCCATAGTTTTCCTTGTTCAACCGGGTGTCGTAACCCTGCTGTTGGCTGCATTTCATAACCTGCGGCTTTGCAATTAGCTAATAACTGAACTACTTTGTCCCTGAAAGCGGGTACTAATGAATCTAATACTGACATGGTAATAGGTTTAAAGAGTGAAATATTAATATAAATTTACAACCCTAATATTTAAGAATCAATCCGTGAAAACACCGTATTTAATTGATTATTAATAACTATATCAGTAATATTTATCCCTTTATTTTAGCACGAAGCCCATCACCATGGTTTCCATCAAAGCCCCGCTTTAACAATTACGGGTAAAAAAACAGCAGCAGCAATAAAACCTTTTTCATAACTGCATTAATTAAAAGCCTTTACAATAAGATTTTTATAAGCCCCCTGCGGGCAGTTGCCATGCCAGTAACCTACAGCACCGCTTTTCAATGATGGGTCAAGCGCAGTATATGTCATAGCTGGTTTTGCGGCATTATCAACATACACCTCCATTTTGCTGCCCTGTACCACCACTTTTATGTGGAACCATTTATTTTGCGGAATTATAGCTTTGGCCTGGTATTTTGTAGCCTCATAATCCCACCAGTTAAACTCGGTCTTTTTTTCGGGCATATATTGTATGGCGTTAGTTGTACCTGATGATCCCGGCCTGAAATAAACTGTTTCATAATGATGCTCGTCTTTAATATGAAAAGCGAGGCCCACAAAACCACCCTTAGGGATAGTACAGGCTACATCCATTTCAATAATGCCATCTTTAAAATTTAAACCCGGCTTGTAAGCCAAACTGGCCGATTTGTAGTTTTGAATTTTTCGTTTGATAAGCAAAGCTTTTTTTCCGTCGAAACTCCCCAACTCGTAGTCGAGCGTATCGTTTTTGGGGATGATCCATTGTTTAGGGTTTACAACCGAAAGGTCATACAGCTGATACTTTTGCTGAGCCTGTATTTTTACAGCAGCAAACAAGGCGACCAGTAAGATTAGTTTTTTCATGATGATTGATTTATGACTATTGAGTGATGACAAGATTGGCAAAATCGCCGGGCAGCCCGGATGACCAGAGACCTATAAGCCCACTTTGCCGGTTGTTGAGTTTCTTTACCGTAAGCGAGGGTTTATCCGAATGATCTACATACACAACTATATCCTGAGCATTTACAACGATACGCGCATGGAACCAGGCGATAGCCTCCGGAAATGGGTTTACCGCATTTTCATAAACTAAAGGATGCTCTTTGCGGAGTTTATCCCAGGGAAAATCGGGCTCGCTGATGTATTGCACCGTATGCATCCGGCGAAGCGTATCTGTGGTTTGAAAATTAAAAGGGCGAAAATAGATAACATCATTGGTTGTAGTATCCACCCCGTGAAAGGCTATTCCTAAAAAGCTTTGCTGAAAAACATCCCGCCCACGCAGGTCTACATCTATAGTACCTGTTTTAAAGTTTACATTCTTGAGCCATAATATACCATCTGAAGTAAGGCCCTGCTTACTGCCGTCAGTGACCTCCGCAACAGTTTGGCGGGGATAGGCTTTAATCAGCTTATTTTCCTTCAGTAAGCTATTAATATCATATGTAACTTTTTTCTGCTGGCTGTAACAAAAACTGCTGCCAAGCGTCATGCTTAGTATGGCAATGAATAAAATCTTGTTGTTCATTGGTTTTGATTTAACTTTAGTCAAAACTTGCAAATTGCCTTTACAATCAGGCGCGGGCGGCGTTTCAAGTTAAGTTCAAGTTTGTTCAAGGCGTTTTAAAAGTCTTTTAAACCACATTATTACCTGTAGATCAATGGAAAAGGAAAAACAATTGCTTTTGCTATGCCGGCAGCTTATTGAGCAAATGTTAAACTGGGGTGATAGCAGCATTTGGGGCAATGATGACTTTGAGCAGCTAAGTCAACAGATTTTTGATAAAACCAGGGTACAGCTCAGCGTATCAACCCTAAAACGGATTTGGGGCAAAGTGCGCTATGAAAGCTTCCCCAATGCAGCTACGCTGAACGCCCTTGCCTGTTTCCTTGATTACACCAGCTGGCGCGATTTCAGGCAGCGCCACCAGGTTAACGGCATAATTGAACAACCTGCTGAAGTCAACGAGATAAAGAACCTCCCTGTTGTCACTCGCTCCAAGCCTCGTTTACGTTATATATGGGTTGGCAGTACTGTATTGCTTGTTCTTGGTGCTTTATTTTTCATGAGCAGCAAGCGCAATAAGCCTGTTGATCCGGCTTCAATAAAATTCAGCAGTAAAAAGGTTTCTGACGATTTGCCAAACTCGGTTGTATTTAATTACGATGCTTCGGCATTTCACTCCGACAGCGTTTTTATCCAGCAGTCATGGGATCCCAACCGCCGCGAGCAGGTTCCGGGGGATGGCAAACAATTCACCTCAATTTATTACTATCCGGGCTATTTCATAGCAAAACTGATTGTAGATAAATATGTAAAAAAAGAGACAGCGGTATTTATCAAAACCAAAGGTTGGAAAGGCATTCTCGACCATCAGCCTATACCTGTTTACCTTGCGTCCGATGAGATTAAAGGAGAGGGATACATGGGGGTTGATGCAAAACTAATGCAGCAAAAATTGGGTACGCCTGTTTTTAATAATACATGGGTAAAGTTTGCTAACATCCGTGAATTTCCGGGCGTCAATGCAGACAATTTTACGATGGATTGTACCCTGCGCAACACCTCAACACCCGGCCAGTCGGCCTGTGCCAAAGCCGACCTTACTATTTTAGGTAATGGTACCGCTATTGTTATCCCTATAGTAAACAAAGGCTGCATATCCGATATGGGCATTTTAACCGGCACAGCCTGGGTTAGCGGCAAAGATCATGACCTGAGTGCCTTTGGTACAGATATGTCGCAATTCCAGAACCTGAGGTGTAGTGTTAAAGATCGCTATCTGAAGATCTACCTCAACGACAAGCAGATCTTTGAATTTAAACAAGCCAGCACTATGGGCCGCATTGTAGGTATCCGGTTTGAGTTTGAAGGGCCCGGTGAGGTTAAGCAATATAAGCTGGAAACACCGGGAGGATCGGTTTATGAGGAGAAGTTTTAATTTTCAAATACTTCCACGTATATCGATAGTGTAGTCGCGTAGCTTTCTTTAGAGTCTATTTATCTTTAACCAGCCTTAAAAGCGCATACCCGACGCTATCCTTATCATTAATCGTAACTATTCCGGCATAATCCGGGCTTAAACAGTAAAATTTCTTATTGTTATTTTTATCAGATGTTTTATCATCAATGACGTAGTAGCCCCTGTCTGTATTGTGAAGGTAAAACCCACTTGGCCCAAAATGAAGATAATAACCTGACGGCTCACCGTTAAAATGAAGTGTGTTTGTACCGTCAGTTCCTTTCCATAAAAAAGGAGAAGTAAGCTTTCTCGCACTATCGTTTTTTAAAGCCAAATAGTTTCCATTGCTATCCCTGGTTTTAGTTACATTACTGCTTAGCTTATTATAATCAGCTATTGTTGGTACACGCCACCCGGCGGGTAATTTATAATCCTCGGTCATGTATAAACCATAATATAAATTGGTGTTATGCCCCTGGACGACTGCAATAGCCAACGGGCTTCCAAAACCACGATAACTTTCCGCCATCCAAACCTGGGTGCCTATTTCGATAGTTTTATAGGTAGTATCCCCAACAACCACACTTCCGTAATTAATCTTAACCGGGGGGACAACTTTGTCTGGTGTTTTTGTTTTCTCTTTAGTACAGCCCAATAACCCTACAGCGACAATAAAGATTATCAAAAGTTTAGGTTGCATATGAAGGCTGTTTTGTTTAGCTAAAATAAAAAGATTTTGCGCCGAAACTAATTTACCGAATTATCTTCTACTTTAATATCATATCCCTGCAAAAGCAAATCGCTCACACTTGTAGTAAAAGGTTTAATAAAATGCTCAATTTTTGCATATGCCGCTCTTACTTCAGCATCATTTTGCGGATCAAAAACAAGCTCATCCAAACTACTAATTACTTTATGATCACCATGATGTACATCGGCAATTAAAAAGATGCCTTTAGTATCGCTTTTATGACCGGCGTGGTTAGGTTCTGTTTGGGCGTTGATGGAAAATACCAGTCCGTAATCATCATCGGAGATATTTTTCAAAACAGTAATTTCCAATACAAGGCAAAAAGCGCCATTATCGCTGTAACATTGCTGCGTATACTGGCATTTGATCAGGTCCTGAAAATCGTTTTCGGCCTTTAACCTTATTTGCTCGTATAAATCAAAAACTGCTTCAAATAAATCCATAATGAGGTATTAGCGGGGTAATCCAAAACAAACATAACTATCTCCCGACTTACTTCCAATTTTTCCGCCTCCGCAAGCTATAACTACGTATTGTTTACCATCAATTGAATAAGTTGCCGGGGTAGCGTAGCCAGCCGCGGGCAATTGAGCTTCCCAAACTACTTTGCCGGTGCGCTTATCAAACGCGCGGATCTTTTCATCTTTAGTTGCTGCAATAAAGATCAGACCGCCTTTAGTAACCACCGGGCCGCCGTAATTTTGGGTACCGGTTACAGGGATACCCTTTTTGCTTAGCTCGGCAAATTCGCCCAAAGGTACTTTCCAGAGCAGTTTGCCCGATGTAAGGTCGACAGCATTGAGCGTGCCCCAGGGTGGTTTTATGCCGGGATAACCGTCTTTATCCAGAAAACGGTTATAACCGTTCATGGTATAAGGTATTTCATCAACCATTTTCTTCTCCGTTGCCGAACTTGCCGTACGATCACTGGTTGGTTCTTTGGCTACTTCTTTTGCCACCTTTGTTTCACGAATTTTAAGCAGGAACGCAAGAAGATTTTTCTTATCCTGGGGCGAAATTTGTTTAAACGATGGCATCATGTTACGGCCACTGGCAATAATTCCGCTCACCTGATCGGCTGTGTATTTTTTGCCGATGTTAACTAACGAGGGATATGATGTTCCGTTCCCTTTCAGTTCCGCGCCGTGGCAGCCAATACAATTGGTATTATATACCACATGTCCCAGTGCCTGTGGCGAGTGGTCATCAGTATTAGTTTTAGGCACATCTATCATTACCTGGGCCCAGGGCAATTCCGAACAATTAACGTACAGGATCTTGGTTTCGGGGTCAACTGCCGCTCCGCCCCATTCGCCCCCTCCATCAAATCCGGGGAAAATCCAGCCGCCTTCTTTACTTGGCGGTGTAAACATAATTCGGCTTTTAACCTGGTTATATTTAGCCAGCATCTCCCGGTGCACCTCGGGAGTGCGGTTGGTAACATCTTCGGGATTAAACGTTTGCCGTGCAAAAGGTTGAGGCAGCGTTGGAATAGGTTGTGTTGGCCATGGGGCTTCGCCGGGCAGGCCTTTTGTTGGCACGGGCGTTTCCACTATCGGAAATATCGGCTTGCCGGTAGTTCTATCGAACATGAATACATAGCCGTGTTTGGTGATCTGTGTTACGGCATCTATCGTTTTACCGTCTTTAACAATGGTTACCAGGTTGGGATTAGCAGGCAAATCGCGGTCCCACAAATCATGATGCACAAACTGATAATACCATTTCAACTTGCCTGTAGCAGCATCAAGCGCCAGCAGTGAGTTGGCAAACAGGTTTTGCCCTTTCCGGAAACCGCCATAAAAATCGCCGCCTACCGAACCGGTCGGGATATAAACAATCCCCCGCTTCTCATCCAGTGCCATGCCCGACCAGTTATTGGCCCCGCCAAACTTTTTATAAGCCGCGGTATCCGCCCAGGTATTATACCCCACTTCGCCGGGATGAGGTATGGTATGGAAAATCCATTTTAATTTGCCTGTACGCGTATCATAAGCACGCACATGCCCCGGAGCGGCATCAACCGATTCTGATACACGATCGCCCACAATCAGTACATCTTTATACACTACGCCCGGCGTAGTGCCTGCCACAAACGATTTGGTATCCCTGTCCAGGTTTTTGGTAAGGTCAAGATATCCATTTTTGCCAAATGAACGTATGGGGGCACCTGTTTCCGCATCAATAGCCCAGGTTTTAGCGCCTACACTGTAGAAAATCCGTTTTTCACCGCCATCATCATTTTGCCAGTAAGTTACGCCCCGGCTCACCATATAATAGGCCATCGGGTCGCCGTTATTGGTGGTGTCATCCTTTGCAGGGTTAAACAGCCATTTTTGTTTACCGGTGACGGCGTTTACGGCGAACAGCTTTAATTTAGGACTGGTGCCATACAAAATGCTATCCACCATAATCGGGTTGCATTGATTTTGACTCAGGTTAGCGGTGTCCCTATCGCCGGTGCTAAAAGTCCACATCACTTTTAGCTTGTTTACATTATTTAAAGTAATTTCTTCGTTTGAGGAGTATCGCAGCCCTTCTTTTGAACCCGCATAAGCCGGCCAGCCGCTATAATCCTTGTTTTGATCACTGTGTTGATTTTTACAGGACACATAAATACCAGCCACAAAACACATGGCAATAAAGTACCGGGACTTAATCATTTATAAGGGTAATATTGGTGTTAAATTGGTTATGTATAAGGAAACGACGCCCTCTAAAGTATGAATAAAAATTATCTTATAAATAGAAGAAGGCGGTATCATAAATGATCAGCATTATTTTTTTATTCAGATAACTTAAGCGATATATAGTTTCTGTTGAATTAACTTTATTAACAAAATGGGGGTTAACAGGGTTAACACAATTCAGGGTTAACATTTATTTAAATAGCTTACAATCAGATAATTAATATAATTTTACAGCAAAAATGTGTTAACCCCCTTTTGTACAAAAATTCCGGCAAAACTTAACTAATAATTACCAAAAATACCAGAGTCGCCAATTTGATTTATGACACAGCTTCTTCTATACAGACCTCTGTTTCAAACGGACACAACATCGTCCAAACGGTAAAACGCCGTTTACTTTTTCACCAAACTTACCGGCTCAACTTCCTGGCTCAGCAATTTGCCAAACAATTCCCAACGTTTTGCGGGTGCTTTGGCTGTACCTCCATTTGATTCAATATAGTTTTTCACCAAATCCTGACCATAATTGTAATTGATAACGTAACTGCGATATTTTTTGATAAAGCTGATTGATTTTTGCGCAGTTTCGTCGTTCATCAGGCAGTATTTTTTTAGGTATGATAAAGCCTTATCCTGGCTCATGGTATTATTGATCAAACCTCGTGCTGCTTCGTTGCGGGCATAATTTAAAGTTCCTTTTATAGCAAGGGCTTTGAAATACAGATCGATACTGGTAGTATCCAAACCGGCCAGCGGCAACAGTACATTTTTGGCGAATTTTATTTTATCATCGCCCGGGAAGGCTACCTCGATACCATAATTGGCACTGCCTTCGGCGATGAGCGATTGCGGGCTAAACAGGGGATATAACGAGATCTCCACCCAGCCTTTATCATGATACAGGTTTTTCTCCAGCAGCATATTGTATACATGATGCCCCGGATAACTTTCATGGCTGCCCACATCAATAGCACGATCAATAAAGATCTTCAGATCGGTATTGATCTGTACGGTGCTTTTATAGCCTCCCTTATACCAGTTATAACCCGACCATGGTTTATTAGTCACGTATTCCAGCGTAAACGTTTCGCCGGCCGGTAGCTGGTAATGGGCAAGGGTGCGTTTACGGGCCTCAGCTATGGCCGCTTTTATAACCGGATCGAGTTTATCTTTAGGGATGATAAATTTATTGGCCAGTTTTTGAAACCTGTCGTTCACGTTACCTTTGCCCGGCAAAATACTATCCAGCAGGGCTACTTGTCCCCTAAAAAAATCGTCAGTATAAACCGGCGCGGCTACACCAAATAACTCGCGTGATTCTTCGTCAAAGGGTCTCTCTTCGCCCGAAAAAATCCGGATGCGGCGACTAAAAGCCACCAGTTGATCGGCCATCCAGTTAGCACGGATTTTATTGGTATCAATTTTTGTAGTATTGGCAACAATACGTAAATCGTTCATCAAACTATTTGCCGATGCCAGCAAACTATCCTTCGGGAAAGTTTTAAGAGGCTCTGATTTGGGCTTCAATGAATCTGGCCCATAATAGGCATCTACAAAATCGCCATCGTATTGCCCTATTGCAAGGCCAAGCTTTACATATTCAACAGCAAGGCTATTGAGTTTTTTATTTTCGAGTTGCTGTGCCGGGCCATGTCCACATGAAAACAGTAATAACAAAGGAGCAAAAAACAGTAGTTTTTTCATGGATGTTGATCTTGTGCGGTAAATGTGGCGCAAGATAATAATTCCATTTATTATAAAAGGAATTCGAGCCTCATCGTAAGGGCTGTACAAGCTATTACGGCTTTCTGAACGAATTAAGATTATAGGTTACCCCCACTGCTACACCCGTGGATTGCAGTTTAATATCAGAATACCCCACTCCCGAAATTGGCACTTTCATATATGGCTGAACGCTTACACCAAACTTTGAGTTTATTTTGTGCTCATAGGTTGCGTTGATATTGATAATGCTCAATAAATATCCCTTACTGTTTGGTACAGTATAAGTTTGAGGCCATGCGGCACTGTTAGCACCATTACCATAGTTATAAGTATATTTTTCGTGCAGCATCAGGTACGATGATAAACCAGTGCCCACCGATAATTTATTGCGGAAATTACCATACACCTGGTAACCTATATTGATTGGGATATCAAGCATTTTACAGTCGGCAGTTACATCAATTGGATCATGCTTAAAGTTATATGTGGTATTATAATTAGCAAAGCTTGTGTTGTAAGGTTTTGATGAATACACTACGCCACTGGTAATGGTTAACCTTTTAGTAGCACCAAATGAAAGCAGCAAGCCATAATTGCTGCCAACTTTACCCTGGAAAGAGCTTGTACCATTAACATCAGATGAAGCCAGTGCGGTGATAGCCCATTGCGGCCGGTAGCCAAAACTTTGTTTGGTTATTTTTTTATCGGGTTTAGATGTACTTGTATTTATTACGAGCGGCCTGTCAATTTGAGTTTTAAAATCAGGCGCTGATAAAGAAGCCTGTGTAAGGTTCAAAGACGAGACACTACTTGCCAGCAAATTTGAAGCAGGATTGTTATTCCCTTTTGTACCGGTACCTGCTATGAGTGCAGGATAACGCCGCATAATGGTATCTGAACCGATCGTAGATTTGTCACCTGTACCTCCGGCATTACGGTGTCCGGCCCTTACAGATGGTAATAAAGTAGTTTGAGCAGTATTAGCATGACTGCTTGTACTGCTGCTATTGGCAGCCAGGTTATTATTTGCCGGCAGCGCTTTTTGGATGGTATCTGTTTGAGGTTGTTGTATCCCCCCGTTACCTGTTACAGAATTGGTTTTAGGCGCAACTGGTTTAACTTTAACCTGTTGTTGTCCTGTTGTGTTATTATCCTGTACATTGGGTTTAAAAAACCACCAGCCTAAAAACAACAGTAACATAGCTGCTATGCCGCTTGCAATTGGCAACCAGTAAATAATTCCACGGCGTTTTTTGCCCTTATCAAGCATTTGCTCAAGCGCATCCCAGTCATCCTCGTTAAACGCGCGATGATTTGCCGGGTCTTCCAGCCCCTTCTTAAAAATGTTATCTAAATCCTCTTCGCTTTTCATCCTCTGATACCATTATTAAAAAAAGTAGTCCTTACATCTATACCTATGCCATTACAGGCCACAATCGGGTTAAAATCCATACCCCTGTTGTAATTGGTTTTATTAGCAGTTTCCTCTGCTTTTAATATCATTTGTTTTAGTTTGTGCCTTGCTTTATGCAGGTTTGATTTAGAAGTTCCCGGACTTATGTTCAGCATCTCTCCTATTTCCTCATGCGAATATCCATCAATCGCGAAAAGGTTAAATACGGTACGATAAGCTTGCGGCAACTGCTGCACCATAGCCAGCAGATCTTCATAGTTTAAATTTTTATCTGTAAGGTCTCCCTCGCTCACATTCTCTGCTTTCTCTAAATCTTCCGTATAAGCCATTTTTAAATTGGCGCGATAATAATCGATAGAAACGTTCATCATGATACGGCCTATCCACGCCTTAAACGGCCTTGAAGTGTCAAACCTGTCAATATGGGTAAATACCTTCATAAAGCCCTGGTTCATCACTTCTGCAGCCTCATCACGGTTGCCAGCATAACGCAGGCAAATACCCATAGAAAAGCCATAAAACGCCTTATAGAGCATTTTTTGACTCTTCCTGTCCTGCTTTACGCAGCCATTGATCAATTGATGTAACTCTTCTTCGCCCATATGGGGTTTTATAAACTCAGAATCAAGTGCATAAATTTAACCTAATCTACGCACATCACGGCAACTAATATTAAAAGGTTGCCTGTTGCTGAAAATATTTTTATTATTTCTCATATCTGAGCAAAACTATGCTCAATTTTCACATTTATGAGGGCTATTTATACAAAATATGTACAAGTTAGTGCATCCCCAATAAATCCCTGCAAATAGTTATATTTTTGATTTGAAGGCAACCGGAATGTGTGTTTATAGCGTAATATTCATGTATACAACTTCCGCCTGTTTTAAAGGCCTTTTATGAGAACCGAGATAAACCCAAACTTCCCTGTTAACAATTGTAAAATATGCGGGCGCCGCCCGGTTATTGAACAAACCAAAGATCGCTGGGTCATTCTATGCCCTAATGCAGCCTGTCGAAATACTGTTTCTGATAAACTGATCAATGTAGCAGCATGGAATAAACAAAATCCATAATATTTTTTTGTTTACCCAACTTAAGGCAACCATACGGAAAACATGTACGATATATCTTATAAAGGGTTGTAACAGATCCTTGATTAATATATACTACTAATACTACTGCTGCATGGTACCGGTGTCTGTTGTGATCATTACTAAAAACGAGGCTGCCTTTATTGAGGATTGTATTAAAATGGCCCGTTTAATTACGGATGATATTGTTGTGATTGATAATGACAGTACCGATGGTACCCCACTCATTGCTTCCCGTTACGGCTGCAGGGTGTTTCAAAAAAGCTGGAGCGGGTACGGTGCAAACAAAAATAAAGGGATAGCCGAGGCACGGTATAACTGGATTTTAAGCCTTGATGCCGATGAAGTACCAGACGCGGAACTTATCGAAGCGCTTCACAATTTAAATTTAGATAAACCAAACATTGTTTATGACATCAAATTCAGATCATACTTTGGTAAAAAGCTGATCCGCTTTGGCAATTGGGGGAACGATCATCACCTGCGTTTATTTAACCGGTTGTTGGTAAAATGGGGCGAAACAGAAGTGCACGAAACTTTGCTTTTGCCACCCGGTGCAGAAATTAAAAACATAGCAGGTTATATCCATCATCATTCGGTAACAGATATTGATGACTTTAAACGCAAAGCTGTTCACTATGCGCAACTAAGTGCCGCTAAGTATTATAAAGCCGGTAAAAAAGCAACGTTTATAAAGCTTTACTTTTCGCCTGCTTTTGGTTTTTTACGTAATTACATTATCAGGCTGGGCTTTTTGGATGGCGCTGAGGGATTGGCCATAGCACGTGTTATTTATAAAAACACGCATCTTAAATACCTTTATTTGAAACAATATAAAGAGTTGCCGCAAACACAAGATGCTTATCATAGTGAATTGACTATTGAACATGTTTAATGAGCACTTCCGCATAAAATTGCAGCGTCTGCCTTGCTATAATATCGATATCAAAACACTGCTTCACTTTTTCATTTCCTGCTACGGAGAGTTTCAATCGCTTTTCGGGATCGTTAAGCAGCATTATAATTGCCGATGCCAATTGCTCAACATCGTCAGGATTTATTAGTAATCCGTTAACGCCATCATCAATCAGTTCCGGACCTGATGTTCGGTTTGAATTGATCACGGCCGTTCGGCATGCCATGGCCTCCAATGGCGCCAGCGCAAAGGCCTCGGCGTATGACGGGAATACCGCCATTGCCGAGTCGGCTAAACAGCCATAAAGCTCATCTTTATTTACATGACCTTTAAAGGTCACACTGCTTTTTGCGTGCTCCTGTAAAAAAGCGGCAACCTTACCTACCGGGCCTTTGCCGAGTATCAGCAACCGGGCATCAGGAACCTCTTTAACTACTATATTCCAGGCTTTTACCAGCTGAAAAACCCCTTTCTTTTGAACAAGACTGCCTGTAAATACAACTTGCTTGTTATCACACATCCTATTCCTCTCAAAAGGGATATCAGTATCGATACCGTTATATAATATGCTTATGGGCTTATTATACAACAGATACGAGGCGCTTTTATCAGCAGTATAAGCGCTCGCACTACTTACAGCCGCTGCACGGTTTAAAATATCCTGCTCCATTTTCAAAACATACGGAGCTACAGATTTTCCGGCCTCCGCATTGAAATAAGTAATTGAACCATTCAACTTAACAATTACCGGAACTGATAAATTGGGGAACGGGATATAAGAACTACAAAACCTGATGTAGTCGTTATAATCAGGCATTTCAATAATATCAATTTTCTCAGAGGCGATGATCTGTTCCAGTTTAACTTGGTAAGCAGCCAGGCTTTTTTTAATATCCCGCCGGGTTATGCCCGTATCCAGCAATACCCTGTTAACTATTCGCGTGCCTATACCCTGCTGCTTTTCAAACAACTTGCCATCAATTCCCCAACGGTACCTGAAAACCTTTACACCATCATCTTCAAATTCATCAGCGCCTCCATACCCGCGGCTGTACAAACCGGCAACAATTACCTTATGTCCAAGCTTTGCCATTTGCCGGGCAATAAGCCATACATAGGTACCTATACCGCCATGCGGCCCTGGAGGGTATTCATCGCACAGGTATAAAATGTTCATTGCGTTAAAAATTGTTGAGTATTTTGTATAGTGCGCCTGCTTAGTTGCTTTGTAACCACGGCCGCTGCCAGATAAAAACCAACCCCCAATAAAAGCCTTAACAAAAAATGAACGTTTAAAAAAGCTGTTATAAACCAACCTGCCAGGGCTATCGGCAACAATATTGCAAAGGGCTTTAAGCTGATATGCATCACATGTTTATTTACCAGCCGGTAATAAAGTACAGCCTGTAACACATTGGTAATTAAAAACGCTACCGCCGAACCGATACCATTAAATAGTGGGATCAATACAAAGTTAAGGCCGATGTTTGTTATGGCGCATGCTACGGTAACAGACGATACCGCCTTATATTTTTTAATACTGAAACTTAACGACCAAAGCAGGTTGATAAAAAACTGCAATGGTATACACAACGATAGTATCAAAAACTCGCCGGCGTTGGTGGCACCATACTTACCGCCGGTTATCATGCCAACTACAGGTGTCCAAAGTATATTAAACACGAGAGGCAAAAGCATGGCCAGCAACAGTTCGGCAGTATTAAAAGCGTTTACCTGATCACGCAGCTCGTTAGTTAGCTTTGACGTCATTAACCTCGATAAACGCGGCAAAATAACCGGAGCTATAATAAGCATGGGCAGCCGGGTAAGCTCATAAGCCCGGTAAGCGAAACTATAATCGGCCAAAACGGCTTTACTTGCCATGAAGCCCAACAGCAGCCAGTCCATCCGCGAAAGGCTCATGTCAAAAATTACAGATATATATTGCGCTGTGGACTCTTTAAGCAGTTTTTTATAAGCCTGAAAACGAAATTTAAAACTAAAATCAGTTTTGGCGATAACGTATGTGAGCAAGGCCAATAATTCGGCCCCGGCAGTACATATCATTACCATGATGATAGAACGGACCTGCAACTGATGAACTGCAATAAGATAAAATGCCCCACAAACCCGCAAACTATTGCTTACAATAGCAATGACACCATACGGCGTGAATTTTTCCTTGGCGTTTAAAAACTGCTTTAACGGTATCCCCATAAAAAGCAAACCCTGAGCCGCAAAAAACCAGGGAAGCAACCTGTAGATATCATCATGAAGTACTAAACTCAATAGCCACAACACGGCAAGTGTTGCCGAAAAAGCAACCAACGAATGAAATAAAAATGCCGCAGCAGCCCAGTCTGATCGTTGTGAGGCTGCTATGCGGCGAATCACCACCTGCTCCAAACCAAAACCAAGTATTGTAGTAATGAAGATAGAGATTGCATTCATCCAGCTTATAGCTCCAAAGCTATCCTTGCTGAGGTAAACAGAAATAACATAAAAAAAGATACTGCCAAGCACCTGCAGGGCCAATGCCTGCAAACCTGATGAAAAAAACCTGATGAACGCTTTACTCCTGAGCAACGCTATATGTTGTTTATACCCTTATACTAATGTTTTTACCGGCAGGTTGCCTGTAACATTTTTATAAACCGGTTAAATATCTGCATATATCAGCACAAAGCCGAGGCAACCATTCTATTTTTTGACACGTAACCTATTTAAACAGAACAATCACGAACGGGCCTGCAAAACCGGGAATAAACATCAATAAATACAAGGGGAATAATGACAATCAGCTTGCCGGGTTTTGATATTAAGAAGTGGAAAACTTACGCCGATTGGCGGCTGCTTATTTTCCTGCTGCTGTTCATCAACGTACGCATTCCGTTTAAGATAGTTGCGCTGCTTTTTGCTTATTTAACGCAGTTTAACTTCAGGTTTGGGTTTAAGCTTCGCAATTCCAGGATCCCTCTGTTTTACCTGCTCGTTTTTCCGATAGCCATCGTTGCCGCGCTCATTAACCAAAACTTTGTTGACTTATACTATTTACCTGTCTTTGGCTGGGCATTAATATGCTGGGTACTGGCCATACTGGCAGTTCACCAGGTTAAACTCATGGTTGATAAAACGGATGCCGAAACCATTTACCGCACGCTCATCATCTTTTTTATCATAAATGCAATTTTTTCGGCAGCGAACCTGGTGCATATTATGTGGATAATCAAAAGCATTAACCCTTACGCGTACATGGGAATGCACCAGCGCTATTTTATAAATACCGGCGATGATGTAATGGGCATTAGCTTTGATCTCTCGTCAACCAACGCGGTAATCTGCGCTTTCGGTGTGTTTTATTTTATCTATAAACCCAACCTGGCCATGATGATTGTGTGTATGAGCACGCTGGTACTTACCTACAGTAACCTCATTAGTGTATTATTTCTCCTTATCCTGGTTTTCATATTTGCTTTTAAAACTACGCGCGATCAAAAAAGCATGATCGTGGTAGCGTTGATGATCTATATCATCTCCATGGTTAAAATATCGCCGCAAAACGGAAAATACCTTAATGAGGTTACGGCAAGTGCATTGCGTGAAAATCGCCCTGAAAAGCAAATAGGAACAGTTAACAACGCGGTTTCCCATACTGGCAATACATTAAGCAGGGACGAACGCCGCAGACAATATGCGCAACACTACCTCGATAGCCTGAGCACGATAAAGGCCAGTCAGGAAAAGTTCAGCGCACTCGATAAAAAAATCAAAAAACTGCCCCTTACAGATGATGGCAGATTGTACATACCCGCTCCCAACACCCACTTTGCCGAATTTTATAATATTGGTGAGATAACGCCCGACAGGCAACAATTGATTGATTGCATAACTACTCACCGGGCTCAACTGCCGCTTTGCCAGGTTGAACCTTTCAGGCCAACCCTACCCGGTAAAATCACCGGTGCTGCACAAACGTTCAATTACCTCGCGGCACATCCGCTGCAAAGCATAGCCGGCTTAGGCCCGGGAAATTTTTCGTCCAAAATAGCATTCAGGGCTGTGGGCGCAGGTATCAGGGGCGATTATCCTAAAAAATACATCTATATCAACCCGGCCTTTATGAGTAACCATCTCGACTTGTACCTGAGCTTCTTCAGCAAAAATGCCGAGTTCCGTTCGGTACGCAATAGCCCTTACTCCACTTATGATCAGATGCTGAGCGAATATGGCATCCTGGGCTTTCTTGCCCTCATTATTTTTTACCTCGGCTTTTTTGCGCGGCATTTCAAAAAGCTTAGTTACGGTTTACCCATAATCATGATGGTAGCGGGCATATTTTTTCTCGATTACTGGTTTGAGCAACTTTCGGTACTCGTGCTTTTTGAACTGATGCTATTCCTCAATATAAAAGAAACCACAACGCCCGATTTGGAAACAAAAACCACAGTGCCGGAGGAACTTGCATATGCATAACCCTCAAATTACTGTTCTAATGCCTGCTTATAACGCAGGTAACTATATCCGCGAAGCTATTACTTCGGTACTTGAACAAACGTTTACTGATTTTGAGCTACTCATTGTAAATGACGGTTCTACAGATAACACACTCGAGATCATCAACTCATTTAAAGATGAGCGCATAAAGGTTTTAACACAGGAAAACAAAGGCGTAGCCACGGCGCTTAATAACGGTTTACGTCATGCCTGTGCACCTTACATTGCCCGTTTTGATGCCGATGATATATGCTATCCCTATCGGCTGCAGGTGCAGTATGATTTTATCACTTCGCATCCATACTACAGTATAATAGGATCAGGAGTTGATTATACCGACGTGCATGGCGACCTGATATTTACCTGGCAGCCCGATGCACTGAGCCACAATGAGATCAGGCAGTTGAGTTACAAGACCTGTCCGTTTATTCATTCAAGCGTATTTTACAAACGCGACGCTGTGTTAAATGCAGGTGGCTATAATGAGCTGGCCTATACTTTTGAAGATCATTTTTTGTGGGCTGGTATCCTTAAACACGAAAAGGCTTTTAATCTCAATCAACCACTCATTAAAGTAAGGCTTAATGCCGAATCTATTACCATTGATGAAAAGTGGCGCACAGGAAAATTCAGGCAGATCAAATACAAAACCCTGCGTAAGCTGAGCATTACTGAGGCCGAAGGAAGGCAGTTATCGGAGATTGGCATTAAGCAGCTGTCTCCCCGCATCAAAAAAGGGGCTTACTATGCCCTAATCGGCAAAAAATACTTATGGAATAATTACCAGCCCGAAAAAGCACGAAAAAACCTGATCAAAACGCTGTCTATTAGTCCGCTGCATATTAAGAATTACTTTTTACTGCTGATGACGTTTTTGCCCGAGCGTACATTGCTCAGACTGTATCAAATAGGCAAAGGCAATTTTCGTCTCGACGAAGCCGAACTGCCAACTGCTGTTCTAAATCAAAAGGAATTAAACTATGGCAGCTAAAAAGATAAAACTGTTTGTTGACGCACACTCCTTTGATAAAGAATTTCAGGGGGCGCAAACTTTTATACGCGAGCTATATAACCACCTGCTGGCAGAGCGCCCTGACATAGATATTTACATCGGCGCACGTGATACCGAAAATATTCGCCGGCAGTTCCCGCTGCTGCCGCCGCAAAACATATTGCCCTACAAAAACCGGGGATTTAACATTTTACGTTTCATTTTTGATATCCCTGCTTATATCAAAAAATACAGGTTTGATTTTGCGCATTTCCAATACATCTGCCCTAAAAAAATAGCCGGCTGCCGGTATATCGTCACCATGCATGATATGCTTTTTAATGATTTCAGGAAAGATTTCCCAATCCTGTTCAGCATCCCGCGCAACTACATTTTTGGCCGCAGCATCAAAAATGCTGATATAAAAACCACGGTATCCGACTATTCAAAAGCGCGGATCTGTGATTACTATCAGATTCCCGTCAATGAAGTACACATCATCCAAAACGGCGTAAGTAACTCGCTGCTGCAATACCAGGCATCAAAGCAGGAAGCTGAAGACCAGGTAGCAAAGAAATTCGGCATCCGGGATTTTATCCTGTACACCAGCCGCATTGAACCGCGTAAGAATCACCTTTTATTACTTCAGAAATACTTAAAGTTGAGGTTATATGAAAAAGGGATCAGCTTAGTATTTATCGGCAAAGCGTCAATAAAAACACCCGGGTTAACCAAGCTCATCAGGAGCCTCACGCCGGAGCAAAAGCAGTTTTTCAGGTGGATCCCACAGGCAGAACAAGCCGATCTGGCAGCGTTTTACCGCGCATGCAGATTGTTTGTGTATCCCTCAAAAGCCGAAGGTTTTGGGATTCCGCCACTTGAAGCTGCCATTTGCGGAGCGCCGGTACTGTGCTCATCAGAAACAGCCATGAAAAACTTTGGCTTTTTTGCGCCATATACTTTCGACCCGGCAAATCAGGCCGTTTTTGAGCAAAAACTGTCACTCGCCGTTCAGCAACCTCCCGGTTATGCATTTACCAGCCGGGTAGCCGAACATGTTGAACAACGGTACCACTGGCAAAAAAGCGGCATCATATTTTACAATTTATTACAAGCAAACTTTCATTGTCATGAAACTAAAAATAGCGATCTTAGGCACGAGGGGCATCCCGAACTACTATGGCGGGTTTGAGCATATTTCTGAATATGTATCGGCCGGTTTGGTAAAAAAAGGGCATTCGGTTACTGTTTATAACTCGCATAACCACCCTTACAAAGCCGATACCTGGAACGGCGTTAACATTGTGCATTGTTATGATCCGGAATACCTTGTAGGTACCGCCGGGCAGTTTGCCTATGACTTTAACTGTCTTATGGACGCCCGCAAACGTAAATTTGATGTGGTGCTGCTTATGGGCTATACCAGCAGCTCGGTTTGGGGCCACCTTTATCCGCCAAACAGCGTAATCATTACCAATATGGATGGCCTGGAATGGAAACGCTCCAAGTACTCAAAACCGGTACAACAATTCCTTAAATATGCCGAAAAGCTGGCCGTAAAACATAGCCAGTATTACATCTCCGATTCAAGGGTGATCAGGTCATACCTTAAAGATAAGTACGAGGTTGACAGCCGCTATATCCCTTATGGTGCCGATCTTTTTTCGGAACAGGAACGTGAGCAGTTTGATAAAAGCGAAGTATTGAAAGAAGATTACTTTTTGCTAATGGCCCGCATGGAGCCCGAAAACAATATCGAAACCATTTTAGAGGGTTTTAACAACAGTTCATCAACAAAAAGCTTTATGGTTTTGGGCGATACCAGCAACCGCTTTGGCAAATTCATAACGCACCGGTTTAAAAACGACGACCGCATACAATTTAAAGGCGCCAATTTTGACAACTCGGTTGTGCGTGCATTGCAGAACAACAGTTATCTGTATTTTCACGGGCATAGCGTGGGCGGCACTAACCCCTCATTGCTCGAGGCCATGGCCAGCGAAGCGCTCATTGCTGCCCATAATAATCCTTTCAATAAATCGGTACTTAACTCGGATGCTTTTTATTTTGATAATGCCAACGAGGTTCGGCACCTGGTTGAAAACGTACAGCGCAAGGATATCGAGCGTGAAATGGTTAAGAACAACCTTCAAAAGATACAATACCAGTTTAACTGGGAGGTAGTGATCAATGATTACGAGGATTTTATATTACAATGTTACCAGGAACAACATGGAAAAGCTGCTAAGGCCTGATGATACGCTGAACAACAGGATCAGCTATTACCAGCTGATGTTATTGTTGCTGAGCCTGCCGTTCAATATGTTTTACAGTCACCTGTTGTTGATAGGCCTGGCTTTGCATACCATTATCCAGATTCGTAGAAACAACATCAAGCCTGTTTTAACCAAAACTAACTTTGCTTTAACGGCAGTATTTTTTGTAACGCTGCTGAGCACGATTTATACTACCAATAAACCGCAGGCTTTTACAGAATTAGGCAGGCAGGTTACTATTTTGCTGATTCCATTAATCTTTATCTTCAACCCGCTTGATCTAAAAAAATACCGGTATAACCTGTTGCTAATTTTTTCCATTGGATGTACGATTACGATAGCATATCTTTTTTTGCAGGCCCTTATTACCATCAGATATTATCATTTACCACTTAAAGCGTTGGTATCACCGGCATTTACAAATCATAATTTTTCAGGACCGCTGGAGATCCACGCCACGTTTTTTTCCATGCAGATAGCTATTGCACTGGTTTATCTATTATATATGTTCATAAAAGAAAGCTCAGCCAGGCTTAAGATACTTTATATGTTATGCTGTTGTTTACTGGCTGCCGGCATTATCCAGCTTAGCTCAAAATCAATATTTGCGGCGATAGTTATTATTTTGAATGTGATTATACCATGGTTTATACTGAAGGGGCAGGTACGGTTAAAATACACAACTATAGTTACATCGATGTTTGTTGTAGTGGTTGCAGGCATTTTTGCGATGCGGGCCTTCCGTGAAAGATATGTCACCGAACTAAGAAAAGACCTTAGTGAATCAACCGGCCCCGGTCTTACCGATCCGCGGCTGGCCCGTTGGGGTGTAGCCGTTAGCGTGGGCGCGCAATCGCCGGTTATTGGTCATGGTGCAGGTACCGAGATTGGTTTGCTCAAAGACCCATTTTTTGATCATCAATTTTACCGATCGTATTTAGCAGAATTAAATGCACATAACCAGTTCATTAGCTTCTTTATTAAATCGGGGATCGCCGGCTTGTTGGTTTACCTGTTTGTGCTGGCTTTTGGCATCAGAACGGCAATTGCAAAACGCGACTTATTACTGATGGCTTTTATGGTTATTGTAACTGCCGTTTCCCTTTCCGAAAACTTTTTAGACGTAGATAAGGGAATCTTTTTTTACAGCGTATTTTTCTCGTTATTGATATTTTCAGGAAGCCTTCAGGATGTTGGCAATCAAGCTAAAAATATTGTGTAACTACTTTGTTAGCAGGCAACCAAAGCTACAAGGGGTACGTCATCACTATATATACAAAGACGTGAAAAGTATAGCCACCTTAGTTGAACAAAACAATAAACGCTTGTTGAATACCCGGAACAATATCTTAGCTACCCTTGCCTATTTTGACATGTGGGATTATCCGCTAACATATGGCGAAATATTCCTGTTTCTGGAAAATAAATATGGGCAATATGATTTTACCGAAGCGCTCGATCAGCTTGTTGTTAATAAGCTGGTGTTCCATTTCGACAGGTTCTATTCGCTCAAAAACGACTATATGATTGCGATAAAGCGCAATAAAGGAAATAAGAAAGCAGCCGAGCTGATCAACAAGGCTAAAGAAGTGGGAGCTTTCCTGATCAAATTTCCTTATGTGCGTGGTATAGGCATTTCAGGGTCCTTATCTAAAAACTGCGCGGACGATAATTCAGATATTGATTTCTTTATCATCACCGAACGTAACCGGCTTTGGATTGCGCGTACGTTGATGCACATGTTCAAAAAGCTTACTTTTTTGGTTGGTAAACAGCACAACTACTGCATGAACTATTATATCGATGAGGTACAGCTACAGATAGTTGAAAAAAACATTTATACAGCCATTGAAGTAGCAACTATTATTCCGCTTGAAGGCGACGTTACCTTTGAGAATTTTTATAAAGCCAATGCCTGGATGCACGATTTCCTGCCCAATAAATGCATGCGCCTTGCCACTGCCCTGCCGTTAAAAAAGCCCTGGTATAAGGTATTTGCAGAGCGGCTGTTTAATAACCCATTTGGCAACTGGCTCGATAATACATTAATGCAGATCACATCTGGCCGCTGGAACAAAAAAACCGAAATGAAAAAGCTGAATATGCGGGGTAATGTAATGAGTATGGCAGCAAGCAAACATTTCGCCAAACCATCTCCCGAAAACTTTCAAAAGAAACTAATAGAGCGGTACCGGGTCAAGGTTTCTATGCTATTACAGGAATTTGAAGACCGGATAGCACAATAGTTAATAAGCAAAGCCGCCCCCCTATCTGGTTTCAGCTTTGCTTACTGTTTGTTTACAACCCTTTAATACTATTCCAATCAACAACGCCAACTTTTTTGGCCCATTCCAAATATTCTGTTTCAAGGGTTTTAACTTTATCGGGATATTGAGCTGCAAGGTTATTTATTTCAGATCGATCTGCTTCCAGATCATATAACTCCCAGGGCTCACCAATTTCTGCAACCAGTTTCCAGCGTCCTTTTCTTATAGCCCTGCTGCCCTCGTGTTCCCAAAATAAAGTTTCATTACCTTTATAAGGATTCCCTTTAAGAGCATCAACTAAACTAATACCCGCCAACGGCGTTAACTGCCTGTTTTTATATTGCGTTGGATAACTAATACCTGCAATGTCAAGGCAGGTTGGCATCAGATCAATCAAGTGGCCGGGACTACTATTACTGCTTCCGGGCTTGATATGGCCGGGATACCAGGCAATAAGCGGCGTTGCTATACCGCCTTCGTGTGTATTGCGTTTAAACAACTTAAACGGGGTATTGCTAACGTTGGCCCAGGGAATTTCGTAACTGTCAATTGAGTTTACAGAACCGGGAGTTCCGTTTTTTTGTATTACAGTCGACAGGCTCTTAACCTCATCGGCACTACCTCCGTTATCTGAAGCAAACAGGACGATGGTGTTTTTATCTTTCCCAAGTTGCTTCAGTTTGGTCATGATCTCACCTATACAGGCATCCATCCGGTAAACCATGGCTGCATAAATGGCCATGCGGGTATCCCATTTGTCTTTTTCTTCGGGAGATAATGAATCCCATGCCGGTGCGCGTTTATCCCGTGCTGATAATTGCCATTGCTTTTTGATAATACCGGCAGCTAACTGTTTTTCATAACGCTGCTTCCGTAATACATCCCAGCCTTTAAGATATTGGCCTTTAAACTTCGCAATATCCTGTGGCAGCGCCTGAATAGGCCAATGTGGGGCATTATAAGCTACGTACATAAAAAACGGCCTCTGCTGGTCTTTGATCTCATTCAATGATTTGATAGCAAAGTCGGTAATGGCTTGTGTAAGATATTTTGAAGTATCACTGCGGGTGATCTCCTTATCATTCAGCATAAAGGTGATCTTGCTGCCATCATTATACAACGGCGCCGAGTTGAAATAACTGCTCCCGTTGTTTAGCATGGTAAAAGATTGATCAAAACCGCGGTTATAGGCCAGTGCAGATTTTTGCAACCCAACATGCCATTTACCGGATACGATGGTGTTATAACCTGCCTCATCTTTCAGCAACTCGGCAATGGTAGCGCTATGGTCATTCAGGTAACCCTGGTAAGCGGGAGAGCCTTTGTATTTTACCATGTCGCCAACACCGGCCTGGTGCGGGTACAGGCCGGTTAATAATGCAGCCCGCGATGGACAGCATCTGCCGGCATTGTAAAACTGTGTCATCTTCAGACCTTCGCGGGCAAGTCTGTCGATATTAGGCGTACTGATCTCCGAACCAAAGCAGCCAATATCAGAAAAGCCCATATCGTCGGCTAAAATGACAACGATATTGGGCTTTTGCTTAGGGGCCTGCCCAAATACAGGCCCCGTGCAAAATATAGCTACCAATAGGTAGCCAATGTGTTTAATCATGTTCCGGGTTATTTATTATTGGCGGTCAATCCACTTTTGGCCAGTTCGGTAGTTGCTATAACCTGCGCAGTTGACGAAAAGCCTTGCTTTTTCCAAACCTCCTTACCGTTTTTATACAGCACCAGCGTTGGCAATACATTTACCTTTAGCTCTTTTGCTAAGTTGGTATTGTCATAAACCTCAATACTGATCACCTTCGGAGTAAAGGCAGAATTTGCTTTGAGCGAATCCAATACAGGCACCAACTTTTTGCAGGCCCCGCAATACCTCGACCCAAAATCAACCAACACCAAAGGTGACGAAGCAGCCAATTCATTAAACTGTGCTTTTGATAACGAAACGCCCTTTTTTGTCGTCGAAATGATAGGATAACCCGAACCTATCCAATTGGCTAAACCGCCAGGCAGTTCCTCCACGTTGGTAAACCCTTTAGCACGCAACTCGCGCGAAAGCACTGTGCTACGGCCATTAGCTATTGAGTAAACAAAGGTTGGCTTTTCCTTATCCAAACCATCCAGTTTTTGCTGATAATCTGCTGCTTTGGCATCAACGTTTACAGCACCTTTAATATGGTTTTGCGCAAATTCCTCCGCCGAACGGGCATCCAATATCTGTGGTTCTTTTGTCTGTTTCAGTTTAGTCGCAAAAGCTTCGAGCGATAATAAAGCAGGTGATTGTGCTTTCACTTCGCCGGTGAAAACTACCAGCAGGGCCAGTAATACAATTTTTAAGTTTTTCATAATTAATTGTTGTTTTCGAGTTTATGGATCCTTTTGTTGTTGATATCGTCCCTGTCAATAAATGGATAGATGTGGTTCTTTTTAGCTTCCGCATCAAACAGGTCTTTCAATTCTTTTAACTTTTCAGGATATTTTTTGGCCAGGTCAACACGCTCGTTAAAATCCTCGTTCAGGTTATACAATTTCCAAACATCCTTATCGTAATTACGTTCAGGAATCGTTTTCTCTTTTGGAAAGTTCAGCAGGTCCACATTATCCGGGCGGTGTGCAGCCTCGGCTTTCCAGCCATCTTTATATATCGACCTCGAAGTAAAAATGTAATAGTACTGCTGTGTATGCAATGTTTTTGCCTGCGCATTATTGAACGAACCGAAGAATGATTTACCCTGCAACGTATCCTGCTTAATGCCTTTAACGTACTCGGGCAGTTTTAACCCGGCAGCC
Source organism: Mucilaginibacter sp. A5337 (assembly GCF_059690695.1). Taxonomy (NCBI): domain Bacteria; kingdom Pseudomonadati; phylum Bacteroidota; class Sphingobacteriia; order Sphingobacteriales; family Sphingobacteriaceae; genus Mucilaginibacter; species Mucilaginibacter sp. A5337. Next base: position 359,131 of record NZ_JCAWEC010000005.1, on the reverse strand, counting down.
TCAATAGTGGTTGGGAATACATCAGATACATGGCTGTACTGCGTGCGGATGCCGCCTTTTTCGGTGATGAGTTTTGGATAATAAACTATCAGCGGGTTATGGGTACCGCCCTCAGCATCAGCGTCCGATTTCCAATATTTAAACGGCGTATTGGCTGCCTGTGCCCAACCTAAAGGATAATTGGTTGAAGCTTCGGGCGTACCGATGGTTTCGTAATCGCTTTCATTCCTTTTGATGTAGTCTGCTTCGGGTGTGGTTGCTGCTGAGTTTTTAGGATTGATCACGCCGTGCACAGTTCCTTCTTTGCTGGCGCCGTTATCACCTATCATCACAAAAACCAAAGTATTGTCAAACTGGCCCGAAGCTTTCAGGTAGCTGATTACGCGGCCCACCTGGTGGTCGATATAGGTCAAATAGCCTGCATAAACTTCCATGAACCGGGCATACAATTTTTTCTGATCGGCAGGCAGGCTGTTCCAGGCCTTGATACGCTCGTTGCGCTCAGGCAATTTGGCATAAGCAGGGATATAACCTGCCTTTTTCTGGTTTTCAAATACTTTTTCACGGTATACATCCCATCCTTCATCAAACTTGCCTTTGTACAGATCGCTCCATTCATGGCTTACCTGGTGTGGCGCGTGCGTGGCGCCGGGCGCATAGTATAAAAAGAAAGGCTGATCTGGCGCTGCTTTATGGGCTGCATCGATATAAGCTATGGCTTTATCAGTGATCTGCTCGTTCAGGTTGCGGCCATCCGGTTTGATGTGGAAATTATCCTCAACCAAATGCGGCGGGTTATACTGGTCGGTAGCAGATTCAAGGAAACCAAAGTGATGGTCAAAACCTTTACCTGTAGGCCAGCGATCAAACGGACCAACGGCCGTAGTATCCTCATCAGGTGTTACCCCCCATTTACCTACCGCGAAAGTACTATAGCCATTGGCTCGAAGAGCTTCGGCAATAGTACCTTTATCTGGCGGGATCCGGCCATCATAGCCCGGAAAACCGGCAGCCGTTGAAGCGTGTGCAAAGTTACCCATGTGTACATAATGGTGATTACGTCCGGTTAGTAATGAAGATCGTGTTGGCGCACAGATACCTGCTGTATGAAAATTGACATAGCGTAAGCCATTATTAGCCAGCGTATCAAAATTTGGCGTACTGATCAAACCACCAAAGGTGCCTGATGCGCCGAAGCCAACATCATCCAGCAAAATCCAGACAATGTTTGGTGCACCCTTCGGCGCCTTGAGTGGTTTATTCCACCACTCTTTTGATTCGGCAAGGGTTTTACCTTCCACGCCTTTATAATTGGCGGGATCGATGGGCGCTATATTAGCGGGCGTCACCTTAACCTGCGGCAATTGCGCAAAGGCAGGCAAGCTGAACGCCACGGCTATTGCCGATAAGGCGACAATTCGTTGATAAGCGTATTTCATAATTGTAAATGGTTATATAAAGTTTATTATTCAGTTCACAAATAGCAATCAAGCTTTGGGCTTTTTGCCTTCTGCTTTTAGCTTTTATATAATTGGTTACTTTTTATAATTTTTGTGGATACGCTGGTGATACACATCATACCAATCGATAAACGGATATAGGTTGTTCTTTTGGGCCTGTGCTTCAAATACAGCTTTCAGCTCTTTTAACTTTTCGGGATATTTTTTGGCGAGGTCAATGCGCTCGTTAAAATCTTCATTCAGGTTATACAATTCCCAGGTATCCTCATCAAAGCTTTTATCGGGTACGTTTTGCCCAACTTTAAAGTCGCCCAATTCCACATTATCAGGGTGATGAGCGGCTTCGGCCTTCCAGCCATCGCTATAAATCGACCTCGAACCGAAAATGTAATAGTGCTGCAAAACATGTTTTGATTTTGCCTCGGGATGATCAAACGAATACACCAATGAAGTGCCCTGCAAAGTATCCTGCTTAATGCCACGGATATATTCAGGTAGCTTAATACCGGTATATTCAAGCGTGGTAGGAAGCACATCAATTACGTGACCATATTGGGTGCGGATACTTCCTTTGTCTTTAATTCCTTTGGGATAATAAACAATCAATGGGTTACGGGTGCCACCTTCAGAGTTGGCATCCTGTTTCCAGTATTTAAACGGCGTATTAGCTGCCTGTGCCCAGCCAAGCGGATAGTTGGTGCTTGCTTGCGGAGTACCGATATCGTCAATATCCTCGATATTAGTTTTCAGGTAAGCATCTTCAGCAACCAATTTGGACGAGTTCTTTTTAGGGTTGATAACACCGTGAACTGTACCTTCTTTACTGGCACCGTTATCGCCGATAATTACAAACACTAACGTATTATCCAGCTGACCGCTTTGTTTCAGGTGATTGATCAAACGGCCAACTTCATGATCGGTATAGGTCAAATATCCTGCATAAACTTCCATGAAACGGGCGTACAGTTTTTTCTCGGCGTCAGGCAATGATTTCCAGGCCGGGATGCGTGTATTACGCTCGGGCAATTTGGCATAGGCCGGGATAATGCCCAATTGTTTTTGCCTTGCAATCACCTTCTCCCTGAAATCGTCCCAACCGCTGTCAAACTGACCTTTGTACAGGTCGCTCCACTCTTTTGCCACCTGGTGAGGTGAATGTGTAGCGCCTGGCGCATAGTATAAAAAGAACGGTTTGTCAGGTGCAACTTTATGCTGCCGTGTAAGGTAGAAGATGGCTTTATCAGTGATCTGATCAGTGAGGTGACGGCCATCCGGTGTTACGTGGGCGTTATCCTCTACCAGGTCGGGTTTATACTGATCTGTTGCCGAACCTAAAAACCCGAAGAAATGATCAAAGCCTTTGCCCGTAGGCCAGCGATCGAACGGACCGGCATCGGTAGCGTCCTCATCCGGCGTTAACCCATATTTGCCCACAGCGAAGGTGTTGTAGCCATTTTCGCGTAATATTTCGGCTACCGTACCTTTATCCGATGGGATCCTGCCATCATATCCGGGGAAGCCGGCAGACAGAGTTACATGCGAAAATCCACCCTCGTGAACGTAGTGGTGATTACGCCCGGTTAATAAAGCCGAGCGTGTTGGTGCACAGATCCCTGCCGTATGGAAATTGGTGTAGCGCAGGCCGTTATTGGCCAGCGTATCAAAATTTGGGGTTTTAATGATGCCGCCGAAGGTGCTTGTAGCACCAAAGCCTACGTCATCTAAAATGATCCATAATACGTTTGGCGCGCCGGTGGGCGCTTTATGAGGCTCGGGCCACCACTCCTTCGAATCATCAAGCGTTTTACCCACCGTGCCGCCAAATGCCGGTGCTTGTCCGTTTTGTGCTTTGGCTGTAAATGCTGCTAACAGGCCAAGCGACAGGAACAATGTTATTTTTTTTGTTTTCATGTTTATGTAGGTTTATTCGGCATAGCTGGAGCGGAATTTTACACCCCAGCGGCCGTTTTCTTTGGTTAATATGTATAGTGATTCATAATGCCCGATAAGGCTGCCATCGGCACGGAAGCGCGAAAAGCGGGTATCAACATGCACCTTATCTGCCGACGCCTGCACAATGTTGCGGTGGTCCCACTGGCTGTAGTCCCACCCTGCTTTTTGCAATTCGCCAAATACTTTTGCCGAATCACGCAGACCAGCCCTCTCCAATACTGACATTTTGCCGCCGGCCAATCGGTAATGCGGAAACTGGTAGGTGGCCTCCCATCCTTTCAAATCTTTAGCATTAAAGGTGGACATGTACTCATCAAGCACCTGCAATACGGCAGCACTTACACGCGGGTCAATGCCGTGCGAGCCACTTTCGATAGGGGCGCTTTGTGCCGATACCCGGCTTACGAGGCCAGTCAGGATTAGCAGGAACATTGTTATCTTTTTCATAGAATATCGCTTTTAAATCATCTTTTGCAAGAGGGAACCGCGTAGACCATTGCCCGCATCGCTCAGTTCATCAGCTTCTATTGCCAGCCAGGGTTTTGTGTTAGCTTACCATTGCTGTTATCAATCTCCTGCTGTGGTATCGGGAACAGATAAAATTTACCCGCCGCGCCTTTGCTCACATTGGTTTTACCAACTTTAAGGAGGCTTGCTTCCAATATGCCATTACCCGAAGCATCGCGTTCGCGGATCAGATCAAACCAGCGCTGGTATTCAAATACAAACTCAAGTCTGCGTTCCAGATAAACCGCGTTGCGAAATGAAGCCTGATCAAGCCCGGTAAGGTCATCAAGCCCGGCGCGTTTCCTTACCCTGTTGATGGATGCATATGCTTTTGCTGTTGGCCCGTTCAGTTCATTCTCCGCTTCGGCGTGGATCAGCAATACGTCCGAGAAACGAATAATAGATACATTAGCACCCGATTCTGCCTCGTTAGCAGCAACGCTTGGATCATAATATTTATTAAAGAATGGGATTGAATCATTAGGGATTGTGGCATCATTCAGCTTACCATACCACAGATTGGTTGTAGGACTTTGAAAGCGTGTTACAAAGCTTACCCGCTTACGTTTATCATTGGCCGGATACAGTTTATAAATACTGAAAAACTTATCTACACCGCCTGGTTTGGTGGCATCAGGTACAGAATAAAATACCACCTGGTCGGCGTAGCTGCCCACCATTCCCGGGATACCGTTCAATATTGACCGGGGTGCCTGGTTGTTGCCCTGTCCCTGCGAATTTGATTTAAACTGCGCCGAAAAAATATGCTCCTTTCCGTTTTTAGTTGCAGGCAAAAACACATCGGCGTAATTGGCAAACAGATCGTACCCGTATGGGCCATTAATTACAGCCTCTGCCTGTGCTACAGCTTTATCCCATTTGCGTTCGGTAAGATAAACCTTAGCCAGTAAGGAGTTGGCTGCACCCGCTGTAGCCCTGCCTATATCAGGGCCAGTATAGTTATTGGGTAAATCGGCAGCTGCATTGGTTAAATCGGTTTCTATTTGCGCATACACGGTAGCCGCGGCCGTTCTCGGAATTTGAAGATCGGCCAGGTTTATAGAGGTTTGATCATGCAAAACTAATGGCACATCGCCATAAAGCCTCACAAGGTTAAAATAATACAGTGCCCTTAAAAACTTAGCTTCGGCAACAAGTCTTTTGTTTAACGTAGCATCAAACTTGATATCGGGGATAGTATCAATAGCAATGTTGGCCTTTTTAATCGCGGCATAATGCTGCTGCCAGATCTGCAAAACACGCAAACCTGATGCCGAATGCCCCAATACTGCTTGTGAGCGTACATCGGGATTGGTAGCGCCCGGGCCCGGAGCTTCGTCATCGGCCATAAAATTCATGCCCGTGTTAAAAAGGGTGTTATAAGGTGTTTGAACACTATTTGCCCCGGCGTTCAATAACGAATAAGCGGCGGTAACTGCTGCCACGGCGTCTGCCTGGGTTTTATAAAACTGGCTTGCCGGGATGAACGACCGCGGGTCTTCTTTGAGCTTTGCGCACGAAACCGCGGCAAAAGCAACCAGTATAATGAGGTATTTAATATTTTTCGTCTTCATATCTAAAAAATCAAGGTTTAGCTGTTACAGGGTAACTCCTATGCCAACTATTACAGATTTATTATTCGGGTAAGCTCCATTATCGACTCCCGATGTAATGGCTGATTGCTCGTTGCTGCTCACTTCAGGGTCATAACCGGTGTATTTAGTCCAGGTTGCCAGGTTTTGGGCACTCAGATAGATCCTGACTTTCTTGATAGGCGACCTAGAAAGTACCGATTGCGGAAACGTGTAACCCAAACCAAGGCTTTTCAACCGTAGGTACGACCCATTCTCCACAAACCTGTCTGATATGGTTGGCGCAGGATCCTGATATGCGCTGTGTACGTCGGTATTGGTGTTGGCTGGTGTCCAGCGGTTTAGCAAGGTGGTTGTAGCATTGGTATAGCCGGTACCCAGTTCCAGAACGTTGCGTTGCTGATTATAGATCTTATTACCATAAGACCCTTGTAAAAACACACTCAGGTCAAAACCTTTATAGGCAAACGTGTTGGTAATGCCTCCGGTAAATTTAGGCTGAGCATTACCGAGTATCACCCTGTCGCCGGTTTGCGTTATTTTACCATCACCATTAATATCCTGGTAGTTTTGACCGCCCGGTGAAGTATTGGCCGCAGGAGTAAGTACCGGTCCGCCGGCCTGAATAAGGCCATTGGTTTTGTAACCGATGAATGAGCCTATAGGTTCGCCAACCTTAATGATGGATGGCAGGGATGAATCGGGGATAAACTGATTAACACCGTTGCCGCCAAGGCTTAACACCTTGTTACGGTTAAGTGCAAATACCAGGTTAGTGTTCCATACAAAACTGCCAACAAGGTTATGGGAGTTAATGCCCAATTCAAAACCTTTATTCTGTACCGAACCTACGTTCTCATACTGCTGGGGGTTGGTAATAGCCGTATTGGTAATGATGGTTAAACCACTTGTTGCCGGTAAGGGCAGGTAAAGCAGCAGGTTAGTGGTTTTCTTATAATAAACATCCGCCGTTATGGTAACCCTGTCTTTAAACAAGCCCAGGTCGAAACCAAAATCATACTGACTTGTTTTTTCCCAGGTTAAATTGGGATTGTACAAACTATTGGGTGCAAAACCGGCAACCGTAGCGTTACCGAAATTGTAGCGATAGTAACCTAATTGCGAGTACGACTGGTAAGCCGGGATATCACTGTTACCGGTTTGACCGGCGCTCAACCTCAGTTTTAACTGACTGACAGCAGTTACGTTTTTCAGGAAATCTTCGCTCGATGCGTTCCAGGCTATGGCAGCCGATGGGAAAGATGCCCACTGATGCCCGGGCGCGAACTTCGACGAACCATCAGCACGCAGGGTTAAGGTTAACAGGTATTTGCTGTTAAAACCATAATTGATCCTGCCCAAATAAGATTTTAAAGCCCAGGTATTTGATGATGAAGATGGTGCGATAGCAAAACCGCTTCCTGAAACGTTGGTTACACTGCCTGATCCAAGGTTATTGAAAGTATCATAATCGCTCACAAAACCTGATGCTCCATTAATAGAACCTTCTGCTTTAAATTGCTGCTGCGTAAAACCGGCCAATACATTAAGCGAGTGCTTGCCAAACTTTTTGTTGTAAGTAAGCGTATTTTCATTAAGCCAGTTAAATGAGTTTAGTGTACCAACTTCACCGAGACCTGAGTAGCCTGAGCCCTCATAAACGGTAGCAGGCAGGTAACGGTTTTGTTTATTGTCGATGATATCCACACCAGCCAATACCCTTGCGGTAAGGTTTTCGGTAATCTTATAATCGCCCGCGATGTTACCTAAAATGCGGCTTGTGGTAGTGGTGTTGGTTTGGTTATATAGCGTATTGATTGGGTTTCCGTAAGTGCCTTCGAATATATTTTTACTAAAGAAGGAGCCATCTGTATTATAAATGGGTGTGGTTGGGGTCATCAGCAAAATGGCAGGAACTACGCCAGCCGGTGCTATCTGCGCGGTGGTACGGCTGCCGGTGATATATGACGAAATCTTAAACTTGTCGTTATAATCATGCTCCACATTCACACGGCCCGCGTAACGCTCAAAATTGGTATTTTGCAGAATACCATCCTGTTTAAAGTAATTGCCGGAAAAAGCAAGTCTCGTGCGCTCGGTACCAGAAAATATTGAAAGACTATGATTTTGCGACGTTCCCTTACGGAAAGCGGCGGCCTGCCAGTCGGTATTGGCATTATATGGGTTTAGTTGAGCCTCTGTTTGGGCGGTTTTTCCGGTATTTACCAGCGCGTCGTTACGTAAAGCTTCCCACTGAGGAGTATTAAGCAAAGACAAGGTTTTAATTACCTCCTGCTTGCCGTAGCTGCCATCATAATTGATAGATGATACGCCTGCTTTACCTTTTTTTGTGGTGATAATGATTACACCATTGGCGCCGCGTGTACCATAAATAGCCGTGGCCGAAGCATCTTTCAAAACCTCGATACTTTCAATATCCGAAGTATTGATAGATGCCAGCGGATTGATCTTTGGTCCGTTGGTTACCCCCGCGTCGGTAAGCGAGTTGCTATTTGATGTTGGGAAACCATCAATAATATACAATGGTTCGGCAACAGCATTGATAGAGTTTACGCCGCGGATCTGCACGGTTACACCTGCTCCCGGCTGCCCGGTAGCTTGTGTAACCTGGATGCCCGAAACAGAACCCTGCAAGGCCCTGTCGAGCGAAGGAACCGGTTGCTTTAAAGCCAGTGCCGGAACAGAAGCCACCGAACCGGTGATATCCTTACGTTTTTGCGAGCCATAGCCTACCACAACCACCTGGTTTAGCTGAGTTTGAGCATCTTTAAGTTTGATTTCAACCGGACTGCCATCAGCAATAAACTCCTTCTTTTCGTATCCGGTAAAGGTGATAATGAGTTTATAAGGAAATTTCTGGCCGGTTATAAAGCTGAATTTGCCTTCAATGTCCGTTGAAACCACGTGAGTGGTACCCTGGATCTTAACCACTGCACCGGGCAAGGGCTCACGGGTTGCGCTGTCAATTACACGGCCAACCAAATGCGAATTGATGGTAGGCTGGGTTTGCTGCGCGATGGTTAGCAACGGAAAAGCAATAAACAGCAGGAATGGGATTAATAACAGTTTTTTCATGTCGACAGGTTTTTAAAAGATGAAAAACCGGACGACTGATCAATAGCCGCATTGAACGGCCTGTATAATTGCTGCGGATGAAAGGCATCCTCAATAATTTGCAGCGTAAAAGATGCTGCCTGTAGCGGAAAAGGCAACGCATAGCCAATCCCTGCATTTGCAATATTTTGCATAGATTTGAATAATTAAAATGACTCAATTGAAACAGGCTCAACGCCAATCGATCCCTGTTTCGTTGTTTTAATGACTGAGGGAAAGGCTTTGCTTTTCCCTTATTTGAAGAATGTAGTTGTTTACTTTTTCATGTTCCTTTCTGGTTATGCCTGATAAAGCAGGCCGATCAATCAATTATTTCAGGGGTATTATTTTAATTGCTAACACAACGGAAACCAAGGTGCTCCATGCCGCTGTCTTCGGTAGTTTTCATCCTGCGCGATACACGATAGCCTGAACAGTAGCTGTCGTTACACAAAAATGAGCCGCCCCGCACTACCCTTTTGATGGCATAAGGCTCATCAGGGTCATATGATTTGGAAGCGCCTTTGGGGTTTTTAACACCTGCCGGGCTGCTTACCGTTTTGTAATAATTGTTGTTATACAAATCGGCACACCATTCCCATACATTACCGGCCATATCGTACAAGCCGTAACCATTGGGTGCAAATGAACTAACCGGGGCTAAATAATAGTAACGATCGCGTTGGGTATTCTTATAAGGAAAACTACCGTCCCAGGTATTTGCTTTGGGCTGTCCCTCATTTACCTTCTCATTCCCCCATGGATAGATCTTATCTTCAAGCCCCCCCCGCGCAGCCCGCTCCCATTCGGCTTCGGTTGGTAAACGTTTACCGGCCCATTTACTGTAAGCCACAGCATCATACCATGACACCTGCACTACCGGGTAATTGTCTTTACCCTTGATATCGCTGCCCGGCCCGTGCGGATGTTTCCAATTGGCCCCGGTTTTCCAGGCCCACCATTGGCTATAATCATTCAGATTAACCTGATGATCAGCCGGCACAAACACCAGCGAAGCCGGTACCAGCAAACTATCTGCAGGTTTTTCGGTGCCCGGGGGCATTTGTTTTTTTAGCTCGTTCCAGTCGGGCTTTCGCTCGGCTGTGGTAATATAGCCTGTAGCTTTCACAAATTTTTCGAACTGGGCATTGGTAACTTCGGTTTTATCTATCCAAAAACCATCAACAGTTACGTCATGCTTGGGATATTCATCAGGTTCGGCCTGTTGGTTATCTGCCCCCATCCTGAAAGTGCCGGGCGGCACCCATGCCATCCCCGCATGGTTGGCATGGGTGTTACCGGTTTCAGGTAAACTAAGCGCCGCACCGCTTAGTCCTGCTGCTTTAAACCTGTTGGGGATATTTGATTCGCAGCAAAGTTTCTTTTTAGTACCGGGAACCGTGGCTACCGCAATACTCACCACTGGTTTCGCCGGTTGCCTGCATGATGCAAACCATACGATACTAAAAAACATAAATACAATCTTTTTCATTACGCTTTTACAGGCTGTAATTGAAATGCCGCATCAACCTGTTCTGTTTCGGGCTCAACTACAACATCGGGCCGGTATAATTGATGAGGCTGCAAAGGCACATCATCCTTAACCATAGGGCCATCAGCAGCGAGCTCGCTTCCTGGCACTTTTGATTTAAATAAAGGCCAGGCCAGTTGTGCGTACCATTGATCCCCTTCGTAATGAGAAATACCATAAGCTTTAGGATACTGGCGCGAGATATGGGCAGTACCGAAAATGATATCCCACCAAAAGAACATATTGCCAAAATTGCCTTTATAATAACCTACGCCATCATCGGTAGTTGCCGCATGGTGCGCGTGGTGCGTAGCCGGAGTTGAAATGGTGCGTTCCAGGATCCAGGCCAGCGGATGCAATATTTTATATTGATAAAAAGGCTTATCCCATGGGATACTTGAATGCGCCAATGTAGTAATGGTGCCTTTGATACCTTTTACCACTACCGCCGGGATACCCAAACCAAGATAAACCAGCGCTGTAGTTAAATAGGTTTGCGAAAAAAAGATAGTATAAATGATGTTTTGCCTGCTGGCCATGGCCATACCCATATACGATGCCGAGTGGTGCGTACGGTGAAAACGCCACAACCACGGCACCTGGTGGTGCAAACGGTGGTACCAGTATTGGGTAAGATCATCGGCCACCGCAATGATGATAAATCCCCAGAAAAACGGAACCCAATCAAAGGTGTTTTTTAACCCGGGCAATATAGCCGGCAGCACTTTTAAGCCGTAGTAAGCCACCAATGGTTTTACTACCAGCTTAGGGATGGTGAAACAGGCAATATCAACCCATTTTTCATTTTTGTTCCAGCGTTTTTTATAAAGGCCGAACGAAAATTCAAGTACACCGAGTACCAACACCAAAACGGAAAAACCATAGCCGTTAAGGTTTTCTATTATTTGTTTTATCTGATCAATCATTGTCTTGTGAGTTTACAGTTTTACTTTTTGAGGTTATTTGCTGTTTATGCTGTTGTTTCTTTTCCCAGGGGCGCTGGCCGGTTATGGCGAACGTTACAAACATGAGCACGATGGGTAATATGTACAGAAAAAGGCTCAGCAAAGCATTCTTTGCTATCTGTACCTTAGTTGCCTGCTCTAATTTCATAAGGGGAAGCTGTTTGAGGGTTGAACAATTTGTGCTGTCTTAGTTGCAGGGCCTTTTTCCAATAGTTTACGGCCAAGCCACAGCCCACCGAAAATGATAACAAAAGGGATGAGGGTTACTATAACACCTACCAACACCTTTTTCCCGATTAGGGAAACGTCGTTAATGGTCATAATGAACTTATTAAGTGATTAAACATGCAGGCAGTGCATAGCAATCCGCACAAAGCAGCAATGCCCGTTAAATAATGTAATGAATTAAAAATCTGGGATTCCGGGCGGGTCAACGCACCGTTATAGAGAAGGGATTAACCCTGGTAAGGCAGCCTTAACAGCAGCAACAAGAATAACAACAAGGAGTAAAAGCAGCAGCAGTTAACTGATTATCAGCAAAGCCGTATTTAGGTAAAAGTTCGGGTTGCATGGTGGGTGCTTTTAAGTGATTTGATTATTGTGATTAATTTTTCTGAGGCAAATGTAAAAAAAGATTTGATAAATACTACTAATTCTATAGAAATTATATAAATAAATTCACTTTTTATAAAACCAAGTGGTTTCTACAACAAAAAAGAGGTAAAAATGAAATAAATAGCTGTATTAACCCTCTATTTTCATGCAGATGCATGTCCCTATGCATCTAAACCCTTTTATAACACATTACTTGTGTTTTCCCTTATTTTACTAATTTAGCCCCGCCTTATTCACAAAATATCATGCGTAATAAACTCCTTTCTGTTTTGGCCATCGTCCTTATGTTCTTTTCCTGCAAAAAAGATGGCGGAAAAGCCCGGATTATTGTTAATGTAAAATCAGGTTCCGCAAAATCCAATGTTTACCTTTCTATCTTGTCCGATCAAACCCGGATTTATCCTGGGAAAGATACCCTATCGGCAATAAGCAACGCCGGCGGCCAGCTTAGCTTCTCCGTTATACCAGGCAAAACTTATTACCTGTACCATTACACAGGTGATGGCCAGGTTATCGATCCGACAATTGGATCATTTATTAAAGTAGGCGTATTTACTTCGCAGCAAGAGATCAATAACTGGCCGGTGCAGACTCCCCCGGCAACCGTAGGCGGTGATCATTACCAGGATGTTAACATGGATGGCGCCATCAATAAGGATGACAGGGTTTTAGCTGTAATAGCTCCGGCGGCGGGTAAAACGTTAAGTGTGGATTTTCCATTGATAACACGATAAATTTGATACTACGTCCACATAAAAGCTTACATTCATATCATTATGGATATAACCACGCTTATTGTCATTACTGTTATAGTTTTTATTATAGCGTTTGCGGCTTTCAGGTTATTCGACGTTAAGAAGAAAAAAAAGAAACTTGAGTTAGAACGATCGGCCAGGATTTTGCCACTTTATAAAAAGGCAGAATCGGCTGCAGGCCTAACCGCCGAAGATGTTTTGCCCTTTGCCCAAAACCTGCTTACCCGCTATGATACCTTTTTATATTTGAGGGAACTTGGCGAACTACACCTGTTTCCCGAAGAATACTACACGCTAATTAAAGGGGCAGAAAGCTCATTGGCCCAATGGCTGGAGTTTCCTACTGAACTGGATGCCTGTCCTGACGAAATTGAACACATTAAACGGGTTACCATTGATCTTAACGGGCGAGGCAACTTTATACATTATGAGGTATTTAAGTACCGGGTCAATCCGCCCCACTGGGCTACCGAATACGTGTGGATATTAGGCGTTGTAGGCCCGTTTTTTGACGATAGCAACCCTTATGATTTTCCTGCGGCTACATTTAGCCGGGTAAGCAGTACCGTAGATAAAGTTACACCGGAAGAAGAGGTTAAATGGGTGCACGAAAATATTGGTATGAGGAGGTAACATAACAAGTTTGAACCCACACTTACGAAGTTTTAAAAACTTCGTAAGTCTTCAATCCTCAAGGTCATTCAGCATCTTTCAACTCAATCCATACAGGCGCATGATCGCTTGTTTTTTCCCAGCCGCGTACATCCCGGTTTACCCCGGCAGCTACAAGCCGCTTTTCCAGGTGCGGGCTCAACAAAAAATGATCGATACGTAAACCGGCGTTACGACCGTAAGCATCGCGGAAATAATCGAAGAAGGTATAAATTACCTCGGTAGGATATAGTTTGCGGATGGCATCCGTCCATCCCTGTTCCACCAGTGTTTTAAAAGCCTCGCGGGTTTCAGGGCGAAATAGGGCGTCATTTACCCATCGCTCCGGTTTATAAGCATCAAGCTCGGTAGGCATCACATTATAATCGCCGGTTAACACAACCGGTTTATCAGCAGCAAGCAAACCGGCTGCATGAATTTTCAATCGTTCAAACCAGCCTAATTTATAATCAAACTTAGGGCCGGGCGCAGGGTTACCATTGGGCAGGTAAAGGCAGCCAATGGTGATACCATCAACAATAGCTTCAATATAACGGCTATGTTCATCTGTGGGATCTCCCGGGAGCGCCCTGCAAACTTCAGTAATTTGTTTATCTGTTTTTGCCAGTATGGCTACACCGTTCCAGCTTTTTTGTCCGTGCCAAATGGCTTTATAACCGGCATCAAGAATAGCCTGTTCGGGGAAGTTTTCCTGCGGGGCTTTGAGTTCCTGCAAGCAGGCAACATCAGGGGTTGTTTCAGTTAACCAGCGGAGCAAAACAGGCAGGCGCCCGTTTACACCATTTACGTTATACGTAGCTATTTTCATAATGCAATTTAAGCAGTTTAGGTTATATACCCCCCTTTATAAAATACAAAAGCGCAGCCACTCACGCAAACGCTTGATTGCAATGACAATAATTAATATCCCTCCTCTTACTTTTCAAACTCATCGGGGTCAACCTCTGGCTCATCCGGCTCGGTATCGGGAATTTCATTCGGGATATTTTCGGGCGCTTCTTCAGGCATTTCCGGCTCACCGGGGTCTGTAGGCTGCCTGATCTCCGGCCGTTCCGGGTTTACCGGCATTTCATCTGGTTCGTTTGGCATGGTTCTTTTCTTTGACATATCTTATTAACTGTTAAGCGGATGATTAGTTTTCACGAACATCTCCCAATAAAAAATATCATTTGCATTTTAAAAATGTTTAATTACATTTGCAGTGTACTACCACACTAATACACTAAATCATGATTCAAATAAATAATTTGAATTTCAGCTACAACAGTAAAAAACCGCTGTTCAAAAATCTGAACCTTTCATTAAAGGCGGGGCACATTTATGGCTTGCTGGGTAAAAATGGCGCAGGTAAATCAACCCTGCTTAAAAATATCGCAGGCCTGGCCTTTCCGCAATCGGGCAAATGCCTTATTAATGGAACAGAAAGCTCAAAACGGCTGGTATCCACTTTACAAAACCTTTATTTTATTGCCGAAGAGGTTTACGTGCCTGCGCTAACGCCAGGACAATTTCTGGAAAGGACAGCAAGCTTCTACCCCGCTTTTAGCATTACAGATTTTTACAGTTACCTCAAAATATTAGATATTGATCCCGATTTGCTGATGACCAAAATGTCATACGGGCAGCAAAAAAAGATGATCATCGCCTTCGGACTGGCAACAAATACCGGCGTGCTGATACTCGATGAACCTACCAACGGGCTTGACATTCCATCAAAGGTGCAGTTCAGAAAATTGATTGCATCGGTTTTAAATGAAGAACGCTGCATTATTATTTCAACCCACCAGGTGAGAGACCTGGACAGCCTCATTGATACGGTTTTGATTTTAGATGATCACCGCATAGTGATAGAAAATACTGTAGATGAGCTTACCGATAAATTGTTTTTCGGCGTGTTCAAAGACCTTACCGGAATGAATGTATTATATGAAGAAGATACCCTCATGGGCAAGTATGCTATTGTACAAAACACAGCAGGTAAATACGGTAAAATGGACCTTGAATTATTATTTAATGCCACAACAACCAACAGCAGCAAATTATTAAACGTACTAAAACCAACTACAAGCCATGCATAACTACTTCAGTTTAAAACGCTTTGGCCTGCTGTTCATGAAACACACCGTGGAGCATTACCGCACCTATTTAATGTCGGCAGCGGTTTTGGCAGGCGTATTTTTGCTTGGCGGTTCGTTTATATTTTATATGATCCCCGGCCCGGTAGACGCCGGCTTTCAGATGGCCATATTCGGGGTACTCATGATCATAGCGGGGCCATTATTTACAAGCACCATTTTTGCTGATCTGGGCGACAAACGAAGGGCTATTCCGATATTGACCCTGCCCGCATCGCAACTCGAGAAGTTTATGGTTAGCTGGATCTATTCGTACGTTATATTCCTGTTGGTTTATACAGGCGTTTTTTACCTGGTATTATTTATACTGATGAATCTAAAACCCTGGCCCGGGCACCAAAGTGAAATACTTTCGTTGTTCCAGGACAAATTTGTGATAGTGATGGTATTGTTTTCATTTCTGCATTCCGTCACCTTATACGGAGCAATCCGGTTCGAAAAACTACACTTCATAAAAACAGGGTTCAGTTTCTTTATTTTTTATGCACTGCTAATCCTTGTGAATACTGTATTTGTAAGATTTATTGTTGGCAGGCCTATCAAACCGGTAATGCCTTTTTCATTTCTGAATTTTCAGGATGGCATAAACTTTTACTCCGTTGGTTTAAATGCACAGCAATCTGCCTGGGTTTTTATTGTAGTCCCCCTTATATCACTGCTGTTTTGGATAGCGGCATATTTTAAACTCAAGGAAAAACAGGCTTAAAAAAGACGATAATGGAATTTAAAGATAACGAAGCGATATACCTCCAGATAGCGGCTTTTGTAAGCGATCAGATCCTGATGGGCAAATGGCCTGCCGGGCAAAAAATCCCATCGGTACGCGATATGGCTGTAGAACTGGAAGTAAACCCCAATACGGTTATGCGATCATACGAATTTTTGCAGGGGCTCGAAATTATATATAACAAACGCGGTCTGGGTTTATTTGTGGCCGATGACGGTTTTGATAAAGTAAAAGCTTATCGTAAAGAAAACTTTGTACGTCAAAACCTGCCCGAGCTTTTTAAAAACATGTACCTGTTGGGTATTTCAATAGATGAGATTAGCCTGCAATATCAAAATTTTCAGGCACAACAAAATAATGAACTAAACCAGGCCAGCCACGATGAAAACAAGCAATAAATTTTTACTTACCGCGGTATTACTACTCATAGTTTCGGTAGGGATCTATGACTTTCAGCTGAAAGCAGAATATTTGAAAGGCGAGTACAAAAATCCTTACAATGGCTTCAGCAGCCTGAATTTCAAAAATTTCAAAGTTATTGACCTTGGTTCATCAACAGCAATTAACATCATGCTTGTAAAAGGTCCGTTCAAGGTGCTTGCCGCCCCTCAAGCTATGGAGTTTATGAAAATTGAGCAACGGCATGATTCGCTCTTTATACGCGCAGTGTTTAAAGATAACTTTCATAATGTACAACCTCCAAACGTTTTGTACATATCCCTTCCGCAACTGGATGCCTTTTACGCTGATGCAAAATACAAGGCGGGTGATGTTCAAATTACAGATACGACAGCCACACAAGACTTCAGCTGGCGCGTTACTACAATCAAAGGTTTCAACGGAGATAAACTCGATATTATCCAGGATCATGCCTCCACCGTTTTACTAAAAAACAACAAGTTCAATATACTAAATGCCATTATCGGCAAAAGCGGCAGCAGCGCTTCAAACCTATCTATCGAAACAGGCAACCAATTCGGTAAAACCAACCTCGATGTCCGGAACAAAAGCCGCTTATGGATCAAGGACGACAGTCTCAGCAACATAAACTACAAACTTGCTGATAGCGCCAAACTTATCCTGAATGGCAATACAAAACAGATCCGGAACAATAAATGACCAAAACTTAGCAAATCATGAAATTAGTAATCAACTCCCTATCAAAAACCTATGCCAACGGCGTACATGCTTTAAAAGATGTTTCGCTGACCCTGAATAATGGCATGTTTGGCCTGCTTGGGCCAAACGGTGCCGGCAAATCATCCCTCATGCGTACCATCGCCACCCTGCAGGAGGCCGATAAAGGCAGCATTTTTTTGGATGACCTGGATGTATTGAAAAACAAAACCGAAGTCAGGCAGCTACTGGGTTACCTACCGCAGGAGTTTGGTGTATACCCTAAAATATCAGCCGAACGCATGCTCGACCATATTGCCCAGCTCAAAGGCGTTGGCAACAATGCCGAGCGAAAAGACCTGGTACTGCAACTGTTGGAAAGCGTAAACCTTTATAAAGACCGAAAAAAACACCTCGGCACCTACTCCGGCGGTATGAAACAGCGCTTCGGAATAGCACAGGCATTAATTGGTAACCCCAAACTTATCATTGTTGATGAACCAACCGCAGGCCTCGACCCGGCTGAGCGGAACCGATTTTACAACCTGTTAAGCCGTTTGGGGGAAAATACCATCGTGATCCTTTCAACCCATATTGTTGAGGATGTAAGCACCCTTTGCGCCAACTTTGCTATCATTTGCCAGGGCGAGGTTTTATATGCCGGCGACCCTGAAAGCGCGGTAAATGAATTGAACGGGAAGATCTACAGCAAGGTGATCACCCAATCAGAGTTGGGCTTTTATAAAGATGATTACCAGGTAATATCAACGCAGCTTAAAACCGGCAAGCTCCATATCCGCATTATCAGCGAAGCCGAACCCGGCAACGGTTTTATCAGCAGCACCCCAAACCTGGAAGATGTGTACTTCAGCAACATCGCTACACGAATAGATGTAGACACTATTTAAACTCACTATAAACCAATAGTTTATGTTTCTTAAAATATTTCTGTTCGAGATCCGGAATAGGGTCCGCAGGCCAGCCGTTTACCTATATTTTTTGGCAGCACTCATATTTACAGTGTTCACCTTTTCAACAGGCTCGTTACCGCTGGGCGAAAAAGAACACATAAACGCACCTTATGTACTTGCCTTATGGTGCTCAGGCATCACCATGATGATCACACTTGTGAGTTCGTCTATTATGGGTACCGCGCTATATCGCGATATTGAGTATAACACAAAAGATTATTACCTAACCTACCCTATTACAAAAGCGGGTTATTTCTGGGGCCGTTACCTTGGCTCATTCGTTTTTATGATCTTCATAGCATCGGCTGTTATTATCGGTGCATTTATAGGCACCAAACTTGGCCCGGCTATGGGATGGACGGATGTAAAACAATACGGCCCCAATAACCTCATTTACTACCTGCACCCGTTTTTCACTATCGGGCTGCCAAACGTTTTGTTCACTTCTTCGTTGTTTTTTGGACTGGTGGCTATTACACGCAACGTAAAGGTGATTTACTTTGGTGGTATCCTGTTATTTCTGTTTTATTTTATTGCGCTGTTTTTCCTCAACCATATCAACAATCCAACGGTAATCAACCTAAGCGATCCTTTTGGTCTCAACGGCATCAGGCTGCAAACCAGCTCTTCAAGCACCCTTGAACAAAACACCACGTTGTTCCCGGTAACTGGTACTTTTATGCTCAACCGTGTAGTATGGGGAGGCATCGGGATAATTGTAGTAATTTTTACTTATTTGCGGTTTAACTTCGAGCGCTTTTTTAGCGGCAGGCGCGATAAAGCAGCAATTGATGAAGTAGGTACTAAAACCAAGAACGCAATAACTATTAAGCCGGCTGTTAGCTTTACGGGCAAATACAACAGGAACACATTACGCAACCTGGTAAAGGTTGAATTGCTTAATATCATTCGCGATAATTACTTCTGGATCATATTGATCAGCGGCAGCTTATTCCTTGGCTTTGTACTCTGGCTTGGCGACAACAGAAACGGCGTTCCCGACTTCCCGCGCACAGTTACATTGCTTGCAATTTTTAATGAAGCCTTTCCTTTCTTCATTTTCTTTATCCTGATGTTTTATACCGGCGAAACCCTGCACCGCGACAGGACAACCCGCTATGCTTTTATCAATGATTCGCTCCCGCCGCCAAACTGGATCCTGAACGGGTCAAAGCTCATTACCTTGTTATTGATAGGTACAGGTTTATCCTTCATACCCATACTAACCGGGGTTATTGTTCAATTATTAAAGGGTTATCATACGTTGAACCCGTCGGTATATTTTCTCTACATATTGTACATATTGCTGCCTGCATTACTGGAGATGGTGGTATTTTGCTATGTGGTACATGTTGTTATCAATAACAAATTTGCAGCCCACGGCATAGGTGTGTTTTTATGGGTGATTGTTTTCTTTTTGCGTAAAACGGGCACCTTTGATTACAACCTGCTGTTATATTCATACACTCCATCCTCTGGGATCTCTGATATGACCGGTATGGGCCACATGGTAACACCAATTAATTGGTTTAACCTGTACTGGCTGCTGTTTGCAGGGCTGCTCATCATTGTTTCGGCACTATTTTATTACCGGGGGGTAACCTCATCTTTTAAAGAGCGGTTACGTTTACTACCTCAACGCTTTAACAAAAGCACGGCACTCATTACTACTATAGTAGCGATGGCATTTTTGGCAGTGGGCGCGTGGAATTATTACAACGTAAGCTTTTTAAACAGCTATCTCATCAAAAGTGAAAACATAGCAAGAGCGGTCCAATATGAAAAAACGCTAAAAAAATATGAACGCCTTCCGCTGCCTAAAGTAACCGGCATAAAAATGCAGGTAGAACTTTATCCCGATAAACAACAGGTATCTACACACGCATGGGTAACTATAACCAATAAAAACAAAGTTGCCATATCTCAAATGCTGCTTGATGGCGATGAACTCAGCAATTATTCGCTTAAAACCAATGGTGTATTAATTCCGTTTACCGCCCCGCTGCTGTATACCCGCGGATTTTTCAACTGGTTCAGGCCGAAAATGGATACCGCCGATTTCCGTTTATATAAGTTTATAAAACCATTAATGCCCGGCGACTCCATAACGCTGGAAATCAAGTCTGAAATAGTTCACAAAGGGTTTACCAATGGGATGTATGCGGCAGCCCTCATTAATAATGGCACCTTTTTTAACGGAGGACTGCCCGGTTTAGGCTACGATGAAGACGACGAACTGGGCAGCCCCTATGAACGTAAAAAAGCCGGCCTGCCCGAAAAAAAGGAAGAAGAAATTCAGCAGGATAACCCGGAGGGCATCAACACACTTAAAGCAGGAAGGGCCGCCGATCTCCTGAAACTTGATGTAACCATTGGAACCCTGGCCGATCAAACCGCCATCGCCCCCGGCCGGCTCGTAAAAAACTGGCAGCAAAATGGCCGCAATTATTTCCATTATGTGCAGGACAAACCGGGCATGTATATGCCAATGGGTATTATATCCGAAAAACTGGCCGTAAAAAAGGCGACCGTTCAGTTAGACCACCAGGTGAACATTGAGGTTTATTATCACCCTGAACATAACATCAATATCGACAGGTATATTGCCGCTTATAAAGATGGCCTGACTTATTACAGCAAGGTTTACGGCAATTATCCGTTCAACGACATCCGACTGGTAGAAACATCTGTTTATGGTCCGCAGGATGCCTCTATGACCACCCTGGATACATACGCCGAATATTTTGGATGGAATGCCGATTTCAGGGATCCCAACAGCTTTGATTATTGTTATGCCAGTACCACAAGACTATTGTCCCAACAATGGTGGCGTTTTCAGACAGCACCAAACAATACCATTGGTAGCCTGGTAATACCTGAAGGCCTTTCAAACTATGATCAACTGGTAATGTCAGAACGCAAATACGGTAAAGATAACATGCGTTACATTGTGCTTGACCAGTTGTGGTACTACCTGTTTATCCGGCGGCACCTTAATGAAAATGAACATCCTTTGATAAAAGCCGATCAATGGTTTTTATGGGGAGGCAAGGCAAGCGTAGCTTTATATGGCTTGCGCGACCTGATTGGTGAAGACAGCATAAACGTGGCATTGCGCGAATTTAAAAAGGCCTATACTTTTAAAACAGACGGCCCTTTTGCCGGAGCCAACAATCTTTACCAATATCTTCAAAAGCACGTGCCCGATTCGCTGCAATATTACCTTACCGATACCTGGCAGAAGATCACCCTGTATGATAACCGGGTGGTTGAAGCAAGCAGCAAGCCCACAGGTAATAAAAATGAATATAAAGTCACCTTTAAGCTTGATATTGATAAAGTGTGGAAGGATGCAAAGAACAACGACATCCCGGCTGTTAACATGAACGACTATATCGATATCGGAATTTTCGGCAAGCAGGTTCAAGGTGCAGGTAACCGCATGGTGAGTAATACCCTATACCTCAAAAAGTATAAGCTTAAACGCGGGCAACAGCAATTCAGTATTGTTGTTAAAGGCCAGCCTGCTTCTATAGGCATCGATCCGTTTAGCAAACTGATTGACAGGAATCCTAACGATAATATCAAAGACCTTTAAAACTAAAAACGGGATTACGTTTTGCGTAATCCCGTTTTTCATAATGTTAAGGAGCTGTTAAAATTTGATTGTTTTTAAATGTAGAGACGCATCACATGCGTCTCCCGCGTGCAATTTCCGACGGAATTAGAAGCCTTTTAAATCGGCCTGTCCACCGGGAGACGCATGTGATGCGCCTCTACAAAAAACTTTCCATTCGTTTGTAAACAGCTTCTTAGAAATACTACGGCTTAAATAATTTGTTCTCTCCCTCAATTTCAACATTAGCCTGTTCAACTACTGCTTTATATTCATAATCGGCTTTTAGTGGTAACGTTGCTTCAAAAGTACCATCAGCATGTATGTTTACCCATGTACCGGCTGTCCACTTGCCTGCATATAAAGTTTCAACCTGCCCATGATAAGGGCGGTAATCAAACCGGGCCCTTTTTGCTGAAATGTTCTTGTAGTTCAGGACCTTCCCTTTCAAAACCGCGCCGGTTTGTACTTTTGAACTTGCACCCGTTTCAACTATGGCGGCTTCTTTAAAAACGGGGTTAACATTTTCCAGTTTGATCACTACCGGGTTAGGCCAGCGGTGATCGTCATAAATGCGTTGTGCCTTTACTACCGATACTTCAAGCCCCTTATCGGTTTGCTTATACCTGCAGCTTACATCATCATTTTTATATTCGATGATCCTGCTGTTTTGCCCTAACACACTCACCTTAGTATTATTAGTGGCTATGGCCGAGCGGATCAGGAAACTTTTGCGTGTCCCCTCCTTCCAATCAGCGGCATTAGTTACTATAGCATAAAGTGTATGCCCGTTTTTAGCGGTAAACCAGGTATCTCCTTCTTTACTTATTACCCAGCTTCGTACGCTATCAATACATTCGCGGTTAACAAAATACCATGCCGACATTTCGCGCAGCCGTTCTTCTTGCTCAATAGGTAATGCGCCATCAGGCTTCGGGCCAACGTTCAGCAACAGCGACCCGCCTTTTGCCCTGGCCTCAATCAATAAACCGATCAACTGATTGCCTGATTTATAGCGCTCGTTAGTTGGCTGATATCCCCAGGCCGTGCCCATAGTTATACAGGAGAGCCATGGCTCGTTGATCATAGCACCTGGCATGATCTGCTCGGGTGTTTTGATAGCGCCGCGGGTTATCAGTAAATCGGGCTGCAATTTCCAGCAGGTTTGCTTAACTACTTCCTTCGGATCACCATCTATAAAAAGCACATCTATCTTACCATAATTAGTTATCAGCTCCTCGCATTGTTTTCGGGTGTACTCATCATATTGATGCCGGGTTTGGGCATCCATCTTAACATCGGTACGGCTGATGGCAATGCGATGGTCACGTAGAAAGTTAAAATCCTCCGGCGAAAAATAGAAGCCAACCTGCAGCCCGGCTTCGCGCGTGGCATCAACAAACTCCTTTAACAAGTCCTTTTTATAAGGGGTATGGGTTATGCTAAAATCGGTGGTCTTGGTATCCCACATACAAAAACCCGAATGATGTTTGGTTGTAAATACGATGTATTTCATCCCGGCCAGCTTAGCCAGTGTTGCTATCTGGTGCGGATCAAACTTGGAAGGATCAAAGGTTTTGGGCAGCTCATTAAAGTATCGGTTCACATAATCATCGCTTGCGCCAACCAGCGAGTGACTGATCACCACACCTAATTGGCTATCCATACTGAAATGGATAAACAAACCCAAGCCGGTGTTTTTAAGCCATAGTTCGCGTTCGGGCTTATTCAGGTTATAATTACTTGCATTATCATCCTTAACCAGATCATTTTGTGCCGATACGCCTTGGATACAACAAAACAGCAGCAGGGAAAAAAGATATTTCTTATACATCAAAAAAACGTTTAAAAAAATCAGGGAAGGCCCCACGCCCTCCCCGAAAACAACATCAACTAATCAAACTTTCACATTATTGTTTATCCCACCAGATCCGGGTTAAAAAATCATCTGAACCTTGTCGTGCAATGGCAGCAGCATATGATGCCGCATTAAGGTTTTGCTCACTAACGGGGTACAACATCCGCCTGAATATTTTACCACCGGTAGCATTGCCCACATAATTATTAGGTACAAGCGCCGGATAACCGGTACGCCTGTAGCTTGCAAAAACCTCCTGCGCGTCAGGAAATATACCAACCCAAAACTGGGTATAGATCTGCTCCATTTTTTGATCTAATGTACCACCTGTATTGAATGGGTGTGCGTTAATGTATGAATTGATCTGAGCAGTAGTAATTGTGCCCGCGCTGCCTGCAATAATGCTCCATTGGCGCATTGACGCGGCTATACCATTCTGGTACAATGACTCGGCAGTAGCTGCGGTATACCAACCCCTTGCAGCAGCTTCAGATAACAGAAAGTAGCTTTCGGCAGCAGTAAAAACCAATCGCGGAGAGTTTAACAACAATATAGTTTTAGGATTTGGCTCGGAGTACGTCACAAAATCGGCAGGCTTGGCATTCAAGCCTGCTGACATGCCCTTTTGGATAGCCGAGGTTGTATCAGCACCCCCACCGTTCCATACTACAGACACCACAGCCAAACGCGGATCTTTATTAGCTTTCAGGTAACTGATAAATACATCCTGGTACTTGCCACCCTCGGTATTGGTACTGCCGTTACCTGCAATATAATCGTTGTTATAAAGATCAAGCGCTAAAGGGTTTTTGTTGATGTCCTGGCCGGCACCCACGTAAGCTACTTTGGCAACATCGGCATCATCCAAAATAACGCCGCCTGCTATAGCCTTTGTTGCCCAAGTTTGAGCTTGGGCTATATCAACTTTGGTCATGCGCATGGCACACCTGAGCATAAGTGAGTAGGCAAACTTTTTCCATTTTACGGTATTACCACCGTAAATTAAATCCGCAGAGCCAAAGGTTGTTTTGGAAGCATCAAGGCTTTGGGCTGCCTGGTCAAGCTCCTTCAATAAATCGGCATAGATATCTTTCTGCGCATCATAAGCAGGTTTATAAATTGCCTGGTTATAACCTTGCGCCGCCTGCGAATATGGGATATCGCCATAAAGATCTGTAAGCCTGCTAAAACAATACACTTTCCAGATCCTTGCTTCGGCCTGCAGGTTCACCTGCGATGCATCGGTACCAACTGCTTTTAAAACCTCCACCAATTCATTGATCTCATTTGGATAAGCATTGGTGAAAGCGGCTGCCGACTGCGGGCTCTGGCTCAACACATACTTTGATCCGAAACCGGCCACATCATTAAAGCTGGTAGTATACTGCATGGTACCCAGTAACAGATCAAGCATACGGGCAGTACCGTCATATTGGGCCTTGGTAAAAATGTACTGCGGTACCGCTTTCGACGATGCATCCGGATTAACGTTAAGCGTATCGAAGTTTTTGGTACACGATTGTGTGGCGATAATGCAAAGCATCATCAGAGAACAATAAATATATTTAGTTAAATGTCTTTTCATCGTATTCAATTTAAAAGTGTTAAAACTTAACGGCCAGGTTTACGCCAAGTGAACGGGTACGCGGCAAGCCTATAGACTCAAAGCCCTGCGCATTACTGTTGGTAAAGCTTTGCTCCGGATCAAAATTGTCTGTCTGCTTGTAAATAGTCCATAAGTTCCGGGCCACAAAGGAGATACTGGCCGACTGGATATTAACTCTGTTTAAAAGACTTGCTGGAAGCGCGTATGACAGGATAACCTGGCGAAGTTTAACAAAGCTGCCATCGTGCAAAAACAGATCTGAATACGTTTTATAGTTATCATAATATGATCTTAATCCACTTACAGGCACTGTACGGGTATAAGGCGCGCCTGTTTGATCAACACCGTTCAGCACCAATCCGTTTTCACGGCCCGGCAATGTTGATTTCATCAAGCCTAAACGGGTAGCATATACCTCCATAACCGAAAACACCTTGTTGCCAAACTTGCCATCAACCAGGAAGTTCAACGAGAACCTTTTATACCTGAATTCGTTGGTTAAACCCATGGTAAGCGGGGCAACGCTTTTACCCAGCTGTTGCAGTGGAGTTTGTACCGGTAAACCGGTGGTGGCATTGAACACCACATTGCCCTGAGCATCCTTTTGCATACGGGTACCAACCAGCATACCAAAGGGCTTACCTTCAATATTATCTAAAATACCCCAGTTACCTACTGATGTAGCCAGCTGAATGGTGTTAAGGCCGGGGGCCAGTTTAACTACCTTGTTATCGTTGTAGGCTACGTTATAGCTCGCGGTCCAGGTAAAGCTGCCTGTTTTTACGGGCGTACCGTTCAATAATACCTCGATACCCCTATTGCTTACCTTACCAACGTTCAGGATCACATTATTGTAGCCTGATGTAGAAGAAATAGCCGTATTTACAATATCGTTGGTTGTTTTACGATCATACAGCGTAACATCCAAACCTAAACGGTTCTTAAGCATCTGCAATTCAAAACCGCCTTCAAATGTTGTTGAAGTATACGGCTTAAGATTGCTATTGGTAATGTTATTAGTAGTTACGTTTTGCAGCGGCTGACCGGCGCTTGGTACGTTACTGTAAGTAAGGTTAATAACGTAAGGATCCGGCGCGCCGCCGCCCACCTGCGCCCATGAACCGCGCAGTTTGGCAAGGTTAAAAAACTCAGGGAGTTTAACCGCATCCGACAGGATAAAGCTGCCGCCTATGCTTGGGTAAAAGATACTGTTACTTTTAGGGCTAAGCGTTGAAAACCAGTCCTTCCTGCCGGTAAATGACAGGAATACCAGGCTCTTGTAATCAAAATCGGCCGAGCCAAAAACCGAGTTGGTTACAATCTTGGCATTATATGGTGTAGTTGATGAAACTGCAAGGTTGGTAAAGCTGTAAAAATATGGAATAGTAAACTGCGAACCACTGAACGTTAACTGGTTTGTTGTGTTTTTACGACTGTTTACACCACCCAAGACATTCACGTTTAAATCATGAATGATCTTTGTTTTGTAGCTAACAGTTGCCAGCTCGTTGGTTTCAGACACGTCCGATTTGATACCCGCGTACTGGCCGTTAGGGATATACAATGTACCCGTTGGCAGGATATTGGTATAGTTGTAATTGAAAAAGTCGCGGCTGATGGTAGCTTTGAAAGTAAGATCTTTTATGGGCGAATAAATAACCGATCCCTGACCAATAAAACGGTTCTTCACATCATCTTCCTTATATTTATTGATTACAAAATAACCGTTTGATGCGATGGATGCATCGTTCCAGATCTGTTCGTTGCCTAAAGCATCATAACCTGGCTTCAGCCAGCGAACATCAACCGTGTTGGCTACTTCAAGCGGGGTCCAGTTGGGATTACCCAATGCGTCGCCCGCACCGGTACGGTTATGGCCGGTTTCAATGTTATATTGGGCCAACGCTTCAATCGATAGTTTATCACTCAGTTTGCCGTTCAGGGCAAGGTTAAAAGTTTTACGGTCATAAGTAGTGCCCGGCAAAATACCTTTACTATTCAAATCAGCAGCCGAAAACCTGTAGGTAAAAGCTTCGTTACCACCTAAAAAAGCAAGGCTGTTGGTATAAGTGCTTCCCGTTTGATAATAGTTTTTGAGGTTATTTTTCTGTGCAACATAAGGGTGGGTTTTCCCGTCGACCGCCACATAATCGGTTGAGCCATCAATTTTTGAACCCCATGAGCGCCTTCCGCTTGCTTGTGCAGCGGCCAGTGTGGTTGGTTTTACCCCGCCATCGCCCTGCCCGTACTCATACTGGTAATCAGGGAAAACCGCCACATTATCATAAGTAGCCGTCGAGTTAAATTCAACTCCTACTCCTTTCTGGATCCGGCCTTTTTTGGTGGTAATCAAAATAACACCATTTGCCGCCCGTGAGCCATAAAGTGCCGCTGCTGTACCTCCTTTAAGTACACTTATCGATTCTATATCGTCTGGATTGATTGCTGCTATACCATCGCCGCGGTCAACGTTGTTAGTAATACCATTAACTGTAGCCGCGCCACCGGGTACGCTGTTATCAATCGGCATACCGTTTACCACATATAAAGGTTGGTTATCACCTGCAAGGCCACCATTACCCCTGATCACCACGCGGCTTGAACCACCCGGACCAGTTGACAAACCGGCTGCGTTAACACCGGCAACTTTACCGGTAAGCGCATTGGCCACGTTGTTTTCGCGGGCCTGGGTAAACTCTGTACCCTTAACCTCAGTAACGGAATAGCCTAACGATTTTTTTTGCTTACTGATACCCAGGGCAGTAACTACAACCTCGTTAAGAGCTTTATTATTTTGCACCAGTTTAATTTGCAAAGGTGAACCCGGGTCGGCCACGTTAATTTCCTCCTGGTTGTATCCTACATAAGCTACCACCAGGGTTAATGGCCTGCCTGAATATTTATCAGGCACTATTAACCGGAAGCTGCCCGTAATATCGGTGATAGCTCCCACCTTATTGTCAATTTTTAAGTAAACCGATGCGCCCACAACCGGTTGGCCATCGCCGGCATCCACAACCTTACCTGTTAATGTAACTGCTGCAACAGCTGCATTGGTGGAGGTAAGATCCTTCGCCGTAAAAATCGAGATCTGGTTATCGTTTATCTTACGGTACGTTAGCTGAAAGGCCGATAACAATTGCTTCAGATTATCATCAAGCGTTAACTGGCTGATGTTATTGGTCAAATTTGCGGGCACAAATTTGTTGTCAAGCAAGCCTTCCTGGTAAGCTATCTGAACGTTGAATTGTTTTTTCAAGTTATCCAGCGCATCTTTTAGCAGCACCTTGTTTTCAACAGTCTGCGGAGCCGCATAACCGAAGCTTTTTGCATGAATCCTGCTGTTACTGGTTAACGCCATTTGGGCATAGCCGTACGCCGACCGGCCAAGTAATACCATCAGGAAACAGCAACATCTTAAAAAATTGGATGAGTCGAGTTTTCTCATAAGTTATTCGTTTAGGGGTTTAATTTTGTTATAGTGATATTTTTGTCTGTTCGGATAATTTTCACCGGGAGTGTGGTGGAGATAGTTTCAATCAGCTCGTCAACATTAGGCACGTTTATTTCCCCTTCTATTTTGAGGGTAGTTAAATCTGCGTTCGAAAAATCAACGTGATAGCCATAATCATCGGTCATTACCTCGCCGATTTGCGCCAGACTGGCATCATTAAATAAAAGTTGATGTTTTGTCCATTTGGTGATCTTTTCAGGGGCTGGAAGAACAGTACGGGTAAGGGCTTTTTTATAAGCATGCTGCACGTAATCACCAGGTTTCATAATAAGCGATTGTTTCCCGGATGCGGCGTCAACGTAATCAAGCCTGATCTTTCCCTGTACTAAACCCACATTGGTTTTGTTATGCCTGCTTCTGACATTAAAAGTTGTTCCCAACACCTCAATATCCATATCAGGGCAATGCACTATAAACCTTTCAGAAGGTTTAATAATGTGGGGATCTTTATTGATATGCTTTACGTTGAACAATCCCTCCCCATTTATCCAAACCTCTCTCGAATTTTTGTCCCAGTTATCGGAGTAAGTTAATTTCGAGTTGCCGTTGAGCACTACGGTTGAGCCATCTGGCAAGGTGACGGTACTCAGCTCGCCATAAGTAGTATCAATTTCATTTGGCCTGCCTTTTATCAGCCATAAAGCAATACCTACAGATGATACCAGCAATAACATTGCGGCAACACGAAGGAACCTGTTTAACGTGAAGATCTTTGGCTTACCCCGATCTCTTTGCAGTGATGATTCAATCCGGAGCCAAACTTTTGATTGATTAGCCTCGTTGGTAAAAACATCCTGCTTGCGGTATGCGGTAATAATTTTTGAAGCTTCGGCTATTATTTCTTTCTGTCGCGGGTATGCGGTTTCAACCTGCTGCCAAAAAACAGTGTCGTTATGTGAGGGGTTAATCACAAAACGGAGAAAATCATCGTCTTCTAAAAAATCCGGCAGGGTATAATTACTGTATTTGGCTATCTGCATGGGTTATAAGGTGTTATTTACTCCTTATAGACAGCACCCTACCCTAATTATCCCTACAAACCGAAAAAAAAATTAATTTTTAATGATTATTTACGTAAAAGCATGAATACAAGGCTAAAACAATAGCCAATTTGGAAGTTTTGAGTACATCCTGGAGGTTATCAAACGCCTTATAGATCAGTTTATAGGCCGAACTGACGTTTATCTCCATAATATCAGCAATTTCATCATAACCCAAACCTTCATAAAAGCGCAGGTAGATGATTTCCTGTTGCCGCGCCGGCAAAGCTTTTACATGAAATTTAATCTTCTTTTGTAACTCCTGTTCTTCCTCATCGGCCATGATCTGCTGATCGAAGGATATTTCGAACGGAAAGTTATGCTCCGCTTCATCTTCCAGATCGACAAAGCGCGATTTTGATTGCAGCTTGCGGAAAATAATGCTGCGTAAAGATTTAAAAAGATAGTTTTTTACCGAAGCAGGATTGCCAAGCCCTGCCCTGTTTGTCCACAGCCTGATAAAAAGATCATGGATAGCATCCTCAATGACATTGACATCCCTGGTAAATTTATGCCCGTAGTTATTGAGTACCTTAAAATATTGGTTATATAATTGTGTGTAGGCATCCCAATTGCCTTCTTTAAAAGCAAGCCAAATAGCAGTATTATGATCGTCATGAACAATTTGTTCGTGAGACATAGCTTAACCAGGGGATAAAACGTTTTACAATTGAAATCAGGTACAATGTAATAATTATAACAATAATTTTACGTCAACTTTAAAAATCAATGTCACTTAAATTAAAGTGAGATTATCCTAACGTATATTTATCGTGTGGACACATCTTGTTAATGAAAATCAATCAATAAAATCGAATGTCATTTTCTTTTATTTAAAAATGTGCTTAGACGATAGAACTGATATGGGAACCATTACAAATGAGTTATACAGTTTGAAAATTGAAAAACGCTGAAATATTCTTTTTTTAAAATAACTTAGCCCGTATCAATTTTTCCCTGGATATTTAAGAACCTGCTGCCGGATTAAATTATGTTTGAATCAGTTACTATTAAGGATATTGCCAAGGCTTTGGGTGTGTCAACATCAACGGTATCAAGAGCGCTGAACGGAAGCTATGAAATAGGTACCGAAACCAAAAAGCTTGTCCTTGAGTATGCCGAAAAGATAAACTACCGGCCCAACCCTATTGCTTTAAGTCTTAAAGAACAAAAAAGTCACTCGATAGGCGTAGTGGTTTGCGAGGTGGCAAATGATTATTTTTCGCAGGCCATTAACGGCATCGAGTCCATAGCTTATAACCGCGGATATCACGTTATCATTACCCAAACGCACGAGTCATTTGACAGGGAAAGCGCCAATGTAAAGCACTTGCTATCAAGACATGTGGATGGTTTGCTGGTATCATTATCGGCCCAAACAACCGATACCTCTCAATATAAATACCTGCTGGATAAAGGTTTCCCTATTGTATTTTTTGACAGGGCAGCTCCAGATCTGAACACCCACAAGGTGATAGCCAATAACTTCCAGGGCTCGTTTAACGGTACGGAAGCATTAATCAACTCGGGTTTCACCAAAATTGCACACCTTACCAACTCAAATAACCTGCTCATAAGCCATGAGCGCTTTGAAGGCTACAAGGCGGCACTTGATAAACACGGCATCGAATTCAGGCCCGAATACCTTAAACATTGCAACCATGGTGGCATGATACACGACGAAGTGGAGATTGTGCTGAAAGAATTGCTGGCATTGGATGATAAACCGGAGGCTATTTTTAGTGGCAGCGACAGGCTAACCATCAGCAGTATGTCGATATTAAAAAAATGGGGCTTAAAGGTTCCCGGAGATATTGCGATAGCCGGGTTCACTAACTCGGATGTGGTTGACCTGTTTGACCCGCCTTTAACGGTGGTACGCCAGCCTGCTTTTCAGATTGGGCAAATGGCCACCGAAATGCTGATCAAAACCATCGAAAGTAAATGGCCCGTTGAAGAATTTACTACGGAGAAGGTTGATACGCAGTTGATAGTAAGGTCATCATCAGCGAAAGGTAATGCGAACACAGAGAACAATTGAGAGCATTAATTTAACATTAAGTATTAAACTTTATTAAACCCCATGTCATTGCGAGGAGCAGCATGGGCAAAAGTATCTGGGGCGACGTGGCAATCTCGTAGCCATACAGATCAGACATGCATGGGCGACAAGATTGCCGCGCTTCGCTCGAAATGCCATTTTTTATTTATCCTTCAACACCAGTAGATTTACCTACACAACCGTCACCTTCACCCCTTTTTCTTCCAACATATTGAGCATTGCCGCGCTGATGCCGCTATCGGTAATGATCTCATTGATCTGATCCAACGAGCAGATCTTCGCTAATCCACGCTTGCCAAACTTTGTACTATCGGCAAGTACAATCGTAGCCTGGGCAGCATTGATCATTTTTTGGTTAAGGCGTGCTTCTGATAAATTGGTTGTGGTGAGCCCTATTTCCGGATCGATGCCATCTACCCCTAAAAACAAAACACCGCATAGCATATCGTCAAGCATCAGTTCGGCATAGTTACCGGTTACCGATGACGAGGTATTACGCATCTGCCCTCCCAATTGAACAATATCAACCTGCGGATGCTGAAGAAGTTCAAGAGCCACCGGCAGGGCTGCTGTAACAACAGTAATATGCTTATTTGGCTGCATAGCCCGGGCAAGGGCAAGCATGGTAGTACCCGAGGCTATAATAACCGAATCGTTAGCACCAATACGGCTTGCGGCTTCAAAAGCTATCCTCTTCTTTTCAGGGCCATTCAACTTTTCTTTTTCGGCAACCGGCCTGTCATTGGCATAAGGGTTTGTTTTACTTGCACCGCCATGCGTTCTGAAAAGCAGGTTTTTATCTTCCAAAAGTTTCAGGTCCTTTCGGATAGTAACTTCCGAAACACTTAACTGGTTACTGAGGTCCTGTACATTCACAAAACCATCTGTATCAATCTTTTGCAGGATAAACTTATGCCGGTCAGTGTTTTTACTCATAATCGCTAAATTAAACAGAAAAATTGATTGTAATGTTTTGTAAGGCTTACTGTGCTCCTCGTTAATCAAATGTAATCAAATAAAATTATTTTTAATTTCATTTAGTTTTATTTTATTTCGATTTTATATATTTGAATAAACATCGAAATAAAATGAATCAGTTTACAAGAGAGGCGAATCTTAACTATCTTACTGATACCGAAAAGACCTGGGACCTGATCATCATAGGTGGTGGAGCTACGGGACTTGGCGCAGCTGTCGATTCAGCTTCGCGAGGCTTCTCTACGTTATTGCTGGAACAAGCCGATTTTGCTAAAGGCACCTCGAGCCGCGCGACCAAACTGGTACACGGCGGCGTTCGGTATTTGGCACAGGGCGATATAGGACTTGTGCGGGAGGCCTTACGTGAGCGGGGGTTACTACTAAAAAATGCGCCGCACCTTGTAAAAAATGAAAGTTTCATTATTCCCAATTATACATGGTGGGATGGTGTTTTTTATACTATAGGCCTCAGCATTTATGATCTACTGGCCGGCAAACTAAGTTTTGGCCGGGCAAAACATATTTCAAAAAAAGAAACCACTAAACGATTGCCGGGAATCCTGGAAAAAGGACTTCACGGCGGCGTTGTTTACCATGATGGGCAGTTCGATGATTCGAGGCTGGCAATTAACCTAGCGCAAACCGCCGTTGAACAGGGCGCAAGCCTGCTCAATTACTTTAAAGTAACTGGATTGATCAAAGATACTACCAATAAAATTACAGGCGTAAAAGCTACTAACGCAGAAACCGGTACCACGTACCAATTAAAGGCAAAAACGGTAATTAATGCTACCGGCGTTTTTGTTGACGATGTGCTTAAAATGGATACCCCCGAAATGAAACCGATGGTTAAGCCAAGCCAGGGTGTACACCTTGTGCTCGACCGTTCATTTTTACCGGCCGAAGATGCACTAATGATCCCCAAAACCGAGGATGGGCGCGTACTTTTCGCCGTTCCGTGGCATGAGAAATTGCTGATAGGTACCACCGATACTCCTATCGACTCGCACAGCCTGGAGCCGGTAGCGCTGGATGAGGAAGTGGAATTTATATTGAGAACCGCCGGCAAATACCTCACCAAAGCCCCAACCCGTGCAGATATTTTAAGCGTTTTTGCAGGCTTAAGGCCGCTTGCTGCCCCTCAGGACGGATCATCAAAAACAAAAGAAATTTCAAGGAGCCATAAGCTGATCGTTTCCGCATCAGGACTGATTACCATAACCGGCGGCAAATGGACTACTTATCGCAAAATGGCTGAGGATATTGTTGATAAGGCTATTGAGGTTGGCGGGCTTAAAAACGCGTCTTGTAAAACAGATTCATTATCTATACATGGCAGTCGCCCCAACCCTGATCGCACCAACCCAATGTTTGTTTACGGCGCCGATATTGAAAACGTTTTGGCTTTGTACAAGGAGAACGCTGACTGGAAAAACCCTGTTCATGCTGAAGGCAGTTATACAAAGGGCGAAGTGATCTGGTCGGTAAGAAAGGAGATGGCACGAACTGTTGAAGATATACTGGCACGCCGTACCCGTGTGTTATTTTTAGATGCCCGCCTGGCTATCGCAATGGCGCCAGAAATAGCCCGCCTCATGGCCGGCGAACTCGGAAAAGATGTAGCCTGGGAACAAGCACAGATTAAAGCCTTTAACGAAACAGCAAAAAATTATATACTAACACCGCATTAAAATGAACAAATTTAATGTGATATTCAATAAATAAACCAAGGTAAACCAAACCAAATTATGCAGGAATATATTTTAGCGCTCGACCAGGGCACTACCAGTTCGCGGGCCATAATTTTTGATCATGCGGGCAAGATCATTACTTCGGCACAAAAGGAATTTAAACAGTATTTCCCAAAACCAGGCTGGGTTGAGCACGATCCTAACGAGATTTGGGCAGGGCAGATCTCCGTTGCGGTTGAAGCCATTGCAAAAGCGGGCTTAGGCGGCGGAAATATCAAGGCCATTGGCATAACCAACCAGCGCGAAACAACCATAGTATGGAACCGCAAAACCGGCGAACCCATCCATAATGCCATTGTTTGGCAGGACAGGCGCACTGCGGCATTTTGCGATGAGTTGAAGCAAAACGGCTATGGCGATATGATCCGGAATAAAACAGGCCTTGTGATTGATGCCTACTTTTCGGGTTCCAAAATAAAATGGATCGTGGATAACGTTGAAGGAGCACGGGCGCAGGCCGAAGCAGGCGAGCTTGCCTTTGGCACGGTTGACAGCTGGCTCATCTGGCAACTCACCCGTAGCGAAGTACATGCCACCGATGTAACCAATGCCGGCCGAACCATGTTGTTCAACATCCGCACCCAGCAATGGGATGATGAACTGCTACAATTGTTCAATATCCCTAAAAGCATATTGCCCGAGGTAAAACAATCAAGCGAACTATATGGCTACACCGCCAATAACATATTTGCGCAAAGGATCCCGA
Organism: Mucilaginibacter sp. A5337; assembly: GCF_059690695.1. NCBI lineage: Bacteria > Pseudomonadati > Bacteroidota > Sphingobacteriia > Sphingobacteriales > Sphingobacteriaceae > Mucilaginibacter > Mucilaginibacter sp. A5337. Next base: position 323,887 of record NZ_JCAWEC010000005.1, on the reverse strand, counting down.
TTGCAGGTATAGCCGGCGATCAGCATGCAGCCTTGTTCGGGCAGATGTGCATTGATAAGGCTATGGTTAAAAACACCTATGGCACTGGCTGTTTTATGCTGATGAATATCGGGCACGAGTTTATTAAATCAAAAAACAATCTGCTTACCACAGTTGCCTGGAAAATAAATGGTGAGATCACTTACGCTTTTGAGGGAAGCATCTTTATAGGCGGTGCAGTTGTACAATGGCTGCGCGATGGTCTTGGCATTATCAAAACCTCGGCGGATATTGAAAAACTGGCTACATCGGTAAAAGATACCGCCGGTGTATATTTTGTACCTGCATTTGCAGGCCTGGGCGCCCCCTACTGGGACCCGGAAGTACGCGGGGCTATAGTTGGCCTAACCCGCGGGGCTACCGCCGCCCATATTTCAAGGGCCGCATTGGCATCAATAGCCTACCAAACTATGGACGTACTTAAAGCGATGGAGGCCGACGCAGGTATGGAAATTAAAGAATTACGTGTAGACGGCGGTGCAACGGCCAATAACCTGCTGATGCAGTTTCAATCAGACGTGCTGAACTGTAAGGTTATAAGACCGGAGGTAACTGAAACAACGGCGCTCGGCGTAGCTTACATGGCCGGGCTTGCCGTAGGCTACTGGAAAGACATTGCCGAGATCCAGCATTTATGGGCAGTTGAGGCCGAGTTCAACCCGGGCGACGATCTGGAAGAAGTAAAAACCGGCATAGCTGGCTGGGAACGCGCGGTAAGCACAGCCCAATGCTGGTCTAATTCCAGCCACCCCGTATCTGTTATTTAATATCCACCATTAAAATATTTTAAACATGTCTCCATTTGTAGCCGAATTGATAGGCACCATGCTCATGATATTGTTAGGCGATGGCGTAGTGGCCAACGTAGTTTTAAAAGATACGAAGGGAAATAACAGCGGATGGATAGTGATCACTACCGCCTGGGGCCTGGCTGTTTTTGTTGGGGTTGTTGTAGCAGGACCGTATAGCGGGGCGCATCTCAATCCCGCCGTAACTTTGGCGCTGGCCATTGCGGGCAAGTTTTCCTGGGCAAATGTTATACCCTACATTATTGCTCAATTTACAGGCGCTTGCCTCGGTGCATTTTTAGTTTGGATAATGTATTATGATCATTTTAAGCGCACAAATGATCCAGCCTCCATACTGGCTGTATTTTGCACCGGCCCTGCAGTAAGAAATTACGTCTCCAATATCGCCAGTGAAGTAATTGGTGCGTTTGTGCTGCTATTTACCATTTTCTATATAGCAGGCGCGGAAATTACGCCGGCTAAAACGCCTATCGGCCTTGGCTCTATTGGTGCAATCCCTGTAGCCTTATTGGTGTGGGTAATAGGCCTGTCGTTAGGAGGCACCACCGGTTACGCTATTAACCCCGCCCGCGACCTTGGCCCGCGTTTCATGCACATGCTATTACCGATAAAAGGTAAGGGTACCAGCGATTGGGCTTACGCCTGGATCCCCGTGATAGCCCCGTTGGTTGGCGCTTCTATTGCTGCGGTATTGTACCTTTCGATTAAGCAATAAATCTCATTTGAGGCAGCCCCAGACTTACGAAGTTTTAAAAACTTCGTAAGTCTTTAAAACGCCATGTTACGCCTCTCCGGCTCTTAAAATCCCCCTTTATTCATTCCGTTCTTTTTGTGCTTTTAATACACATTTTGTTCAAGTTGTTCATTTAATTAAAACTTAAGCGAAGAGCTAACAGGAATAGAGTTTGCTATCAACACAGAAATCAAATTTTGTAGATTTATTTCCCCACAACAAGATTAATGGTAGAAAATAAGCAACGATACTATCAAAATTCAAATCCACCGGCTCAGCAAAAATCGCGCCACTAAAATTCATTTTTCGTAAACAACATTTTACAACCTGTGATGCATATTTCAAAGCAGCAACTTTCAAAAAAGTATAATACAGCTACTTAGTGTACCTTTTACAAATTTGTTTTTCACCACTCGCCAAATTTCATTTTCACACACTGCACATTTCTACTCTTCATTGTTTTAAGCCTCCGGCATGGCTTTGCTTTTGCAACCTACCCCTAAAAAAACACAACATTAACCCAAGTTTATATCAATACCGGCTGTCCCCCGGCCGCTTTGATTAAACTTTTAAGCAAGATACGCGAGCGCGTTGCAAGTCTTGCCGACATGCGTAAAAACACATGAAATTTATCACTTTACTGGCGATGGGATTCCTATTGCCACAGTTCACCCTGCGCCCGAGAGCGCAGGAGGGGGAACCGGTATTAATTGAGGACTTTGGGGACGGAACGGCTCAAATAGGTCCGAAAATAAATGACGGCAATTTTTCTACTACCTATAATTACATTCCATCACAACCGGGTGAAGGCAGCTATACTATTGCCAACTCCACTGCCGGCATGTACCCTGAATCGTGGCTGCAAACAGGTAATCATACACCTGGGCAACCCAATGGCTACATGATGATTGTGGATGCCACCAATACCATCGACGAGTTTTATAAAAGAACGGTTAAAACCCTGTGTCCCGGTACTACTTACAGGTTCAGCGTTTATGTATTAAACCTAATGAAACAGGGCGGCATTAAGCCCGACATTACATTTTCTGTAACCACTGCTCTCGAAACAAAAACTAACCATACCGGACCAATAGATAATGGTTTAGGCTGGCTGGAATACAATATTACTTTTAATACCCCATCAACCGGAGGCGATGTAACCATCAAAATGACCAATAATGCCAGCGGCGGCTACGGTAACGACGTGGCGTTAGACGATATTTCACTACGCCCCTACGGCCCTGCACTTACTACCTATTTCGGAAACGACAAAACAGCCATAACAGCACAGGGATGCGCTGAAGCTGATAAGTTTTACACCTTGAATGTTAGCACCGCATCCGATCTACCTTATGAAAATCCTGTTTATCAGTGGCAAATAAGTACACCAAACGGATGGATAAATATTCCCGGCGCTGTATCGGGCTCCTACCCGCTCCATCAACCTATCACCACCGGCAATTATCAATACAGGGTATTAGTTGCCCAGCAGGGCAATATTAATTCGGCGCAATGCAGATTAATTTCATCGGCTGTAACGTTAACCGTTATCAATCCGGAACCGGCTACTGCCACTGCAAGTTCGCCCGTCTGTCCTGGCGAAAACATTTATCTTACGGCATCAGCTGGCGATAGTTATAGCTGGACAGGGCCAAATGGCTTTACGTCTGCGCAACAAAACCCAGTCATTAGCGGTGCAACAGCGGCTATGAGCGGGCAATATCAAGTTACTGTATTTAAAAACGGATGCTCAAGCGTTGCGCCTGGGGTTACAGTAAATATAAACGCACCTGTAGTTGCCAATGCAGGTGACAATCGGACAATTTGCAAAGGCGACAAAACACAGCTCCACGCCACGGGCGGAACATCCTACAGATGGTACCCCGCAACCGGCCTGTCGGACCCAAACATCCCCAACCCAATGGCATCCCCGGAAGAAACTACCACCTATACCGTTGAAGTGACCAATAACAGCTGCAAAGCCAAGAGCGCTGTAACCTTAACGGTAAACCAGGGTCCCGGAGCCTACGCCACCGCCACACGTGAAGTCATGAAAGGCGATAGGATACAGCTTCATGCCCAGGTAAGCGGCGAAAATGTTACTTATTACTGGACACCTAACGAAAACATCAGCAATACCACATCTTTAGAACCCTTTGTATTTCCAACCAGCAACATCACCTATATTTTGCATGTATTGCAACCCGGATCGTGCAACCTGGAGTCTAAAGCTGCTGTTGAGGTAAAGGTTATTGATAAATTCACCATCCCCAACACGTTTACTCCCAATGGAGATGGCATAAACGACACCTGGCAAATAGATGCGCTGGGAGCCTACGACAATGCCATTACACAGGTTTTTAACCGATACGGAACAATAGTTTACAACGCCAAAGGCTATACAAAAGCTTGGGATGGAACATACAATGGCAACAGGCTGCCTACGGGAACCTATTACTACAAGATCGATCTGAAGAATGGTACGGTTTACTCTGGATGGGTGCAGATCATAGGCTGATTATTCCTGACCGGTTCACCGCAATAGAGAAATTAAAAACCATGTCATTGCGAGCGTAGCGTGGCAACCGCACGGAAGCATAGCCACCCTGTATAGCATGCGATTGCTTCGTTCCTCGCAATGACATGGGTTTATTATCGTTTCTGTTAATTGCAGCTATTGCAACAAAGCCTTAATCTTATTAAAGATCTCGGTATTACTATAAACCCCTCTGAAATCAAGCGAATGAGGCCCGTAACTAAACACAGGAACTGGGGTGCCCGTATGATCATTGGTACTGAAATCGCCCCATACGTAACCGTTATTAATACTGCCATCGAGCAGAGTTAAACCTCCGGTTTCATGATCCGCGGTCACAATTACCAGGGTTTCACCATCTTCATCGGCAAATTTCAGCGCATCGCCAACTACGCGGTCAAAGTCACTATTCTCAGTAATTACCTGTTTCAGGTTATTGGCGTGACCGCCGTGATCAATCTGCGAACCCTCAATCATCATAAAAAAACCTTTTGGCGCATTCTTAAATGCTTGGGTTACCTTATTGAATGCCAGCGGGAGATAATTGCCCCTACCCTCCATTTTCGGGCGGGTTACGCTGTCATCCATTAAGCCCAGGATTTTAGGAGCCGAGCTATTTAAAAATTCATCGAAGTTGCGGATAACTGTATATCCCCTCTTCTTCATCTTATCAACAGGACTTTCACCATTAACCGGCCAGATAAAGTCTTTATATGACGAACCTAAGAAAATATCAATTGGCGATGAAGTGATCTGATTCGCGATTGCTATCGAATGGCTCCTTTCTAAATCATGTGCATAAAAAGCTGCGGGGGTAGCGTCCGTTAATTCACAAGCCACAATATCCGCGGTTTTCTTACCTGCTTCCGCGCTGTAATCAGCTAATGACTTCAATGGTTTTCCTGACGGATCAACACCCACTGCCCTATCATTAGTTTTTTGGCCTGACGCAAAGGCGGTTGCTCCTGCAGCAGAATCGGTGATATAAGCATTGGCAGAATTGGTTACCGAAAAACCAATATTCAGCATTTGGAAAATATTCAACTGCCCACGGTTGGCTGTATAGGTTGAATAGATTTGCGAAAGCCCCATGCCATCGCCAATGCACAAAATGATGTTTTTAACTTTCTTAACCGCGCCGTCCGATTTATAAGCTGGTTTATAAATGGTGTACGCTTGCGGTGCGGTGTATTCGCTTGCTGGCTTCTTGTTCAGGAAATCGCCAAGCTCCTCAATTTTATCGGTACCAATTACATCAACACCTAAACGGATAAGGGCAAGCCAACTGCTTTTGGTATCAGGTGTTTCCCAAAAACGAACTTTTTTACCGGAGTTATGTACGCTATCGATCCCCGCTTTTATCCTCGCAATTTCTTCGTTATTCAATACACCCTTTCCATTCCAGTGCATGTATTTACCAAATGGGAAACTTACCAGTCCGATTTTTTTCCACTGTTCAGGTGTAAAGCCGTTCATATGATCTACATCAAAGGAGATCCAGGCCGGATAGTTGGTCATCTCGGCTGGAGGCGGCACTGCTCCTGTCATAACTATCGATAGCCTGCCCGGGTGGCCTTCATAATCAAAATATTGTTCAAGCGGTTTTAGTTCTTTAATCACCAGCGGCAATACTGCTTTATGATCTTCCTTAATTTCGATAAGCAGCCTTAAATGGCGTTGGGGATCACGTTTAAATTTTTCAATCAGCGGATCTATATATAAAGCTTTTAATGACCGCTTTGCATCGATTTCCTTTTTATCATGAGCCACCATCAACTGCCCGTTAACAGCATAACAGTCGGCCTCGATAGATCCGAAGCCTTTTTCGTAGGCCCGGTAAAAAGGAATGTTGTTTTTGTAATCGTTGTGGGAATGCGCGTCGGCTACGGTGTAATTTTTAACCTGCGCGTTGGCCGTCAGGCCGATGTTTGCCAGCAGCGCCGCCAGCGTAATCAGGGTAGTACTTTTTTTCATTTGGTATAGATATAGCAAAACCGGGCTAGGCCCGGTTTTGTAAGTTTCAATATGTCAATTACCAGCCGGCATTCTGTTTCAGCTGGCCCTGGCTTATCTGGATGTCCTTTGGCGGGATAGGCCAAACGTTATCCCTCGCCGGGTCAAAGTTACGAGCTTTCCACACAACTGAGCCATTTGAACCGTGTAACGGTTTTGCGTAAATTGCCTGCGCATCGCCCCAACGAACAAGGTCAAAATTACGATCGCTCCACTCGCCTGCCAATTCAACACGACGTTCGTGTTTGAGGTTTGCCATCGTAGCATTAGTAATTGGACTCAATCCTGCACGTACACGCACCTGGTTAAGCGCGGCATCGCCGTTTTTGCCTTGCATGATCTGCGCTTCAGCTTTGATCAGCAAGATCTCGGCATAACGCAATAATGGCACGTTTAAATCTGTAGACGGTTCGTCGCCGTTAGGGCTCACGTGAATACCTCCCGCATAGCTAAACGGCTCCATGTATTTGTTAAACTGATAACCGGTTAAGCTATTGCTTTTGCCACCGATTGGGTAAGTATAAGTTTGCCCGAAATATTGGAAGCTGTCGCCTTTTTGCAGAATAGTGGCCGGAAGCCTTTTATCGCCTGCTTCAAACTCATCAACCAGTTCTTTTGTTGGCTGATAATAACCGAAACCGTTATATAAACCCCAGCCTTTGTTCTCTAACATGGCACCCGGTAAAATGCTCTGTCCGTTCAGGCTACTGGCAACCGACCAGATATACTCCGAGCTATAGTTATTAGCGATCTTAAATACATCGGCATAATTGCTTAACAAGGCATGCTTACCGCTCAGTATAACCGAATCGGCATATTTTTCAGCATTTGCATAATCTTTTGCATGCAGGTAGGTTTTAGCCAGATAAGCATAAGCAGCAGTTTTATGCGCGCGACCATAGTCGGCAGTGGCCAATTTATCAAAGTAAGGCAGTAATGAAGCTGCTTTTTTCAAATCTGCCTCAATATAAGCGTAGTTATCTTTTACAGAAGGTAACTGGGCCGGGAACGCCAACGGATTAGCACGATTTTGTAAAGGAGCACCTTGTTTATCTGATCCGTATAAATCGGCTATCTCCAGGTGCATTACCGCATGGATAAAGTAGGCCTGACCCAAAATAAAGTTCTTAGTGGCTGCATCCATGTTGATATTCGGCACATTGTTGATCACATCGTTGGCACGTTTCATTACCACAAAGTGAAGCTGCCAAGGCGCGTAAATACTGTTTTCGTTGCCGGTACATACGAAGTTTTTGATATTTTCCCTATCGGCCGATGTACGACCTACAACCATATCGTCACTGGCGTTAATGAACCAAAAGAAACCACGGCCATAAAGGTCTTCGCTGTTGCTTTGTTTTTCATATAACCCATTGGCCGCCGCCTGGGCATCAGCAGCTGTTTTCCAGAAGTTAGTGCTGGTTGGCGTACCGGTTGGTTTAATATTATCTAAAGTACCTTTTTTACAGCTCTGGGCCAGTGCAATAACCATTACACCCATTAAGCCTTTGCTAATTATATTTTTGAATTTCATCTCTGTATCTCCTTAATTGTGGTTCCTGATATATTATAAGCCTACGTTAACACCTATTAAAATGATCCTTGCCTGTGGGTACAGACCTAAATCAACACCGTTTTGGTTGATCCCAACTTCGGGGTCAAGACCTGTATATTTTGTAAAAGTGGCCAGGTTTTGAGCATTGGCGAAAACACGGGCACTACGTACACCAATTTTAGCCATCAATGCTTTTGGCAGTGTGTAACCAAGGGTTACGTTTTTAATGCGCATGTACGAGCCATTCTCAACGTAAAAATCGGATACGTTGCCAAAGTTGCCGTTTGCATCACTTGCCGATAAGCGGGGGATATTGGTGTTGGTATGCGTTGGAGTCCACGCGTTTTTAGCATCAGCCAGGAGGTTATAGTTTTGGATAGATGCGTTTAAACCGGTGTATTTAACAGCGTTGAAAAGTTTATTACCCGCAATACCCTGTAAAAACACGCTCATATCAAACGGACCGTAGCTAAAGTTTGCCGTAAATCCGTAGCTGAATTTAGGGAATGGCGTACCCAAATAAGTTTTATCGGCCTCGGTTATTTTACCATCATGGTTAAGGTCCTGGAATTTGATATCACCAGCTTTTGCATTTGGCTGGATCATGTTACCTGAATCGCCTTTATAATTATTAACCTCATCCTGCGACTGGAACAAACCAGCAGTTTTGTAACCAAAGAAAGAATACAATGAATAACCTTGCTGTAACCATACAGGTACCAGGTTATCCCTTACTGTTGGGCCGGAAAGGATAGTTTGCTGACCTGGAAGGATGTTATCAATTTTATTTTTGATGTATGACCCGTTAGCTGCCAGGTTATAGTGGAATTCGCCAACGGCCCCCTGGTATTTAATTGCTAACTCTACACCCCTGTTTGTTATCTGGCCGCCATTAACAAACGGAGGGTTTGACACACCATAAACCGCTGCAACCGGAGGCTGGAACAGGAACCGTGTATTTCTTTTTTGGAACACATCAGCAGTAACATTGATCTTGCCGTTCATTAAGCCTAAATCAACACCGATATCGGTTTGAGTGGCTTTTTCCCATTTAAGGTTAAGGTTAGCCAAACCATCAACAGCCGAACCGGTGATGGCAGCAGCCGGACTACCTAAATAGCCTGCAGTTTTGGTTAGCGAAACCGAAGTTGGGAAGCTTGGCAAACCTGCAAGGTTACCCGACTGACCATAGCTTGCCCTTAACTTAGCAAATGACACCAACGCATCAGTAGGAAAAAATGATTCCTTGCTGATTAACCAGCCTGCAGATACACCCGGATAAACCTCAGCGCGGTTTTTACTTGTTAACAGTGACGTAGCGTCACGACGGATGATACCGTTGATAAAGTATTTGCCGGCATAATCATAACCGATCCTGCCAAGGTACGAGATCAAAGCTGATTCGTTTTTGTTGCCCTGCAGAGGCACACCGGTTGGGTTAAGGCTACCATTGATGATGTAACGGTAAGCAGGATCCTCGCTTAAATAGTTATCCGTATTCACGCTAAAAAACTCCTGGGTATCATCCTGATAAGTGTAACCTGCCAAAGCAGTTACGTGGTGATTACCAAAGGTTCTGTCGTAGTTTAAAGTTTGTTCGGCCAAGATGGTACGCGTATTATTTTGTTCCTGGAACAGGAAGTTATCGAAGAATTTCTTTCCCGGCTCCAAAACCCTTGTACTAAAGTTTTTAATAGTTTCAGAGTTTTTAGTAATCCCCAGGTTTGAGCGGAATTTTAAACCTTTAACCAGGTTTATTTCAACATAAGGGTTGATATTGAAGCTATTTACAGCGTCGCTGTTATCCAAACGTTTTAAATAGGCAACCGGGTTAATAACGTCGCCATAAGAGCCTGCGTACTGTGCGGGCACACCACCAAAGCTGCCATCGGGGTTGTAGATAGAAGCATTAGGCGGATAGAAAATTGCCGATAAAATAGCACCGGTATAGGCGCTGGTTGTATTAGCGCCTTGTCCGTTGTTATAAGAGTACGAGAAGCTCTCGCCAATCTTCAGCCAGTTATTGATCTGGTGATCGGAGTTTACACGAAAGTTGTAACGGATAGCGTTAGTATTTAACAGGATAGCATCGTTTTTACGGTAGCCACCTGATACGTAAAAGTTAGATTTCTCTGTACCACCGCTGATATTCATATTATAATCCTGAATGTAACCTGTTCTGAACAAGGCATCTGTCCAGTTGGTACGGGTTACACGCGAATCTGGGTTGATAGTTGCATCAAAGGCGGGCAAACGGGTTTTGCCTGCATTATCATAAGCAGTATTTATCGCATCTGCATAATCGGCAGCGTTTAACGCTTGCAAGATCTTCAAAGCATTTTGCACACCGCCTTTTGCAGTAACGTCAAGATTGGTTTTGCCTTGTTTACCACGTTTGGTAGTGATCAAAATTACGCCACCGGCAGCTTTAGCACCGTAGATAGCTGCGTATGAGTCTTTCAATACGTCTATTGATTCGATATCTGAAGGATCAATCGGACCTCCGTTGTAAATAGTACCGTCAACAACCATCAGCGGGCCTTCATTGTTGAAAGAGCTTTGACCACGTAACCTAATGCTCGGGCCCGAAGTTGGGTCACCACCTTCGTTCAAAACCGTAACACCGGCTATCTGTCCCTGCAACATTTCGGTAACCGAGCCTACAGAGCGGTCTTTAACATTGCTAACTTTTAATGAGCCTACCGAACCGGTTACATCGGTATTTTTCTGTGTGCCGTAACCTACTACAACTACAGCGTTAAGACCGGTAACATCAGCCTCCAAAGTAATGTTAAGCGGCGACTGGCCGGCAACAACTTCACGGCTTTTGTAACCGATAAAACTAAATACCAGCGCCTCACCTTTTTCAACAGTAATTTTAAAATTGCCGTTAACATCCGTTGAGGTAGCGGCGGCTGAGGTTTTGCTGCGTACAGCTACGCCCGCAAGCGGACCATCCTTATCGGTCACCGTTCCGGTTACTGTAATTTTTTCGGGTGCACGTACCACTTTTTTGTGGGAGATGATGATAGTGCCGTACTTTTCGCGGTACTCCAATTGCGTATTAGCAGTTAAAGCGTTAAGTACATCTTTTAATGGTTTGTTAACAAATGAATTTGCCTTTACTTTTACCGCGGCCACATCATCCATCTTGTAGTTAAATGCAACGGTATTTACCGCTTTTTTGAGTTTCTCGAGCGATGCATCCATGGTCTCATCGGCAAACTTTACGGTTACCGGCTGATCCATCAGCGACACACTACGCTCGGCGAAGGCGCGTGAGGGCAATAATGCCGTCAGGGTTGTTACCAGCAACAAAATTGCTGAGATTAATCTTCTTGAAATCCGGGTTAAAGATTTTTCCATACATTTGTTTTTAAAGTGATTAGTAACTGCCTATTGGCTTTTAGTTTTGGCAGCTACACTTAATTGAGCCAGTGCCTGTTGGAGCAGGCATTGGTTTTCCTTTTATATTGCTATTTAATATTTACTATATCTCCGTTTAACTTATACTTGTGGCCATCAATAAACTGAAGTATATCCAGCACCTGCCTGATATTCAGCTTATTTGAAAACCTAACCGAGTAGTGCTGCTGTGCCAGGCGTTTTTCATTGTATTTAAAATTCACGCTATAGCGATTTTGCAGGTAAACTGTAATCTCCTTAAATGATGCATTATCCAGTATCAGTTCGTCATGCATCCAGCTCAGGGAATGATCGACAGTTAACTCCTGGCGCGTAAAGCTTCCATGTTGTTTGTTGTAGGTTAGCTGCTGCCTCGGGGTATAAAAGCCCAAAGTATGGCGCTGATCATGCACTTCTACCTTACCACTGTTCACGTAAACCTGCAGATCGGGCAGCTCTTTATAAAATTTGATATTAAACGATGTACCCAATACCTGTGTAGTAATTTTTGCGGTATGCACCATGAATGGCCTTTTTACATCATGCTTTACATCAAAAAATGCCTCGCCATTTATCAGCGTAACTTCCCTTTTTGAATCGCTGAAACTAACCGGAAATTTTATTGATGTACCTGCGTTTAACTGCACTGTGGTACTATCGGGCAACGTGATCTGTTTCATGCTGCCTTTGGGGGCGGTGATTACCTGGTAGGCAATCTGCTCATTTTTATGGGTAGCTATTTTTGAATAGAACAGTCCGGCGCATACTGCAACTAAGACAGCCGCAGCAACTTTTAACCAGGTAGTGTTTAACCTGCGAATCTTACCTTTAGCTATGGTTTGTTTTTCTATACGTTCCCAAAGTGGTTGCTTCAGAGCTTTAATATTATCGCTGGTGTTAGTGTCCGCATCAAGTTCATGCATCATTTGTTGTAAAAGCTGCAATTCCTCGTCGGTGCATTTACCGGCGTTAAACTTATTGAGTAATCTTTTTATTTCTTTTTGATTCACCTAACAGGGGGCTTTATACCTGTTAAGTGACCGAACATGGGAGAGTGTACTATAACTTTTTGAAAAAAATTATCAGCAGCAAAAATCTGCTGTAATTATCAAACGGAACAACATCGTAATATTTCTGAACAGACTTTTTAAGCCTGCTTAAAGCATTACTGATCTGGTTACGCACAGTTTGGTGCGATAAGCCTAAAAACTCGGCGATTTGCGGCCCGGTCATATCCTGCTCACGACTACACAGGTAAACCTGGCGCATTTTTTCGGGCATATCAGCTACTTCCCTGTTTATTAACAGGCGTAATTCGGCAAGGGAAAGTTTTTGATCGGGGCTTTGTTCGTAAGTTTCCTGCAATTCGCAAACATCATCTAATGAACGGGGCTTTGTGCTTTGCTTTTTATACCATTTATAGCTCATGTAATTAACCGAAACCATAAGGTAAGCTTCAAGCGCGCCATTTACCTGGATGGTATTACGATTTTTCCATATGGAAAGGAACAGCTCCTGTACCATATCCATCGCTTCATCTTCATTTTGCGTTTTCTTTAACGCGAAAGCAATCAGCTTATCAGCATAACGCTCATAAATTTCCCGGAATGCCCCATCGTTACCGCCCTGCAGTTCATATAGAAGTTGTGCATCCGAATATTGTTTCACTTAGGGGTATTTTATGGCATCAAAGTAACGGCACAAATGTTAAGCTAAATTTAAATATATATTAATGCTTTAGAAAACACCGGCTAATAATTGGTACTATTTTTAAAAAATAGATTTTACGCCCAAAATAACTTTTATTTTTCAAACAAAGTCATACATTTGCTATTCATCTGATGATTTACAAATGAGTAAGATTATTAAAAGGTCGCTGGCTGAGGAGATTGCTGAGAAACTAAAGGAGCAGATAGCCGGTGGCCGATATCAAATAAATGATAAACTCCCTACAGAGCCCGAGCTTATGGCCGAGTTTGGCGTTGGCCGCTCAAGCATCCGAGAGGCTACAAAAAGCCTGGTGCAATCGGGCCTGCTCAGGATCCAGCAGGGTGCAGGAACTTTTGTAGAACGCACAGCTGTTAACCCCGAGCCAATGGAAGCCCGTATAAAACGCGCCCGATCACAAGACCTTGATGAGGTAAGGCAGTTACTGGAGATGAAAATAGCGGAAAAAGCAGCTATAAACCGCTCACAAAAGGATATTTTCACCATGAAAAGCCATTTAGAAACGCGGAAAAGAACTGCCGAAGCCGGGCTATTGGAAGAATGTATCGATGCCGATGTTAAATTTCACATTGCTATTGCCGAAGCGTCAAAAAATGAGATCCTGAGCGATTTATATAAAACAGCTGCCGTCCACTTAAAAAACTGGTTTACTGAAATCCACCCTGATACACGTATTTTTATCGACACACAACATCTTCACGAAAAGCTCCTGAAAAACATTCTCGATTCCGATTCAAAACAGGCCTGGAATACAGCTCTCGAAATTCATCAACATTAAAAATTTTCGTAAAATTCATCTGATGTTATAATGTTTTATAATTTAATCTATCACTAAATGGAATCTACATCGCCAACAATTACTACCACCGAGCCTAAAAAATTGGTTCAGCAAACCGTGTATTCAATTTTGTTTACCATAAGTCTGGCCCATTTTATTAACGACATGCTGCAATCGGTTATACCATCCATATACCCGCTTATCAAGCAACGCTTCAGCCTTAACTTTGCTCAAATAGGGCTTATTACGTTTACCTATCAAATTACAGCCTCTATTCTACAGCCTTTTGTAGGGCTTTACACCGATAAAAAGCCAAAACCTTATTCCCTCGCAATTGGCATGGGCTTTACCTTATCGGGATTGTTGCTGGCCTCCTTTGCGGGCAACTTTTATGTTATTCTGATAGCCGTTAGCCTTATCGGGATAGGCTCATCTATATTTCATCCGGAATCATCGCGGGTCGCGCATTTGGCATCCGGAGGTAAAAAGGGACTGGCACAATCTATTTTCCAATTGGGTGGTAATGCCGGCAGTGCCGTTGGCCCGCTGCTGGCGGCCCTTATTGTAATCCCTTACGGGCAATCAAACGTGATCTGGTTTTGCCTGATCGCTTTCGCCGGAATTTTGGTGCTATTACGGATTGCCAAATGGTATGCCGAACGTCTGAGCTTTAATGCAAAAAACAAAAACGCCAAAGAAAGTACACCTCTCAATATCTCTAAAAGACGGGTGATATTTTCGTTAGGTATCTTACTGGTGCTTATCTTCTCCAAATATTTTTACCTGGCCAGTATCACCAGCTACTACACCTTCTTCCTGATCAATAAATTTCATTTAAGCATTCAGCAATCACAAATTTACCTGTTCATGTTTTTAGGATCAGTAGCGGCAGGTACACTTTTCGGCGGACCGCTTGGCGATCGTTTTGGCCGTAAATACATCATCTGGATCTCGATATTGGGTGTAGCTCCATTTACCATGCTCCTGCCCTACGTATCCTTATTCTGGACAGGCGTTTTATCAGTATTTATCGGACTGATCCTTTCATCTGCATTTTCGGCCATTTTAGTTTACGCTACCGAACTGGTACCCGGAAAAGTAGGCTTGATAGCGGGTTTATTCTTCGGCCTGGCCTTTGGGATGGGCGGTTTAGGCTCTGCCATATTAGGTAAAGTTGCCGATATGACCAGTATCAACTATGTGTTTAAGTTTTGTGCCTATTTGCCGCTGATAGGTATTTTCACTGGCCTATTGCCAAATATTGAGGGAAAGAAAGTGGCAAAGGGTTAAAAAACATGTCATTGCGAGGAGGAACGACGAAGCAATCGCAGGGAAGCAGAGCGACTCTGTATAGCATGCGATTACTGCGCTCGCAATGACATTTTTTTATTTTTATCTCGCGCTCGTTTGCAACGAGTGCGCAACGTGGGTTTGCGTTTGTAACGCAACGGGCGATATAATCGCCAAACCATATTAAGCGCTCGTTGCAAACGAGCGCAAGAGGAAAAACTATAAAAAACATCATTGCTTCCTACTTCAGCAATGACGTTTTTTATAGTTCCGTTACTTATTTATAGTTCCCTTACCCAAATATTCCTATAGCTGATCGGTTCGCTTTTATCGCCATGCGCCTGCAGTTTTATTGGCGAAGCGCCATGCTTACGATACTCTGGCTTACCTATATACGGTGTGTCTCCTATTAACGAAGTATTGTTCTGAACCAGTACACCATTGTGCAACACGGTAGCACGCGCTGCCGATTTCAACGAGCCATCCTCGTTAAAACGCGGAGCCGTCCAGACAACGTCGTAAGTTTGCCATTCGCCGGGTTTACGACAGGCATTTGCCAGCGGAATTGCTTGCTTATACAAACTACCCACTTGTCCGTTAACATAGGTTTTATTGTTATAATTGTCCAACACCTGCAGTTCGTAACCACCGGCTCCCCATGGCAGGGCTGCCAGGAAAATACCACTGTTGCCGCGTGCTTGTCCGCTGCCGGTTATGTTTGATGGGATCCGGTATTCAATGTGCAACTGAAAATCCATAAATCTTCGTTTAGTTTGAATATCGCCCGCGCTTTTATCAACGGTAATTACTTTATCCGCCACATTCCATTTATGGTTTGATGTAGAATCGTTGGTAGCTACCCATTCATCAAGATTTTTACCATCAAACAAAACAATAGCGTCGGACGGGGCATCTCCCAAAGTTTTACCGGGTGTAACCACAGCAGGTACCGGCGACCAGATCTCGGTATCTTCAGGCTTGGCATTTTGTTGCGCGAACGCGGCTAATGAACTACCTGCTAATAAAGCAGTCAAAATAATCTTGTGTTTCATTGAACTTTATATAAAAACATTAATATCCTAAACAGTAACTTATAAATAGCTTTTAGCTTTCTGCCTTTAGCTTTAAGCTCCTAAATTATTTAGCCAGCGATTTAATCCATAAAGCTATCTTTCTGGCTTCATCCTTAGGCACCTGCGGCATTGGCGGCATTGGCGTTGAATAATCAGGCCAATGTTCGGGTTTAGGGCTATGGATCAATTGAATTAGCTCTGCTACACTGTATTTGCGTTTAGCTACATCAACATATGCCGGACCAACCTGTCTTTTTGTTGCATTGTGACACGACAAACAGGTGTTTTTCAACAGGATGGGCTGTACCTCGGCATAAGTAGGAATCGCATTTACAGCCGCAGCAGGTTTTACAGCGGCACCCTTTTTCCCGGTAACACCTTTCTTTAAATCGGTTGAAGCTGTCGCTTTGGCCGAGTTCACTGTACTAACTTCTGTCATGGAGAGCTTTTGCCCTTCGGGGATGTTATTCAATGTATAATATGCCGTTGGATGCACGAGATTGAAATAGTTTTCATTATCACGAATAGCCGTAAGCGTAATGGTATGGATGTAATATTTACGTAGGTTATTTACAATAAGGCGTGCTTTTAAACCGTCTGCTGATACTTTGACACCAACTATCGGGCATTTCTCGGTATTTACCGGCGGACTACCGTATACGCCGTGATATTTATAGATAAAGCTTTCTACCGAATAAGATGCAAGATCTTCAGCCACCTTTTTATCAACCGGTTTGGTAAACTCTATCTCAAAACCATCGGGCATGGCGCGGATGGCGCGCATCTCAAACGGAACTTTATTATTCCATACCAAACGCTGCAAGCCCATGGTAGCCTCCCCTGCCGATCCCCATCCCCGGTTGGTTTCGCCGGCCGCTAATGAACCATCAGGCAACCAGGCCAACCTTACAATTCCCGACTGAAAACCACTCCTGAAAGCCCAGGCAGCTCCCTGGTATTCACCGTTAACTTTTTCCAGGAAAATCCTGTCAATCATACTTTGTCCCTGGTCACAGATCAACAATTGCCCAGCAAAAGGACCGAATGCACCTTCCGGAATTTTCACTATCTCAGAGTTCGAAATCCCCAGGATACCATGCGGCAACCAAACGACTGGTAACTGCAGTTCAGGAATTTCTTTTTTAGCCTCAAATTCGGTTTTGAATTTCTCGTTAACTACATCCTGCGGTTTAACCGGTTGCCCGTTTTTATCAAATTCTATCCGCGGATTATTTTTGGCGAAGAACTGTTCGGACGTAAGTTTTAATGGCGAATTAGGCAAACCGGTCCAAACCAAACTTGATGGGTGCCCCATAAATGCACCTTTTTTAATTGGCATAATACTGCCCGAGCCTACCCAGTCGCCCTGGTTATCGGCATACCAAAGCTCGCCGTCAATCATACTGATCCCACATGGTGAACGCAGACCGGCCGCCCATGGGGTAACTGTACCATCTTCCTTAATATTTAAAGCCCATCCCCTGTAAGGTACAAAGCTTTTGGGGTGCCACCAATCGGGCGGGAAGCCAAGATTCAAGGTTACAAAGAATGAGCCATCTGGCGCTATTTTAGGGCCAAAGCTATATTCGTGGTAATTGCCTGATAACGGCCAGGCATAAATGGTTTCAAAAACATCGGCCTTGCCATCCATATTGGTATCAACCAGCTTGGTTAATTCGCCTCGTTGAACAACGTATAAAGCCCCTTCTTTCCATGCCGCGCCCAAAACCTCATGCAAACCCGAAGCAAATTTGCGGAAAAACGGATGCTGACCGGTTGGATTTTCGACCATAAATATATCCCCGCGGCGGGTTGTTACCGCCAATGTACCATTAGGCAGTGTGCACAAACCGCCAACTTCAAGTATAGTGCCTTCGGGGGCAGGCACTTTCATGATCTTAAAAAAATCATCCTCTTTAGGCGATTCGGCCTGGGCAAAGGTATTTTTGATATCGCTCAACAGCGCGATAATTAAAAGCGTAAATAAAAACGCGCCCCTGTTTATCATTTGTTTTAAAGTATTGTTCATGATGTGGGCAGCTTAAAAAATAATAGAATAGGTTAATTTCTTTTGAATAGGAATGATAAGCTCCTGCTTACCTCCGGCATCACGAACAACGGCTTTAGCTCCCGCCGCATCATCAATACGGATATAGTATGATTTATCATCAATAGCATACAATCCGTTGCCAAGCGCTTCAATGTTTCCCGAAGCGAGATGATAAAACAATCCATCAACAGCATTAGCAAGGGTTATTTCCCGGTGGATGCCCTGGCCTTTATCCATCACGCTGCTGGCATCAGTTACAGGCGATCCGTAAACGATATATTTAAAAGCTGGAACATCATCTGCATTTAAAACATAGCCTTTAGGTCTGTATCCTGTACCTGCGGTATCCAAAGCCCAGACTGCATTTGCATCGCTTAGTTTTTCGATTGCGGGAACAGGTTTACCAAGATATTGAACAGAACCGGAAGGTCGTGATGAGCCATCGCCCCTGTCGTGCCACATAGGCGTGGCATCCAGAAAGCCACCGCGCCAGATCTCCACAATCATTCCTTTATCCAAATCATAAGTATAATGTAACAGCTCCGGGCTGCCCACATTTACACCATGTGTAACCCTGATACCACCCGGCAAATCGGAGAAACTGCGCAAAATGGTGTTTGATGTAGCATTAATTAAAATAGGATCAACCGGATCATTATTACTCACATTGGCATCACTTAACAGATACTCCCGTACACCCGGACCAGCTACGGTAAGCCCCAATGCCGGTTTAACCCAGTCGACAGTTTTTGAATAGAGTAATTCAAATGAATGATCGCCAGGTTGCAATTGTATCTTTCCATCGCCCCTGTTTTCGGCTAATGCAACTGCATCGCTACCGTTAATCCTAAATACGCCCTTTCCACCGGGTACACTCAGTTTAAAGGCGTACTCGCCTGCTTCTTTAATCTGTATATTACCTGTGTAACGAATTAAAAAATCATTATTAAGCTTGCTCTGGTTTGAAGATAGTACAGGCGAAATCCCTTCAGATTCAGGTTTCAGCTTTTTATAACTATCGCCTGCAATTTCGCCTCCTTTGTAAACCCAATATTTGAGGTTTGATAACGTTGGATGCGGTTTATCGTAGCTGGTTATCCTGATGTTACGAAAAGCTACCGGACCATGATCTCCCTGTAAACGCAACGGGCCCGTTGCAGCTTCTTTATTATCAAAAGCTCCACGTGTTGGCCCGGCAAGCTCCACATTATCCTGAATCAAAACACCGTTGAGCCAAACGTAAAGCACTTTTGCATTGCTGATCTTTTGCCCATTACCGTCAAAACGCGGCGCCTGGAATGAAATTTTCATGTGCTGCCACAAACCCGGTGCACGGCTGGCATTTTGCCTTGGTGCATGGCCATCATAACCTTGCTGCCCGTCTGGCTTGCTATCGTCCCAGCGCTCATAAATGCCGCCATTATCGCCCGATTTAGGGTTCACCGTTCCCCAGCTATCTAAAAGCTGAATTTCATAACGCCCCTGCAAATAAATGCCCGAGTTGGAGCCTTTCGCCATCATATAGTCAAGCTCCAGATCAGCATCCCCATAAACAGTTTTGGTGAACAGATCTTTAGCTTCCTTTTTTCCGGGCAGGTTTACCAGGGTTCCGCTGCCATCTTTAGTGGTTAAAACTTCGTCCTGCACAATATCGGCCTGTACACCAGCCGCTACTTTCCAGTTTGATGAAGGGTTATCGAAAAAAGAAAGGTCATTGAGAGATAATGCGTTCTGCGCCCTGAGTTGCTGGCAACCCAACAGGCATACACACGCGATCCAAAACCTTTTTTTACAAAATAGTTTAGGAGATTGGTTAAAGCGATGCATTGGTTTTTAATTATAATATGGTTTATTGGCGAAGGACGCATAATAATGTCGACCTCACATTTATCCCGCAAGATAGTAATTTACGCAATCGATTACGAAAAAATTTTATCATATCCGATTTAAAGCAAGCCAGACCAATACAATAAGCCGGCTTGTAAAACACCCCCGGTTGAAAAATACAAAAAAGGGTCTCTCCCGACTGGAAGAAACCCTTTTCTTAAATCAAATTAAATTTCAATACCCCGGGTTTTGCGTTAAATTAGGGTTAAGACCAATTTCAAACTGAGGGATTGGATATAACTCACGACCGGCAGGTATGGTTACACCATAAACACTCTTCACAAAATCAGTTGCTACACCAGCCCTTCTCAAATCATAAAAAGTTGAATACTCGCCTGATAATTCATGCCTGTATTCGCTGTAAATCATCTGCAGCGGATCGGTTATTACCTTACCATCACTGATGAAAGTTAACGGAGCCGAGCCGCCAAAAGCACGGTCACGAACCTGTTTCAGCGTAGCTAATGCGCCGGCAGCGTCGCCTGTACGTGCCTGGCATTCAGCTTTGCTCAACAATACTTCGCCAAAACGCAACAAGACCTGGTTTTGGGCACCAAATATGGTTTGATCGCCTGAGTTACCTACCAAAGTAGGATCGCGCCAAAATTTTTCGTTGTAATAGCCAGTCCTCAATTGTGAATTATCCGAACCTACCCATGGACGGGTTTTTGTACCGCAGGTATTGATGATCTTGCCGTCATCGCCTGTATATTTTGCTTTCACGGCCGGGTCGGTGCTTGCAAAACCCGAAATTACCAAAGGATATGATTTAATACCGCCACGCGCTTTAATACCCGGACTTGGGTTTTCATCGCCGGGGCCAATTACAGTTGCGACTCTCCGCAAATCGCCATCCTGAAATGAACCAGCCAGAGCCGAATTAGCATAATCATAACCAAAGTTGGTTACCTCTTCGGGCATGCCAAAGGTGCTTATCCATGCAACCTCGTTACTGGCGCCCCAGCTTTGCGTACCGGCAACATCAAACTGAACCTCAAAAAGTGATTCGGCATTGTTTTGTTTGTCATACTCATTTACATCAATGAAATTTGGCAGCAATGAATACTTTCCGGTTAGCTGATTGTAAGAAGTTAAAGCATCAGAATATTTTTTCAACCACATTTGTGCAGCACCCAGGTACCCCAATGCAGCACCTTTAGTAGCACGGCCTTTGTCTGCATCTGCCAATGCTTCTTTCCATGGCAATAAACCAGCAGCAGCAGTAAGATCAGATACCACTTGGGTAAACACCTGGTCTTGTGTACTTCTTGGTGTTAAGCCAAGGTTTGTGCCGTCCTTTAACTCCAACGGAACACCACCAAAGCTTGCAGCCAGGTAATAATAGGTCATACCGCGCAAAAAGTAAACTTCGCCGGTAAGCCTGTCGGCAAGAGCCGCGGTTAAAACACCGTTGGCTTTCATTTTTGCAATGATTGGCAAGGCCGAGTTAGCCCGGGCTATACCAACATAAGCACGTGTCCAAAACACCTCAATAGCGCCGAATGTTGATGGGATGGCGTAGGTATTATAAAACCTGTCGTTGCCCCAGTTGAAAAAATCATGCGATTGGAAATTGGCGTAATACCAAAGCGATTTTTTTAACAGATCGGCATTTTGATAGGTATCATAAATAGCGTTTACAAGGGCTATCCCATCAGCCGGTTTATCAAACAAAGTTGTTGCCGTAGGATGTTGCGAATCGGTTTGATCCAGAAAGTTCTTCTTACAGCTTAGCGGGAGCAATACTGCCAGTCCAACTGAAAGTACGTATATATATTTCTTGTTGAATTTCATTTCTTTACTGTTATGTTAAATGTTTGGTTAGAAAGTTACATTTAAACCTAAGGTGTAAAATTTGGATGACGGATAAGTACCTAAGTCGATACCCGAGCCGGTTGGGTTTGTGATAGTAGCACCAGTAATAGGATCGGTACCAGTAGCCTGCCCGATTTCCGGATCAAGACCAGTGTATTTGGTGATCGTGAACAAGTTCTGAGCTGCTATATAGAACCTGATTTTGGTAACACTCATCTTTTTGGTAAGTGCCGCAGGTAAAGTATAACCAAACGTAACGTTCCTTAAACGCAGGTAACTGCCATTTTCAACGTATACACTTGAGGCTACGTTATTAGCGCTAACATCATCATTGTAGGTAGCCCTTGCAAAACGGTTTGAAGGGTTGGTTGGTGTCCAGCGGTTTTCATAATATTGCTGACTTACGTTTTCAACGCCCACAAAGCCAGGTGCCTGGAAACTTTCAAGGTTACGCTCCTGGTAGTTGAAAATTTTGTTACCATAGCTACCGTAGAAGAATGCATTGAAATCAAAGGATTTATAAGACAGATCGATATTGAAGCCGCCATAAAATTTAGGGATCGGGCTTCCTAAACTGGTGCGGTCATCGGCAGTGATCTGGCCATCGCCATTGATATCTTTAAACTTACGGTCGCCGGGCTGTGTAGTAGCCACCTGATAATGCCCCGTAGGCGATTTAGCATTCAGTGCATCAATTTCGACCTGTGTTTGGAATATACCCAATGACTGGTAGCCATAAAACTCGCCTACCGGCTGGCCTATATTTGTTTCGCTAAAGGTTGACCAACCGTTAGCAGGCAGCGGCAGGTTAACCAGGTTGGTAATAAATTGAGTGTTTTTGTTTATACTCACCAATTTATTGCTAACAGTGGTAATGTTTAACCCTAAACCATAGTTAAAATCTCTGATGGTATGCCTGTAGTTTAAAGCAAACTCAAAACCTTTATTACTGATACTGCCCGCGTTTTGTGTTGCCGATGTAAAACCGGTTTGGGCCGGAGTAAGCAGGTTTAATAAGAAATCTTTTGAATCTTTTTTATAATAATCAACAGTTAAAGTTAAGCTGTTATTCAGGAAAGCTACATCCATACCAATATCGGTTTGCTTTGATGTTTCCCATTTTAAGTTAACATTGTCAAGATTGGTAAGTGCTAAACCGCTCTGGTAAATCTTGCCAAAAGGGTAACCAACGTTTGAACCGGAAGTAGCCGGG
This sequence comes from Mucilaginibacter sp. A5337, assembly GCF_059690695.1. Classification (NCBI taxonomy): domain Bacteria; kingdom Pseudomonadati; phylum Bacteroidota; class Sphingobacteriia; order Sphingobacteriales; family Sphingobacteriaceae; genus Mucilaginibacter; species Mucilaginibacter sp. A5337. Next base: position 300,963 of record NZ_JCAWEC010000005.1, on the reverse strand, counting down.
CCGCCCGAAGTATAACGTGCCAGATATTGGAAAAGGCCAATGCTTGACTGGTTACCAACTGTACCGTAGCTACCACGGAATTTCAAGTCAGACAGCCAGTTAACATTCTTTAAAAACGATTCTTCTTTGGCTTTCCAGGCTAATGAACCAGATGGAAAAGTACCGTATTTATGCCCCGTGTAAAATTTAGACGAACCATCGCGCCTTACAGTAGCTGTAAGCAAATATTTATCGGCAAACTTGTAGTTTAACCTTGCAAACTGCGATGCCAGCGAGTAGGTTTGCTGACCGCCATAAGCAACAAGATTTTGTACCTGGCTTAAATCCCTGATGGAGTTACTTGGCAGGTTATTACCGCTGCCACCTATTTGTCTGCCGGTATTTTCCTGTTCAGATACACCACCTACAAAATCAATGGCATGCTGACCAAATGTTTTGCTGTACGAAATGGTGTTTTCCCACAGCCATTCAAATGTATTGCTTGCATTTTGTGAATAAACACTTAGCTGGTTTGCACCACCTAAATTGTATTGCTCGCTTGACCTGTTATCTTCAGGCTGAAAATAATAACCTGAAAAATCACTGGTATTGATACCTAAATTACTTTTGATTTTCAGGCCTTCAAATAAAGTAGCCTCTAAGGAGGTAGAACCTAAAAAGTAATTCTGTAAATTTTTGATATCCTGTGTTTCGATAGAGTAAACAGGGTTATTCCAGCTTTTAGTATAAATATTTACCGGGTTAAAGAAACCATAGTTGCCTTTTGAATCTTTAATTTCATTGGTAAGCTTATTACCGCCATCAAGCGTAGGGATCAGCTGGCTTAATTGTGCTAATGAACCTGTTCCGAATGGATTTTTGGTATTTTGCCTTGAGAATTTAGCGCTTGTTGATGATTTTAACCAATTGGCGATATTATAATCGATGTTCATGCCAAGGTTGATCCTTTTAAAGAATGAGCCAAGTACTATACCCTTCTGATCATAATAGCCGGCAGAAAAAGCTGATTGGATTTTATCATTCCCACCGCGGATAGCAAGGTTATAATCTTGTTTCAAGCCTTTACGATAAACCGCATTTTGCCAATCAACATTGTGCAAAGATGATGGAGTGCTCCATTCAGGCAGTTCGGTAAAACCTTCGGCAGCATGAACTTCATTTGCCAATGTAGCCCATTGCTGTGCATTAAGCACTTTATATTTTTTAGGCTCGGATTGAAGAGAGGCATAAGCATCTAATGATACCTGTACGCCATCTTTTTTACCTTTTTTGGTTGTGATGATAACAACACCATTTGATGCCCTCACACCGTAAATAGCTGTAGCAGATGCATCTTTTAATACATCCATTGAAGCAATATCATTTGGGTTGATATTGTTAAGGCCGCCGGTAATAGGATAACCGTCCACTACATATAACGGATCATTATTCCCTAAACTACCAATACCCCTGATCTGTACGCTAACGCCACCACCCGGTGCACCATCATTATTAGTAACCTGCACACCTGATGAACGGCCTTGCAAAGCCTGATCCAAAGCAGTAACAGGCACTTTAGCGATTTGCTCGGCAGTAACCGAACTAACCGAACCAGTTAAATCTTTACGTTTGGTGGTACCATAACCAACAACAACAACCTCTGTAAGGGTTTTATTGTCGGGCACTAATGATACATTGACAACCGACCTGCCGTTAATGGCAACTTCCTGGCTTAAGAAACCAACAAAGCTAAAAACAAGCGTTTCATTACTTCCGGCCATTATTGAGTAAGTACCGTCGGGCTTAGAGCCGGCAGCTTGCGTGCTGCCTTTTATCTTAACAGTAACTCCGGGTAAAGGGAGCCCGTTATCGGAACCGGTAATTTTACCGGTTACCTGTTTGCTTTGAGCATAACCTGAAAAACTTATCAGCACAAGCGATAAATTTAAGCAGATGAAGGCCACAACTTTTTTAATGCGTAGTTTTCCTCTCATACATTTTACTTTAAATTGTTAAAATTGGTTTGAAGCATATAATCACTTTTTAACAGTTATTGCCAAAGAGATTATATGCTAAGTAAATGTAGCCAGAGGCCTCAATCGATTGTAATACGATATGAGTGGTTTTTTGTATTATTTTAACATAAGTTAAAAATAGAAATTAAAAATTACAAATAACTAATTATCAATTAGTTAAATATTAAAAACAAAATTAAAAGGCAATATATTATCGTCATCGTGATAAAATAATATATACCAATGTTAAAATTAAATCATTGAATAAATGTTATTTTAACAGTAAAATTCATTTTAATTTCAAAACATTACCCTAACGCCCTGCAAGTCGTATAAACAAAAATGCCTTCCGGTGCTAACCGAAAGGCATTAATCATTTTTTAACTTTTACCCCCCTATTTAAGCTTCACAAAATAAATCCGGTTCCTGTCAACCGAATTAGTGGCTGGTAAGATCTTAGCTGCAAAACCATTTTTACCATTATCAATAACACCGAAGTCATCATCGTTAGATATTGCCAGAATATTGCCGGGCAGCAAGGCCAAACCTTCGGCTTTATCATGCGGATAAACGGTTGGCAAATCTTTTAACAGATCAAGCACCTGGGTTTTGGTAACCGGGGTAATACCGGCTGCCTGCAAACCGGCGGCATCATTAAGCTCTTCAACAGTTTTGCCGCCGTACAATTTACCGTTGGCTCCATTGGCCGGGTCAGAAATATCTGTTGCATTGCTAAGATCTATTTTAAACACCTTTTTGAACGTAGCCGGATTGGTTGGTGCGCCGCCAAAATTACCATCGCGCTCAATGGTTAAAAACGTGGTTGCGCTAACAGCAGTTATATCACTTACTCCCGTTAACGAGGTGTTGTCCATTAGGTAAGCATACTGTTTTGTGGCCCCCGTAGTAATATCAAAAGTAAGGATGCGTAATACAGTTGAGTTAGCAACTTTTGCTTTAGATGGGTTGTACATTGGCGATTGCATCATGCCTACCAGTGTTTTGCCATCAGGCGTAATGGCCAAACCTTCCATGCCGCGGTTGGCCCTGCGGGTAGCAAATACAGCCGGGATTTTACGGCCACCGGTTCCTGATCCGTAAGGGTTAATGCGCTCGATGGTTTTGCCATTGACATCAAAATGCACTATATGCGGGCCGTATTCATCGCTTACCCAAAAAGTACCGTCGGCTGCTAAAACCAAACCTTCCGAATCGATGCCATCGGCACTTGGCGACAGTTGATTTCCACTCAGGTCAAAAGGAATTTCGCCGGAGGCCCCCATGCCTGCAGGATTTGGCAGCCCGTTCAATTTGCCGCCGTTGGCGTTTTTAAGTTCAATAGTTTGTTCTAAAAAGAGCTTACCTTCTGTGAGCCTGAATTTACCTATCTGCGGATCAAAATCCGGTTTACCAATAATGATTGAATTTGCTGTTTGACCGGCAACATTTGAACCCCGGTCAGTAAGCAGATAAAATACGTCTTTCTGTTTTGGATCAGCCACAACCGCCGAACCAAAGCCACCGTTATACACCTTTACGCCATCGGCTGTAGTGAAAAGCACTGCCGGGTTTTGAGCCTCGGCCATATCAGGATAGCTGAATGGATTGACCTTATTATCGTCATGACAGGATGAAAGGATCACCGCCGATACGGCAATGACGCCAAGTAGTTGTTTTTTCATTTGATCTGTGATTGATTAACTTTTACAAAAGAACCCGCAACGTGTAAACCTATTGTTAATTCAATAACAATAATTTAATCTAAAAGCACAAACCCTGTTCGATATTAATCTATTAACAACTTAACGTTTTGCAATAATTATGTTACCTGGCAATATCAATTTGGATAAAACGTATTACCGCGACTACTTTTTCATAATTTAGGCACTATGAAACATATTTACCATCATACCTGCAACAACCTGTGGAACAAGACAAAGCCTCTTGTTCTTGGTATGCTGCTTTGCAGCGGCATAGCTTCGGCACAATCAACAAATCCGGTTATCAACAGCATCATGAATGAGGAAACCAGCAACTCACAGCTGGAAAAGCTGGCGCACGAATTGTTTGACGGCATCGGCCCCCGCTTGGTTGGCACACCGCAAATGAAACAGGCTAACGACTGGGCGGTAGCTAAATATAAAAGTTGGGACATTCAGGCAAAAAACGAAAAATGGGGCGAATGGCGCGGATGGGAACGCGGCATTTCGCATATTGATATGGTATCGCCAAGGGTAAAATCATTAGAAGGCACGCAACTGGCCTGGAGCCCGGGCATGGGCAAAAAAACCACCACTGCCGAAGTAATTATCCTGCCGGATGTGGCCGATTCTGTAGCCTTTCAGCAATGGCTGCCCAATGTTAAAGGTAAGTTTGTAATGATCTCCATGCTGCAGCCAACGGGCAGGCCCGATTATAACTGGCAGGAGTTTGCCCTGAAAGAGTCATTTGATAAGATGAAAGCTGACCGTACGGCCCAAACTGATGCATGGAAAAAACGCATCAGCAAAACAGGCTTTACCAATAAAACATTGCCTGTAGCTTTAGAAAACGCGGGCGCAGCAGGCATCCTGACCAATAACTGGTCGGCAGGGTTTGGGGTTGATAAGATCTTCGCTGCCTATACCAAAATTGTACCTACGGTTGATATTTCGCTGGAAGATTATGGTATGCTATATCGCCTGAGCGAATCTGGTAGCAAACCTGTGATCAGTATCCATTGCGAATCAAAAGAACTGGGCGTAGTGCCAACCTTTAATACCATTGCCGAGATTAAAGGAACCGAAAAACCTAATGAGTATGTAATGCTAAGCGCCCACTTTGATTCATGGGATGGCGGCACCGGCGCTACCGATAACGGCACAGGCACCCTGACTATGATGGAGGCTATGCGCCTGTTGAAAAAGTTCTATCCGCATCCAAAACGTACCATATTGGTAGGTCACTGGGGCAGCGAAGAAGAAGGACTGAACGGCTCACGTGCTTTTGTTGAGGACCATCCCGAAATTGTGAGTAATCTGCAGGCATTGTTTAACCAGGATAACGGTACAGGCCGCGTAGTGAACCTTACCGGCCAGGGCTTTGTTGAAGCTAAGGATTATTTAAGCAGATGGCTTGCCGCTGTACCTGATACCATCAAAAACCGGATCAAAACAAACTTTCCGGGGCAACCTGGTGGTGGCGGATCTGACTTCGCATCGTTTGTAGCAGTTGGTGCACCTGGCTTTTCATTAAGCTCACTTAACTGGTCGTACGGATCATACACATGGCATACCAACCGTGATACTTATGATAAGGTTGTTTTTGATGACCTGAAAAACAACGCCATTTTAGCTGCCATCATGGCTTATATGGCCAGCGAGGACCCGCAAAAAACCGTTAACACCAAAACCGAAGGCATTAAATGGCCTGCACAGGTTAAAGCTACGCGCCGCGGCGGATTGGATAAGTAGGCTGAAGATGAGACACTGTAAAATAACCTTGCTTGCATCCCTCCTGATGCTCTTTAGCTTCAGTCTGAAAGCGCAGGAAAACAATAAAACCAAATTTGTGCACCCTGGTATTTTAAATACCAGGGCCAGTTTGGATTTCATCAGTGCCCAACTAAAAGCAGGTGACACTATGCGAACCGCTGCCTATCAAAAAGTGCTTGATTTTATTAAGGATCATGAATACCCGTCTTCGTTTCCATCAACCATCGTAGTTGGTTCAAACGGGGCAACATCGCCTTCAAAAACGCAGATCAGGAAGGATTGCGAACTGGTTTACGCATTTGCATTGACATGGGCTGCTACCGGCAATGCAGACTATGCTAAGAAGGCAATCGGCTTACTGAACGGATGGGCTTACGCTTTTAAGGATTATGGCCTGCTGGCAGGAAAAACCAATCCTAACCAGCCCGATCTGGAAGCCTCATGGACAACGCCAAGCTTTGTGGCTGCAGCGGAGATCATCAGGCATTATAAGGTAAAGGGCAAATCTGCCGGATGGGCTACTGCTGACATTGAGCAGTTCAGCAAGTACCTTGTTGATGTAAAGGATAATTACATCAATAAGATCCCCGATTATAAAAATAACTGGGATGCATCGGCAGGATATGCTAAAATGGCTATCGGCGTATTTTTAAATAACGATACTGCTTATCGTGCCGGCTATGACCTTTTAGTAAAAGAATTGCCAAACGTCATTCAACCGCATGGCACCCTACCCGAGCTTTGTGTGCGTAAAGATTGTGTTCATTACCAATACTCGCTAACGGCCTATGCTTATGCTGCCGCCATTGCCAAAATACAGGGTGATAATAGTTTATGGGAGATCAGCAATAAAAATATCAGCCTTGGCTATGATTTTATGCGGAAAGCTTACGAGCAAAAAACGGGCTGTGATTACTGCGATTTAAACAGCCGCATTTTTCCCGGAGTCGAAGTTGCCTATGGACACTACAATACCGATAACCTAAAGTATTTGAGAAAATTACAGGCTCCGCTTGGCGTCCCTATTGATAATACATTTTTAGGTTTTACTACTTATACCCATTACAAAGTTAAAGGATTATAAACCTACATAAAACAAGAAAGCCGCCCGAATAAGGCGGCTTTCTTGTTTTATGCTACCGGGTGCTTTTCCAGCTCCGGTGTATATTTGCCATCGCGGGCTATGGTATTGATATGTGCACGCTCATATAATAACCTTTGCGCCTCTTCAATATTTTCATCCTTCCCTGCCCATTTTTCCAACGCGGGTTGCTGTACAGCTCTTGAATACGAGAATGTTAAAGCCCAGGGCATTTTATCTTTGAAACGTACATGCATAGCGTTTAAACGCTCAGATGCCAGTTCGGGAGATTGCCCGCCCGAAAGGAACGCGATGCCGGGTACAGAGGCTGGTACACAGCGTAAAAAACAGTTGATGGTAGTGTCGGCCACCACATCTGCGCTATCCTGCTGTGGGGCTTTAATACCGGGCACAATCATATTGGGCTTCAGTATCATTCCTTCAAAATTCACCCTTTGCTGGTACAACTGGTTAAATACCGTATGCAAAACCTCATTGGTTACATCGGCACAGGTTTGAAGTGAATGATCACCGTCCATCAAAACTTCAGGCTCTACAATGGGCACAATACCTGCCTCCTGGCAAATGATCGCGTAACGGGCCAGCAAAAATGCATTGGCTTTGATACTACCGCTTGTAGGCGTGTTTTCACCTATGGTAATCACTGCACGCCATTTGGCGAAGCGGGCACCCAATTTATAATATTCGGCCAGGCGTTCAGGCAAACCGTCCAATCCTTCAGTTATTTTTTCGCCGGGGAACCCATCCATGTCCCTTGCGCTTTCATCTACCTTAATACCCGGAATAATTCCTTTTTCCTTCAGGATATCAACAAACAGTTTACCATCTGCAGTACTTTGCCTTATCGTTTCATCAAACAAAATGGCCCCGCTTATAGCTTCCTCCAGTCTCGGCGTGTTCACGATCAGGTCGCGGTATTTACGGCGATATTCTTCCGTTTGCGGAATATTGAGCGCTTTAAATCGTTTGTTGCAGGTGGCGGTACTTTCGTCCATGGCTAAAAGGCCTTTATTCCCGGCCATCAGCTGTTTTGCGATATCTTTCAGGCTTTGCAGTTCCATAAGTAATTTGCTTGATTATTGGTGGATAAACACAAGTTAATTCATACTTGTTTTAAGCAGTGCAGGGAATATTGCAGGTTTACGTATAGATGACTTTAACTGGTGAATTGATGTAACAAAACTTCGAAATACCGGTAAAAAAGCCGATCTCGGGTATCCCGTAAAATAATTCATTGTCGTTGACTTTAGTCAACGGGATAGTGCTTAAAAGCAAAGGGCTTTAGCCCAAATGCATGCGGCATTTGGGCTAAAGCCCTTTATTTAGTTTCTTTAACCGTCGACTAAAGTCGACGGCAATGACATAATTTCCCCTTCAGTTAGCCGATATTATCAGGCTACAACCCAAACCCCTCCGGCACAAAATCAAGCGATACAGAGTTCATACAAAACCTTTTATAGGTTGGCGGTGGACCGTCATCAAATATATGTCCCAGGTGCGAATCACAACGGGCACAAAGTACCTCGGTGCGCTGCATACCATATGAATTATCTTCTTTGTAGATCACGCTGTTTTTGCGTACCGGCTCATAAAAACTTGGCCAGCCGCAATCACTTGCAAATTTGGCATCCGAGCGGAAAAGCTTGTTACCGCATACCGCGCAATAATAGGTTCCCTTGGTATCCTTATTCCAGTATTTGCCGGTAAATGCCCGTTCTGTTTCCTGCTCCCTTGCTGTGGCGTATAAAGCAGGCGGCAGGATCTTCTTCCATTCAGCATTTGACACGTTTAAATGTTTGGTGTCAGTGTTAGAATAATATGGATTGTTCTCGTGCCCTTTTATTGTTTTGGGCTGCTGTGCAAATACTCCTGTAGCGTAACAGAACAAGGCTGCTATAATATATACCGCTTTCATTATTGCTTCAGTTTATCTTTAAACACCTTTTTAAATTTTTCCAACTCGGGCTGGATCACATATTTACAGTAAGGCTGGCTGCCGTTCTGGTTAAAATAGTTCTGGTGATAGTCTTCAGCCTTGTAAAAAGCTTTGTATGGCACCACTTGCGTTACTATTGGATCTTTATAAGCTTTTTCGGCGTTCAGTTTAGTGATGTAATATTGGGCCTTTTGCTTTTGCAGGGCATTATGATAAAATATAGCAGAGCGGTATTGTGTACCCACATCATTTCCCTGCCTGTTTAGTTGTGTTGGGTCATGGGCTACAAAAAACGCGGCGAGCAGTTCATCATAAGTGATCTTTGAGGGATCGTAGATAATATTACAAGCTTCGGCATGGCCGGTTGTACCGGTGCAAACCAGCTCATAAGATGGATTGGCCACATGCCCGCCGGAAAATCCGGAGATCACTTTTTCAACCCCTTTCAATTGCTGAAACTTGGCTTCGGTACACCAAAAGCAGCCTGTGGCAAAAGTGGCCGTATCCAAACCTTTTTTAGGAACCGACGCAAAAACAGAGAAACATGCCGTTAATAACACGGCTACTGAACAAATTACTTTTTTCATGTATATCAAATAGGTTTTAATACGATGCGTATCTACAGCAACTAACGTAAAAAACATTGGTAGCGTTGAACAAAGTTACCACTTTAACACTTTGTGATAGTTGTTTGACAAACTCGTTACATTGCCCGCCATGCTTATGTTAACTTTAAACCATGGAAAACCTTAAACTTTTTATGCTGATGCTGGGCTGTAAACCACCGGGAAGGCACGTAGAACAACATGACGTATTCTTTGGAATAGCGCGCCATCGCTTGGTGATTTAGTACCTGAGATCCAGGCCTTTTGGCCAGAGCCCGAAAAAATCCATATCGATGCCTGGCGGGAAGTAAATGCGGTTGATGGATATGCTGTTAAGATCACCCCGCGTGGTAACAACATCCCTCAGGATAATAAATTGTTTTTCATCAACCTTGGCGGATATCAACCCAATAAGTTTGAAGAGCGGCACTACATTGTGCTCACCGTTCAGAACGATTTTGCATCGGCCACAAAAAACGCCAAAGAAACATTTTTCTTTAAGCATAATCATTTTAACGGGGCTAACTCGCACATTGATGATAAATACGGCGTTGACGTTGACGATATTTATAAAGTAGAGGATATTTTAAATCCAGTTCAAAAAGAAAAATACCAGATCGAGCTTATTCCAAATGCCGATCTTCCGGAAGATAAGATCACCCTTGGCTATTTTAAGTTGAGCAATTTGTAATAGTGACCTCATAAAAAAGCCTGAGCATTTGAATATCATTGCCAACCGGGATATTTAAGGATTCCTTCTCTGTTGAAAACTGGGAAGAACATCATTTTGGTGATCAACGGGTGCACAGGGCTACTTATAACTATATCTTTTGGAAATATCAAGGCTGATGTTTGTGCCTACATGATCCCTAATTTTCACCGGAAAAAGTTTTGTGATTGCATCCTGCATTCACCGAGGAAAGAATAACGGAATTTTAAAACATTTTGCTTTTTTGGTAATTTTATTATTATCAATTAACCAATTAAAAATTTCCGTTATGAAACATGCATTCATTTTTGGGACTACCATTTTTTTAAGTGAAAGAAACACGCTCACTTACAGCGATGGGCTTAGTAATATTGAGTTTTTGAGGATCCTGTCATTTTATGACAACCAAAAAGGCAAGTTGCTTACCATTGATGCCAACATTAACGCGCCAAACGGCGAAGTCATCAGGATAAGCGCTAACAACAACGAAAACAATGCTAACGTGCAGCTTAATGTAACCAGCGGCCGCATCAAAGTATTTCAACCCGGCCATGCCGAGCCGGTGCTGGATGTTTACCAGTTCGACCCGCATGAATATCATGGACTTTCAAGCCATGTGCTGAATGAAATTCACGCGCAGCACCCTGATCATGTGGTCACCATTAAAGGGAATTTCTTTGTTGGCGGGGCACATTTCCTCATCGAAAATGAAAAGATGTTTATCGACAGTAATGGTTATGCAAATGGCGTAGAAAATGCGCACAATGGTATTATCCTGTCGGCGGCTGTGGCTTAGTAAAAAGTTATAAGTATATTAATAATACGTTATCGGAAAGCAAAATATGTCATTGCGAGGAGGTACGACGAAGCAATCGCACGGAAGCACAGCCGCTCTGTAGAGCATGCGGTTGCCACGCTTCGCTCGCAATGACATATTTTATACTTGCTATCTTGATCTTATTCAAACACACTCTTCGCCTTTTTAATCGTTTTCTCCAGGTCGATACCTTTTGCCAGTACACCTTTAAAAAGATCGCCGGTTTCCTTAAGGCGGTCTATCGAATTGAAAATGGTAAAATCTTTCATGGTAAGTCCAGGTTTAACCTCGTCCCAATGTAAGGGCATAGAAACAGTAGCGCCCGGTTTAGGCCGCAATGAATACGGACCGGCAATGGTAGCCCCCGGGCGGTTCTGCAGAAAATCGAGGTACATTTTACCTTTCCGGTTTGCTACCATGCGTTCCAGACTGGTATAACCCGGAATTTGTTTATGCACAATATCTACAACAAGCCGTGCGAATAGCTGCGACTGATCATAATCATACTTAGCACCCAGCGGGATATAAATATGCATCCCTGTTGAGCCCGACGTTTTGCAGCATGACGGTACATCCACTACGTCCAATACTTTTTTCACCTCCAAAGCGGCTTCAATAACCTGGTCGAAGGTATTTTTATCAGGATCGAGGTCTATCACGCAATAATCCGGGTTATCCGGCGATTTCACCCGGCTAAACCAGGGGTTCATTTCAATGCATCCTAATGAGGCCATCCAAAGTAAATATGATTCATCAGAGCCTACCAAATATTCCTTATGCTCCCCTTCCCCATTGGTATACGGAAAAGTTTTGGTGACCCAGTCCGGGGCTTTGCCTTTCACATCCTTTTGATAAAAGGATGGGCCATGTATCCCATTAGGAAACCTGTTGAGCGACATTGGCCTGTCTTTTAAGTATGGTAAAATATAATCTGCAACCTGGTAATAATAGTTGAACATATCCCGCTTGGTTACACCATCTTCGGGCCAGTAAATTTTACTCAGGTGGGTAAACTTGAGTTCATGTCCGCAAATTTCACGCACCTGGGTTTCATCTTTAGGGTTAAGCAGGGTTTTACGACCGGTATCTTTCACGGGTTTAATGGCTTTGGCATGTTTATCAATATCTGCACTTTCGGCTTCTGCTACCGTTTCATCAGTATGTTTAGGAGTTTCCAAGACTACATCTTTTGCTTTCTTATCAGTACGCATCCCTTTAAAAGAAGCTTGCCGGAACACGCCGTCCCCCGTTACTTCTGCAAAGGCAACTTCACAAACCAGTTCGGGTTTAAGCCAGGTTGGCTTTGCGCCCAAACGCTGCGGCCTGAACCGCGATGGCTTATCCACATCCGGCTCCACCTCAAACGGGCTTTTATTTATGATAATGGGCTTAAACTGCTCCATCATTTCTTTTTGCAGTTTATCAGAAAAACCGGTGCCCACTTTGCCGGCGTACTGTAGCTCGCCTTTATCATCATATAAAGCAACCACCAAAGCACTAAACGATTTGGAAGTACCTGCGTTTTTGGTAAACCCCGCAATGATCACTTCCTGCCTGCGGTGCACCTTTATTTTAAGCCACTCCTTTGAGCGGAGATCAGAAGTATAAACACTGCTTGCTTTTTTGGCGATGATACCCTCTAAGCCTATGCGTTCAGCAGCATTAAAAAACTCGATGCCGCCGGTATCAAAAACCTTACTTTGCCGGATACGATCGTCATTTGTGGGGAGGATGGATGTCAATATGGCCTGGCGCTGTTTAAGGGGTAAATCCATCAGGTTTTTACCTTCATACCAAAGGATATCGAACACGTAATAAACCAAATTGCCATCAGCCTCGCTTCGCCAGTTTTGCAGGGCTCCAAAGTCGGAGATTCCTTTATCGTTCAATACCAGGATCTCGCCATCAATTACCGCATTGGTCTGCCAGTCTTTCAATAATTTATTGATCGGATAATATTTGTCGAAAGGCAGATTATTACGGGAGATAAGCTCCGCTCCCTTTTTGTCGATCACTGCAATAGCCCTGTAACCATCCCATTTAACCTCGTAAAGCCAGTCGGGATCATCAAAAGGCTCATCAACCAAAGTAGCCTTCATCGGCTTTATATTGGTTGGTGCTTTTGATTTGGGAACTTTTTTTAGTAAAGCTTCAACATCAAATTCCTCCGCTTCATTGGTATCAACTTTGCTCTCCAGTTCTTCTACCGGTTTGTTCAGGACTTTTTCTTTACTTTCCTTTTTAGGTTTTTCTAAATCTTCTTCATGTCCGTGCCGCCAAACCTTTTCGCTGGCTTTCTCCATACTTTCGATGCTTTTGCCTGATAGAATGGATTTATCCTTTTTGGTAACATCCTTAACTGAAGCAAACTTATCGTTATGCTTAATCAGCAACCAGCCATTTTCGCCCATGCCATGGGTTTTAACCAGTGCAAATTCGCCTTCCAGCTTTTCTCCGTGAAGTTTGATCTTTACCGAACCGGCTTCGAGTTGTTTAAGCAGGTATTTTTCCTGGGCTTTTTTCCCTTTGATCTCTTCAATTGGCTCATAGGTACCTTCGTCCCAAACAATAACAGTACCACCACCATATTCGCCTTTGGGGATAATGCCTTCAAAATTCCGATAGTCAAAAGGGTGATCTTCAACCATCATGGCGAGGCGCTTTACTTTAGGATCGGTTGAAGGCCCTTTGGGAATAGCCCAGCTTTTAAGCACACCATCCATCTCCAGCCTGAAATCATAATGTAAACGCGAAGCATCATGCTTCTGAATCACGAACATCAAGTGATCCTTATCCTTGCTTCTGCCCGCTTTAGGCTCTTTGGTTTTGCTGAAATCGCGTTTCTCTACATACTTTTCCAGGCTCATATTGGTGATTTTTTATTTGCTGTTTAAATATTTGGCTACTGCTGCCGCCGAATTTCCAACGGCACGCACCGCTGTTTTTAATCGCTCAGGGCGAACACCAAATTTGTTTGCCCAATATTCAACTTCATAATTTTCGCTGGTATTAATGAGGCTGTTGTCGGGCCATCCTGCTTTACTCCTGTTGTCCATGATTAGTTTTATAACTGAATAAAATATTAACAGATACTCCCTGACAAAGGTTTGAGTATTAATTAATAAATTGTTATAATAAAATTTATCGGTATTGCACCTAATCCCAACCGTCGCTTTGTTCGGTATAATTTGGCATGATCATATAAACGAGCACTGCAAGGCAAACAAGCAACACAAAACGGGTTATCCAGAATATGCACATTTCCATAGTTGTTTCTTTACATGTTTTTAATTTGGGTTTGTTATAAGGGCGTATGCACAGAACATGCCATCAATTCAACTATTTGATTATAAGCAGTTTAAAATCAAATCATCAAATCAAAACTCACTATATTTCGGGTATTTACGCTTATACTAACGATTATTGGTAGCAAAAAACCAATCCTGTTATAAGGGACATAATGAATTTTTCCATCACAGCCAAGGCAACACCAAACAACAAAGCCTGAAAATCGGGTGTCAATTTTCAGGCTTTTAGATAAATAAGATAAAGATATGTTACTCCCTTCGCTGTTGATACTATTACAGAGGGATTCAATAATTATTATGCCCTGATCAATTTACGAGTGGCGGCGTACATAAAGCTTCAACAACAAGTAGTCCTTTGTCACCATCCATTGTTTCGATGGTATGGATATACTTATATGTTTGGGTTAACTGGTCAAAAGCTTCATCAATAACATTGATGTTGAGGTCGGTAATCGAAAAATCCTCGCAGTTTTGAACACAACGTAACCTTTGATTGTTTATTTGCGAAAAATCATTGATATAACCTTTGCCATGCAGATCTATAACCCATTTGGTTAAAGTTCGATTAAGCTTTTTGCAGGTTTTTACATTTTTCATAGCGCTGATTTTTAATTGATTACCCCTGTTTCCTGGCATAGTTCATCAAAAGTTATGAACTAATATTCCGGCAAATGTTGTTCATTTTATCCGTTTTTGGCCAACAATCGAACCAAACACACAACACACTAACAAACAGAAAGTTAAGTAAATTTAATTAAAATTCAATAGCTATATTTCGCAAAAAAACCAAACACATAACGATATATAGCCAAAACACAATCAACTATATATCAAGCACATAACACTGTTATACAACAAAACCAGATAGCAACAGCTTGAGAACTGATGATACCCGGTTTGGTTATAGAAGATAAAATTATTCTGATTAAGCTTTTACGTTACTTCTGCCGGCCTTATGCCCTATGGTTGAATAATATAAAATGAATAGGTAAATAGGGATAAGCATGATATACGCTGACTGCGCCGAAAACTTCTCTGAAAAATAGCCGTACAGCGGAGGTAAAACTGCACCACCGGCAATACCCATAACTAACAATGATGATGCTATTTTGGTAAACCTGCCCAAACCAGCTAATGCAAGCGGCCATATTGCCGGCCACATTAACGAGTTGGCTAAACCAAGCAATGCAATACAGAATACCGATGCATAACCATGGGTAAGCAAGGTTGCCAGTGTTAAAAGGATACCCAAAATTGCCGAGGCTACCAATGCCTTTTGTTGTGTTATCAGTTTCGGGATACAAAAAACACCAACAAGATAACCTACTATCATCGAGATCAAAGTACACGATGTAAAAAATTTGGCTGTTGACAACGGAATATGCTGCGAAGTACCATAAAGCGAAATTGAATCGCCTGCAATAACCTCAGCCCCTACATAAACAAACAAGGTTGCCACGCCAAGCATCAGATGCGGGAATTGTACAATACTTGTTTTATTAGTGTTTGCCGCAGCTACGGTTTCGTCTTCATGCTCGGTGTTAATCTCCGGCAGTGATGAAAAATAAATAAGGATAGCCAGTAAAATTAAAACAACTACCATAATACCGTAAGGCAATATTACCCTTGACGCCAGCTGGTTAAGTTCCAGCGCTTTTTCACCGGCACTTAAAGTTTTAAGCTTTTCAGTTATTGAATCAATATTGGCAAGTACGACAGTACCCAGGATAACCGGGGCTAAAGCACCGGCAATTTTGTTACAGATCCCCATGATGCTGATCCGCCTCGCGGCAGTTTCGGCAGGGCCTAAAATGGTGATATATGGGTTCGATGCTGTTTGCAGTACCGTTAAACCTGTACCCTGAACAAACAAACCAATCAAAAATATGCCGTAAGTACGGGTCATCGCGGCGGGTATAAATATCAATGCCCCAATTGCCATTACAAACAGACCTATGGCCATACCGTTTTTAAAACCAAATTTTTTGATGGTTTTGCCCGCGGGGATCCCCATTACAACGTAAGCAATATAAAAAGCGGTGGTTACAAAATAAGCTTCCTTGGTACTAAGTTCACAGGCTATTTTTAAATAAGGAATGAGTGTACCATTCATCCAGGTTACAAAACCAAAAATGAAGAATAAAGCACCGATAATTACAATCGGGTTTATCGCTGATTTTTTTACCGGCGATTCGATTACTGTTGCTGTTTGGGCCATATTAGTTTGTTTTGATTAGAGATATTTTAATTTAATTGAACTTTATCGTACCGAAAAACTTAGACAGGTGAAAATCGGGTACGGGGCTATCGATATTATTCCAGCTTATAAAATGCGGTTCGGGCAATTCATCGCCGCATTTAAAAAAGTTTGCCTTGCTTGTAATTCCTTCCAATGTTTTAATATCATGATAAATAAAAACGGAAAAAGGGACCAATAAGGTTAACTCCCATGCGTTAAGCCCTGTTGCATCCTGCGCCCAATTGATATTGCTTAGTGACTTTATGTCCCTCACTTTATCATCAGGTATACCCAGCCTTCCGTTACGGTCTTTACCGAAGCCAACCAACGCTGTTCCGAGGGCATTAAACTCCATATTATAGTAATTCCCATCATCACCCAAACCTAAAAAAAACTCTACGCAGCTATCTTTATAAACAGGATCGTTTACGGCTGTATAAGTTGCCCGGGTATGCTGTTCCTTTACAAAATATTTTAGCGCTATACTGTTATTAACATGGGCTATTGAAAAACTAACCGACGGAAAATAGCCGGCATCCGTCCATAAAAGATTATCGATACCGTGCTTTTGCTCCCGGCTGAGTAAAGCGGACAACTCGTCGAGGTTATTTTCATTGTAATTACCCGGAATAAACGGGACGCAAACTTCCTTCACAGCTATTTTATAAATATTTCAGTTTCAATTTACCAAAAACTCACCTTTAGCCAAAAGCTAACACCGAATTAACAGGTAAACGTTAATTATTTTACCAAAATAAACAAAAAGTTTATAAATTATTTAAAAATCTATTTTTACTTATTAAAAAAATATAAAAACTTTTTAATCCTTGCGCTTGCCTGCGAAGCGCCCTGCAATTTCTCTTTCAATTCTGCTTAATAATTAGCTACCTTGTACTAACCAATTTGTTATGAAAAGAAAAACTTTCATTCAACTAAGTACTACCTTAATGGCATCTCCCCTATTATCATCTCTTGAATCATTCGCGCAACAACCTCGCCTGCAAAACTGGTCGGGTAATTTAACTTACAGCACGGACAATGTATTTTACCCAAAATCGGTTGAAGAAGTACAGCAGCTTATTAAAAAACACGATAAAATAAAGGCACTGGGTACACGACATTGCTTCAATAACATTGCCGATAGTAAAGACAACCTGCTCTCAACCCGCGATCTTAACAAAGTGGTATCTATCGACAGGCAAAACCACACCGTTACTGTAGAAGGCGGCATAAAATATGGAGAACTTGCACCTTATCTTCATAAAGAAGGCTTCGCCCTGCATAACCTTGCGTCGCTGCCGCATATATCAGTAGCAGGGTCAATTACTACTGCAACACATGGCTCGGGCGTAAAAAACGGCAATCTTTCTAGTGCAGTGGTGGGCCTGGAGATTGTTAAGGCCGATGGCAGTATTGTTCATCTTTCAAAAAACAAAGATGCAGCTAAGTTAAACGCAGCCGCGGTGGGGCTCGGAGCATTGGGTATAATTACCAAAGTTACATTGCAAATACAGCCGACTTACATGATGAAACAACATGTTTTTACCGGCCTGCCCATGAGTGAGCTAAAGCAGCATTTTGAAAAAATTGTTTCGGCAGGATATAGCGTAAGCTTGTTTACCGACTGGCAAAGCGACCATATTAACGAGGTTTGGATAAAAAGCCGGATAGGTACAGATAAAGACGAAAACCTGAAAGAATTTTACGGGGCAAAAGCAGCTACAAAAAACCTGCACCCGATTATAGGGCTCTCTGCCGAAAACTGTACCGAGCAAATGGGGGTTCCGGGACCATGGTATGAACGCCTACCACATTTTAAAATGGGCTTTACCCCAAGCAGCGGAAAAGAGCTGCAATCAGAGTTTTTTATTCCGTTTAACCATGCAGTTGAAGCTATTGAAGCGGTAGCCAAATTGGGCAAGCAAATAGGCCCTCACCTTTTCATCACCGAGATCCGCACTATTGCCGCCGATGATCTTTGGATGAGCCCTGCCCATAATCAAAAATCAGTGGCTATCCACTTTACCTGGAAACAAGAAACAGAAGCCGTACTGAAATTACTTCCCCAAATTGAACGGGAACTTTCGCCGTTTAAAGCAAGACCGCACTGGGGCAAAATTTTCACTATACCAGCTAAAACATTAGCAGCTCGTTACGAAAAAATGGATGCCTTTAAAGCTGTGGTAGCCGAATATGACCCGCATGGGAAATTCCGGAACCAGTTTTTATCAAACGAACTTTATAATTCCTGAAACTAAAGCTTATGGCTGCTGCCTGCGGGGACGTTTTGCTCTTACCGGGGCCGCAGCTTCCTGCTGTTCAAATCTATTGTTATTTTCGCGCGGAAAGCGGGGTTTGTTGTATCCCTGCGGTTTTACTTTATTAAACCCTGGCTTATTAGGCTTGGTAAATTGCTGTTGCCTTTGTTGTGGCTGATGTTTTTGCTCTGCTATCCTAACGCTTATTTCACGTTCATCAATAGTAGCACCGTTCATAGCGTCAATTGCCCGCTGGGCTCCCGCTTCGTCGGTCATTTCTAAAAAACCATAACCTTTACTTATGCCACTGTCTTTATCGGTAATTATCCGCACGGTGCTTACCGTGCCATAAGCACTGAACAGTTCAACAAGTTCAATTTCTTCCATGTCTCGCGGAAAACCCACGATAAAAAGTTTAACCATACTATACTTTGTAATTGCAACAAGTAACCAGTGAGCAAATATAATGCACAAAAATGGTTTAGCCTATTGCTCAACGGTCAGTTGGGTGCTTATTTATAAAAAAAGCATTCCGTTTTTTTTACGGAACGCCAATTTTACACAAATTGTATACTTAAACTGTACTGAATTGAACCTATTCTGAGCTAATTTCTTCATTTTATCATTTCATCTCATATTCAAACATTTGCTTTTGAACTAATGAACGAAAATTTAGATATTACCAGTAGACAAGACCTCTTTTCAGCACATCTGCGCTCAACAGATCGTTATTATTAACTGGCCGGTCATAGTATTGTATGCAGAATGTCATTTACAACCTGATGGTTTGATTTTATCTTGTCCACGTTCTTAAAATTCGTGAATCGTTGGTCATCAGCCCAAATTTGCCGACAAAATTCCCCACAGTTTCCCAATAACTAACTGATGTTGCTAATTTTATTTTGCCTTGCGGATATAGAGACTGCCAAAAGTAGTTTTCATCAATAATTCGGGGCCACCGCCGGCTATTTTTCCGTAAACCCAATCCTCCATCTTCAGGCTGTACATTCCTTTTTCACCTGTATTTTTGGTAACAACCGGTTTGCGCTGTTCAGTAACTACATCAAAATCGGTAAAAATATCACCCTGGTCTGATTTTAACTTCACATTAGCCTTAAGACTTGCCGGGAACGTAACATCGACTTTGCCGTTAAGTGTTGAAAAGGCCATAGCGGCTTTTGCATCAATGCTTTTAAAGGTAACTTCCACATTGCCATTAACCGTGTTGGCTACAACAGACCCTGAAATATTGTTCAGTTTAATATAACCGTTAACATTCCTGATTTCCAGATCACCGTTTAGATTGGTAGCATTGATATTACCATTATTTACGGTCGACAGCTTTACACTGGTACTATTCATGGGGACTTTAATAGTCAAATTAGTAGTTTTATTGGGGCTGCCATGAATATTTACCTGATTATTATTTTCCTGTGCCTGCACATCTAAATTATTCCCGGCAAATAAACGCTTCATTCCTCCGGGAGCTGCTTCTCTTTCACGATGCTTTCTTTCTTCACCCTGTGCATCAATAATAATATCTTTACCCTCATAGCCGGTCACTGTTATGGAACCATTAACCAAGCTTATATCCAGCTTATAAGGTTTCCCCGGCTCGCTCAAAGGCACAACCAGCTGCCCTTTATCTTCCTGTGCCCAAAGCCTCGCGCTCAGCAGCACAGTTAGCATCAATATTCCTGTAAATCTTATCGTTTTCATGTTTTTATCTTTTATTGTTGTTTTTTGATATAAATATTTCCATTGAGGGTTTCAAACTTAAACAGCTTCCCTCCCGCCCCTATGCGCACGCCATTGTTTTTACTGAGTTTATAAGTAGTGCCTGCACCACTTTTTGATTCGGTTTTACTTACCCGGGTAGGCAATACTTCGGCGTCCGGAAAATCCGTATAAAATTGACCGTTCATGCTTTTAAATTCCAGATCGGCAGCTAAATTGCCCGGATAAGTTACTTCGAGCTTCCCGTTAAGCGTATAGTAACTTGAAGCATCCGGCGGTACCGACAGGTAAGTTACGCTAAGCGGTCCGTTGATGGTATGTGCACTGGTTGTGCCTTTAGCATTGGCTATAGTAATACCACCATTTACGTTATTAACTTTTAAGGCGCCGTAAACATCTTTAACTTCAACATTACCATCGTTTACTGTAGATACGCAGAGGTTCATGCCATAAGGTACTTTTACGGTGTATTCCAGTTTTACGGTATAGTGAACATGCCTGTGCTCCTCGTCCCTGTTCCAATTGCGGCGCGGGCGGCTGTCATAAGGCTCAGCTGTGTAAGCAATTATGCTATCAGCTTTCTGTTCAAACCCCAGTTTAAATTCCTTTTTACCTTGCTCCACATCAGATGCCTCGTTACCCCGGATGGTTTCATCTATCTCGATAGATACCTGGTTGCCTGAATATCCCTGCACGCTTATGGATCCAAAAACATTGTAAATAGCCAGGGTGGTACCTGAAGCCGCTCCCTGCAAAGTGAACTGTTTGCTAACATGTTCCTTAAAATCCTGGGCATGGGCAGAAAGTTGGGCAAGGCAAAGCCCGAGACCTGTTAAAACAGGTATTAGTGATCTTTTCATGATTTGGTTTATTTTTTAAATTAGTTGGGTTATTGTTTGTTTGATCTTGTCGCGTACGCCATGATCAAGGTCTTTTTGTTTTAATAACTCCCTGAATGAACCCACGGATCTTTTTTCCTGCAGTTTAAGCATCACATCGGCAATAGCCAGTTGCATCAGCGGCGAATCCTGCTCAACTATTGATTTGATGAGGCCTTCCCTTACCTCCGCGTGACCGGCAAGATGGGTTAATGCATCAAGTGTGCTCAGGCGTACATTTACATTAGGGTCGTTATTCAGCGTAGCTAATAAAGCATCGATCACCTGCTTATCGGCATGTTTGATCTCGCTGGTATAGCTTACCCCCCTGATTCGTTCAGATGCCGAAGGGTTTTCAAGCAGGGCCAGCATCATAGTTTGTTTAAGCTCGTGTACCTGCGAGCTTAGGGCTTTTAATTGTTTATCCTGATCATCGCTTTTGCTTTTTCCGAAAAACAGGTAACCAGCTCCAACTAAAAGCACAACCATTGCCAGGTTATAGGCCATTGGCCAGCGTGGCTGCCATTCCCAGATGCGGCTTACCTGGTATTTGACATCAGCCCATAAGCTCCTTTGCTCCTTTACAGATTCTTTATAAGTATCAAGCATCGCATAAAACTTCACACTCATGTTGGCCGATGGTTCGGGTGTTTCAATTTGCCCCATGTGGCCCCATAGCTGCTGCAAAGCCTGCAACTCATTGCGGCAACTGTCGCAGCCCGATATATGTTGTTCCAGCGCCCCCTTTTCTTCGGCATTTAATTCTTTGTTTATCCAACCGGTAAACAGTTCTTCATATAGCTCACATTTCATCTTATACTGTTTTATCGTTCCATTTTTACATAAATACTTTTAAGCTCCTGCATAGCCCGGTGAATGCGCACTTTTACTGTACCTTCGGTCATGCCCAGTATTTCGGCAATCTCCTGGCATTTTAACTCCTGAAACCGGCTCAGGGCCAAAATCTCCCGCTGACTTTCGCTTAACTTTTCCATGGCCCGGTGCAGCTCGGCCTTGGCTTGCTTTTTTTCAAAAGCTTCGTCGGGTACCAGGCCCCCGGCTATGGTTTCGGCAGCTTCCACACCCTCGTGCTGTACCTGCTGCTTGTTTTTGCGCCAATGATCTTTTAAAACGTTGCGTGCGATGGAGTACATCCAGTGTATATATTCGCCGGTACCGGTAAAGGTGTGCCGGTATTTAAGCATTTTATAAAACACTTGCTGCACCATGTCTTCGCTCAGTTCGCGCTGATAGGTCATGTGGAACAGAAAGCCGTACAGCTGCCGATTGTAGCGTTCAAAGAGCATACCCATCCTGTCAAGGTCGCCGGCTTTCACCTTTAGCATAATGGCATTGTCTGTAAGCGTGTTCAATCAGTTTGTAATTATGTAATATACCTTAAGTACTTCGGCGGCATAAAATGGTTACAGAAAATTTTTATTTTTTTTCGGGAGGTGCAATTGCAGATCAAACTTAACAGAAATTTAAACCAAAAAGGCGATTGGTTTGAAGCGTTATTAACTAACTTTATAACAACAATTAAAACCATAAGATCATGACCACCACCGAAGTAGCAGAAAAATTAGTACAGTATTGCCGCGAGGGCCAGCATACCCAGGCTATTGATGAACTTTATGCAGATAATATTGTGAGCCGTGAGCCAAAGGGTTCGCCAATGGAACTTACCGAGGGCAAAGAGGCTGTTAAAGGCAAAACAGAATACTGGTATGCCTCGGTACAGGAAGTACACAGCGGCGAGGTATCTGACCCGATTGTTACCGGTAACTTTTTTGCGGTAACTATGGATATGGATGTTACCTATAAAGAAGGCGGCCGTATGCCGATGAATGAAATAGCGGTTTATGAAGTAAAAGATGGAAAAATTATAGCCGAGCAGTTTTTTTATAACATGGGCTAAGAACACCTAACCAATAATAAGCAACAAAGGCCTTCGCTCTCCGCAAAGGCCTTTTGTTTTTTAATCGGGGTAGTAAAAATTAAAAAGTGGTCATGTTATACATTTCAATTTGCTGACCGGTATTGCTTGAACCGCCATACCAATGATTTGTGCCTACAAAGTAATACCAGTTGTTCCAGTAAGTGCCGCTGTTGTTGGTGAGGGTGAATTTATATGTCCCATCCACATAAAAATCAACCTGGTGCACATTACCTGAACGGGCCTGGCATTTAAAAGTATGGTAACCGTTATCGCCCACAGATATTACCTGGGTAATGTACTGCCCGCCTCCCTGTAAATACCCTTTCAGGGCATTGTCATTCAGGGTTTTCACGAAACCCATTTCATTACCATTCCACTGCGAAACATTATCGCACAGGAAAACTGCCTGCTCACTTGCCGAACTGGAAGCGCTTGTACCACCTTTAAAGCAACCATTAAACTGAAGTCCGGTAGCGTTTTGCCCTGTGCTTTGTTGCGCCGCATCAATATCGGTACTGCAATTACCTACCGGAACACAAATACCATTGGTTCCCGAAATGTTATAGGGTGCACCATTACAGGTTCCCCATAAACTAAAACCGCTTTGAGGAACAGCGGCCCGCGGCGCTGTGGTGTTGCCATTGGTTGCGGCAGGTTTGCCTGCGTCTTTGCTACAGGCCGATACGAGGGTTAAAAGCAGCAGCGAGCTGCCAAACATCAGTTTGCTTAATTGTTTTTTCATAATTTGATTTAATTAATTGGTTTTAATAATTAACTAAAGCTATGCACATCAATAAACTTACAATTACACTGGCATTTCATTTAAGTACACCATAATTTCAAAAAGTGTATATATCCATAAAACAAAAACGGGAGGCTCTTTTGAACCTCCCGTTTCCGGATTGTATTAAAAATTATTTTATTCCATTGAGCGGATGATGCCCAGTTCAAGCCCTCTCAACTCGGCAAGGCCACGCAGCCTTCCGATGGCAGAATAACCGGGGTTGGTTTTCTTTTTAAGATCATCCAGCATCTGGTGACCATGATCGGGGCGCATTGGGATGCTTAATTTACGTTGCTTCATTACCTGTACTAACTCTTTCACCACCGAGTACATATCCACATCACCTTCCAGGTGGTTATCTTCATAAAAATCGCCAAATTCATTGCGGCGGGTGCTGCGCAGGTGGATGAAATTGATCCTGTCACCAAATTGTTTAACCATGGCAGGCAGGTCATTGTCCGGCCTTACACCGTATGATCCTGTACAGAAGCAGAGGCCATTGTTTAACGATGGCACAGCCTCTATCAGGGCGTTAATATGTTCGGCAGTACTTACTACCCTTGGCAGGCCTAAAATAGCATATGGCGGGTCATCGGGGTGGATCACCATTTTAACATTGTTGGCATCTGCAACGGGGATGATCTCGCTCAGAAAATAAATAAGGTTTTCCCTTAACCGCTTGGCATCGATACCATCATAAGCAGCCAAAGCTTCCCTGAATTTATCCAGCGTGAAACTTTCCTCACTGCCTGGCAAACCTGCTATAATATTACGCTGCAGTAATTGTTTATCATCTTCCGTCATGCCGTCAAAGCGGGCTTTGGCGCAGTCAAGTTCATCGCTGGTGTACTCCCATTCGGCACCTGGCCTTTGCAGCATGAATACATCAAAAGCAATAAAGGCGGCTTTTTCAAAGCGGAGCGCTTTGGAGCCATCTCCAACGGTAAAGCTCAAATCGGTACGGGTCCAGTCAAGTACCGGCATAAAGTTATAGGTAACGATATGGATACCACAGGTTGCCAAGTTTTGCAGGTTTTGCTTGTAGTTTTCAATATATTGCTGATAATCGCCGGTTTGGGTTTTGATGGCCTCATGTACAGGTACACTTTCAACCACATCCCAGGTAAGGCCGGCCGCTTCGATAATCGCTTTGCGCTCGTTGATAGCCTCAACGGTCCATATCTGGCCATTGGGGATTTGGTGCAGGGCGCTTACTACACCTGTACACCCTGCCTGCCTGATATCGGCTAAACTCACAGGATCATTGGGGCCATACCAGCGCATGGTGTTGATCATGCTGAAAGTATTGCTTGTATTGGTATCACTCATTTTTATATCGTAGGTTTAATATGCAAAAACAGGAGTGTTCAATTTTAAAAGTGTGAACAGCTCAAAAAAAACTCAGCATTGACAGTCAGCAACTTAAGCGTTCAATAAATCACAACAAAACAACCAACAAGCTGATAAACAGCGGTTTAATATTTACCGGTATATTTAATTGAACACTTGTTTTTTAAAAGTTGAACACTGACAAAACAATGTCAGTAAAACATGTCAGGCTGCAATTTATCGCGCTCCAATAATCGTTATATTTTTTTAATCGCCTAACAGTTAATTGCAAATTATTTTGTGCTACGAATGCATAAGGGAATTTCTTCTCATTCGGTGGGTTTTGAAAAGTGAATTAAAAAGGCAAAGACTTACGAAGTTTTAAAAACTTCGTAAGTCTGGGTTCTGCAACATGTCAAGAGCAGAAACGAAGCAACTTCTTCACCCTGTATAGTAGTTCTGCATGTTGAAGAAGATTCTTCGCTATCACTCAGGATGACAAATTAAAAATGGGTGTCATGGGTAGCCTGTCGAAGCATGGTGGGCAAGGCCTCTGCGCGCGCCCCTTCGACAAGCTCAGGGCGACACCCACCCTTTTTGTTTATGCCCAATCAAAATCAACCACCCTGCCGTTCAGTTTCCATTTGGTGGGTGTTAATGTTTCCATCCAATCCAATGGCTGGCCCAGCGGTTGTACTTTTGCCGCCTGTGCAAAGGCTGTTTTAACAGCTTTCCTTTGCTCTTCGCCCATAGCTTCCGGCTGGCCTGAGATAAACAGCGGCGCACCGCTCTCAGCTAATAATTGCAGCCACTGCTTGTTCCTTTTCCATTCAATATCTTTAGTAAGGCCTACGCAATCACCGTCTACCGCATAAAACGCATTGTGCTGTGGCAAGCGGAAAGCCAATGTGTTAACACCCATTTTACGGGTGCGCTCCCATTCATGACCACTGGTATCGTCACCTATACGGCACATCTCAAATACCCCGGCCGAAAGATGGCTCATCGTATTACAACCGATCACATAAATGCCATCGCCTGCTGCTTCGCGAATGGAGCGGTATAGGTGCAGGATAATCTCAGCATTAGTCTTGCTTCTGTCGTTAAAATGCCAGTTTGGCGCGGTGAAACTATTCTTCATATCAAAACCCCAGCGACCGGCAATATCATAGGTTGTAAAATCGTGTTTCACCATTTCGTACCCCCATTGCTTATACACATCAAAGTTATGCTGGATACGGGCTATGTTTTCAGGAATAGTAGGATCAAGTACCGGATTTTTCGGATCATTCCTGCCCGGAATCTTCGGTGCCAGTAGACTGGCCTTTTCATCATGTTTGGCACAAAGCGGTCGCATCCACAGGCCGGGGCGCATGCCTAATTTCTTGATCTCATCGCCAAGGGCATGCATATCCTTAAACTTATCATTTGGCTTTGAAAAATCATCGTTCCAGCCGCCATCGCCGGGTAACAACGGCGAATAGGTAGCCCAACCTGCGTCAATAACAGAAAAAGGTTTATTGCTGTGATCTGTAACCAGTTCGGCCATCATGGCCGTTGTCTTTTTGATCAGCTCTGCCGAGTTATTACCATAGGCAAAATACCAGTCGTTGATGCCATATACCGGTTGTTTTGGGATGCGTGGCTTTTCGCACATCATTTTACAAAAACGATGCGTTGCGGCAAAAGCATCCTCCCCTGTTTTAGCATTGGTAGTAATTACATCAGCAGCGTGCAGTTGCCTGTCGCCCAGCAGCACGCCTACCCCGCCTGAGGTTGTATCTAAAGTAAGTTCGATATTATCGGCATTAACGCCCCACCAGCAAATACTGTTAGCACCGGTTTTTACACCGAAGCAAACGGTTTGTTTATCATCATGGATAATTACATACCAGGGATTTTTAATACCGGAAGCCATAGTTTTCCATTGCAGGTCACCATACGAGCGTTCCCAATGATCGCCCAGAAATTTAGCAGAAGCAGATGTATTATGTTTCCATTTTAAGCGCACCGCATTTAACTCTTGTTTTGGTGATGAAATATATACGCCAAGCCCGTTGCCATTAGTTTTAAGGCTTGCGCTGATATCTTTATAAGTGTAATGAGATCCGTTTGATGCTGTAAGCTTAACCCAGTCGGTGCCTGATTGTGCCCACACCTCATCGGGAGCATTCATAATTGCAGCTCCGTTTGAGGCCGAGTAAGTGAGCTTGCTGAAAAGCATGGCAGCTGATGTAGCCGCAGAAAGTTTTATAAAATGCCGTCTTTGCATGGTGAATGTGGTTGCAGTAATTATCTGTTAAGGTAACATGTAAATTGATTTACAACGTTACTAAAAGGATTAAGCAAATGCTAATACAATTATGGATTTTTATTGGCTTTGCACAATCATATAAAATCCAATTACTGGACGAAGTTACGCTACGCTAAACTTCGTCCTAAAATGGGTTAAGCTTCCAGCTTAACTCAACAACTCTTGATTGTATGTTACCGACCTGACTATAAAGGCTATGTTTTTCTTTTGCTACGGAAGCAGAATGCTTCTACAATTCCAGGACGAAGTTACGCTACGCTAAACTTCGACCAGGGTTAGGTTCTTTCAGACAGGCTTCGTCCAAGGTTAGGCTACTTTTGCCACGGCGGCCAGAGGCCGCTGGATAATTGCCACTCGGCTGGAGCCGAGCGGCGGCGTAATTTCCTTCTTTCTATCACCCCATTTCAGCCCCAATAAACCACAAACTCCGTCTGCCGTTCGGCAACAGTTTTCAATGAAAACTCAAAGCCGTGGTTTAACATGATTTCACGTACCAGGGTGAGGCCTATCCCCTGCCCATCTTTTTTGGTGCTGAAGAATGGGGTAAACAGGTTGGCGTTTTGTTCGGCCGAGATGCCTTTTCCGGTGTCGGTAATGATGAGTTTTTTTTCTTTAAGATTGATGGTAAATGTTACCGATCCCTCATCATCAATAGCCTCGATGGCATTTTTAACAATATTGATGAATGCCTGCTCCAGTTGCTGTTCATCGGCCATTATTTTAACCGGTTCTTCGGGTAGGTCAACTGCAAGCGATATCCCTTTTTCTTCAGCACGAATGCCCATCAGCGTTACTACCGATTCTAAGAGCTTTTGCAATACAACAGGCTGTTTGTTGGCCGGAGGCAGCTTAACCAAATCTGCAAAATTACGCATGAACAGATTGAGGTTTTGATTCCTGTCCATTGCAACCTGCAGCGCATCTTTTATCGGGTCGAAATCATGACCTGCCCAAAGCTGATCGGTTTTCATGGCTGATTGCATGATGGAATTTACAGGCCCTATGGTGTTATTAACCTCATGTGCCATCATCCTGATCACTTTGCCATAAACTTTCTTTTCGGCCGCCAGTATTTCGGCTGTCAAATCCTCTAACATGATAAAATGACGTGAGAACCCCCGGTCGATAAAATGCGATTTTTGCAGTTTGAACGAATTAACCCCATCCAGCTTAACCACCTCCGTTTCGCCCGATTTAAGGGCTTTGATGTGCTTGAAGATAGAGTGAGCGAGCTCGCCAATTAATTCACCAATCACGGCTTTTTCATCAATACCCAAAACCTGCAAAGCTTTAGGGTTGATTTGTTGCACGCGGTCATCAAAATCAAGGATAATGATACCCGTTGGCGAAGTGTGGATGAGCTTTTCTAAAAAGAAATGTTGTTGCTCCTGTCGTGTCCGTTCGGTTCTTAACTCGTCCATCATCTGGTTATAAACATCAATCAGCGCGTCAACCTCCAGTTTACCGGTTGAAAGAAATTTCACGTTAAAATCTTTGTCTTTTATGGCCTCTATCCCCTGTAGTAACATTTTTAAAGGCAGTACAAGCTGGCGGTAAAGCTGTATCGCTACGGCTGCCGAAAGAAGAACAAAAGCCTCGGCTATGATAAAATAGATCTTATTGTCGATGAAAATAAACCATGCAAGCACCAGGGTAAGCAGGTGCAGGATCACCACAAATAAAATGTATTTAGTCCTCAGCTTCATCGTACGGGATCTGGTATTTTTCGAGCCGCCGGTACAGGGCGCTGCGCGTGAGGCCCAGCGCCGCTGCCGCCTTGCTTATCTTGTTTTTATGGTGATCCAATGCCCGTCTTATCATCTCTACTTCTACCTCTTCTAAAGTTAATGTGCCTACGCCCGGCAATTGGATATTTCCTTTTTTAACAGGTGACAATTCCAGTTGCGACCGGAAATCATCGATACTCAACTCATCCCTCCTGCTCACCAAAATAGAGCGCTCCACCAGGTTTTTCAATTGCCTGATATTGCCGGGTAAAGGTAACTGCTGCAACCACTTCATGGCTGATGGCGCTACCGACAAATTAGGCCGGTTATAGATCTGCTTTAAGTTATTAATAAAAAAGTCAACCAGCAAAGGAATATCTTTCGGCCGCTCGCGCAAAGCCGGCAGGTAAACGGTGATCAGGTTGATACGGTACAATAAATCCTCACGAAAAGTACCGCGCGATACCATGTCATTCAGGTTTTTATTGGTAGCGCATACTACGCGGGTATCAACCGTTTTGGTTCGGCTGCTGCCCAATACTTCATAAGTGCGGTCCTGCAATACGCGGAGCAACTTTACCTGGCTGCTGGCATCCAGGTCGCCTATTTCATCTAAAAAAATGGTGCCTTTGTTGGCCATTTCAAAGCGGCCCATCCGGTCAAACCGTGCATCGGTAAACGCTCCGCGAATGTGGCCGAACATTTCGCTCTCAAACAAAGAGGTAGAAATGCCACCCAAATTCACCTTGATAAATGGCTTATTACGGCGAAGACTATTTTGGTGAATCGCTTCCGCTATCAGCTCCTTACCTGTACCGCTTTCACCCATGATCAGCACCGATGCATCAGTTGACGCAACGCGGCCTATGGTTTCCAGGATGTCGAGCATCCGGGGATCTTCGCCTACAATATTCTCAAAATTGTAAGTTTTATCCAATTGCTTACGGGTACGGTGTTCCGTCTTTTTATCCTGCAGATCGAGCAGGGTTTTAACCGACTGAATGAGATGCTCGTTAACCCATGGCTTGTTGATGAAATCATTAGCGCCCAGCTTCATGCCTTTCACTGCCAGCTCGATACTTCCCCAACCGGTGATCAGGATTACAGGAATGGCACTGTTAAAAGCCTTGATCTTTGCAAGCAGGTCCATTCCTTCCTGCCCCGATGTATCTATCGAAAAATTAAGATCGAGAATAATCAGCTCGACCGTTTTTTTCTTAATGATCTTCAAAGCTTCGGCAGGTTCATTGGCACTTACAGCATCATAGCCCTCGCTTTTTAACAGCAGGATCAGCGAGGTGCGTACAGCAATATCATCATCAATAACCAATATCATAACAGGCGGTCAATATCGTAATTATTCTTCGTGTAAAGCAACAGCGGGATAAATAGCCGCAGCCTGTTTGCCAGGGTAAAGTGAACAAATGAGCACTAACAGGTAAACAAACAGCACTGATAAAAGCATCCCTCCGATATATATACCGGCAGACAGGTCGAATACATTAAGCAGCGGAAATTGCACGGCGAAAAACACCCCGATAATAAGTGAAAGTGTAGCCAGGATCATGGATTCGCTTACCAATTGTGATGACACTGAATTACCGGTAGCGCCGATTGCCCTGCGCAGCCCGATTTCGCCCCGGCGTTTATTGATGTTATACCACAATACCCCAAATAACCCGAGCGCAACATTAATTACCAAAAATGCACATACAATACCCAATATGATCATGGGTACCAATGCAAAATAATTACTATCCTTGAGCTTGTTGGAGAGGTGCTCGATCTCTACATTTGAATTTTTCATGTAATTGGCCATTGTTTTGTAGAGTTTACCTTCAAAGGTTGCGTCGGTACCCGGAGCTACCCTAACCAGGATTTTACCAAGCCAGCGAAACGACCCAGTATCAGTTCTGAAAAACAGCCCGGGGCCTGGATTTACATAATCGCCGTTCCTTTTTATCGTTTGAATTACGCCAACTACTCTTAACCTGTCTTTATCGTTATCATTACCAAAAAGTTTACCCGCAGCCGGTTCATTACCAAAAGTTGCCTCCTTTAATGCCGCATCAATTACAACACTTTTGTTTTTGGCAACAGCATCCTGCTTGTTAAACCACCGGCCTTCAAGCAACTGCACCTGAAGCACGTCTTTGTAACCGTCTTCAACAGTAAAATTATTTAAATGGTTAACGTGCTTTCCGTTAAAGGTTAAGGCACTTTCATTAACATGTTGAGAAAATGGGATATTGCCGCTTACAAAGCTTATTTCCTGCACCTGCGGCAATGATTTTATTGTTTTTCTTAACGTTTCATAGTACAGGTTAAGTGAATCGATATTTTTTGTTTGATATGCATTGCCGTAGTTTATGACCCAAACGTTTTGATATTCAATACCCATGGGCTTTTTATAATTGGTATAATAGTAAACCATCAGCGTAAATACCGCAAACAGTACCAGGAATGACACCAGCATCTCGGTCATGAGCAGGAAGTTCTGCTTCTTTTTATTCCAGATGAGTTTAAATAAATGCTTAAACATAATATTTTTAATTAATGATAAATATTTTACTGAGCCTTAAGTGCCATAACCACATTCAGTTTTGACATGCGCCAGGCCGGATACACGCCTGATAATAAACCAAAAACAAGGCATACCAGCAGGCCTATAATTAATACTGTAAAATTGATGCTTAACTCAAGGTTGGCTATCAAATTGGCGTTATTGATAACATAAAGTGCCAGCAGCGATAAAGCAACACCGAGAACGCCCCCCAACAAGGTAAGGATCAGGTTTTCGACAATAAATTGGTAAACCAATGTCTTGGATGATGCGCCAAAAGCCTTACGTACCCCAATTTCTGAAGAGCGCTCCATAATTCGGGTGATGTTGATATTTATCAGATTAAGCGTTGGCAAAAGGGTAAATATGAAAACAAACACGCTTATGGCCATAAGCGCTATAGACACCCCGGAATGCTGTTCATTACCTGTATCAAGATAAGCCGCCAAAAACGGGTTGGCATGGCTGTACAGATGGGTAAATTCCTTTCTTTCAACCGGTACCCTTTTCATAAGGTTTTCATACTCATCACGCATCTTTTGTACATCGCCCGTTGAATTAGCCAATAAAATCCCCATATATCCACCCATGTACCCTTTATCTTTATAATTGGCTTTGGAAACGGTGTAAGGCAGGTAGATATCACTGTAAAGCATATAATCGGTTATGGGTACGTTTTTAACTACACCTATAACCCGATAGCTTACGTTATCCGCTTCGATATATTTACCAACTACCGAGGGTGCATCTCCAAAATATTCGCGTTTCATATCCTCAGATATTACCGCTACACGATCAGCATTGGTAACCTGCTGGCCGTTGAATGCCTTACCTTCGGTAAAATCATAATCAAGCACATCCCAATATTCGGCATTGGTATATTTATAATTTACTGCTATTTTTTTATTGTTAACGTAGGTATTGGTACCGTTAAATGCTGATGATATGGCAACCTTTACCGGTGTTTTCAACATACTTGTATAATGGCTTAAAAAGTAATATGATAATGTGCTCGACTGCAAATTATCTTTACCCGATTCCTGGATGCGGTTAATGTATAATGATCTGTCGCGTTTTTTATCCGGATAAGTATCACCTACCACTTTATCAATAAACGCAGTTAAAACCATCAGTATAGTTAAGGTAAAGCTAATCCCAAACAAACTGATGAACGTGAAAAACTTGCGGCGCTTTAACACCGCTATGGCTATTTTAAAATAATTTTTAAGCATAATTTTAATTTAAAACCAGTTAATTACTGAACCTGCGCGCCATCAAACAGGCGCACCAAACGATGGGTTTTGTGGGCCATATTTTCATCGTGCGTTACCATTACTATGGTAGTGCCATCGTTGCGGTTAAGATTAAGCAGGATTTCCATAATCTCGTTGCCCATAGCGCTATCCAGGTTACCGGTTGGCTCATCGGCCAAAATAATTTCGGGCTTACCTACAATAGCTCTTGCAATAGCCACACGCTGGCGCTGACCGCCTGAAAGCTGCGTAGGGAAATGTTTTAAACGATTAGCCAGGCCAACTTTTTCCAGCGCTTCGGCTGCCAGCTGGCGGCGTTGTTTGGCAGTAGTATCGCGATAAAGCAAGGGCAGCTCCACATTATCAAGCACCTGGAGGTCATTAATGAGGTGATAGCTTTGAAAAATAAAACCCAGCTTTTTATTGCGGAACTGTGCCAGCTGTTTATCATTCATGCCAGCTGTTTGCTGATCGTCAATATGGATATTGCCTTTTGAAGGCGCATCAAGCAGCCCCATAATGTTGAGCAGAGTACTCTTTCCACAGCCCGAAGGGCCCATAATGGATAAAAATTCGCCTTTGGCAATATCAAGGCTTACGCTGTTAAGGGCCAGGGTTTCGATGGTATCGGTGCGGTACACCTTTTCAATGTTTTGTAAACGTATCATGAGAGGTTAATTATTGATTTAATGAATTAGTGATTTAGTGATTTTTTATGGGTTATGGATTGATATCGGGTTATTGAATTACTGATTTAGTTATAAGTGATTTTCTTGTTTGTTTCAAAGTCGTAAAGCGAAAGGTAGCGCAATTGGTAATAAGCTCCCCAAAAATCGCGGAGGGCGGTTACATAATCACGCTGGGCCTGGTCATTTTCGCGGAATGCGATACCAAGATCTGTTATGCTCAGATCTCCAAGTACATACCGTTCGCGCGCTATCTTATATTTCTCGCCGGCAATGCTGTCGGCACTGGCCGTATAAACCAGTTGTTCCTTCATCATATTAAAAAGCGAAACCTGGGTAACTATCTCCTGCTTAAAAGTCTGTTTATCCTGTTCAACGGCGTATTCTGTAAGCTTCTGGTTAGCCAGGGCTGTTTTAGCCCGTGATTTCGATCTGCCCCAATCCAATATCGGTATCGATAGCTGCAGCTCCAGCACCTGTTGGTTTTGAGGGTTCTTGTATACATCCGGAATATTGGTTGCCGTATTTGAAAAGCCTAAACTAGCGGTGAGCGTGGCTGTAAGGCCGTTTTGCCCTTTGGCCTTGGCTACATCGCGCTTAGCTTCGGCAAGGCGGCGTGAAAAAGCGATAGCTGCCGACCGGTTAGCATTAGCCTCGGCAAGTACCCTATCTGATGAGACAATCATATTATTGATATCTTTCGGAACTGCCAAAACTATCCGGTCGTCTCCTGCCTGCCCTATAAAACTGCGCAACGTAAGCGTAGTTATTTCCACATCACGCCTGGCTGTGCCCACTGCTTTCTGCGCGTTGATCTTTTCCAGCTGCAGTTGAAGGATATCGTTTTTTGACACTTTCCCTAACTCGTATTTCAGGTTGGCTATTTTGATGATCCCTTCGGTATTGGCCAAATTGGTTTCGGCCATTTTAAGGTTTACCTGGGCCAGCAGCAGGTCGAAAAAATAGCCTTCCACATCAACTGCTATCTTTTCCTGTGCTTCGATATAAGCCTGCTTACTTTCGTTAAACTTTAAAGGCTCTATCCTTTTGTCCCATTTAAGGCTATTGAACTGAAACAGCGGCTGCGCGTAGTTGATACCATAAGGAATGCCGTTATACAATACATTGTGCCTGTCAAAATCGTCAAAACGCTGCAACTGTGTAGTGCCGAAAATGGTGCCACCGGTGGCTGCGATACTCTGGCTGAAATCAAGCCTTAACTGCGAATTATCATTATGAATAGGCTGAAAAAGTATCGTACCATCGGGCTGCTGTACCTGCGAAAATGTTTTGGTATACCCCGGTAAAATACCGCTTAACGCCAGTTGCGGCTGATAGTTTGATTTGTACGTGCGATACTCCCAATATTTGGTTTCGCGCGTGGTAGCGGCCTGTTTGGCGGCTATGGAGTTGGCCTTGGCCAGCTCAACCACCTGCTGCAGGGTTAGCCTGAGCGTATCGCTGCTGCTCAGGCCGAACGCTGCTGTGCTTATGGTTAGTAATAATATGATGTATAGTATTTTCATGACAATATCCTTTTAAATAAACAGCCAGCCCCCCTCTTTGCTGTTGTTGGTGTTGTCACCAACAACTTTTACCCCAATGATTTTCATAATCACGGAAAGTCGTATTCGAAAGCCTGACGTAGAGCTATTGGTGACAACACCAACAGCGGCAGAGGCACTTCATTACAAGCGTAGTGCGGCAATCTCGTAGCCAATGCATGTCCGATCTGTATAGCTACGAGATTGCTTCGTCGTACCTCCTCGCAATGACATGGCTTTTTTAACTAACATTTCCAACCGACCGAGCAATTCCGATTTCCTTTCTAATTCTTTACCGTTACTTCCCTCGAGTTTTTGTATTCGCTCATATCCGATGTAATAACCTCTTCACCTTGCTTCACCCCGCTTTGTATCTCCACATAATCAAAATTGGTGAGGCCAATATGTACCGTTCTCCGCTCGGCTTTGCCATTGTTAAGCACAAAGATGTCCTGAACAGTGGGACCTTTAAACGCCGGACCGTTGGCTACCCTCATGATTTTGCTGTGTGTGGCCGTTACCAAAAAAACATCTACTTTCATATTAGGCCTGAGCAGTTTGCTCGCCCTGTCGTCAAGCTGTACATCGAAAGAAACTATGCTGTTTTGTATCGATGGGGATACATTACTTACATGCCCACGTAACTGTTCATCATTGATTCGAACAATAACTGGTAGGCCGCTATGAACCTGATCGGCCACGTTATCAGACACACTACCCTGGATCCGGAAACTGCCTAAATCGGCAATGCGGGCGAGGGTCTCTCCTTGCTGAATGTTGGCGCCGATGTTTTTATTTACGTAAGTGATGACGCCCGCTCGTGTCGCAACTACATTTGCCAGATTAAGCTTGCGTTGTAATTCTTTCAAATCATTTTGCTGAATATCGGCAGCTATTTCAGCTTCCTTAATCTCCAGCTGCATGGTTTGTTGTTTGCTTTTGATCTCGTTTTCAAGTTGCTTTTTTTCAAGCTGGGCAACTTTCAGGTTCAGTTCGGCTTGCTCAATATTTTCGCGGGTGCCGCCGCCGGCTTTGTACAGGCGTTTAGCGTTTTCAACCGCATCGGCGAGGTTGCTGATGTGAAGCTGTTTAATGTCGTTATTTGATTGGATGTCGTAGAAGCTTTTATTCAGATCAAGTTTGAGTTTGCTGATCTCGGTGCGTTTGGTTTCGAGCTGAAACTTTTGTTTTTCATAATCGGTTTGGGTAGCCGATTTATCTAGCGTTAATATCGATTGCCCGGCTTTGATCTTATTACCCGCGTCCATCAGCGCGCTTTTGATCGATGCATTTATCGGACTGGTGATGATTTCTTCAAACTCCGGCAACACCTCACCGGTAGCGTTTATGGTATTTTCTATATTGCCAATTTCAACCCTGGCGGTTGTTATTTCGGCCCGGGTGATGGTTGATTTAATATATCCCCGCAAAAGCATCACAGCAAGCACCAAAACAGCTATGCTGCTAATGATGACCAGCGCTGTTTTTTTGCGTTTGGCAGTAGTAACTTCAAGTGCAATTTCCTTATCCATTATGATAACTTTGGATAAAGTTTTGCAAGAGCTATACCAATATTAAATCATTGATTATAAATAAATTATGATATTATAATTTTCAAAAAGTGATCGATATCGGACAAAATCTTCAATATCGACCGTTGATTGATTTTTGATTGCGTTGATGGCGCTGATTTATTTTTTACCGTTGAGCTGTTCCGCGCGGAGATGTTGTATACCTCTGGCATACTAAAAATGTAATTCACTTAGAAGCTGCAAACCTTTTGCACCTCTGATGCAAGTCCATAAGTTGAACCTGCCAGCAACCTAAAAATCAGAGTAATCTGCCGGGCGAAGAAAGATAATATCAGCATGAGAAACGTTATGCTGGTACTCAGCTTTGGCAGAAAGTGTTTTCCAGTAGGCATCTTTGCCAAAGGTATCCCAATGCTTGTCCCTGTCTTCTTTGCTGTTGAACGTGGTCATATACATTAAATTAGGCATGTGACTGCCTGCAATAACTTCCGAATAAAAAACAGCATTGAAACCAAGGCGCTTGAAAAGACCTATTTCATCGCCTACATTAAACATAGTTACCTTGTTTACATTGTATTTTTCGGTAGGGCTTTCATAACTGCGCAACTCGTAAACCCTATCAGCTTTGTTAGCGGTAAGGTTTGGAACTGCTGTTGAAGGCATTCCTGGAAAAGCCTGTAATATAATAGTTTCTAACCGGGTATATGGCTGTTCGTTGTAGGCCGCATCAATATAATCCTTACCATCAGCAAGATATGCTGCATCGGCCTGCAACTTTTGATCAATCCCCATTAACCTATCCCATGACTGAAAAGGCGTAAATACGTATAACAGCTTTGCAGTATCAACCTGGCTTATAGGTTTAAACACACCAACATTTTTAATGCCAGCCCTATGCAACGCAGGTATGTAGGCCTGCTGTAAATACTTTTCAATTGTGCTTTCCTGGGCCTGTGTTTTGTAATGATATATTTTAAGCTGATAATAATTACGTGCTGGCGCTTTTGCAAACGCTATAGTAACCATCAATAAACATGTAAAAAAAGCGACAGACGATTTAAAAAAAAGGTTCATAATGGTGGGATGTTTGGGGAGTAAATATAAATCAATTCAGTAAATCTTTATTGAGTCCGTTTATATATTTACCCCACTTTTCAAGCATTTCCGTTAAATCAGAAAGTTTCATGGGCTTGCTCAGATAATCATTCATACCGGCATCCATGCATGCCTGCCTGTCTTCGGGCATAGCGTTGGCAGTCATGGCAATAATTACCGGCTGGTCATGCATATTACTGCGGATAAAACGGGTTGTTTCCAGGCCATCCATATCTGGCATCTGTACATCCATTAAAATGAGGTTGTAGTGCTTTGCTACCATAGCATTTAGTGCAACATGGCCATTTTCGGCAATATCTGCACTATAGCCCATTTTGCTTAGCATGTGTATAGCCAATTTCTGGTTTATTAAATTATCCTCGGCTATCAAAATACTCATAGGGTAATTTTTAGCAAAATCCTTTGAAAAAGCTGTTTGTGCGGGCTTATACTCTGTTTTGATCCCGCTGCCGGCCTTTAATTGTTCAACAATATGTTTATGTAAAAGATTATGCTTGGTAGGCTTAGTCAGTATCGCGTTAAAGACATTATCCTCCCGTTTGCTTTGTTCGCTGCCAATGGAGCTTAGCAACACAATGGGTATTTCAGGAAATTTTTGTTTTACCTCCTTAGCCAGTTCCAGGCCATCCATTTCGGGCATGCTCATGTCTGTTATCAAAAGATCAACAGGCTCGTCCTGTTGGTTAAGCACCTTCAACGCCTCGGTTGCCGATGCCACAACTACAGGGTCATACTTCCACTGCCGCAATTGGGTATCAATAATATCACGGTTGGTAGCATTATCATCAACAAATAAGATCCGCTTATTTTCAAGTTCGGCGAGGTTAAGGTAAACGTAATTGCGTTTTACTTTTTGCCCCACTTTTGATTTTAAAGTAAACGAAAAGGTGGTCCCTCTCCCAACTTCGCTTTGTACGCTAATTTCGCCCCCCATCAACTTCACCAGTTTTTCGCTGATAGCCAAACCTAAACCGGTGCCGCCGTACTTACGGGTTGTGCTTGAATCAACCTGCGAAAACGGTTTAAATAAACGTTCCAGTTTATCGTCGGCAATACCTATGCCTGTATCCCTTATTTTAAATATCAACTCCAGGTCATCGCCTTTTAACGCTTTCACCCCAACTTTTATAAAAACCTCGCCCTGGGTTGTAAACTTTACAGCATTACCCACCAGGTTAATCAGGATCTGCCGAAGGCGTATCGAATCGGAAATAATTTGCACCGGTACATTATGCTCAACCTGATAAACGAGGTCGAGATTTAAACGCGAAGCCTTTTCGGCAAAAACGTCCAAAACACCTTCAATGCAGTCGCGCAGGTCAAAATCTTCCTCATCTAGCTCCATATTGCCCGATTCAATCTTAGAAAAATCGAGGATATCATTAATAACGGTTAGCAGGGCATCGCCGCAATTTTTTATGGTTTCGGTATACTCTTCCTGTTCGCTTGTAAGCCTGGTACTGGCCAGTAGCGTTGCCATACCAATAACCCCGTTCATAGGGGTACGAATTTCGTGGCTCATAGTCGCAAGGAAAATGCTCTTGGCTTTATTAGCACTTTCGGCTTCCTCACGTGCTTCTTCTGCAGCCTCCCGGGCCAGTCGCTCATTAGCTGTCATTTTTACCAGGCTTTCGGTACGTTCTTTTACCTGCCGCTCCAACACTGTTTTCTGCGCCCTTAAAAACTTAACACGGTAGGCATAAACAAAATATATCAAACCAATTATAGTTGCTGCCGCTATCAACTTAAACCACCACGTTAGCCAAAACGGAGGCACAATAGTAATTTTTAAGCCAGTTGTAGGCGGGGACCATAGCCCCGACGTATTTTGATATTTTAGTTTAAAGGTGTATTCGCCCGGCGGCAAATTGGTGTAAGATGCCGTATTGCGGCTGCCAACGTTATTCCATTCCGTATCAAAATTTTCGAGTATATAGCTGTAATTCTTTTTATCAGACGAAGAGTAGTCGAGCGCCGCATACTGTAAGGTTACTACGGATTGTTTGTATGACAATTTGATTGCCCTAGTATCGCTTATATCCTGCTTTAAGGGCGAGGGATCATCTTTATCGCGGGCAATTTTTACGGTTTTATTGAATAACTGAAAATTGGTGATCACCAGCGGCATAAAGGCAGATGGCTTTAAGATCTGTTGGGGAGTAAAAGAGTTGAATCCGTTAATCCCTCCAAAAAAGATCCTGCCTTCCTTTGTCTGCAGCGCCGAATGCGACTTAAACTCTTCGTCCTGCAAACCGTCTTCAATAGTATAATTTTTAAATGTGTGCCTAACCGGATCATAATTAGATAAACCATTGTTTGTGCTTACCCAAATAGTGCCCAGTTTATCTTCGCGCACAGCATAAATTACATCACTTGGCAAGCCACTTTTTGTGGTGAATACCGTAAAATGCTTAGTGACCGGGTTAAACAGGTTGAGCCCCGAAAGAGTACTTATCCAAATACGGCCTTTGCTATCCTCAAACAAATCGGGGATGCTGTTATTGCTGATGCTGTTGCGTTTTTCATCGTGCTGAAAACGGGTAAAGGTTCCGGTTTTCCTGTCCATCAAATTGAGCCCGGCATCAAAAGTGCCAACCCAAAAGTTATTGTCATGATCTTCAAGCAATGCGTATACCCTGTCGCTGCTGATACTTTTAGGATCATTAGGATCATAACGAAACGCGGAAAATGTCCCCGACTTTTCGTCAAATAAATCAAGGCCTCCGTTATAGGTGCCTACCCAGGTGCGGTGATCGCGGGTATGGGTGAGGGCGTAAATATTATTATTGCTTAAACTGCCGGGCTTTGAGTCATCGTGTTTAAAGTAGGTGAACTTACCGGTGCCAGGACTGTACCTGCACAAACCGTAAGCCCAGGTCCCCATCCAAAAATCGCCCCTAAAATCCTGGGTAATGTTTAATATATAATTCCCTATCAGGCTGTTAGGATTTGCAGGATCATTTACAAAATGCTTAACAGTACCGTCCTTGTTAAACACGTTAACCCCTCCTCCATCGGTGCCTACCCAAATATTACCATTCTGATCTTCATGTAAACAAAGTACAAAATTATTAGCCAGGCTTTGGGGCGATGAGTTATGCCTGAAATGCGAAAAACTTTCGGTACTGCGCTTATACAGGTTAATGCCCCCGCTAAAAGCGCCAAGCCACATATTCCCCATCCTGTCGCGGCAAATACTATAGATCGAATTACCGTTTAAACTTCCCCTGTCAATATCATCGTGCTTATAGTTTGTTATTTTGCCTGTAACCGGATCAAGAATATTAACGCCATTATTTTCCGAACCTATCCAGAGTTTACCATTCAGATCCATACTTAACGACAAAATGGTATTGCCAGAAATGCTGTTAGCATCTTTATCGTTATGGAGATAGTGCTTAAATGTACCTGTTTCCGGAGCAAATAAATTAAGGCCACCATCTTCCGTACCAACCCACAGCCGGCCAGAGTTATCTTCATAAATACAACTTACATAGGTTCCGGAAATACTGGT
The DNA here is from genome assembly GCF_059690695.1 of Mucilaginibacter sp. A5337. Lineage (NCBI taxonomy): Bacteria > Pseudomonadati > Bacteroidota > Sphingobacteriia > Sphingobacteriales > Sphingobacteriaceae > Mucilaginibacter > Mucilaginibacter sp. A5337. The sequence goes on along the minus strand of NZ_JCAWEC010000005.1, from coordinate 259,606 downwards.
AGCTATCCCCGGCTTATTTTGATACCGGGTAAAGGCTCCGGTCTTTCGATCAAATAGGTTAAGCCCCCCTCCAAGGGTGCCAACCCATAACTGATGTTTTGAATCTTCTTTTAGTGCTGTTACATCATCGTCGCTTAATGAAGATGAATTTGTATCGCTATGTTTATAATGGGTGATCTTATTTGCAGGAATATCAAACCTGTCGAGCCCGCCTTTTTGGCTTGCTACCCATAAAATACCCTCATGATCAAATATCAGCCGGTTTACAAGGTTACTTGAGATGCTGTTAGGATTGGCGCTGTCATGAAAATAATGTACAAACCTTCCCGTTTTACGATCAAGTTTATTCAGGCCAAATAGTGTTGCCAGCCATATGTTACCATCTTTATCCTCAGCAATATCCGATACCAGGTTGCTGCTTAGCGAATTGTCATCCTGGATACTGTGTTTATAGATCACAAAGCCATACCCGTCATAACGGTTGAGGCCATCTCGGGTGCCTATCCACATAAAGCCACGGCTATCCTGAATTACGGAGCTTACGTTAATTTGAGATAAACCCTCCCGGGTACCGATATGCTCAAACTTAAGGTTCCTATCCTGCGAAAACCCATTTTGGGCAACCAATAAGGCAACCACAACAAACAAATATTTATAGATATTCACAATAACAGTCTGCGTTGAGTTTTAATGATCCCGGAAAAATCTGTCTCTTAAAAAGAGAAACAAAATGGCTTATAGTTAACTTATACGGCTATATTATTTATAAGTTTAAAATAGGCAAAAAAAAGAAACAAAACAGGTACGGTATTAAGCGATAGCCATAATCAGGAGCAGATTGAAAAATAATGAATGAAAAATTTTCACAGTAATTTTTACCTATTAATCGAATTACACGAGTTTTATTTGATATTAATTAAGCTTAAAGCCGAATGCACAAATCTTAAAGCTAACAACTTGTTTATCAATATTATTTATCAATCAATTAATAGATTCTATGTAATTCAAGATTCGTGTAATTCGATTAATTGTGGAAGATTTGAAAAGTATTCGTGTGGAAATTTCCCGTTATAGGATATCCGCCGATAGCACACTGTACACACCACAAAAAAGCCTCCCGGCAGATACCGGAAGGCTTATTATAATTTCAGAAAAGCTATATAGCTTACAGTTCTCTTACCCAAATATTACGGAAGCTAAGCGGCTCGCTTTTATCGCCGTGAGCTTGTAATTTAATTGGTGAAGCACCATGTTTTTTACCTTCATACGATGGTTTACCGATGTACTGCGTAGGACCGAGCAGTTCAAAATTATTTTCAACCAACACACCATTAAAGAACACAGTAGCCCTTGCTGCCGATTTTAACGAACCGTCTTCGTTAAATACAGGGGCAGTCCAGATCACGTCATAAACGTTCCACTCGCCGGGTTTGCGGCCTGGGTTTGCCAATGGGATCACCTGTTTGTACAAGCTGCCTGCCATACCGTTAACATAAGTTTTGTTTTCGTACGAATCTAAAACCTGTAACTCATAACCGGCATCACCTTTACCTATTGAGGCCAGAAATACACCGCTGTTACCGCGGGCCTGTCCGCTGCCTGTAATGTTTGCAGGTACTTTCCACTCTATATGCAGTTGATAGTTGTTAAAACTTTTTTTGGTCTCGATGTTACCGGTAGCTTTGTTTACGGTAAGTACATCACCTTTTACCAACCATTTGGCCGGGGTTTTATCTTCAACAGAAACCCATTCGTCAAGGCCTTTGCCATTAAACAGGATGATAGCATCTGAAGGGGCATCGCCTAAATTTTTACCGGGTGTAACTACTTTAGGAATTGGTTCCCAAATTTCAGTATCCTCTGGTTTAGCGTTTTGCGCATTTGCCATGAAGCAGCTCCCTGCTAAAAGGGCGGTTAATATTAATGGATATTTCATCTCTCTAAAATAATTGGTTTAAACGTGAAGCGTATTTTTCAGATATGAAGCACTTTTTGCGATGCTCACATACGGATCGATATTGGTATAGTTTTCCTGCTCAACAATAAAATGCTTAATGCCCGCAAGTTTAGCTTTACCCAATATGGTTTTAAAGTCGATATCACCGTTGCCTATCTCAGTATTCAGTTCGGCATTGGTTTTATCCCTGTCTTTAACATGTACAAAATTGAAACGGCCCGGATGTTTTTCAAAAATTTCAACCGGATTTTTACCGGCACGTACTACCCAGTAAATATCCATTTCCATGGCTACCAGCTTAGGATCGGTATTGTTTAACACCACATCGTAAAAAGTAGTATCGCCAACAGGTGCCCACTCAAAATTGTGGTTATGGTAGCCTAATTTTAAGCCCGATTTTTTCAGGATCTCAGCAATCTTATTCATTTTTTCGGCAACACCTTTGCAGTCGTCAACCGTTTTAATAAAGTTGTGGTTTAATGCGGGTATAATGATATGTGATTGACCAATAGTATTGGCAACCTCAATGTATGCGTTCAGGTCATCAGTTTTACCTGAGCCTAAGTATTCGTCCAGGCCGTAATGACCGCTTGGCGTTGTTAAGCCGTTATCCTTTAAAAGCTGGCTAAATTCCTTGCCTTTTAATCCCCAATAACCGGTTTCTTTATTAAAACCAAAGGTTTCTACCTCATTATAACCGGCTTTTGCTACTTGTGCAATAACACCTTTTACATCTTTGGGCAATTGATCGCGCAGGCTATACAATTGCAGGCCCACTTTATTTGAAGCCTTCGCCGATACCAATTTAGGTGCAATAACCGCACCGGCAGCAATTAGTCCGGCTTGTGCTAAAAATGTTCTTCTGGTTGTCATGTATTTGTTTTAGTTTGTTTAGCTTTTTAGAGTGATAAGGTGATGTAAGGTTTAAACATCACAAATATGCACCGCTTTTTTAAGCGAAGCTATTTTGTCTTTTTGTTTTGGGATGAACTCCTGGGCCACAAAGCCCTTATGCCCTACCTCAACTATGGCGCGCATAATGGCCGGGTAGTAAAGTTCCTGTGTTTCGTCAATTTCGTTACGGCCCGGGACCCCACCGGTATGGTAATGCGCTATGTACTGATGATTGGCACGGATGTTACGGATCACATCGCCTTCGTCAATCTGCATATGATAAATATCATAAAGCAGTTTAAAGTGTTCAGAACCAATCCTGCGGCAAAGCTCTGCTCCCCACTCTACTCTATCGCACTGGTAATCTTTATGGTCAATTTTACTGTTCAACAGCTCCATTACCAATACTATATTATGCTTTTCGGCAAGGGCAACCATTGGCTTAAGGCCTTCAACACAGTTGTTCCAGCCTTCCTCGTCGGTTTTACCGCGACGGCTGCCGCTAAAGCAGATCAGGTTTTTGTAACCGGCTTCGGCTACCAACGGAATCATTTTAGTATAGTTTTCATGTAACTTGGCGTGAAACTGTTTATCGCCAAAACCATCGGTAAGGTTAATTTCGGCACCGTTACACATGGATGAGAACAAGCCATATTTTTTAAGAGTTGGCCAATCTGAAGGGCCTACAAGATCAATACCTTTTATGCCGATATCTTTAGCAGCAGCACAAAGCTGATCTACGGTAAAATCACCATAGCACCAGCGGCATACTGCATGGTTAATATTGCCTTTTAGCTTATTATCCGCCTGCATATTTTTTTCGTTTTCGGTGGTAAATGAAGATAATACGCCCGACGCGCCAATTGCCGCCGTGCCCGCGATCATGCTTTTAATAGCCGAACGCCTGTTTTGATTTGATGCCATGGTTATATTTTGGTTTGAGCTGGTAATTATTGGGTTGCACCCTTTTTTTCTTTGAACGACAGGAAGAATAACAGGAATACCGCAGCAGCGATAGAAGCCGGTATCAGCCAAATCATTTTCCAATCGTGACCTGCGGGACTATTATAGCTATCAGATATCTTTCCTGCTACGTAAAAGCCAATCAACATACCCACGCCATAAGTAGCAAGAGTAATCATACCCTGTGCGGCACTTTTGTATTGTACACCGGCTTTCGAGTCTGTATAAATCTGCCCTGATACAAAGAAAAAGTCATAACAAACGCCATGCAATGCCAGGCCAATAAGCAGCATAAAGCTCAGATCACCTGCGTTACCGTAGGCGAATAAAACATAACGCACAGTCCAGGCCAACATGCCAACAAGTATTGTCCATTTAAAGCCGGCCTTTTTAAAGAAAATTGGTAAACAAAGCAGGAACAATAATTCTGAAATCTGGCCGATGGTCATTTTACCGGTTGGATTATCCATCTTAATATCAGTAAGGAAGCTATTGGCATTTTGATAGTAAAATGCCAACGGGATACAGATCAAAATAGAGGCAACAAAAAAGATAGCATAGTTTGTATCCTTAAGTAATTTTAAGGCATCTAAGCCAAGCATCTGGCTGATGCTTACCTTTTCGCCCTTAGCAACCTTTGGCGGGGTTGCCGGCAGCGTGAAACTGAACAAACCTAAAACAGCTGATGCTATACCAGCCATAAGGAAGGTATTTTTCAGCATGTTTCTGCTTATACCAGCGGGGGAATCCCAATGAAAAACAAAGCTGATAAGCAAACCGGCTATAATCCAGCCTGCTGTACCAAAAACCCTTATTGATGAAAATTCCTTTTCGGGGTCGGTCATCTGGTTAAATGATACCGAGTTTACCAACGCCAGCGTTGGCATGTACAATATCATGTAACCTAACACATAGGGATAAAATACAGAAACATCAGTAGCAGAGTACATTTGATACATTAATGCAGCGCCCACTAAATGAAGCACACCTAATATCTTCTCAGCATTAAAATATTTATCGGCAATTAAGCCAATAATAAACGGAGCAATGATAGCGCCCCATGATTGTGTTGAAAAAACTTCGCCAGACTGTGCACCTGTAGCGTGAAGCGATTTATCTAAAAAAGTACCTAAAGTTACAAACCATGCGCCCCAGATAAAAAACTCCAGGAACATCATGAACGATAGCTTTGATTTTATCCCTATGGTCATGAAAATTTTATTATTTTTTTAGTGATAAAATGTACTTTACAATTTCTTTAGCGTCGCTTTCAGGCAATGAAGGGTGTGGAGTCATAGCAATGTTACCCCAGTTACCGCTGCCGCCGGCAATGATCTTTTTAGCAAGCATATCGATATTAGCCTCTGAAGCATCATATTTTTTAGCCACATCTTCAAATGCAGGGCCAATAACTTTGGTGTCAACTTTATGACAGGTGCTGCAATCTAACGAAGCCATTAATTTTTCGCCGGCTGATGAACCTGCAGAACCACCTGCCGATTCGGTACCGGTTTTTGCTACTACAGTATCAGCATTAGCATCGGCAGCTTTAGCTGATTGATTGGCACCGTTAGTGCTGTCGCTGCCACCGGTGTTTTTTGATGAATTTCCGCCACAGGCAGCAAATGCCGCACTGATACAAAGAATAACGAATACTTTTTTCATAAAGATTAATTGTGGTTTATGATGATAGCCTAACAGAAAATCTGTTCCTTAACAAAGCCCCTGCTGTTTTTCATCATGTAATTTTAATTGGGTTGGTTAATCAGGCGAAAATTACAACTTTTTATCATAATTAAAACCCTATTAAACCGATATAGCGCCTAATGAAGCGGTTTTTTTACGTGAACGCATGTAAATTACCAGCCCCACAAATGCTACGATTAATGCAACCGGGATAATCAGCGTTGTATTCAACACTTCCGGGCCCGCTGCAGATCGCGCAGCATCAAATGCCTTAGCCATGTCCGAGCCCGCCGGCGCAGAGCGGTAAGCATCCAAACTTGCCCCTGCCGGTAATTTCGAAACCATGATCTTGTCATAAAAACCGCCCATGAACATCATATAAATGGATACCCCGAACATACCGGCGCCCCCCATCAGGTTTAAACCCACGGCACCTGTACGCGGCAGGTTTTCGGCCACAAAACCTATCATACATGGCCAAAAGAAAGCTACACCAAGGCCAAAAACCACCGCTGCAAAATAAATAGCATCGCCGTGCAAATGCACCATCAGGTAAATACCCAATGCCGATAATATCGCAGAGATCAGCAATACACCCTGCGGAGCCAAACGATGTACAATCGGACTTGCAAACGCACGGCCCAATACCTGTACCGAAGCAACGAAAGTTAAGATAAGGATAGCATTATCCGTAACCGTTTTGAACAAAACGTCTGTCCATTGGTTGGTGAACAACTCGGTAATAGCTGTACCGAACATGCAAATAATCATGAACAGAAACAGTGGGTTGATCAATGCTTTATACATATCCTCGGTACTAACACCTGCCGATACACGCTCCGTAACCGGGAAATCCAGTTTCGAAAACAAATAACCATAGGCTATGGTAGGGATCAGCATCAACGCTATCTCTACCTGTGAGATCCAGTATGGTTTAGGCGATACGCCATGGGCCAACGCAGTATCCAGCCCAAATACGATTAAGGTACCAATTACAATCCCTGCAGGAAACCAAAGGTGAAAGTGGTTAAGCTTGGTTGTTTTATTATCGGTAAACAATGACGCTACCAGCGGGTTGCAGGAAGCTTCAACAGTGCCGTTGGCAATCCCTATCATTAAAGTAGAGAGGAACAACGTCCAATAGCCATTGGCAAAAATGGTAAGCAAAATCCCTACCAGGTGAAATACGAAAGCTGATACCAATAGTTTTTTCATACCGATGATATCAACAATAAAGCCCCCGATAATAATAGCCAGCGGAAATCCCCAGAAGGCGGTTGCCGCGATAGTGCCTAATTGTGAAGCGTTCAGGTGGAATCTTACACCCTGGTCGCTCAGGATCCCGGCACGGATACCGAATGACAATGAAGTTACCAGCAATGACAGGCAGCTTGCCCTGAATAGCTGTGCACGGTTAATAGTTTGCATTTTCAAATTACTTTAGGTTTATATGATAATTGGGTTAATTGGTTTATCAAAATGCGTTTTGCCGAATTACATCAGCTTTGTATTTGCCCGCTTTGCAAATCCCTCTTTGCCGGCGGGTTATTCATACTCCTTGCGCTCATTTGTAATGAATGCTTAATATGGTTTGGCGATTGTATCGCCAGTCGCGTTACAAACACGAAGTCACCTTACGCGCTCATTAGAAACGGGCGCGAGACGGGGACAGCAAGTTGCAAATCCAGACTTACGAAGTTTTAAAAACTTCGTAAGTCTTAGACCCTATTGTCATGCCGAAACAAGTTTAGCATGACGTTTTTTAAAATTCCAAATCATTGAATAAATCCGAAATCGGAACTATATTCCTAACGTTTTCCTGTTGAAAGCGTCATCAGAACCTGATGCTGCGAAATCGTCAAAAGCACGTTCTGTTACACGGATAATATGATCTTTGATAAATTGAGCACCTTCTCTTGCACCGTCTTCAGGATGTTTAAGCGCGCATTCCCATTCAAGCACAGCCCATCCTTTGTAATCATATTGCGTTAATTTACTGAATATCGATTTAAAATCAACCTGTCCATCGCCCAATGAACGGAAACGGCCGGCACGGTTAACCCAGTTTTGGTAGCCTCCGTAAACACCCTGACGCCCGGTTGGGTTAAACTCAGCATCCTTAACATGGAACATTTTGATACGTTCATGATAGAGGTCGATATATTCCAGGTAATCCAGGCATTGCAATACAAAATGCGACGGATCATACAGTAAATTAGCACGTTTATGGCCTTTTACATGATCAAGGAACATCTCGTAAGTGATACCGTCATGCAGGTCTTCGCCCGGATGGATCTCGTAGCAAAGGTCGATGCCGTTTTCTTCGTAAACATCCAAAATCGGTGTCCAGCGTTTAGCTAATTCGCCAAAAGCAGTTTCGACTATACCGGCAGGGCGTTGAGGCCATGGGTATACCATAGGCCAAAGCAGCGCACCACTAAAAGTTACCGAAGCATTTAAACCTAAATTTTTTGAAGCTTGTGCTGCATATTTTAACTGCTGTACAGCCCATTTTTGTCTTTCGGCCGGGTTACCGCGCAGATGTTCAGGTGCGAAACCATCAAACAGTGCATCATAAACCGGGTTTACAGCAACCAGCTGACCTTGCAAGTGAGTTGATAGTTCGGTAATTTCCAAACCGGCAGCATTTACTATACCTCTGATTTCATCGGCATAAGTTTTGCTTTCGGCAGCTTTTTGCAGATCGATGAAACGGGTATCGTTAGTTGGCAGCTGCACACCTTTGTAACCCAAACCTGCTGCCCATTGGCAAATAGATTCGAGGCTATTGAAGGGTGCCGCATCTCCTATAAATTGTGCTATAAATATGGCAGGTCCTTTTATAGTAGTCATGTTTTTTGTTTTAAGTAGATGGTAAATTAAATAGTGAAATCAGTCCATTTAAGGTCCGATTTACCTGATGCTATCACATTTTCGATAAAGGCCATTCCGCGAACGCCTTGTTCAATACCCGGGAAATCCAGTTCTTCAGGAGTAGCTTCTTTACCTTCCAAACCGGCTTTAACCGTTAAAGCAAAGTTGCGGTACAGATTGGCAAATGCTTCCAGATAACCTTCCGGGTGACCAGCTGGTGTACGTGTGTTATGCTGAGCAAATGAGCTGGTATAACCACCGCCAGTACGCCAAATCTCAGCCGGTTTATCGGTGTACATCACAGTTAATGAATTAGCATCACTCTGGTGCCATTCCAAACCACCTTTTTCACCATACACCCTGATCTTCACATTATTTTCTTCGCCGGCAGCAATCTGGGTAGCAGTAAGCACACCGCTTGCACCGTTGTTGAATTTCAATAAGGCAGCGCCATCGTCGTCCAGCTTGCGGCCAGGAACTACAATGTTGATATCAGCACAAATTTTTGTCACCTCTAAACCTGTAACGTACTCGGCCAGGTTAAAGGCGTGTGTACCTATATCGCCCATAGCACCTGCAATACCGCTTTTACCCGGATCGGTACGCCATGAAGCCTGCTTATTATCTTCTCCTTCTAAAAATGTGCTTAACCATCCCTGTGGATACTCAACATAAACCTTTTTAACAGTGCCTATGGCGCCTGCTTTGATCAATTGTTTAGCTTCCTTAACCATAGGGTAACCGGTATAAGTATGCGTAAGGCAAAACAGTTTACCCGATGCCTTAACCACTTTTTCAAGTTCTTTAGCTTCTTCAAGCGAAAAGGTCATGGGCTTATCAAGCACCACATGGAAGCCATTCTCAAGCGCCATTTTGGTTGGGGCAAAATGCACATGGTTTGGCGTTACAATACTGATCACCTGTACACGCTCGTCTTCGGGCATTTGTTTTTCTTTTTCAATTAGTTCCTGGTATGAGCTGTATGAGCGGCTTGCAGGTAAGCCCAGCAAAAGGCCGCTGGCTTGCGATTTTTCGGCATTACTGCTAAAAGCGCCGCAAACCAGTTCATATTCGCCATCAATACGGGCGGCTATGCGGTGTACAGCACCAATAAAGGCACCTTGTCCGCCGCCAATCATTCCTAATCTTAATTTCATTTGTTTTTGTTGGGGTTGATTTTTTTTGATTAAAGGCTTCTCAATCGATTGTATACGTCAAAAACAGCATTACATTATAATGCTGTTTTTGACAATAAATTCATTGGGGTAATCACCAAAGATATGATCAATTGATATTGCAATTTTTTAGGTTGCCCAGGCGTTATCGCCTTTTTTGTATGGCAGGTTGCCGTCGTACTTGCCCGGAACGGCAATATAACGTAATGCCTGTGTAGCACCCGGCTTTGAAGTGAAGAAACCCAACAGGGTTAATTCTTTCAGCATCCTGAAGTAATGGTTAGGATCTTCGGGCTTTTTGGTTTTGGTATATTCTTTTTGTTCTTTGTCAAGCGCGGTTAATAGTTCGGTACGCTGTTCAGGAGTAGCCTCCAAAAACTTTTTACCATATTTTTTGTCGCTTGCATCATTCAGGTCCTTAAGGCCTTTAGTGAAAATTTTCTGATCATCGGCAGTGTAGCAATCCTGTACCATTACCGTCATAAACTTACCAATTTCGGCTGCTTTAGCACCCGGGGTTGAAGTTGCAGGCAAAATGGTTTCGCCAATTTCATCCATCAGGGCCACATCATCCTGTGTAAAAAGGTCGTTTACTTTCGGCGAAGATGGTTTACATCCGGAGATGAAGAACTCGGCGCCGATGATGGTACCGCCAAGGATCAAACCTACCCTGCCTATCGCTTCTCTTCTATTCATAAATTAGTTATTGATTTAGTGAATTAATGAATTAGTGATTTTAATTAATTGAGGAATTAGAGAATTAGTGACAGCGATTTCTCAATCACTAATTCACTAACTCACTAATCCACTAATTATTTTGTTTACGCTTTTAATACGAAACCTTCGCGGTAATCGCGCTTTATATATTGGTTAACTGCATCAAAGTTGGTAACTTTCATAGCCTGGTTATCCCAAACTAATTTTACCCTGCCGCCGTTAAGCTCATGACCACGCACCGCAAGGTTAGCCATCAATAAAGCCTCCGTAAGCGGACCAGCCTTATCAAACGATGAGCTTAGTTCTGTTTTACCGTAACCGGCAATACAGCCTTCAACCCACTGCGCATAGTGACCATTGGCGCCGCCCGGTACACGTGCCCATTTTTGCGGAGCTTTCGCATCTTTGGTAAGCGATTTTGGTAATAACGTAGGCGCATCAGAATAAGTACTTGCGTACATTTTTCCTTTTGTACCGATGAACAAAGTACCGTTGCCTTCTTCGCCGCCGAAGTTTTCACTTGCTAACAATTCGATAGGTCTTTCAGGCTGGATACCACCGTCCATCCAGTGCAGGGTAACATCACCTTTAGTTTTATCAGTTTTAGGGAATGTCAATGTGATGTGGCTTGACGGAGGGCAGCTTTCAGGGAAATGGCCTTCTTTAAACTCATCTACATAAACACTGCCAACGCTGGCCTGAACATCTTTTGCATACTGGATCCCCAATACACGGAAAGGAGCCTCAACCAGGTGGCAGCCCATATCGCCAAGGGCGCCTGTGCCGTAATCCCACCAGCCACGCCAGTTAAATGGAACCAGTTTATCAACGTAATCTTTTTTAGGCGCAGTACCTAACCACAGGTCCCAATCCAACTCTTTAGGGATGTTTGGCTGTGGCGGTGGCCATGCAATACCTTGCGGCCAAACCGGGCGGTTTGTCCAGCAGTAAACGGTATGCACATCACCAATCAGGTCGGCATCATACCATTCTGAAAGTAAACGGGTACCATCATTTGATGAACCCTGGTTACCCATTTGTGTTACCACTTTGTATTTTTTTGCAGCCTCTGTTAACAAACGCGCTTCCCAAATATCATGGGTTAATGGCTTCTGAACATAAACGTGCTTGTTTAACTGCATCGCATTGTATGTGATGATAGCGTGGTTATGATCGGGAGTTGAAACCGAAACGGCATCAAAATGTTTGTGTTCTTTATCAAACATTTCGCGCCAGTCTTTATAATACTTTGCTTTAGGGAAATCGCCGCGTGATTTGGCCGCTCTGCGGTCGTCCACATCGCACAGGAAAGCGATTTCGGCTTTACCGCTTTTGTAAAAGTTAGCAATATCGCTTTGGCCTTTACCACCGGCGCCTACGCCGGCAATCAATAACTTGTCGCTTGGAGCTATAAAACCCTTACCGCCCAAAACATGGCGTGGAACTATCATAAAACCAGCGGCTGCAATAGCGCTGCTTTTGATAAATTGCCGTCTCGACGGGTTTGGGGTTTTGTCCTTTTCTTCAGTCATAGGTTGTTCTTATTAGGTTGTTTTTATGTGCTGCAGATTAAATTTCGCCTTTTTTAAGTATCTCAACAGCATGATTGGCAGCACGTGCAGTTAATGCCATATAAGTAAGCGAAGGGTTTTGGCATGCTGCCGATGTCATACATGATCCATCGGTAACAAATACGTTTTTAGCATCCCAAACCTGGTTCCACTCATTCAATACTGAAGTTTTTGGATCGCGGCCCATACGTGCAGTACCCATTTCGTGAATACCACGACCAAGGAACGGATTGGTGCTGGAAGTTTGAACATCTTTAGCCCCAATTGCTTCAAGCATTTCTTTGCCGTCTTTTTCCATATCGATACGCATTTTCAGCTCGTTTGCTTTTAATTCGGCATCAATGGCAACAACTGGTAAGCCCCATTTATCTTTTTTTGTTTTGTCGATAGTAACCTTGTTTTCGTGATAAGGTAAGGTTTCGCCGAAAGCGCCCATACCTATATGCCATGAACCTGGCTCAGTCAATGCATCCTTAAATGCACCACCGATATTCAGTTCGGCAATGTCGCGGCTCCAGCCTTCGCGGCTTGCCGAACCCTGATAACCGAAACCGCGGATGTAATCACGCTTTTCGCCGTTAAGGTTACGATAGCGTGGGATATAGAAACCATTTGCACGGCGACCGAAATAATATTTGTCCTCATACCCTTCAATTCTGCCATAAGCACTAACATTAAGGTGGTGGTCCATCAGGTTGTGGCCCAACTCGCCGCTGCTGCTACCTAAGCCGCCTTCCCATACGTCGGTTGCTGAGTTCATCAGGATCCAGGCCGAGTTTATAGTTGAAGCGTTTACGAATACGATCTTAGCGAAGTATTCATAAGTTTTGTTGGTTTCAGCATCCAGTACTTCTACACCTTTAGCTTTCTTGGTGTCCTTATCGTACAATATTTTGGTAACGATAGACCATGGACGCACCGTTAAATTGCCGGTAGCCATAGCCGCAGGCAAAGTAGCCGATTGTGTGCTGAAATAAGCACCGAACGGACAACCTAACCAGCATTTATTACGGTACTGGCAGTTGGTACGGTTGTTATGCGGCACAGTGATATTGGCCGTACGGCCAATGATCATGTGACGTGCTTCTTTATAGAATTCTTTAAGGCGTTTTGAAACGTCTTTTTCAACCACGTTCATTTCCATTGGCGGCATAAAATCGCCATCAGGAAGAATTGGTAAACCATCTTTATTACCAGAGATACCGGCAAATTGCTCGGCATAACTATACCATGGAGCGATATCTTTATAACGGATAGGCCAATCCACAGCTATACCATCTTTCAAGTTGGCTTCAAAGTCAACATCAGCCCAGCGGTATGACTGGCGTCCCCACATTAGTGAACGACCGCCTACGTGATAACCACGAAACCAGTCGAACCTTTTGATCTCGGTGTATGGGCTGTCTTTATCACTTGCCCAATAGTCAAGGTTTGTTTCATTTAACGGATAGTCGCGCTTAAGAACCGGGTAATCCTCAATCATTTTTTGGGTACGCCCGCCTCTATGCGGAAATTCCCATGGATCTTTGGTAGCATTTACGTAATCTTTAATATGCTCGATATTACGACCACGCTCAAGCATGATGGTTTTCAAACCCTTTTGTGTTAGTTCTTTGGCAGCCCACCCGCCTGAAATTCCTGAGCCAATGACTATTGCGTCATAAGTGTTTGCAGACATACGAATAATATGATTAGTTTAATTTGTTTAGTACTTGGTTATCTGGTTAAATGTATGAATAAAATTCATTTTGCAAAATTACATTGTGTTTTTTTTACACATAGGTCGCCCCCCGGCCCCCTAAAGGGGGAGCTGCTTTTACATCCCCTTTAGGGGGTTGGGGGGCTAAATATTCCCCTTCTTCATCTCGCTCATGGCGTAATCAGCAGCACGTGCGGTAAAGGCCATATAAGTTAGCGATGGGTTTTGGCATGAGGTTGAGGTCATGCTGGCGCCATCGGTAACAAATACGTTTTTAACGCTATGCATCTGGTTCCATTTGTTCAATATGGATGTTTTAGGATCATTACCCATGCGCGCACCGCCCATTTCGTGGATATCCAAACCGGGGGCACGTTTATCGGTACTGGCTTTAATATTGGTAAAGCCGGCGCTGGTAAACATTTCGGTTAGCTGCTCTATATAATCCTTCTTCATCTTTTCATCGTTATCGTCGTAATCAACGTTCATCTTTAATAAAGGCACTCCCCAGGCATCTTTTTGCTTATCATCCAGGCTTACAAAATTGCTTTCCTTCGGGATGGTTTCGCCCATCATGTGCGAACCTACATGCCATGGGCCAAGCTCTTTATTAGCCAGGTTTTCTTTCAGGCTGCTGCCTACGCCATCCCAGCTGCGCTGCGGATAACGATAAGCGCTAAAGCCCGATGCATAGCCGCGTAAAAAGTCAGTTTCCTGTTTATATACGTTCCTGAACCGGGGAATGTAACCACCGCCGGCAGGGTTACGGCCATCGGTTGTCCATTCTTTAGCGCCATCATACTCGGCACCAATATGGGCCGAATAATTATGGAAGGCAACATATTTACCCAACACACCACTGTCGTTGCCGAGGCCATTAGGGAAGCGGTGCGATTTGGAGTTAAGCAATATCAGGTTGGTATTTAACGCTGCTGCATTCACAAAGATTACTTTGGCGTAATACTCAATAGCTTCTTTGGTATTGGTATCAATAACCCTTACGCCGGTTGCTTTGCCAAGCTTGTCGTCATAAATAATGGATTCAACCACCGAGAAAGGCCTTAACATAGAGTGGCCTGATTTTAACGCCCATGGAATTGTAGTAGCATTCGCGCTGAAATATCCACCAAACGGGCAACCACGCTCGCAGATAGTACGTCTTTGGCATTGTACCCTACCCTGATCTAAGTGAATCTGTTTAGGGGTTGACAAATGCGCACAACGCGCACTGATCACATACCTGTTTTTATATTTACTTTTTACGTGATCTCTAAAATATTCCTCAACAGTGTTTAACGGAAATGCGGGCAGAAACTCACCATCCGGCAATTCGGCAATACCATCCCGGTTACCGGAAATACCCGCAAATTTCTCTACATAACTATACCATGGGGCAATATCCTTATAACGAATAGGCCAGTCAACAGCGAAACCATCACGGGCAGGGCCTTCAAAATCAAAGTCACTCCAGCGTTGGGTTTGGCGTGCCCATAGCAGGGATTTACCGCCAACCTGGTAACCGCGGATCCAATCGAAGGGTTTATCCTGTATATACGGGTGCTCAGCATCTTTTACAAAAAAGTGTGCCGCGCTTTCTCCAAATGCATAGCAGCGGTTCACTATTGGGTTGGCCTCCTGAACAGCCATCGGCAATTCGCCGCGGTGCTCAAACTCCCAGGGGTACATATTGGTAGTGGGATAGTCTTTTATGTGTTTTACATCGCGACCTCGCTCCAATATCAGCGTTTTCAACCCTTTATCTGTAAACTCCTTAGCAGCCCATCCCCCGCTCATACCCGAGCCAATTACTATCGCGTCGAAAGTGCGTTCCTTAACGCTGTCGATATTTAAATTAGCCATCGCTTAAACTGCTTGCTTTTGTTTATAAGGGAAATGCGCGTTGTACCTGCCCGGTACAAGCTCATATACCACTATGTTGGTCATAAAATATTTTGAATTGGTGTAACCGTTTATGGTTTGCCTTTTTACTATGCTGTAAAACTTTTTAAGCTCGGGCGAATATTTCCCTGCCGGCGGAGTGGCCGGTGCAGCATCCTTCTTGTCGCCGCTTTTCTGTGCAGCCGCTTCTTCCGCTTTACCTTCCTTTTCTATATCCAGTAAAAATGCCTCCCGGGTTTTGGTATCCAGCTGGTCAAACGTTTTACTATATAATTTTTGAGACTGATCTGCAAAATGTTCCATACCGGTTACAAATGCCTGCTGATCTTCTTTTTTATAGCAATCATCCAGCATTTTCAGTACAAATAAATGCAGCTGCAGGTCTTTAGCGCCCGGCGTTGTTGTTTTAGGAATAATAGTTTCCGAAACATCACCTATCAACTGCTCCTGATTGGCAGTGATGTCGATATTTTTGAGTGCAACCTTCGACTTTGTTTTATCCTGTGAACAGGCCGGGAGCAATGCCGCTCCTCCTATGATCAAAGCCAGGTTTTTAATGACGGTACGCCGGTCCATTGTTTAAACTAAATTGTTTTAGCGAAGCCCATTTTATCTGCCATACTATTTTTAGTCTATTGAACAGATAAAGGATGAGGCTTTTTATGATTTATAACGTGTTCCCAAACTTAATAATTACAATCTAAAATTAAAGGCCGGGAAATTAAATATTCACGAGAGCGTAAGATAGCCTTATACTCTTAATAACCCCATTTTTTCATGATTTGTAAATCAATTTTTACACAATCGATTGGGTCCATCCCCTGGTATGATTCCTGCTCAATAATAAATAACGAGGTGCCTCCTTTTTTTGCACCAGCCTTTACAATATCTTTAACGGGCAGTATCCCTTTACCTAAAATTGTACTTTCGGTGTCATCGCCATTATGTGGCGGCACCTTAATTTCGTCTTTTACGTGCATTGACTGGAACCTGCCGGGATACTTATTAATAAACTCTAACGCCATACCGCCGGTGCTGAACATGTTGCCGATGTCAATTTGCTGAGCAACCAAAGCCGGATCGGTATTTTGAATGATATAATCATAAAGCGTGATATCACCTACTTTGGTACTGATCTCAAAATTGTGGTTATGATAACCAAACATCATTGACGATTGCTTACAAAGTTCACCACACTTGTTAAACTGCTCCATTGTACGTTTCAGGGCATCGGTGTCGGTGCGTACCTTTTCGTCAAGCCATGGACTTATCACAAATTTTTGCCCCATGGTGGCTGCATCCTCAATGGTATATTTCCAGGCATCGGTAAAATCATTTTTAGATGCATCCCAGTGCTGAGGTGTCATTACGGTATGGCCGCTTGGCATTTTCAGGTCAAGGTCGGCCAGGACCTTTTTAAATTCTTTAGCAGTATAGCCGTAAAATTTCCTGTCGATATAATTAGCATGCTCCACATGTGCATAACCCGCATCAGCAATCTTTTTAAGCGTTCCCTGCGGATCGGCTTTCATGGCATCGCGTACACTATAAAGCTGCACCCCTACGCGCTTTAGTTTATTGTCAGTTGCTGCAAATAAACTATCATGAAGCAAAGCCGCTCCGGCTACTGCCATTGCGCCGGTTTTTAAAAATGATCTGCGTGATGTATACATGGTTATATGTTTAAGGTTATTTTGCTATCGGGAATACAGGAAACAATAAATCGGAATTACTTACAAAAGCAAGATGCTTGCTATCCGGCGCCCATGACGGGGTGTTGATAGTACCCTGCCCGCCGTATAGGTAAGCAACTACTTTTGACGGACCGCCTTCAATTGGCATTACCCGTAAATATACATGTTTATAAAATGGATGATCGCCGGGAGATACTTCGCTTTTCAGGAATGTGATGTAAACTATCCATTTGCCATCCGGCGAAATATGCGGAAACCAGTTATTATAATCATCGTTAGTAAGCTGTGTTTGCTCACTGCCGTCGGCTTTCATACGCCAAACCTGCATGAGGCCGCTACGTACCGAGTTGAAGTAAATATACTTACCATCGGGCGAATATTCAGGCCCGTCATCAAGCCCGGGGGTATTGGTGAGACGCTCTTCGGGACCACCGTTCGCCGGGATGCGGTACACATCAAATTCCTTATTGCGTTCGCCGCAAAAAACAATATACTTTTTATCGGGCGACCAGCCATGCATATAGCTTGCACCGTGCCCGGTTTGTGTTACCCGGGTTGCCTCCCCCCCTGCTGATGACACAGTGTACCCAATTGAAGGGCCACCATCACCACTGCTAATGGCCAGCATTTTGCCATCAAAGGAAAGCACATGATCATTATTATTGTTCTTAGCGATGCCTGTATTGAGTACTGTTGGCGTATGCGATTTAAGATCAAATTTATAAAGCGAGCCTTCGCTGTTATAAATAAGCGATTTCCCATCAAGCATCCAGTTTGGCGCCTGGATCGATTTTGGCGACTGATAAATCACAGTAGCGTTCCGACTCTCCAGGTCGAGCAGTTCAATCGCACTGCCTAAATACTGTTTATACGGCACAAGCGTAGCCGGGGCTGGTGTAACAATACGTGTATTGTTAAATACCGCTTTCTCGGTAACATCAGCATTGTGCGAACAGATGAAGATGCCAACATACACGTCGTCGCCTAAATCAAGATCGGTAACTTCTTCACTCACAAACAAATCACCTTTACGTGCTACCGACATGGTGTAGGTATTGCCTTTACGCTCCAACTGGATCACATCGGCGGCGGTGATGGATGCTTTCTTTTCTTCAGTGATTCCACTTACAGTTTTACGGTATTGCAATGAAGTTAAACCATCGCCATGCACAACCGCATTGATATGTTTTGAGTTTGAATCGAGCGTGGCACGCACCATTAAACCTACCTTGCGGTGGGCCTCAACGCCTTTACCTATAAAAGCTGCGTTGGCGCGAAGGATGAAATCGCCTTTCATTTTCTTCCACACAAAATGGAAGTCATCATGCGTAGCCCAGATGTTTTGGCCCGAACCGGTTAGGGTATACTGCTGCAGTTTGGGGTCATATACCCCGCTACCCGCATGTTTAACTGTACCTACATCGGTTTGCCCGTCAAAAATTCCCGGTCCCTGAGCCTTAACCCGAAATGAAAACAAGGCAAGGCAAGCCATGCATAACACAACGTTTAATATTTTACAGCGCATTGGTTTGGTGTTTAGTGTACACTATAATCGGTTCACTAAGGTATATAATCAATTCGCAATTAAGATAGTACTATTTTAACAATTCTCCACTTTTTTAACATATAACCAGATTTTTACAAAGTGTAATTTTAACACGGAGTGGAGATTTAAGCCGTTGTTGGTGTTGTCACCAACAACAACCTGGCAGGTAACGCTGAACCTCGCTGGCTTGGAGCAGAGTTGTTGGTGACAACACCAACAACGGCTAAGGGAAACGGGAATTTCAAAATACAAAAAGGCCATAGCAATCATCCCGCTATGGCTTTCCATATATAATATTATAAAGCAGCTTACTCCGCCTTGGCCAATATCTCGTTAACGGGTATCGCCACAGGTACAATAACAGGCACCGGCGTACAGTAATCCTTCAAAAAATCAGCTTTCGAGTCGCGGTATGAGCTTACTGCTCCCAGCATGCTCATCATCTTAATATAACACCAGGCAAGGTCAAACTGGTATGGTTTAAAACCTGAACGGGCGCTTTTAGGATACAGGTGATGGTTATTATGCCATTCGCCTGCAACGTAACCCGGCCATAGTTGATTGATTGACATGTCCTCGCGGTTATGATCGATACCATCGCGGCGCATATCTTTTCCTTTGCCATGTCCTTCATAATTAAATGTACGTACGCCAACTGCCCAGATCCCCGCCGAACCAAATACTGCACAGGCAAGCGCCGGGCCGCCTAACAGGTAGAAAGCCGCAAACCAAAAGCCCCAGTTGAGTATAATACCAACTATGGTACGCGTTGGATTAGCCAAGGTGCCCCATTTTTGATACTGCTTGTAAGTATTGGTGGTTACCCCGGTATGCTTCATCAGGTTAACACATTTTTTATAGCAGGCCTCGTCCATGTTGCGGGCTATAGGCTGGTGGTTAACATCGGCCAGAAAGCAATACATAAAACCACCTTGTGCGTTGTACGGGTCGCCAGGCTGATCAGATAAAGCGTGGTGCACGTGGTGTGATACGGCGTAAATCTCTTCAGGAATGATTTTAAGCGTAAGGTTTTGTGTAAAAAACCGCCAAAATTTATTTTTAAAAGTATAAGCGCCATGAGTGCAATACCTGTGGTGCCAGATAGTACCGTGGGTGCCCATAATGATCATTCCGTATACAAAGGCAACAATGAGCCCGGTGATGCTGAAATATTTAAAGATGAACAGGCCTAAAAAAGGTACTAAAGCCAAAACCAGCGACCAGCTTAAAAATGAAAGCCAGTTTTTTTTATTGCTGAATACGTTGAGCCTTTTAAAAAATTCCTTTACAATTTGCTTGTTGGTGGGTTTTGAGAGATTGCCAAGTTCATCTGTCCAACCATATGCAGGTGGTTCGAGCACAGTGTTTAAAAATGCCATTAAGTTTTGGGGTGGTTAGTTTAAAGAGTAGGAAATATCTGTCTATTTTGTCACAATATAGTAAAAATTACTTATTGCTTATACGTATTAACGACAGAAAAAGATTTAAAGTACCCAACAAATGATTAAAACTTTTTCAAAATAATTAAATTTCTTTATAGGAAATTACAAAAGCCAATACCCTACAGATATTACTTAATAAGCATTAATCATGTAGCAAACCCACAGATTTTAAATAGGAATAATTTTTGAGGAAAGGTTAATCCGTTACCAAAGGAAGGCTAAAACTAAAGGTGCTGCCTTTATTTACTTCCGAGTTTACCCAAAGACTGCCGCCGTTAAACTCAATAAGCTCCTTACATAAAAACAAGCCAATGCCTGTCCCCTTTTCGCCGGAGGTACCTGTTGCTGAATATTTGGTATTGAGGCTAAATAAGTGTTGAAGCTTTTCAGCAGGAATTCCCTTGCCGGTATCCGCAATATTAATTTTAAGGGAGTTTTGACCATTAAGAGTTGATAAGGTGATTATTCCCTTGTCACCAGTAAACTTAATGGCATTGCTAACCAGATTGCTTAAAACTACTTTGATATGCCTTTCGTCGGCATGCACACATATTCCGGGTAAGGCCCTGTTTTCAAACCGGATATCTTTTTGCTGAAAAAGGTAGCTGAAGATCCGCTCCATTTCAACACCAATCAGATAAATATCAACTGCCGATGGCTCATGATTAATACCTTTGATTTGGCTCCCCGCCCATTCAAGCAGGTTTAAAAGTGTTAATTCGGCACCCTGTACTACCGGTTCAATCTCCTTCATCAGGCCTTGTACCTCTGTATCAGTTAAAACATTGGTATTATACAAGCGTAATATAGAGTGCAGGTTGGCAATAGGCGTACGGAGGTCATGCCCTATAACAGCCAGCAACTTATCTTTAAGGCTGTTGATGCCGACCAGGTTTGAAGATTGTTCTTCTATCAGTTCTTTCTGAATCAGCAGGGCCTTATGCTGTTTACGCATCCGGTTGGTTAAAACCCTTTTTTGCTTATAATGATAGTAGGTAACGGATAAAGCCAGTATCACAACCAACAGCGCAACAAGCAGGGTAATGATAATCGTTTTCTGCAGATGGATTTTTCCGCGATATTCCTTAGCTTTTTGCTCAACTGCCGCAATAGCAGTTAGGCGACTGTTAAGTTCAAAATAGCTTTGGATCAGCTCGGTATTTTTACGCTTATTGGTAGCATTAAGACTATCAAGTGCTGCTGTATATTTCTTTTGGTAAGCCAGCGATTGCACCAGATCATGCTTTTGCTCAAAGCTGTGAGCTATAGTTTTGTATGCAGATGATATGCCATCCATAATCCCTATGCTATCTGATAACACTGCGCCTTTTTTAGAAAGTTCAATTGCTTTATCGTACTGATTTACCAGATTATAAATAGTGGCTTGCTCAATAAATGATATAGCCCTTAAGCGCTTGTTGTTAACAAAGTAACTCATATGCAAAGCGGTATCCGAATAAGCAATTGCCTGCTTATACTGCCCCTTTAACCGGTAAGCGTTGGCAAGCCGGCTATACAATATGCAAATAGCGGGCTGGTCATTTATAGTGCGGCTAAGCCGCATGGCGAACTTTGCGAGGGCTATCCCCTTATCATATTGTTTAAGCTTTGCATAAACAAATGAACGTTCGTTGTAAACCTCGGCCAGCATTTCGGGATCATGGCCTGCAAACCGGGCAGCTATGTCTAAATTTTTTAAAGCCTTGCCATAATTCTGCAAATCGGTGTAAGCGCGGCCTATTGAACTATAACAGTGAGCAAGTATCAGGGGTTTGCTTTTGGGCAGATAGGTTAAAGCCGAATTGAAATAAAACAAACTGATAGGATAATAGGATTGTGACCAATATACGTGCCCCAAATTCAAAAAGGCACTACCGGTACCTTCGTTATATTTTATTTTTTCCGAAAGCAGTAAAGCATGCTCGGCCATTGCCCTTGCCTCATGAGGAGCACCAACGTAGATATTTTCGATAACCCTGTTAAGGCTATCAATAGTTTTGATTAATGACTGCGATTTTTGGGGATCAGTTCCGCTTGCTTTTTGGGCATACATACCACCATGCATCAACAACAGCAATAATAAACCTACGGGCCTCGTCATTCGCAAACAGTTTCAGGCTGCAATCTAATAATAAACTTAATATGGACAATAGCTATCCGGCAACCAGGCAGCGCTCGCCCTGCAACAGTTCAATGCAATGTTCATAATTATCAGGCATTTGAATCTGCTCAACTTCTTTCATATAGCTTTGTTTTATTTCTTTACGGCGGCGGGCTTCGATAAACCGCCTTACCTGCTCGCGGTTTTCCAGCACCAGGCCGGGCACTTTGGCTGGCTTGTTAAACTCGTCTTTTGCCACCATGGTAAAATAGCTGGTATTGGTATGTTTTACCGAGTGATTTTTGATATTTTCAGATATTACCCTAATGCCTACTACCAGCGATGTATTGCCCACATAGTTCACCGATGCCATGAGCGATACCAGTTCGCCAACCTCTACGGGTTGCAAAAAATCCACTGTATCAATAGAGGCTGTTACGCAATAATTGCCGGCATGCTTGGCTGCACATACATAAGCTACTTTATCCATCAGCGAAAGCAAAATCCCTCCGTGAATTTTTCCGCCGAAATTGGAGTATGAAGGGATCATCAGTTCGGTAATGGTGGCTTGTGAAAAGGCTACGCTTTTATAGCCGTCGATATCGGATAAAGTGCTCATAATGATGTTAAGATAGTATAAGGTTATGCACTAAAATACAATTTATGCAACATTAGTATTACACAGGATTAAATGATTAAACCTTCATTAAACTTTAACGGTCAATAACCTAAATTGACCCTAAACTATGAAAAAACACTTACTGCTTGCGTTTATTGGCATTCTTTTTTTATCAACGGCCTATGCCCAACAGCCCCGTGAGGTACACGGGACCGTGGTTGACAGCGTGGGTGCCGTTCCGGGGATTACCGTAAAACTGATATCCGATAAAGATAGTGCAGTAGTAGCAACCAGTACCGCAGGGGTATTCTTTTTCCCTGCCGTTGTATCCAAAAACTTTAAACTTACCATCAGCGGTATAGGCTATCAGCCTTTTACACGCCGTTATGTAATGGATAATGATACCAAGCCTATTAAGCTTGATCCTATTAAAGTAAAGGTTCAAACCAATATGCTAAACACGGTAGTGGTTTCGGCTGTGATCCCCATCACCATAAAAGAAGATACCGTCGAATACAAAGCCAGCGCCTATAAAGTAAGAGAAGGATCACCCGTAGAGGACCTGCTTAAAAAACTGCCGGGCGTAAGCGTTGATAAGGATGGCAATGTAACCGCACATGGCAAACAGGTTACCAAGGTGCGGGTAAACGGCAAGGATTATTTTACCGGCGATGTGCAAACAGCCACCCAAAACCTGCCTGCTGATATCGTAGAAAATATACAGGTGATTGACGACTACGGCGACCAGGCCAATTTAACCGGCATTAAAACAGGCGACCCGGACAAGATCCTGAACATTACCATCCAGAAAGGAAAAAGCAAGGGAAACTTTGGCCAGGGAAGCGTTGGCGTAGGCAATGACGACAGGTACCAGGCCCGTCTGTCGGCCAATTCATTTTATGATGCAAGGCAGCTGGCGCTCATCGGCACATGGAATAACAACAACACCAATACGTTCAACATTGGCAGCAGCGGCGGTGGTGGCGGTCGCGCCGGGCGTGGAGGCGGTGGAGGCGGCAGCAGTGCCGGAGGGGTAAGTACTGCTAATGGCATCACTACTAACCGCTCAATAGGCACCAATTACCGCGATGACTGGAGCAAAAAAGTAACGGTGTATGGCAGCTACAGTTTTGCAGATAAAGACAGGGATATCAATAGCACAACCCTGCAACAAAACCTTTATCAATCGGGCAATATCATCAATATGGATAACAGCACTAACCATAATCACGGTATTAACCACAGGTTTGATTTCAATATCGAATACAAAATAGACACATCCAACTATATCAAAATAAACCCGGGGTTTTCGTACGCTACTGCTGAAAACATGAGTACCGATACCTTCAGCAATACCCGTAATGAAAATTTAGTTACAGGTAATGAACTGGCTTTAACCAACAACTCATCACAAACCGGCAGCCTTAATGTGCTTTACAACCACAAGTTCCATAAAAAAGGGCGCAATTTTAGCGTTAACGCCAATGTAAGCTATTCTAAAAATGATCAGGAACTTAACGATAAGTATACCACCCGGGCTGATACCGTAGTAACGCCCCTGTTTCAGCAGGTTAACTCCGATAATCAATCTCAAAAAGTAAGCCTTCACTTTTCATATATCGAACCTATTGGTAAAACAACTTACCTGGAAAGCAATTACAGCTACAATTATTCCAATACCGATAATAACCGCTACAATTACCGGGTTGATCCTGTAACGGGTAATCAAACTTATGTCGACTCCTTAAGTACGTTGTATAACTATCAGTTTATCACCAACCGCATCGGGTTAAACCTTCGGGGGGTACAACCTAAGTATAATTACACATTGGGATTGGCGGTTCAGCCTTCAAAGCTCGATGGCGAATCACATAATTTCCATACCACTACATCTACTTTTAATATTATCCCAACGGCAAGGTTTATCTATAATTTTTCAAAAAACCATTCATTCTCATTCAATTACAGCGGATCAAATGCACAGCCGTCGTTTAGTCAGTTACAGCTTCAGCCAGATTATTCCGACCCTCAAAACAGGGTTTATGGTAACCCGGATTTGAAACCGTCCTTTACCAATAGCTTCAATGTAAGGTACAATCAATTCGATATTGCAAGCGGCAATTCACTGTTTACCAATTTATCATTTGCCGAAACACAGGATGCAATAGTTACCAACTCATCGCCGGTTAGTGCTAATACCCAAACCACCAAAGGCAATAACACCATACAGGAAACCCGTTATATTAACACCAATGGCGTTTATAATGTAAACGGCAATTATTCCTTTTCCAAACCTTTTGCCGAGCGTAAGTACACTGTATCATTAAATGGCGGCGCCAGCTATAATAACAACATATCATTTATAGAGAATCAACGCAACGAGGGTAAAAACTGGGTACTTAACCAGGGGGCTAAACTCCGGGTTGACCTTGACAGCATTATGGACAGTGAGATCAGCGCAAATTACAGCATTAATACCACCCGTTACAGCCTGCCATCCTCATTAAATACCGATGCCCAAACCTGGACACTGGGACTGGATGGCCGCAATTACTTTTTTTACAGCTGGGTGCTTGGTTATAGTTTAACCCAAACCATCAATCACGGCTTCAGCAGTACTGTTAAGGCCAACCCTACCCTGCTGAGCAGTTATCTTGAATACCAGTTTTTAAACAAGCATATTGCTTCGCTCCGGTTCCAGGCCTTTGACATTTTTGACGAAAACAAAGGCATCACCCGTACAGCGGTTGGAAACCAGATAATTGATACGCGCACTAACCGCCTGGGCAGGTATTTTATGCTGAGCTTTACACTCCGGCTCCAAAAATTTACGGGCAGTCGTCCGCAAGGAGGGCGTAACGGTGGCGGGCGCGGTTTCGGCGGAGGTGGCGGCGGGCGTCGTGGAGGCAGGGGATAATTTGTATCCCGTTTTTTTGGAGATACGTTAACCGCTGTTATATATTTACAACAATCTATATCCCTGCATTGAGAAAGCTTATTTTAACCTTTATATCGATACTATTTATCGGCTGTGCGTTTGCACAAACCAAAGATGCTGCCGCCGCAAAAAACAGCCCCGAAACTGTGGTTGTAAAACATCGCCTCACCGATTCGGTAATTGAACGGTTTAACGTGCTAAAAGTTAACAGGGGTATCAGGCAGGGGCTATACCAGGCGTTGTATCAAAAAAACTATGCCCTGGCCAGTGGCTATTACGATAATGATAAGCGAACCGGCGTTTGGCACTTTTTTGATAACCGCGGGCACCTGGTACAAAATTTCGACTACAGGACCAACCAGATCACCTATGAAGCGCCTGAAGACAGTACCTCCAATCTGCAGTATTTTGTTGATGTAAAACTTAATGATACGGCAAAAACAACCAAGCCGCTTAAAGTAGGCGGCAGATTTTTTGGATATCTTCCCTATCTCAACCTCTTTAAGCTTCCGCCGGAATTAATGAACCTTAATCCCAATGTATCATTTGGCGCTGTAGAATTGCTTATTAGTCCGTTAGGAAGGCTTGCATCATTCAAGGTACATGTATATAGCGGCTCGTACGAAAAAACCTTTAATATGAGCATCGACGTACCCGACCCTGCCGACAAGATATTTGTACCAGCTACTGTAAACGGCCAAGCAGTTAGCTGCCGGGTAGTGATCAAATGCGGTTTCAGGAATGACGGAGGGTTGGAGTTTTATTGAGCACCTCAACCCCTCTAAATCTCCCCTAAAGGGGAGACTTTCCTTGCATACTTTAAATAAAAAAGGTTCACTTAAAGCGAACCTTTTTTATTTAAAGCCCTCTCCCTTTAGGGGAGGGTTTGGGTGGGGTTTAATGGTGGTGATGACCATCCGGACCATGTGCGTGGCCG
This sequence comes from Mucilaginibacter sp. A5337, assembly GCF_059690695.1. Lineage (NCBI taxonomy): Bacteria > Pseudomonadati > Bacteroidota > Sphingobacteriia > Sphingobacteriales > Sphingobacteriaceae > Mucilaginibacter > Mucilaginibacter sp. A5337. The sequence continues at coordinate 232,894 of NZ_JCAWEC010000005.1, read as the reverse complement.
TGTGATAATTCTTCAGGGGTTGCAGGGCGCACGTTAAGGATATTACCTTTAAAATGCAGTTCCTGGCCAGCCATTGGGTGGTTAAGGTCAACAATAACGGCATCTTCGGCAATTGAAACTACCATAGCCTGGAAACGGTGGCCCTGGTTATCCTGTAAAGGCAAAATGCTGCCAATTTCAGGAATTTCAGTTCCCTGGAACATTTCTTTAGGCAGGTTGGCTACAGCTTCTTCATCATATACACCGTAAGCATCTTCAGGAGATAAGCGAAACTCGTAAGTATCACCGGTTGAAAGTGTGCTCAGGTTTTCTTCAAATTTAGGCAACATCTGACCGGCACCAAATAAAAAGGTAAGCGGCTGTTCCTGGGTGGTACTTTCTACCAAAGTTTCGGTACCGGTGTTTTCGCGGTCTACGTACAAATCGTAGGTTAATGATACTACGTGCTGAGGTGCAATCTTCATTGTAAATTGTTTTTAGTTGTAAAATCTGGCTTCAACTTCATTAAGGGCGTCGGCCGGGTTATGAGCAGGTAATCCGCAGGTTTTATCTTTACAAATGAAAATTTGTGTTGATGCACCAAACTTATCCTGCAGCAAAGGTAAACTTCCTGTATTACCACCCAACATAATTTTATTGGGGATGTAATTATTTTCCATTTCCTTTCTGAAAGCTTCGGCTTCGGTACCTGTTATCGCAATTTCGTTTATACCAAATACTTCATCCAGCAAAAGCATCACCCAGTTTGAATAGGCCGAACCATACTTTGCCAGCTGTGGCATTACATTGCGTAACAATTGAGCCGAAACCTCAACGTAGCTTTCGTTATCAAAAAGCAAGCCTAACTTTTTAAGCACCCTTGCCATAACCGAATTGGAGGCCGGGATCACCCCATCCATAATTTCAGATTTACGGGCAATCAGCTGCTCATCATCATCGGCCGTGAAAAAGAAAATACCCATTGTTTCGTCATAATAATGGGCTATGGCTGTATCAGCAAGGCTTTTGGCCTGCAACAGCCAGTGCTCATTGAAAGTAACTTCATACAGCGCAATAAGGCCGTCAATGATATTGACATAATCATCCAAAAATGCAACAGGCTTATCCTGCGACGATGTGGCACTATAAACCCGTGATAGCCTGCCATTTTGACCAAGCAGGTTATTTAAAATAAACCCGGCGTTATTCAGCGCCAGTTCAAGATACTCCTGTTTATTAAACGTTCGATAAGCATCACTCAAGCCTTTTAACATCAGGCCGTTCCATGAAGCAAGGATCTTGTTATCCAATCCAGGTCGTACACGTACGCTGCGTGCTTCAAATACTTTTTGTTTTGAAGCATTTATTTTGGCATGTAATTCATCGACCGGCAAACCTAACTTTTGGGCCAGTTCTTCGTCACTATCCTTACGGAACAATACGTTCGATTCTTCCTCTTCCCAGTTGCCATCCTCCGTAATATTGTAGTAGATGCTGAACAGTCCGGCTTCATCTCCCAGGATCTCTTCGATCTCATCTTTGGTAAAAATATAAAACTTGCCTTCCTTCCCTTCGCTATCCGCGTCAAGCGCCGAGTAAAACCCATAATCTGGCGACATCAGCTCGCGGGTACTGAAAGTGATGATCTCATCAACTACCTGCCTGTACAATTCATCCGGCTTCCAGGTGTAGGCCTCGGCATACAGGCCGATAAGCTGGGCATTATCATACAACATTTTTTCAAAGTGCGGTACATGCCAGCGCCCATCAACCGAATAACGGGCAAAGCCGCCGCCAACATGGTCATAAATGCCGCCGAACGCCATTTTATGCAGGGAGAGTTTTACCTGTTGGGCAATCTCTTCATCCTTCATTAAATGAGCGTAGCGCATTAAAGCCAGCCAATTATTGGGCATCGGGAATTTGGGTGCATTGCCGGTACCTCCCTCCTGCTTATCAAAATACCGTTTCCAGTTATTTACAATAGATTGCAGATCATCTTTGGTATGTTCTGCCTGTGCAACCACAAATTCAATCGACTCGTATTTTTGGATTCCTTCGGTAAGCCGTACTGCATAGTCTTCAGCTTCTTCGGGCTTTTGTTTGTAGAAATCGGCAAGGTTAAAGAGTAACGATGTCCAGTCGTTTTTACGGAAGTAGGTACCGCCGTAAATGGGCCGTTGATCGGGCAGGCAGATGCAGTTAAGCGGCCAGCCGCCCCTGCCGCTCATGAGTTGCACGGCACTCATATAAATCTGGTCGACATCGGGGCGCTCTTCCCTATCCACCTTAATGCAAACAAAGTATTCGTTCATTACGGCAGCCACCGCTTCATCTTCAAAGCTTTCGTGCTCCATTACATGGCACCAGTGGCAGGCCGAGTAACCAATACTAACCAGGATCAGTTTATTTTCGGCCCTGGCTTTATCAAGGGCTTCTTTGCCCCAGGGGTACCAGTTAACCGGGTTATTGGCGTGTTGTAATAAATATGGCGATGTAGAGTTGGCCAAACGATTCATATAGCTGTGTATTTGCTGCAAAAATGCAGATATAATTGCACCTGTAAGTTAAATGGTAATTATTTAGAAAAGTTTTAACCTCACCCTTCCCTCTCCAAAGGAGAGGGTGTAAAAACTTTGATACTTCACCAATGATGCAATTCAAAGTCCTCTCCTTTGGAGAGGATTTAGGTGAGGTTCTTATATCCAACCATTTCAACGCTAAAAATTATCAAACTCACAAATTATTTCCCTTTATTTGCCCCCTTGTTACCAAAAATTTAAGATGAACTGTTTTAAACTGAATTATTTATTATGCGCTGTAGCGCTGATGCCCTTAACGCGAACGGCATCGGCCCAAAGCACCGACACAACAAAATACAATCACCGCGATCTTTTTGGCCCGATTACCTGGCCGGTTACCAGCGGCGGAACCCGCTCTGCTGCCGGAAAACCTTCGCCAAATTACTGGCAAAACCGGGCCGATTATCAGATCAAAGCTTCACTTAACGAAGGCAAAGACACTACCATTACCGGAGAGGTTAACATTACCTATACCAACAACAGCCCTGATAAGCTCGACTACCTGTGGCTGCAATTGGATCAAAACCTTTTTAAACCCGACTCGCGCGGAGCAGCGGTAACTCCTTATACCGGCGATAGGTTTGATGTTCGTGGTTTTAGCCGCGGAGGTTACCATATTGCTTCTGTTGAGGTTACCTATAAAGGCGAAACTTATAAGGTTGATCCGATCATTACTGACGCCCGCATGCAACTGCGCCTTAATTCCCCAATGGACGGCAAAGGCGAAAAAATTGAGATCAAGGTAAATTATGATTTCGCCATTCCATTTTATGGCGCCGACCGTATGGGCCGCAAAAAATTCAAACAAGGCAATGTTTATGAAATTGCACAGTGGTATCCGCGTATGTGCGTATACGATGATGTAGAAGGCTGGAACACCCTGCCTTACATGGGCTTAGGCGAGTTTTATTGCGAGTACGGCGATTTTGATTACTACATCACAGCCCCGGCCAATAAAATTGTAGTTGGTTCGGGCGATTTGCAAAATCCTGAAGAAGTACTTACGCCAACCCAATTGAAGCGACTGGAGCAAGCCCGCAACAGCGATAAAACGGTAACCGTCATCAGCGCTGCAGAAGTTGGTAAAGGTTCAACCCGTCCGTTTAAGGGTACGCTTACCTGGCATTTTAAAATGCAAAACACCCGCGACATTGCCTGGGGTGCTTCGGATGCCTTTATCTGGGATGCAGCACGGGTTAACTTCCCTTCGGGCCGCAAAGGCATTGCCCAGTCGGCTTACCCGGTTGAAAGCTCAGGCTATGACAGTTGGGGCCGTTCAACCGAGTATCTAAAAAACAGCATGGAGATCTATTCAAACTTATATTTTGAATATCCATGGAACTCGGCAGTGAACGTATCGGGCGTAGCTTTGGGAATGGAATATCCGGGCGCCATCTTCTGCCTGAGCAACCTGAAAAAAGGCGACCTTTGGGGCGATGTTACCCATGAAATAGGTCATAACTGGTTCCCGATGATCGTGGGCTCAAACGAGCGTAAATACATGTGGCAGGACGAAGGTTTTAATACTTTCATCAATGAATATGCCACCAAGGCATTTAACAACGGCGAATATGTTGAAAGAAGCAGTTCGGCACAAAATATACTGGCCGGTTACCGCAACAGCAAAGACCCGCTCATGACCCCTCCGGAGGCTATCGGATTGAATGATTACGGTCAATACTATACAAAAACAGCTTTAGGTTTGGATATCTTAAGAAACGTAGTAATCGGTCCCGAGCGTTTTGATTATGCCTTCCGTGAGTATGTAAAAAACTGGGCATTTAAACACCCGCTGCCTTACGATCTTTTCAGGGCAATGAATGACGCCACAGGCGAAGACCTGAACTGGTTTTGGAAATCATGGTTCTTTACCACCTGGAAGCTTGACCAGGCTATTACTTCAGTAAGCTATATCAAAGGCAACCCGGCCGAAGGTGCGCTGATCACCCTTACCAATAAGGAAAAAATGGCCATGCCTGTTGATCTTAAAATTGTTCAGGCTAATGGCAAAACTGAAATTCTTCATTTGCCGGTAAATATCTGGCAGCGGGATGGCGTTTGGAAGTTTAAATATCCTTCAACATCGGCCATTAAAAGCATGGAGATTGATCCTAATCATCAACTGCCCGACGTTGACCTTAAAAACAACGTTTACAGGGGAGAGTGATTTTAATTTCGGATTTGGGAATTTCAATTTCGGATTTATGGAAAATTAGAGATTAGATGGAATTTTGAATGGCGGTGAGTGTTTGGGCTTACCGCCATTTTTTGTTCTTTTAATCAAAATTAACCTGTCCAAAATTTGTTTTTATAACGATATTCCTGCTTGTATTCCCTTTGCCCAGGCAGCCTTTATAGCTTTTTGCTGCATTATCTGATGTTGCATTACTCAGCAATTTAATATTAGGATCGTTGATGTTCAATTGTCCATAAAAGGTATTGATATTACAATTGGCATTTACCCCGGTGACCCGGCCCACCTGAACGCTACAGTAGGCTGCATTTACGTTTAATGTTTTGATGCTTTTGTCGATATTTTCAATCCTGAACTGTTTGCCAAATTTTACATCAACGTTAGCCGAAGAATAAATTCGCCCTATCCTTGCCGGGCCATAGCTTACGCTTACATTAAAGTTACTGCCTTCATTAAGATCAAGGCTGCCATGCAAAACCTCGAGCCGGGTACCACTAAATGCTTCAATATTGGCATTACCAAAGTTTACTTTTACGTTGTTTAACGGGTTGATCAGCCTCTTTGCTGTAACATCACAGTACAGAGTGTTCAATATGAGTTTCCCGCTAAAATCAGGCAGAATAGTTGTGCCGTAACTATTGCTGATACTTAATGCATTTTTTGCGGGCATAAAAACTACATAATTGATCTCGATTTTTTTAAGATGAGGCTTGTCCTCCCCTGTCCATAACACATTGCTGTTACTGTAATTATTCCCAATAATTGTTTTAAAAGATACCATGGCCTCTCCCCTTTTATCGCTTACACCAACCACATCTAAAAAACTCTGGGCGTCGGCTTGTTTATCGGCATAAATTTTCACCTGTACTTCCACACTAAACTCGTTGCGGCTCCAGGTATTTACTTTAACCTCACCAAAACGGTTATCGATCATTAGCTCGTCCAATTTACCGGCTGTATAAACTTTGCCATATTTTTTCGACGCAATCTTCAACACTCCGTTTTTAACCCGATCCTGCCAATCGCCACTATCATCATAAACGATACCTGTATTTTTCAAAACATCAGGAGCGGGAAGGATCCCGGCTGCATTGTTGCCAAGCGTATCTGTTTCGCCCCGGCCCGCAGGAGCGCTGTCATCACTTTCCATCTTATTGGCTAACTGCGCAACACTGTTGTTTGCAATAGCAACAAAAAGCATCAAAAACATTAAGCTTAGGTTAAATTTAATTTTCATTTTGCAAATCATATTTGTCAGGTTATGCCCTAATTGACAAGCAACTTTTCAATGCGTTGCACCTCATTGATAAAAACAAGCATTGCAGCCGTTTGCACTATTGTCACAAAGTGATTATATGGTTAACTATCAGTTGTTTCTATTGGAAAAAGGGATCAAAGCAATTATCTTTACAAAAGATAATATACTATCAAAATAGCATGATATCTAACTGCTTATAAGGAAGATATTTGTAATATAGCTCTATATTAACTCCACCTAAATACCGCGAAATATTTTTAATTATAAAACATTTTGTTTATTTGTGACATTAAAAGCTAATAACTAACTGTATTAAATTAGCAATTTACTTATGGCAAAAAATATACTCATAATTGAAGATGATGCCGAAATTTTACGGGTGCTTGAAACTGTGCTTACCTTTCATGATTTTGAGGTTACAGGTCTTGACCGTACTGATGATATTATTGCAGCCGTAAAAAATTACAACCCCGATCTTGTACTAACTGATTATATGTTGCCGGGCCTTAACGGCGGTCGTATTTGTCAGCTTATTAAAGGCAATGAGGATACCCGGCATATCCCCGTGATCCTGATCTCGGCCTACCATGAACAGGCCATTGCCCTGGTTAACTTTGGTTATGATGCTTTTGTACCCAAGCCTTTTGATGTAAATAAGCTGGTGAAAACCATTAACAGGTTTTTGAATTGAGGAATAACTTCATTAAAATCAATTAAAAGTTATTCCCATAAACCTAACAAAATATTACTTCGCAGCTTTCAAAATAGCCCTCACTTCCATCAGCGCGAACCCTAACAGGTTCAATCCCCGCCAGGTATCCGGATGCTGTGCTTTGGGATTATCCCCTCCTAAACCTATACCCCATATCGTGTCTCTTGGGCTCGCTTCAACTAAAACGCGGTCTCCGGTAGCCAACAGATAATCGGCAAAAAGTGGATATTGACTAAACTTGTGTATGTTGCCTTGTTTTACTATTTCGTAACGTTGCGCTTTCCATGCCTCGTCGTCAAAGTTTCTTACTTCCCGACCAAGATCTTTGGCTTCGCCGGGCTTAACGGCTTCAATAATTTTATCGTGAATTTCGGTGTCGTTAAATAACAAAGCTTTTTTGGCCATCATCCAATGTTCGGCAGTGCGATAGGTTATCCCATCAACGGTAAAAGGCAATTCAAACCATTGACTGAAACAAAATTTCCCTACCTGTTCGCCTGGTTTCGGAGTATGTCCCCAAAAGAAAAGATATTTAACCGGTTTTTCCTGTTTAAACTCCTGAATGAGCCATTGTTTATCATAGTGCTGTAGCATGGTTTAAAACTATAAAAATTTTGTTTAACAGTATTAAAGATCGTCCACCGCGCGATACAATCGCGAAGCCATGTTAAGCACTCATCACAGATGAGCGCAAGGATAAAAGTGAAGTAAAAAAGGAATCCCCAATCTAAAACCAGTCTTTAAAAAATTAGCCTAATCAACGCGGTTATCTACATCAACATTCAAAATCGGTGTAATCAAAAAATAATCGGTGTAATCCCAACAAAAAGTCCAAATCCGAAATCTCAAATTCGACATCCGAAATCCTTTCCCCTTTCGCCCCAAAACCTTAATTTCGCTGCTTCAAGAAAAGAGGAAAAGATTTTGGATTACTTACAGGGATTAAACCCCGAACAAAGGGCAGCAGTTGAACAAACTGAAGGGCCGGTAATGATTATTGCCGGTGCCGGATCGGGCAAAACACGTGTTATTACCTATCGCGTGGCGCATTTGATACGCAAGGGTGTTGATTCATTTAACATACTGGTACTTACCTTTACCAATAAGGCTGCACGCGAAATGCGCGAACGTATTACCCATGTTGTTGGTGCCGAAGCCAAAAATATCTGGATGGGTACCTTCCACTCGGTGTTTGCCAAAATTTTACGGGTTGAGGCCGAAAAAATTGGCTATCCAAGCAACTTCACCATTTACGACACCGACGACAGCAAGAGTGTGTTAAGGGCCATTTTAAAAGAAATGAACCTTGATGATAAACTGTACAATGTAAACTTTGTACTTAACCGCATCTCGGCATCAAAAAACAACCTGATCTCCTGGCAGGAATACAACAAGAACGAGCAGATCCAGGCCGACGACTTTTCGAGCGGCCGCGGGCAAATGGGCAAAATATACGAGATGTATGCTACCCGCTGCTACCGTGCCGGCGCTATGGATTTTGACGATTTGCTGTACAAAACCAACGAACTGCTGAAACTGCACCCTGATGTGCTAAACAAGTATCAGCATAAGTTTAAATACCTCATGGTTGATGAGTATCAGGATACCAACTTTTCGCAATACCTGATTGTTAAAAAGCTTGCTGCCGTTAACGAAAACCTTTGCGTTGTAGGGGATGATGCTCAAAGTATCTACGCTTTCCGCGGTGCCAATATTCAAAATATCCTCAATTTTGAGAAGGATTATCCCGATCTGAAAGTGTTTAAGCTGGAGCAAAACTATCGTTCTACACAAAATATTGTAAATGTAGCCAACAGCATTATCCGCAATAATAAAGATCAGCTTAAAAAGAACGTATTCTCCGAAAAAGAATCGGGCGATAAGATCAAAGTTATGCGGGCCTTTAGCGACAACGAAGAAGGTAAACTGGTAGCCGAAGCCATCATGCAGGACCGCAGCTCGAACGGGCTTAAATGGGCCGCGTTTGCCATACTTTACCGTACCAACGCACAGTCCCGCTCCATGGAGGAGGCTTTACGTAAGCTGGGCATCCCGTATAAAATATACGGAGGCCTGTCGTTCTATCAACGCAAGGAGATCAAGGACCTGATAGCCTATTTCAGGCTTACCTTTAACCCTAACGACGAAGAAGCTTTGAAACGTGTTATCAACTACCCTAAACGCGGTATTGGCGACACCTCAGTTGATAAGATCATCGTAGCGGCCGATCAGCATGGCATAACACCATGGGAAGTTATTGTTGAACCCGGCAAATACCTTGAGGGTAAAATATCCGGTGCAGTAGCCAATTTTGCCACCATGATCCAGAGCTTCCAGGTATTGGCCAAAACAAAATCAGCCTACGAATCTGCTTTATATGTGGCCCAGCATTCGGGCTTATTGAAAGATCTTTATGAAGATAAATCTGTAGAGGGACTTAACCGTTACGAAAATATCCAGGAGCTTTTAAACGGTATTAAGGAGTTTTCGGAGCGGGAAGATATTGAGGAAAAAGGCCTCGATATTTTCATGCAGGACGTAGCCCTGTTAACCAATGACGATAAGGATAAAAATAAAGATGCAGACACCGTTTCGCTCATGACCATCCACTCGTCAAAAGGTTTGGAATTTCCGCAGGTATATGTTGTGGGGCTTGAAGAAAATCTTTTCCCGTCGCAGATGTCACTTAATTCGCGCAGTGACCTGGAAGAAGAGCGCCGGTTGTTTTATGTGGCAGTTACCCGTGCCGAAAGCAAGCTGCATATCAGTTATGCCACCTCACGCTTTAAGTTTGGAACATTGATCAATTGCGAACCGAGCCGCTTTTTGGACGAAATTGATGCAAAATACCTTGAACTCGATTACACTGCAAAACCGACTTCCGGCAGTAATCCATTTTTTGAGGACGAACGCAAAGCATGGAGCAGGGATAAGCAGCCTGATACATTTTCGCGGCCAAAACCGGCAGCTGCTGCACCAGTAAAAACTACGTCCATACTGGCTAAGGCGCACGTGCCATCGGCCAATTTCAAACCTTCCGACACATCCAATCTGCAGGTGGGTATGGAGGTAGAACATGAACGTTTTGGCTTTGGTAAAGTGATATCACTTGAAGGCAACAAGCCCGATATAAAAGCTACCATCTTCTTTAAAGAGATTGGCCAAAAGCAGTTATTGCTAAAATTTGCAAAGCTTTACATCATTCAGTAAAACATAAACCAAGAGTTAAAATCCCTACTTTGAGGAATTGATTCCCCAGGCCTCACCACAGTCCATCATTAAATTGCCCTTATAACACTAATTTAAAGGTAATTTAATGATGGCATACCATTTGGATTACATCAGTATCCCTTTCCCTAATTAATATTTTGATTGAAATATGAGCGATACTGTAAAAAAGAAAACAAACAAATCCGTTGGTAAAAACATCCGGACATTACGCCATCAGCATGGATGGAGCCAGGAAGATGTGGCTAACCGTTTGGGCATCTCTATTCCGGCATTTTCAAAAATTGAAACCGGAGTAACTGATATTAACTTGTCGCGTCTTGAACAGATAGCCAATATTTTTGACATTAACGTTGTGAACATACTGGCTCTTGACACCGAAGAAGTTGACATGAGGCCCTCAAGTTTAAGTGTTGCGCAAAAAAAGCTAATAGACCGCGAATCAGAAATTGCCAATTTACAACGCAAAGTAATATTACTTTACGAAGAATTACGCAACAAGGCCAGCGTAGCTATGTGAATGTGTGCTGTAAATATTACAGTTTACAGATAGTGTACATTGTTTGCTTCGCTTGATGTCCTGTTTTATTGGTTCCATTAAATACCAGTTAACAATATTTAATAAAAGGAAACATCAATAAAGAATCTTCTTCTTATATTAGCTAATTTAGCGATAATGAGCGTTTTATAAAGGTTTGGAGTAATAATTGTGGCATACGGATTACAAATACAAACTGTATGTCGAATTATCTTATCTCCATATCAAAAAATGAAACCCTGAGCGACGGTATTATTCATGATCCTAAAAGTAAGTTAAAAATAAAAGCATTTGACTTACTAAGGGCTCGCTTTAAACCCAGCAAAGGCGAAGTAAGATTTTTTGTGACTGCCGGCAATGAAGCTTTGGCCTTTGAAACACAGGGTTATGATAAACACAGGCAACTGCTGGTTTTACAAATGATATCGTGGTATTGTATTTACCTGGGCCTTATTGAAGCGCAAATACATTCAAGCCTGCCGGTACATTTTAGTTAATACGAAAGAGAAATGGTAATTGGAATTAAACCCGCGGCGGGTTATGGAGCATATCGCTCATTTCGATGATTTTTTCATCAATTTCGGATACACACTTATCCATCATATCCAAACATTCGGCCTGGTCAACCAGGCCTTCTTTTTCAAGATTAATTAAACCGCGTAAAGTAGCAATGGGCCCCCTGATCTGATGCGACAGATATGAAGAATGCTCTGAAAGTTTCTTATTCTTCAACTGTAAATCTTTGGTACGCTCATCAATAATTTCTTCGAGGTGATGATTGATCCGGTCAAGATTATCTTTTTGCCGGGATACCTCGCCGTTTAGCAGCGTGAGCTGGGCATTGGTTTTGGCTTTACGCTTTACATTACTAATCAGCAAGCCAATTACTACAAGCAACAAACCCGCAACCACGGTTACCGCCCAAAATTTCGACCGGTCATAAGCCTGGCGCTCAGCAATCCTTTCATTTTCTTTCAGCTGCTCCTCCTGCCGGCGTTTGGCCTCCACCAGGTTCATTTGTGCCGATACGTTGGTTTTGTAGGTAATACTATCCTGGGTATATATTTCCCTCAACAGATTTACTGCACGGGCAAAATTCTTTTTATTATACTCAAGTTCGTACGTGGTATATTTATAATCGTAATCGAGCTTAGGGTCCTTTACCAGCTGGGTATAAGCTGTTCCCTCCTGTACCATTTTTTCGGCGTTCTTAAAATCGCCTTTTGTCATATAAAGGGCTGCAAGCGTGAGGTCAACGCTGGCAACCGATTCATTTAAATCACGTGCCTTTGCGCCCGAATTGGCCTCCAGCAGCAAACTCAGGGCTTTATCATAATCCTTAAGCTTAAAATAAATAACACCGCGGTTTTGCAGGCACTGGATCAGGTTTACCGAGTCGCTTAGTTTTTGAAATATCGGGAAGCTTTTATCATAAAACTTAAGCGCCATGTACAGGTTGTTTTTGCGCGTGTAAACGTTGCCTATGTTTAAATACAGCGATCCAACCAGTTTAGTATCGTTTATTTTTTGTGCTATCTCCAGTGATCTGTTGAGGTAAGTAAGCGAGCGTTCGTAATCATGGTCCCGAAACAGGATCCCGATATTATTATAAACTTTGGCCTCACCTCTCAGGTTATTGTTAAGGGTGAAGTATGAAAGCGAATTCAAATAATTTTCAATAGCTTTTTCGGGTTGATCAAGATAGTATTTCCCAATACCAATAACCCGATAAGCCTCTGCAATACCATCAATATAGTTTAGTTTGGTAGATAGTTTAAGCGCTTTGGTAGCGTCTTCTACGGTTTGTTCGGGGTTTGTGAGCCTGTTTGCATAAGCATTGGTGTTCAGGCTTATTACTTCAGTAGTATCTTTAGCAGCAACATCAGCTATATCATTCGCGTATACCGTAAGCGATAATAAAAAGAATAATATAAATGTGCCGATTTTTTTCATTAAAACACTTCTACGTTCTGTTGGGGTGAAAGTTATAAAATAATGCTGAATTATATTTAATGTTAAGAATAAAAAACAATGTGGAAAATTATTTTTATATTTTTTCTAACTAATTAAAAAACATATTTATATTTGCAGTGTTAAATATCTGATATACAATGTATTAAATACATAAAAACAAGCATCCAATATCACCCACGGTAACTTATAACCAATTACAATAATATTTAAACATATATACAAAATGTACCATATGTTTATAGTTTGTATATCAAATAAGCGAAATAACGTGAAAAACGTGCAACAAATTGTATACCATATTAACAACTAACCGGAATGATATTACATTTAAAATTAGTAATTTAACCGAATAATTAACAGCATAAAAATACGAAACAGATAGCTTTTATTTAAAATTTAAAATAACAGGATTTTTAAAAAAACAGAGTATAAAATCTGACTTTTAAAATATTTGTGATAAGCTTAAAATAAGCTTAATGAGTTTTAATAAATATTTACTATCGTATTAATTTAAAAAATAGAATATTAAATACAATAATTAATCAATATGAAAAAAGCAGTGTTTTTTGTACTTCTGACCGCAGGCGCCGGAGTACTCTCATCGTCATCGGTTTTGTCATCATCGACAAAAAAAGATGCTCAGCCAACAGCTGTCAATTTCACAAAAACGCCCGCCGGTTTTAAACGCGACCTGGGAAGCGCCGACTGAGATCAGATTAAAATCATACAGAAAATTCAACATCGATAATATTCACACGATCATGAAAAAAATAATCACCATCACTTTAGCAGTTCTTTTTACAGGAGTTATATCATCCTGCAAAAAGGAAAGCCCCAAAGCTGAGTTTGCTAACCTTCATTTATTCACAACCGGTTACAAAAGGGACCTGGGAAGTGCTGACTGATTTATCTGTTCACGATCAATAAAACATAAAACAACATGAAAAAATTCATCCTCATAGCAACAGTAGCCCTTAGTGCAGGAGCACTATCATCAGCTACCAACAAAAATGAAAGCAAAGAAAAAATGGTGATCGCCCCGGTTAACTCGTTGACAACCGGCTTTAAAAGAGATTTAGGCAGCGCCGACTAAATAAAAAAAGACAACAACACACAAGAGAGATTTATTAAACAAAAAAATATTCACGTACCCCCACACATTCAAAAACGTCATGAAAAATTTAACACTGATAGCAACTTTAGCATTAAGCACCATATTATCAACAGCAACTTTAGCAAACGCCGCCAATGGCCCTCAACCAAAACGTGATTTAGGCTCTGCCGATGCCCGTGGCCCTCAACCAAAACGTGATCTTGGTTCTGCTGACTTCGCCCGTGGCCCCCAGCCAAAACGTGATTTAGGTTCTGCTGATTTTGCCCGCGGTCCTCAGCCAAAACGTGACTTAGGTTCTGCCGACTTTGCTTTCGGTCCTCAGCCAAAACGTGACTTAGGTTCTGCCGACTTTGCCTTCGGTCCTCAGCCAAAACGTGACTTAGGTTCT
>NZ_JCAWEC010000005.1:0-218829 GCF_059690695.1 Mucilaginibacter sp. A5337 | reverse complement strand
TGGTCCTCAGCCAAAACGTGACTTAGGTTCTGCCGACTTTGCCTTCGGTCCTCAGCCAAAACGTGACTTAGGTTCTGCCGATTTTGCTCAATCTGGTCCTGGTCCAAAAAGAGATTTAGGTTCTGCTGATTTCGCTCAGTCTGGTCCTGGCCCAAAAAGAGATTTAGGCTCTGCTGATTTCGCTCAGTCTGGTCCTGGTCCAAAACGTGATTTGGGTTCTGCTGATTTCGCTCAATCTGGTCCTGGTCCAAAAAGAGATTTAGGCTCTGCTGATTTCGCTCAGTCTGGTCCTGGTCCAAAAAGAGATTTAGGTTCTGCCGATTTTGCTCAGTCTGGTCCTGGTCCAAAAAGAGATTTAGGTTCTGCTGATTTTGCGCAGTCTGGTCCTGGCCCAAAAAGAGATTTAGGTTCTGCCGATTTCGCTCAGTCTGGTCCTGGCCCGAAAAGAGATTTAGGCTCCGCTGACTTCATGGCATAATCATATTAATCCATCACAAAAGCTGTTAACAATATGAAAAAAGTCATCGTAGCAGCAGCGGTTTTAATAGCAACGGGGCTTACCGCTGTTTCGTTAACTCATAAAGAAGCAAAAATTGAAGTTAAAGTAAAGGTTGAGAAAGCAGAATTTTCAAACCAAGCCCCTAATTCGCCAAAACACGACCTTGGATCTGCCGATTAATTAAAATTTAAAACACGTATTAATTTCATCGAATTGCACGAATTATAAATCTGGCTAACTGAGAGTCCTTCATCTATCATCTGCATTTGTTTTTCAAATTTTGAACATGCTGAATGACTCAATGACCTAATGACTGCAATGACCTAATTAACTATATTTGCTGCAAACCATAATATTATGCAGCACATAAAGCAATATGTTGAGCAAAACAAACAGCGTTTACTTGATGAATTATTCGATCTGTTACGTTTGGCATCGGTTAGTGCCGACCCGAAATACAAACCTGAAGTATTAAAAACTGCCGATTATGTGGCAGCCAAGCTTCGCGATGCCGGAGCTGATAATGTTGAAATTTGCCAAACCGCCGGCTATCCTATAGTATACGGCGAAAAAATCATAGATGTATCCAAACCTACAGTATTGGTTTACGGTCATTATGATGTACAACCGCCAGATCCGTTGGAACTGTGGAAAACCCCTCCCTTCGAACCAACTGTTCGCGACGGAAAAATATATGCCCGCGGTGCATGCGATGACAAAGGCCAGTTTTATATGCATGTAAAAGCTTTTGAGCTGATGATGCAAACAGGCACACTTCCCTGCAACATCAAATTTATGATTGAAGGTGAAGAAGAAGTCGGCTCTTCCAACCTGGCTATTTTTGTAAAAGCCAATAAAGAAAAATTGAAAGCCGATGTTGTGCTGATCTCTGATACCTCAATGATCAGCATGGAGCATCCATCACTTGAAACCGGCTTACGGGGCCTCTCCTACCTTGAAGTAGAAGTAACCGGCCCCAACCGCGACCTTCATTCGGGTGTTTACGGTGGCGCGGTAGCTAATCCCATTACTGTGCTGGCACAAATGATTGCCAGCCTGCATGACGAAAACAATCACATCACCATCCCTGGCTTTTATAATGATGTAGTACCGCTTACAGAAGCCGAACGCAATGCCCTGAACAGCGCACCTTATGATGAAGGCGAATACAAGAAAGATCTTGATGTAGCCGAGCTTTGGGGTGAAAAAGGTTACAGCACCTTTGAGCGCACGGGCACCCGCCCTACCCTTGAGTTAAACGGTATTTGGGGTGGTTACATTGGCGAAGGTGCCAAAACAGTATTACCTTCAAAAGCAAACGCTAAAATCTCTATGCGCCTGGTGCCCAACCAAACCTCTGAAGCTATAACAAAACTGTTTACCGATCACTTCTTGAGTATCGCTCCTCCTTATGTTAAAGTTACAGTAACGCCGCACCATGGCGGCGAGCCCGCTGTAACCCCTACCGATAGTATAGCTTACCGTGCGGCGCAAAAAGCCATAGCCGAATCATTTGGTAAAGAGCCCATCCCAACCCGTGGCGGTGGCAGTATCCCTATTGTTGCCTTGTTTGAAGCCGAGCTGGGGTTAAAAACGGTACTGATGGGTTTCGGTCTTGATAGCGATGCACTGCACTCGCCTAACGAAAAATATGATATTTATAATTATTATAAAGGCATTGAAACCATTCCACTGTTCCACAAATATTTTGCCGAGCTATCAAACTAAGGCATAAAGCTTTAATTTAAATTTAACGGTGGTTATTTTTGATTTTACGCGGAACAAATAATATATTTATGATATTATCTAACTATATAAATCAAACAACCATGGCAACTAAAGAATTGGACAAAGAAAAGACCGATGCATCAAAGCCGTTGCGCGATCACAAACCACTTAAACAGGGAAAAAACACCACCGCTAAAACTTTAAGCGACAGCAAATGGAAACGAAAGCCCCTGTTATAAGATATTTATAACACCCCACGAGCCGGAAAGTAAAAACTTACCGGCTCGTTTTTTTTGTTATTTGAGCCTTATCCGCATCTCGATCATCCGCTTTTCAAACCCTACCTTTTCGTAGGCTTTAATAGCACCGATATTATCGTTATATACTTCAAGCCTGATTTCGGCAAGTCCCTGATCTGCTACCCACTTTTTTAATTCCTCAATAATTGCCTGGTTTACGCCCCTTCCGCGATAGGCGGGCAAAACATACATAAAACCCAGGTAAGCATATTTTTCAAAGTCGTAATAGTTATCGGGGTTCTTTTTAATACGGGCATATCCGCTGCCTGCAATCTCGCCGTCAATTTCGGCAACCAACACCTCCACTTCGGGTGAGGCAATAAAGGCCTTGAGATCATAATAGCTGATAGGATCGGGTTTAAGCGTGCTATCAAACGGGCGCTCTGCACTAATAATCCCTTGTTCAAACTGAAGCAATACAGGCAGGTCTTCGATGGTAGCTTTTCTGATCAGCATTAATAATCTTTTATTAAATAGTAAATCGTTCACAATCCGCCAGGAATGATTCATCAGCATCTGCTCCTATCCCCGGTGCATCCTCAATGTTTAAATAATAGCCATCATACACTGCTCCGCCAACACAGGGATCAACCAAATGCCCTAATTTGCAGGTATCCATATCATAAAACCGGATATTAGGACAGGCATACACAAAATGTAATTTAGCACTTAAGGCAATCCTGCTTTCCAGCATCCCGCCCATCATACATGGAATGCCGTATGAAGCCGCCACATCATGAACCTGTTTAGCCTCATAAATACCTCCCGACTTAGACATCTTTATATTAATATAATGGCAAGCACCGGCGTTGATCTGTTTACGGGCATCATGGTGGTTATATACGCTTTCATCGGCCATGATCTTAACCGGCGATAGTTCCATCAATTCGGGTAACCTATCATCATACCAGGTACGTATAGGCTGCTCGCAAAATTCAATATCATATTGTGCAATTGACTGCAAAGCAAACACTGCTTCGTTAAAAGTCCAGCCCTGGTTGGCGTCTATCCGGATCTTCATAGCCGGCCCAACTGCTTCACGGATCTGCTTAATACGTTCTATATCCTCCACTACATTTTTACCCAGCTTTACCTTTAATATATTGGCTCCTGAAGCTTTAAAATCAAGCGCCTTTAAAGCCATGGTGTGGTGCCCCGCTATACCTATAGTAATATCAGATTCAACAATACGCTTTTCGCCACCCAAAAACTGGTATAATGGCAGGCCCTCATTTTTAGCAGCTATATCAAACAGGGCATTATCAAAGGCACTTTTTATGGTTGTATTACCTGCTGTAAAGCTATGCAGTTCCTGAAGCCGCTCCTCGATATCAAGCGCATCCTTCCCTTTCCATAACCGGGCAAATTCACGTGCCATAACCAGGCAGGTATCCTGCGTTTCGCCAACAATCATCGGGAAAGCAGAGCACTCTCCTACGCCGTAAAAGCCGGCATCGGTGTGTACGCGGATAAAAACATTTTGAGCATGAGACAAAGTTCCGGTGGCAATGGTAAACGGCTCCATTGGGATGCTGAAGCGGTAGATATCTGTATGGGTGATGGTAATTTGCTGATTTTCCAAATTGTAGATGTTTAAATGCTAAAATAAAACAAATAATTGCAACAATTAACCAACGCAATTTGCGTATTATAAGTATTAGTTTATATTTGCACTACTTCAATACAAGTAACAATTCAATTTTAGCCTCTTTTGCCCTTCCATCAGGGAAATTTGTCTGGCTAACTTTCAAATCTTCATAAAAAACTATTAACATGGCTAAAGAAAACACGCCTGCAAATTTTGATTATAACTCAACCAGGAATAAACTGATCCTGTCTGAATATGGCCGTAACGTACAAAATATGGTTAAATATATTGTAGCGCTGCCAACCAAAGAAGAACGCAACCGCTATGCACAGGTGGTTATTGACCTTATGGGTTTCCTAAACCCTCACCTGCGCGATGTGGCCGACTTTAAACACAAGCTTTGGGACCACCTGCATATCATATCTGATTACCAGATTGATGTAGATTCACCATACCCCAAACCGTCACCTGATGCTGTGCATATTAAGCCGGCACCTTTAAACTACCCTCATCAGCGTATAAAATACAAGCACTATGGCAAAACCATTGAGCTGATGATTGAAAAGGCAAAGGCTATTGAGGAGCCGGAACGCAAGCGCCACATGATCCAGGCGATAGCCAATTTCATGAAAATGGCCTATGTACAATGGAACAAAGATTCGGTGAGTGACGAAAGCATCATCGCCGACTTATATGCATTATCAGGCGGCACACTGAAACTGGAAGATAACGTTAACCTTAACCGCGTGGATTTCCGTCCTAATAACTTTCAGCAAAACAACAACAATAACAACAACCGCGGCCGCAACAACAATCAAAACAACCAAAACCGCGGCGGCGGCAACGGCGGCAGGCAAAACAATAACCAAAACCGCAACAACAATCAAAACCGCAACCGTAATAACGGCGGCGCGAAGAAATATTAATCCCACCCAACCCTCCCCTGAAGGGGAGGGCTTTTGCTTTCTACGGCATACCGTCTTTCATGTCCCATCAGGTCTCTCGCATAGGGTCCTGATGTATACATCGTGCAAATTCGAAATAAAGCAATCCCCGATTAGCAGGTTCGCTCTGTTTAGTTTGTGATTATTTCGTACCTTATTAATAACTGATTATAAATCATTGATTATTATGTTTTTTTTGATCAGTTTTAGTTAGGGCGTTGCCTGCGGCCCGGGCTGTGCGCTCATACTGCACAAGGCCTTAACCACAGGCCGGTATCCGCTCCCATCCCTAACGCAGCAGCCCCCACGCAGCATCTCCAAAATATATTTAAACATCACCATGATTGTTCAGGGATTCCTCTTTGATGGTTCCTAAGCAATGACGTTTTTGCGCCAATATCATTAATGATAAATCCCACCTGGCTTTTATTTTATCTGCATTAATTTTCTAATCTTTGCCCCATATAAATTTTATTTGGCAAAACCGATCACAGCTTTGATAGTTTATCATTGGTGATCTTATCAATTATCCGAAACTCCGCATGACTAACGCATTTGTAATAAATGGCGGCAAACCGCTAAAAGGTGAAATAACCCCTCAAGGTGCAAAAAACGAAGCTTTACAGGTTATATCTGCCGTATTGCTTACCGCCGAAAAGGTAACCATCAGCAATATCCCTGATATTAAGGATGTAAACAAACTGATAGAGCTGCTTGGCGATATGGGTGTTATTGTTGAACGCATCAACGAGCATACCTATACTTTTGAAGCCAAAGATATCAACCAGGACTTCTTCTTATCCGAGACTTTCAAATCAAAAGGCGGCGGTTTACGGGGCTCGATTATGATAGTAGGCCCATTGCTTGCCCGCTTTGGCAAGGCTTCTATCCCTAAACCGGGTGGCGATAAAATCGGCCGCCGCAGGTTGGATACGCATTTCCTGGGTTTTGAAAAACTTGGTGCACAATTTAATTACAATCCCGAAAATGGCTTCTTTAATGTGGATGCATCAAACCTGCAGGGTACTTATATTTTGTTAGATGAAGCTTCCGTAACCGGAACTGCCAACGTAGTGATGGCCGCGGTATTGGCTAAAGGCACCACTACCATTTACAATGCAGCTTGCGAACCTTACCTGCAGCAACTTTGCAAAATGCTGAGCCGTATGGGCGCCAAGATCAGCGGTATCGGCTCAAACCTTTTAACTATTGAAGGCGTTGAAAAGCTGGGCGGTACCGAGCACCGCTTATTGCCTGATATGATCGAGATCGGTTCGTTCATTGGTCTTGCGGCCATGACTGGTTCTGAGATCACCATCAAAGATGTTCAGTACAAAGAGCTGGGTATGATCCCTGACGTTTTCAAGCGTTTGGGTATTAAACTGGAGCTAAGAGGCGACGATATTTTTATCCCTGCACAGGAGCATTATGAAATAGAAACTTTCATTGACGGCAGTATCATGACCATTGCCGATGCACCATGGCCGGGCTTTACTCCCGACTTGCTAAGCATTGTACTGGTTGTTGCCATCCAGGCCAAAGGTTCGGTACTGATCCACCAGAAAATGTTTGAAAGCCGTTTATTCTTCGTGGATAAACTGCTGGATATGGGTGCGCAGATCATCCTTTGCGATCCGCACCGTGCTACTGTTATCGGTTTAGATAACCAGGTTAAGCTACGCGGCATTTCCATGACCTCGCCGGATATCCGCGCCGGGGTTTCCCTGTTGATTGCTGCACTTTCGGCACAGGGACAGTCAACCATTTACAATATTGAACAAATTGAACGCGGCTATCAGCACATCGATACAAGGCTTAAAGCTTTGGGCGCTGATATAACCCGAATATAAGTTTAGGTTAAAGGCGAAAGGTTAAAGGTTAAAGGTAGCTGCACTTAGCACAACCTTTAACCTTTTTCTATTTTAGAACTTTTCATATTAAAGTAGGATATTTAAATCTGGAATACTGAAATAGTTGTACATAAAGGGAGCTTTGATCTTTTCTTTTTAAAAACCTTTCTCCTTTAACCTTTTGCCTTTCACCTCAAAATACTACCTTTAAAAAAACCATTACATAAACAATGCCTTACAAAAACCGGAAATCTACCTACGTTTATTTTGTACTGATATTTGTATTTATTAAAGTTGTTCTTAATCTTTTCGCTATATCCCATTTCGGTTTTCACCGGGATGAGTTTTTGCACCTTGTACTGGCCGATCACCTGGATTGGGGGTATAAGGAAGTACCACCATTTATAGCCATACTGGCAAAAATATCAATCACCTGTTTCGGCAATTCGGTTTTTGCTGCGCGATTGTTCCCTACCCTGTTTGGCGGTCTCATTGTCCTGCTTACCGGTCTCATAGTTATTGAATTTGGCGGAAAGAAGTTTGCCATAACCCTTGCCTGTTTATCGCTCATTTTTGCTCCTGCCTTAGTAGCGACTCAATATCTATTCCAACCTGTAGTGTTTGATCAATTTTGGTGGGTAATAACGGTTTGGCTGCTGATTAAATACCTCAACACTACCGATGTAAGGTACTTGTACTGGCTGGGGGCTGCAGTTGGCCTGGGCATACTCACTAAATATACCATGCTGTTTTTTGCAGCTTCGCTGATTATCGGTATCCTTATCAGCAAACAGCGTAAATTACTGTTCAACAAACATATTCTTGGTGCTGCTTTAATTTCCATAATTATAGTACTGCCAAACCTTATCTGGCAAATAACGCACCATATGCCGGTATTCACGCATATGAAGGCCCTGCGCGAGCAGCAGCTTGACTACATTACCCCAACTGACTTTATTAAACAGCAATTACTGGTCAACGGCATAGCGTTATTTGTATGGCTTAATGGGTTGGCGTTCCTGATATTTTCGTTCAGGTTGCGTAATTTCCAGTTTCTGGCATTAGCTTATGCACTCATCTTCTTTTTTTTACTGATGATGGATGGTAAAAGCTACTACATCTTCGGTGCCTACCCCATGTTGTTTGCAGCAGGTGCGTTCGGTTTTGAGCGTTTATTAAAAACGAATGGTTATGTTTTGCGTACAGCCCTAGTGGTATTATTTACGTTACCTAACGCCTTATTATTACCAATTTTGTTGCCCATTTTGCCAATGAACCAAACCCTGGCATTTTTTCGGTTTGCCGATAAACACCTGCCCCCCGCTCGCTTTTCGATGACCTGGGAAGACGGTAAAAAACATGCAACCACGCAGGACTATGCCGATATGCTGGGATGGGACGATATGGCCTCACTGGTTGATAAAGCCTACAAAAGCCTCAGTCCTGAAGATCAAAAACAAACCATAGTTTATGCCGATAACTACGGCGAAGCCGGTGCCCTGCACCATTATGGCAAACAATACGGCTATCCCGATGTAATTTCGCTAAATAGCAGCTTCACCCTCTGGGCACCCGATAGCCTCAAATGCAAATACCTGATTTATGTAGACGAAAACGGCGGAAAAAATATTAAAGAATTTGTCGAAGGAAAAATGATCGGCAGTTTTACCAAAGTTGGCGAGGTAACCAATCCCCTTGCCAGAGAAAAAGGCACGGCGGTGTTTATTATTACACCCAATTATCGGTTAAATCAAAGGTATAGCCCGGAATTAGCGAAGAAGAGGTTGGAGTAGTGCCCCTCTAAATATCCCCTGAAAGGGAGACTTTAAGGACCAGACAGGCAAATTGTTTTCTGTAATAAAACAGACTGAGAATCGTTTCTTTCCTAAACCTTATCAATCATGAAATTTCTGCTGCCTATATTTTTGCTTTTACTCTTTTCATCCTGTAAAAACACATTACAAAATAATCAAAAAGATATTTTAGGCGACTGGATCAGAATAAGAAATTCGGACGTTGAAAAAACAGGAATGTCCTCGCTTATAGCCCCACCAAATAAAACCGGTTTCTCATTTTACGCCGACCAAACATTTGATAATAAAGGAGGATTTATAAAACATAATGAAAACACACAAACATATCTTGATACCCGTTCAAGGTACAAACTCAAAATAGACAGTTTAATACTTTTTGACCCCGTTAAAGGACAATGGGAGCATTATCACCTTATCAAACTTTCGGCTGATTTATTACAATTTGATTCAAGCGAGGGCTTGTACACATTTCGGCGTTTCAATCCACATAACTTCGCAGAAAACAAGTTTGACAAAATCATTTTATCTACTTCTGGTTGTTTGGGTACATGCCCTGTAATGGATATTACTTTGAATTCGGACAGAACTATACTTTTTAGTGGTAAAATGTTTACCGGGGAAATGAAAGGACAATTTACAGGAACAGTGCCTCAAGATAAATATGAACAGATACAGAAAAGCTTTAGGATCATTAATTTTGAAAAAATTAAACAAGATGGAATATTCCCGGCCGATATTGAGACGGTTACAACCACTTATGTAAAAAATGGTAGAATTTACAAAACGATCCAATCCGGTAGTGATATTGATCTTTTACCACTTAACTGGGCCTGCAATTCCTTACGTTATATATATCAAACAATCCCTTTAAAAAAGGCGGCAGAAACGAATATTAAAGCCACCACATACATAATAGCAAGTGCCTCTTTCACGAAAAATGATTCATTAATTTATCTTAAAAACTCAGAGGTCGCTTATCTTTCTGAATTACTTGACAAAGGAAAGAAAGTTAATACAAGCTTATTTAAATCACGTTTTAAGTTATACTTGTATTCTTTTGGGCAGCCCCGGGATAGCGTTGATACAGATGGGCGATACTTCAAATTTATTAAAAAAGGCAAACCCTTTATAATCGATCTTGGCTTTAACTTTTATGATGTAAATACCCAAAACTGGCACTGGAAAAAAGCAACCGATAATTAAAATACCTATTCAATAAATCATTAAAAAACAAAAGGTGCCATGCTCATCGCACAACACCTTTCGCCTTTAACCTTTTACCTAGATCAGGCTGATATAGCGTTTATAATATCATATTGGGTAATGATCTCAATTTTGCCATTCCCGTCTTCAACCAGCACCGCAATATTATCTTTATTGATCATGGCCGAGATCCTGTCTATCGAAGTATTCAGATCAACAAACGGAAACGGTGCAGTGGTAATGTTTTTGATCGGCTGCGATTTGATGGATGGGTTTTCGATCAGCGAATCAAGGATATCGCTTTCGGTGATCTTACCTATTACCATACCCTTTTGCGTAACCGGGATCTGCGAGATATTAAGCGATTTAATGGTATTGATGGCCTCCAGTACGCTCTTTTCGCAATCAATGGTAATGATTTCCTGTACATCTTTTTTGCTGATTATATCGCGGGCGGTTAATTTTTCGTCTTTCAGGAAACCGCGGTCGCGCAGCCAGTCGTCGTTGTACATTTTGCCAAGATAACGGGTACCATGGTCAGGGAAAACGATCACAACTACATCGCCTTCTTTAAACTTATCCTTCATCTGTAACAAACCTGCCACCGCCGAGCCGGTTGAGTTACCGGAGAAAATCCCTTCTTTACGCGCAATTTCACGGGTCATGAGGGCAGCATCTTTATCGGTCACCTTTTCAAAGTGATCTATCAGGCTGAAATCCACATTTTGCGGCAGGAAGTCTTCGCCAATGCCTTCAGTGATGTACGGATAGATCTCGTTTTTATCAAAAACACCTGTCTCCTTGTATTTTTTAAATACCGATCCGTAAGTATCAATACCCAACACCTGTATAGCCGGGTTCTTTTCTTTCAGATAACGGGCAATACCGGAGATAGTGCCGCCGGTACCTACACCAGCAATAAGGTGCGTGATCTTACCCTCGGTTTGCTCCCAGATCTCGGGACCAGTTGATTCATAATGCGCCTGCGAATTGCTCAGGTTATCATACTGATTAGGCTTCCACGAATTAGGAACTTCCCGTTCCAGACGTGATGATACTGAATAGTATGATCGTGGATCTTCTGGCTCTACATTGGTTGGACAAACAATTACCTCGGCGCCAAAGGCACGCAAGGCGTCAAACTTTTCCTTTGATTGTTTATCAGTACTGGTAAAAATACATTTGTAGCCTTTTATTACCGCAGCAATAGCCAAACCCATCCCTGTATTGCCCGATGTACCTTCAATAATGGTTCCGCCGGGTTTAAGCTTGCCGCTTTTTTCAGCATCCTCAATCATTTTAAGGGCCATACGGTCTTTTATGGAGTTGCCGGGATTGGTTGTCTCTATCTTGGCTAAAACGGTAGCAGGGATGTCTTTCGCTACTTTATTCAGTTTTACCAGCGGCGTATTGCCAATGGTATCGAGTATGTTATTGTACCACATAATTTAAATCTCTACTAACCCGGTATATATAGCAGGGTTACGCCTCAAAAATAAGTTTCTTAAATGATATTTCTTTTATGGAAAAGTAAATAGATAAATAACTTATCTAAGATATGCCAAAAATCAGAATGGCAAAACAGCGAAGTACACCGCGAATATTTTAAGAAGAAGGTAAGCATATTTTGCCGCAGCCTTAAACAGGGCAAATATACATTCAACGTAAACCTCATCCCTCGTTACAACGGTAAATACACCCTAAATCCGGCGAAAGCCGAAATGATGTATTTCCCGGTATTTTACGGCAGAGAGGGGATGAAGCGGATTGTCATTGGTTCATTTGTTCATTAGTTCATTGGTATGCCTGGCTCACTGCTATTTGGTTCATTTGTTTAGCGCTTGCTAAGACAAATGAACTAATGAACCAGTGAACTAATGAACTTAAAATTTAAGATGCTTAACCGTTAACCCGTTGTTGATCAACTGCTTTAACGATTCGATACCGATATGCAGGTGTGTTTCAACAAATTGTTCGGTTACTGACGAATCGCTTTCGGCGGTTTTAACACCTTCGGGAATCATTGGTTGATCTGATACCAGCAACAGCGCGCCCGTAGGGATCTTGTTGGCAAAGCCTGTGGTAAATATCGTTGCTGTTTCCATATCAACGGCCATGGCACGCAGGTCTTTAAGGTATTTCTTGAATACTTTGTCATGCTCCCAAACGCGGCGGTTAGTCGTGTAGCAGGTGCCAGTCCAGTAATCGCGTGAGTAATCACGAATGGTGGTTGAGATGGCCTTTTGCAGCGCGAATGACGGCAGTGCAGGCACTTCGGGCGGTAAATAATCGTTTGATGTACCTTCGCCGCGGATGGCTGCAATCGGTAATATCAGGTCTCCAACGTTGTTCTTCTTTTTAAGACCACCGCATTTGCCCAAAAATATCACAGCTTTTGGATGAATGGCGGTAAGTAAATCCATAACAGTAGCAGCAACCGAACTACCCATACCAAAGTTAATGATGGTTATACCGTTGGCTGTAACGCTTTGCATTGGCTTGTCAACACCCATGATAGGCGCGTTATCATGCCATTGCGAAAACAACTGGATATACTTTGAAAAATTGGTAAGGATAATATACTCACCAAATGCTTCAAGCGGCCGGCCGGTGTAACGCGGCAGCCAGTTGGCTACAATTGCTTCCTTGGTTTTCAATCCTGATTTTACGGGCGATTGCACTTCTTTCACCTGCGGCGGTAAGGCATCTCCGTCTTTTTTAATGTTTAATTCTTCGTTCATATGATTTGTTTTTATACAGCAAACCCCGGTATGATAACCAGGGCCGCTTTATTTTTTAATAAATATAAGTGTTTACTTATATACTGTGCGTTAAGCTACTTTTAACTTTTTCAGATCTGATTTTTCAAACTTTTCGTGTGCGTAATCCAATGTTACGTTCAAACGTTTAACATCTTTTTTGGATGGGAACTCGAACATCGCATCAATCATGATAGCTTCGCATATGGAGCGTAAACCCCTTGCACCAAGTTTAAACTCCATTGCTTTATCAACAATAAACTCTAATACCTCATCTTCAAAATCAAGCTTTACACCTTCGTATTCAAACAGTTTTTTATACTGTTTCAGTAACGAGTTTTTAGGCTCGGTTAAGATATTGTGCAATGCTTCCCTATCAAGCGGGTTGAGGTAGGTAAGCACAGGTAAACGTCCTATCAACTCGGGGATCAAACCAAATGATTTCAAATCCTGCGGGGTGATATACTTGTAGAAGTTTTTGGTATCGATATCACCCTCGTCGTGCTTAAATTTGTAACCAACGGTTTGGGTACGCAAACGATTGGCGATTTTCCTTTCAATACCGTCAAATGCTCCACCACAGATGAAAAGGATGTTGCTGGTATTTACAGTGATCATTTTCTGATCTGGGTGTTTACGGCCGCCTTGCGGTGGGACGTTAACCATAGTACCTTCCAGAATTTTCAATAAGGCCTGTTGTACACCTTCGCCTGATACGTCGCGGGTTATAGAAGCATTATCGCTTTTACGGGCAATTTTATCAACCTCATCAATGTAAACAATACCTTTTTCGGCAAGGGTTACATCATAATCGGCCGATTGCAACAAGCGGGTCAGGATACTTTCAACGTCCTCCCCTACATACCCTGCTTCGGTTAACACAGTAGCATCGCAAATGCAGAATGGAACGTTTAACACTTTAGCAAGCGTTTTGGCAAGCAGGGTTTTACCTGTACCGGTTTCGCCTACCATAATGATGTTCGACTTTTCAATCTCAACTTCATCTTTATCAACACGCTGGTTTAAGCGCTTGTAATGATTATATACAGCTACTGAAAGTATCTTTTTGGCATCATCCTGACCGATAACATACTGGTCAAGGTGGGCCTTCATTTCTGATGGCTTGAGCAAGGCCGGCGCCAATGGCGATGACTTCACTTTACGTACCTTCAACTCTTCCGCCAATATTTCATTGGCCTGGTTCACACATTTATCGCAAATGTGTGCATCAAGTCCTGCTATTAACATCAGGGAATCCTGTTTACCGGCACCGCAAAATGAACACCTGATCTCCTTGCTGTTTTTATTCATCTGATTCGTCTTCTTACTCAAAGTTAAAAAATTAGTGACAGAAAAAAAAATTCTATCCGTAAGTCGGGAAAGTTAGCAAGTCCGGAAGCAGCTCAGCTTCCGGACTTTAATAACTTTTTCACATTCCAAATATCCGGACTTTCCGACTTATCGGACTTCCGGACTTTCGGGAATTATTTTCCTTTATTACCTCTTAAAATCTCGTCAACCATACCAAATTCTTTGGCTTCTTCGGCAATCATCCAGTAGTCACGGTCAGACGCATCCCAAACTTTTTGGTAGGGTGCACCACTATGATCGGCAATGATCTGGTACAACTCTTTTTTCAGTTTAGTAATCTCCTGGTAAGTGATCTCAATATCTGATTGCTGGCCCTGAGCGCCGCCCGATGGCTGGTGAATCATCACCCTTGCATGCGGAAGTGCAGCCCTTTTACCTTCGGTACCAGCTACCAACAGTACCGCAGCCATTGAAGCAGCCATACCTGTACAAATTGTAGCCACATCATTTGATATAAATTGCATAGTATCATAGATACCTAAACCTGCATAAACCGACCCACCTGGTGAGTTGATGTAGATCTGGATATCGCGTTTAGCATCAGCCGACTGTAAGAAAAGCAACTGAGCCTGGATAATGTTTGCAATATTATCATAAATAGCATCGCCAAGGAAAATGATACGGTCCATCATTAAACGTGAAAACACGTCCATGGCCTGCACATTAAGCTGGCGCTCTTCAAGAATATAAGGGGTCATGCCGGTTGGTACGGTAGTGATACCTCCTGTTGGCATATTGCCTCTTTCAACGCCTGCAATATATTTGTCTACATAAAGGCTGTTAATACGGTGATGCTTAACAGCATATTTTCTGAATTCGTTTTTATCGATATTACTGCTCATGGTTTTTGTTTGTTGTTCGTTAGGAAATGCGGGCGTCTTACCCGCGATAAATATAGTTTTTAGTTGAATAGATTTTTTGCAAGATAGTTTTTATTACGTAATTTTTTGATGAGGCCTCTTTTAAGTCGAACGTCCGAAAGTCGGTAAAGTCCGAAAGTTACATAGCATTTACACAGGCCTGTTATTTTAGACAATTATGCTTCTTGTGCTCGTTTGCAACGAGTGCTTAAATTGGCTTCGCAATTGTATTGCGCGGGCCTGATGCGTTATAAACGCAAACCCAGGTTACGCACTCGTTGCAAACGAGCGCGAGAGCAAAGAGAAACGCCACTCCTGAAAACACCAAAAGCAACCCGATGAGTTGCTTTTGGTGAATATGCTGATCTCCAACAGGAGACAAAACGGCTTACTGAGCTGCAGTAACCAATGCACTGAAATCAGTGTAAAGGATATCCTGCTTATCTAAAGTGATTACATTTTTGATATAGTCAAATACCTTTAATGCTTTTACCTCTTCAAATATTTTGTTAGCGTTGTCTTTGTTTTGCAGGTACTGAACGGTGTACTGGCCTAACTGATCTTCAGGGATCGGGGTTGGGCTGTACATCCTGAACTGCTGATCTAAACGGATCTTAGCTAATTCAAACACATCTTCGTATTTAATTTCGATAGTGTTATCTGTAATGATCTTGTTTTCGATTAAAGTCCATTTCAGGTTTTGAGCAAAATCGTTGTAACCACCTTCTAATTCCTCGTCGCTCAATTTTTCGTTGGTTGCTTTTAACCAGCGTTTCAGGAACTCATCAGGAAGTGCGAAGTCAACTTTAGCGATAGCCAGTTTGTACATGTCGTCCTGCAATTTGCGGTCGGCATCCTGAACCATCATACTTTCAAGTTCTTCAGTGATTTTAGTCCTGAATTCCTCTTCGGTAGTTACTGTACCTTCACCAAATAATTTGTCAAAGAACTCCTGGTTAAGATCGCTTTCTTCTAAACGGTTAACATTTTTAACAGTTAATTGGAAATCGCCTCTTAAATCAGCTGCGTCGTCTTCTTCAATTTTCAATAAACCTGCAATTTTAGCTGCATCGTTATCAAAAGCTTTACGAATATCAAATGTTAACACATCGCCTTTTTTCAAACCGATCAATGAAGCTTTGATAGCCTCATCTTTGATCTGATCTAAACGTACAGACGCGGTGTTGGTAATTCCACCCTCAAAAACACTACCATCGGCCGAAAGTTGAACCAATTCGCTGTAAAGAACGTCATCATCTGCCGATACGTCAGGATTTGTCATTTTGCCATAGCTTCTGCGGATATTTTTGATCCTTGAAGCCAGCGTTTCGTCATCAACTTTAATTACGTATTGCGTTAATTTATCAGCTGATGAAAATTCGATGCTGAACTCAGGAGCTAAGCCCAATTCATAGCTAAACTCAAAATTATCGGCAAAATCCCAGTTATATTCTTTGTTGTCATCGGCAGCAGGCAATGGCTGACCTAACACAGCCAGTTTTTGCTCGTCGATGTAGTTATTTAAAGTATCTTGTAACAGGTTGTTGATTTCATCAACAAGAATGCTTTTACCGTACATTTTTTTGATGTGCGATGCAGGCACCATGCCCGGGCGAAAACCAGGAAGTTTTGCTTTCTTAGCATTTTCCTTTATAGCTTTTTCAACACGTGGCTGATAGTCTTCAGGGTTGATATTAATTTTAACAACTGCGCTCAGGTCATTAATTTTTTCCTGTGTAATATTCATCTTTTACCGGGTATTTAATTTAATCCTTTGAAATATAGCCTAAAACCTAATCCGTACTATACAAAATTCGAGGCGCAAAAGTATAAATTTATTTTTAATTAGCGGTTGATTTTATATTGTTTTCAAGGAAAATGAAACAGCTTTTAAACGGGTCGACCGGCAGGGTAGCCTGATAATAACGTATAAATTTGTCTGAACCCGAATTAAACGATTTTTTAGAATTGATTGAAAACAAGTAGACTTGCATATCATTTCTGGTAAATTCTTCAATTCAATAAATTCGAGTTCAGACAATATTGGCGTTCCCGTTAGCTAACGGGCCCGTCCGCCAACTGGCGGATGCAAGTCCTCGCCTTTCCTACCCGCCATCCCCACGCTCGCTGCGGGCTTTCCGCTTCAATCCCTAACGCGGCCAACGCACTGCCCATAAAACCGGGCATTAAACCCAACTAACCTCTAATCTCCAACCCCTGATCTCTATTTCCCATTCCTTTCAAATTTTACTACGTGGTTACTGACGGGCTTTATTGTTTTTAAATAAGCGTAAATTGCTTCCAGGTCAGACACTTTCATACGGCCATATTTCCACCAGGGCATAATGGTTTGGAAATCGCCCGGTTTTACCGGTGTTGGCTGCATTTTTCCATTAGCGTATTGAGTAAAGCTGTTTACAAATTGCTCCTTTGTCCAGCTACCAATGCCTGTTTCCTTATCGGGCGTGATGTTAGCCGAAAATACTTTGCTTCCGCCGGGTACAATATACCCCTGTCCACCTGCAAAAGCCATGGCCTCATTCAATTTACCTTTATCTGATTCGGTGTGACACTCTTTGCAGGCCGCTGCATTTAATAAATAAGCGCCGTATTTTATCGTATCTGCCGGATTAGGAGCATTACCCAATACTGCTTTTTGAGGCATGGTATGAACTATAATGTTCAGCGGAAAATCAAGCTGATGACCAGGATAGTTTTTGCCACTGGGTTTTAAAGTACGCAGATAGGCGATAATGGAGTAAAGGTCTTCCCTATCCATTTTTGCGTAGTAAGGCCATGGCATTATTGGGAATATGGCCGAGCCATCTTTTTTAACACCAGTTGTCATCGCCCTGAAGATTTCACCATCAGTCCAGGTACTTAAATTTAAAGGGGTAATATTGGGCGAATAAACGGTACCGGGAAAACCTGCCGAAGCATCAAACTTTTCGCCTCCGGCGCCTAATACCGTCGAATCGGAAGGACCAGCAAATTTATCCCAGCTCCGTGCCGAGTGGCAATCCAAACATACGGTAACATTATTGGCCAGGTATTTACCCCGGGCTATACGCTGCGGTGTAGCATCTACTTTAATAGCTTCAGGTTTGCCAACATTGGGGAGCGCCAGCGTGATGTACGATATACCGGCAATGGCAATCAGAACAAGCGCTATAACTGCATAGGCTGTCCATTTTAAAAACTTTTTCATTCAAATTTTTAATTAGTGATAAGTTGTAAAATCAAAAAGGCCGCGAATTAGTTATATCCCCGGCCTCTTCGTTAATTTTTATAAGGTCGATCAGTCAACTTTTTTGATAGATGAAGCACCCGATTTGTCGTTATTAACGGTAGATGGAGAACCTTTATATTGAATTTCGGATGCGCCGCTGGTGTGTACGTTCAAAGTTTTAAGTACGTTGATCTTGCAATGGGCTATGCCTGATGTTTCAATTTCATAATCGCCTACAACAAAATCAAAGGCATCTATTTTACCGGCACCGCTCAGGTCAATTTTGTGCGATGCAGCCTGACCTGTAAGATGGACTTCTGTGGCGCCACTGCCATCGGTTGATACATTGGCGGCATTAAGGTCAAGATTAATTTTAGTGGCGCCGGATAAATCAAGAGAAAAATCTTTTGCATTAATTTTACCGTCCGAATTAACTTCAACTGCTCCGGCTGCTTTTATTTCATCGAGGTTTTTTACGCCGATATTGATCACCATCTCCCCCGGATCGCAGAAATTCTTTTTTGATTTGATGTGCAATACCCCGCCTTCAACCGAAGTTGAAATATATTTGATCAGGTTATCATCGGCTTTGATATCAATTGTTAGTGAGCTATCCTGCTTCAGGTGAACTTTAAATGCGCCTGAGATCTCAACTTTTTTAAAATCTTCGGCTTTACGCTTCTCTGTTGTTTGATTGCCTGAGCCATGCACACATCTGTAATTACAAGATGACAATATGCCTGTAGTTATTAATAATGCGCCTGCTATAGTGATGGTAGAAAGGTATTTTTTCATAGTTTGGTTGTTATGACGCCGAACGGCGGTTTAGTGTTACATCAAAATTAAAAAAAGCTACCACATTTTAGGTGATAGCTTTTGAATATATGATAGACTTTTGCAAAAGTGAGTTATTAAAGGCCTGCAAACTCGTTCTCAACTGTGTACTTAGCAGGTGCGTTGGTTACTTTATCGGTAAAGCTTACTGCGGCAAAAGCGTTGTTGTTTACAAATGATTCGCGGGTGTGGTTCAGGGTGTAAACATCGGCAGTACCTGTAAACTCCGCTTTAGCTTTGTCGTTAACGTTTACTGTTGCAGCATAAGCTTCGACGTTTAATTTAGCAGATGCGTTGTCATAAAGGTTAACGTTAAGCTCAAGGGCTGCAAGCTTTCCGAATGATTTAACCTCTGCATTGTCATACGCATTGATGGCTTTAAGATCATTTGCAGTTACCCAAACTACCAGTTTTTCGTTTTTGTATGAGGTGATACGTAAGGTGCCGTTGTTGTTTTGTACCAATGCACTTTCTGAATAATACTTGTTATAAACTTTAACATTGTCATTCTCTCCCGCTGATACATATACCTCAACATTACCGCGAACTTCGATCTTGTTGATCTTGCTTACGTTGTTTAAAACTACGGCTGCGCCGTTATCTATTTTGGTTGCTGCATTAGCTGCAGTTGATACTCCAAGTGCTAAAACTAAAGAGGTTGCGATTGTTAATATTGTAGTTTTCATGATGATTAATATTTTGATTGTCAATTATTTGTGTTGTTATTTCATTTAATACACAGATAAGACGCCCTCATTTTTAAAACGTTACAGCAGTTTCGGGCAAATTAGATGTACAGCAGGTTTTAGTCGGCGAACGGCGGAATTATATCGGTAAACAGCGGAAGAATTTTTGATTCTAAATGTGCAGATTTCAGATGTGCAGACGGAAGCTGGGATTACGGATGTGGAGATTTCAAATGTGCAGATGTGATTTGTCGATAAAAAACAAAAAGCGTTATTGTTCAATAACGCTTTCGATGATAGAGATTAATCTCCAGATAGGATTATATAACCACGAAAAGAATCACCCTTTGCTTACGTCTTTTAAATATTGATTCAATTTTTCGATATTCTGCTTTAATCCTTCATCTGCTTTAAATGTTTTCACTACCTGTACAAACTGCTCATGCGATTCAAAAAGCATATGCCAGCTCAGAAAGGTTTGCTCGCCTTTTGCTTCAAATTCAATAGTTGCAACAAACTTAGGGCTGCTCACATGTTCATACACTATTTTCTTGAGTGGAACAACCTCTTTAAACACACTCTTATTTTTATAATCAGTGCCGTCGGGGCCGTGCATTGTTAAATCCCACTCCCCTCCGGGTTCAAGTTCCATTTTGCTGATGGTATTGGTGAAACCGTTAGGCCCCCACCATTGGGCAATATGTTCGGGCTGGGTCCATACTTCCCATACCAAGTCCACAGGGGCATCTAAAGTTCGTGTTAAGCGTAGTTCGCGATCGGCAGTGTTACTTTGATTGTTTTCCATTTCTCTCATTTTTAAGTTGTGCTACATATTTCTCAAGACTATCCAATTTACTTTCCCAATGCTGACGATATTGGTCAACCCAGGCAGATATTTCGCCGAGTTGATCAAGCCTGGCTTCGCAGATCCGATCACGCCCCTGTTGTTTAACATTAATCAAACCACAGTCGGCCAGGATCTGGATATGCAGTGAAATGGCCTGGCGTGTAACATCAAAATTTGCGGCTATAGTATTTACATTATATGGCTGAGAGGCAATCATATTAATGATGGCTCTTCGGGTCGGGTCGGCTATGGCCTGGTAAACGTCTCGTCTGGCTTTCATAATTGCGCAAGCATTTGCTTGCAAATATAAATGCAAGTATTTACTTGCGCAAGTATTTCTCAGAAAAAAATTTAACCAACAAAAAACGCCGCCACCCTATTAAGGGCAACGACGCTCCAGAAAACAATTGAGGTCAGTTCAATTTACCACGGAAGTTCTTCACCAAGGTGGATGAACCTGCCGTTAGGCCCATCTTCGCCTATCAGGGCAAGCTCCACACTGGTTTTGGCACCGTCAGGCACAGTCATTGGTGCGTGTTCAACACTGCCCAGTTCTGTTTGCACCCAGCCCGGATGTGCAGAGTTTACTTTGATATTGGTGCCTTTTAATTCATCGGCCAATAATACTGTGAATACGTTCAAGGCTGTTTTTGAAGCAGCGTACGACAAACGTTTAAAATCAGCTATCGGACTTCCTTCGGTGGCGTGCAATGTCAGTGAACCTAAAATGCTCGACAGGTTAACAATACGACCGGCTTCGCTCTTTTTAAGTAATGGCAACAACTCATTAGTTAAGTATACAATGCTGAACAGGTTGGTGTTAAAGATGTATTCAAACTCATCCGCAGTTGTAGCAGCTGTCTTTTTAACAAAAAGATCATCTTCTTTCGGACCGACGCCTGCGTTGTTTACCAGGATATCCAGTTTACCGAATTTATCCTGGATATAAGCAGCAACCGCTGTTCTTTCATCTGCATTAGTAACATCCAGCTGAACGCCGTATGCTTCAATACCTTGAGCTGTTAGTTGCGCGGCAGTTTCTTCAGCAGCGTTTAGTTTGCGGGCAGCTACTATTACAGCCACGCCTTTTTCGCCTAATTGTTTAGCGGTTTCAAATCCTATTCCGCGGTTTGCGCCTGTTATTAAGGCTATTTTTTTAGTTGACATGATATTTTCTATTTATTAAGTTGAGTGAATTTTGATTAATTAGTTTGCAGCAACATGGTCATGATCGGTACTGGTTGATACTTCAATCCATTGATCAATTTCCTTGCTTGTTTTTTCGGCATTGGCTTTATACATGCCTACAGCATCTTTACCAATAGGCAGGTGTAACGGAGGGTTTTCATTATGGACGATATCAACTACCACCTGGGCCAGTTTCTTTGGATCGCCAGGCTGGTTACCATGTAACTGGTCTGCACCCACCCTCATTGGGCCAACAGTAGTTTCATAATCGGCAATGATGTTTTTTGAAGCGCTGTATGATTCAGCACTCAGAAATTCGGTACTAAATAAGCCCGGCTCCACTACAGTTACTCTAATATTAAGTGGTGCAAGTTCAACTGCAAGCCCTTTTGAAATACCCTCCACCGCAAACTTGGTAGAGCCATATAAAGCCCAGCCAGGAATGGCATCAAAACCAAATAATGAAGAAACATTGATGATATGACCTGACCTTTGAGCACGCAGATGGGGCAATGCCGCACGTAACACATTCAGCAAGCCAAATACATTGGTATCATACTGCGCTTTTACTTCGGCATCGGTTGCTTCTTCAATGGCGGTTACAATGCCATAACCGGCGTTGTTAATCACTATGTCTATTTTACCAAAGCGTAACAAACCTTCGGCTATAGCAGCTTTAACCTGTGCTTCGTTGGTTACATCCATAGTTACCACCAGCAGGTTAGGATTGTTATTTAATGAAGCGGCAAGCTGATCTGCTTTGCTGCGTACAGTGGCAATTACTTTATCACCTGCGGCCAATGCTGCTTTAGCTATCTCTAAACCGAAGCCTTTTGAAGCGCCGGTTACCAATATTACTTTTTGAGTTTTCATGATGTTGTTTGTTTTATAGTGTTTATTTTT
Organism: Mucilaginibacter sp. A5337; assembly: GCF_059690695.1. Taxonomy (NCBI): domain Bacteria; kingdom Pseudomonadati; phylum Bacteroidota; class Sphingobacteriia; order Sphingobacteriales; family Sphingobacteriaceae; genus Mucilaginibacter; species Mucilaginibacter sp. A5337. The sequence goes on along the minus strand of NZ_JCAWEC010000005.1, from coordinate 196,227 downwards.
TTAGACTTTTTAGTCTTTTTTTATTGTTAAAAAAATCCGTTTCCGGTTATTACGCTTTCTTTTATTACGACCAATTAAAAAAGACTAAAAAGTCTATTTTTAATTTAAAAAAATTATTTCAGTTCATATTCTTTTAATTCGCTTTTAAGCATGCGTACAAGGCTGTTCATATATTTGCTGCTCCCTGTAACTCTCGACACCAGCATACCTCCTTCAAGCAGTGTAAACATCTTTAGTGCATAATCTGCAGCATTTATTTCAGGCGATATTTCACCATCTGCAACGCCCTTATTGATAATCTTAACAAAGTCCTCCTGCCCTGTCTCGATCATTGTTTTAAGTCTTTGCTTAAGGGCCGGATTATTATCATCGGCCTCGACACCAAAATTAAGTATGGGGCAGCCACCATCTATATATGAGTCGATAGGGTCTTTATAAATATCAATAAAAGCGAGGATCTTTTTTATGGCTGTTTTTTCTTTAGCCATAACGGTGGTCACTTTATCGTCTAATTTATCAAGCAGGTAGTTAACCATTACGCTGGCTATCTCCTCCTTGCTTTCAAAATGGCCATAAAGCCCGCCCTTAGCCATTTTTGTTGCCGCTAAAATATCATCAATGGTAGTACCGGCTATACCTTTTTCATTAAAGATCGGCGCTGCCGTCTTTATAATGAATTGCCTGGTTCTTTCTGCTTTGCCCATTGTTGTTTTTGTTTGACGAATCAAAAATAGACCAAAAAGTCGAAAATGAAAATTATACTTTACTTGATGACATTAGAATGAAAGAAGGATTGAAAATCATGATGTTAATATAAAACCATGTCATTGCGAGGAGCCAGCTGGGGTAGTGCCTTGGGGGCGACGCGGCAATCTCGTAGCTCATGCAAATCGGATATGCATTGGTTACGAGATTGCCGCGCTGCGCTCGCAATGACATGGTTTTATGCCCCCCTTTAATTCATCTCGCGCTCGTTTGCAACGAGTGCGCAACCTGGGTTTGCGTTTACAACGTAACTGACAACAAAAAAAGCCGCCCCTTTCGGGGCGGCTACACTATATATAATTGACTCAAAAAAATGGCTGTTATAAAGTTGCAAATTCATCAACCCTTGATTTGGTTTCTTTATTGAGGGTTTCTGTAGCGTGAGTGTAGGCCAATCCGTTGCTGTTTACGTTTGAAGTTGCATTTCTTGTTAGGCTATACTCATTGGTGTTGCCTTTAAGTTCGGCTTTGGCGTTTCCGCTTAGGGTAATTGCGGCACTGTAAGTATCCAGGTTAAGTTCGGCAGATGCATTGTTGTTTAGTTTAACATCAAGATCGATGCCTGAAAGACTACCAAAGGATTTGATTTCAGCACTATCATAGGCATTGATAGCATTTAATTGGTTTACTGTTACCCACACTACCAATTTTTCGGCTTTGTATGATGATATACGTAATACACCTTTTTGTGATTGAACCAGTGCGTTTTCAGAATAGTAACGGTTGTAAACTTTTACCTGGTCGGCAGGGCCGCTTGATATGTAAAGTTCAACGTTGCCGTAAACTTCAATTTTGTTGATTTTGCTGATATCAGTTAAAACGACACCGGCATCATTTTTAGCAGTGTTTGCAGATGCAATGTTTGCGAAGCCAAGTACCATAAACAGTACGGTAGCGATGGCGGTTAATGTAGTTTTCATGGTATTAATATTTTGATTGTCAAGTGATTATTATTTTATTTCATTGAATACATACATATGACGATCTCAAATAAAAAACGTTACAGCGGTTTTGCCGCAATTAGCTGGAGTGCAGGTTTTTATCGGTAAGCCGGTGGTTTTTCCCGGTGAAATGGGGGAGAAAATTTAGAAGGGATGACGATAAAATAAACCTTTGTCATCCTGAACGATAGTGAAGGATCTTCTTCAATAACTAAAGCAGCTACAAAGGGCGAAGAAGATGCCTCGTTCCTCAGCATGACAAATGTCTCTTTAATTGTATGGGGGAACCAGTTGAAGCAACCTATCAACTCAGATAATAAGCCTCGCCATCGGTTTTGATCTTTCCTGCATCAAGGAGCAGGCGTACGGCTTCCATCTTTTCCTTTTCGGTACCAATGTTGATCCCGGTTATCAGTCCGCCGATATCGGGGTTTGAGCTATTGAGCAGTTGTACTATTTCTGTGGTGATGTTATCAAAAATCTCATCCTGATTTACCCGGCGCTTTTCTTCAATACAAACATCACAAATGCCGCATTTACGACCATCAGGCTCGTCGAAGTATGCCAACAACATCTGGCTCCGGCAGCGTTTATGAATGGCGTAGGCGAAAACAGCTTCCATTTTTTGGCGGTACACTTCTTTGCGTTGTTCAATATATTTTCTGTCGATAATGAGATGACTGCCCTGAACCCGCGGTTTTAGATAAGTAACCTGTGGCTTATCGGTCTGTTGCATATAGCTGATCAGGCCGTATTGCTGCAATTGCAACATGCCCTCAATAACCTGCTGAACGCTTAAGCCAGTACGCCTTGCAATATCAAATTCCTTTAAACGCACATAACTTTCAAATGCACCACCGTATGAGCGAAGCAAGGTTTTAATAAAAGGATCCCATCCGGCATTCTGGATCTGGAAGTTGTATAGCTGTTCGTTAACAACCTCAAATTGAAATCGGGATGGCAAAAACACACTCTCATTAAAAGCCAGGTACTCGTCGCGCTCCAGAAACTTAAGAGCATTAAGGGTTTTGATGGCGTCCAGCTTATAGCGGGCGCAAAATTCACCGAGGTCAAGATCAAAGCTAAGCCCCTCTCCTGCCTCATAAGCCAGCTGATAATAATTGGCCAGGTTATGATACACCTGCTTAATCTCATCAATAGATGGAAAATTAAGCTCATACATCTTTTCTTGTTTAAGCTTATCGGCAGGGTTATACAACAGCACGCCAAAGGCTTTATTACCATCGCGCCCGCCCCTGCCGGCTTCCTGGTAGTAAGCCTCCAGGCTCTCTGGGATATCCTTGTGGATCACAAACCTTACATCCGGCTTATCTATCCCCATACCAAAAGCATTGGTAGCCACAATAACCTGCACCCGGTTATTTTTCCAGGCTTCCTGCTTCTCCGCACGCTGATCAACCGAAAGGCCCGCATTGTAATAATCGGCCCTGATGCCATTATCGCTCAAAAACTTCGCTATCTCAAAAGTTTCCTTCCGGCTGCGTACATATACTATGCCGCTACCCTTAACGCCGCGGATAATACTCAGCATCTTTCGAAACTTATCTTCCTCATGCTGTACCACGTAGCTAATATTGCGCCGTTCGAAACTTTGCTGATAAACTACCGGATTTTTAAATTTGAGTTTCTCCTGAATGTCGGCCTTTACATCGGCAGTAGCTGTGGCGGTAAGGGCAAGTACGGGCACATTCGGGTGCAGTTCCCTCAAATCAGCAATATGCAAATACGGTGGCCTGAAATCATAGCCCCATTGCGAAATACAATGCGCCTCATCAATGGCGAAGAGATTCACTTTCATGTACTTCACCCGTTCGCGCACCAGCTCGCTCAGCAAACGTTCGGGCGAAAGGTACAGAAACTTCACCGAACCGTATATGCAATTATCAAGTGCCAGGTCTATCTCGCGGCGGCCCATGCCCGATACTATCGAAATGGCATTGATACCTTTAGCCTTCAGGTTTTCAACCTGGTCTTTCATCAAGGCTATCAATGGCGATACTACTATGCACACGCCGTCTTTGGCCAATGCCGGCACCTGAAAACAAACTGATTTACCGCCGCCGGTAGGTAAAAGCGCCAATGTATCGTTCCCCAATAAAACAGATTGGATGATCTCGGCCTGCATAGGCCTGAAGGTATCATGGTTCCAATACTGTTTTAATATTTCTTCGATAGTCATGGGCGTAATTTAGTCCGAAAGTCGGAGGTCCGCAAGTCCGCAAGTTTATTAAAAGTTTTCCGACTTCGGACTTACAGACTTCAGACTTTCAGACTTTTTCAAAACCCCATCAACCATTTATAAAACCCGGGCCAATCACCGTTCCATTGTTTTTCGTTGTGCGATGCGCCTTTGATCACTGTTACCGGCGCATTAACGGTATTTATTCCTTTAGCCTTTACAATATCGGCCATTTTTTGCATGTCGGCTACCATACTTTCGCTTTCAGCATCACCGCAAACAAAATAAAAACGGCTCTTTTTACCAATTGTAGCCTGCTGCGCCTGGTCATAAATTTGCGGTGCAATCCAGAAAGCAGGCGAAAAAACACCTGCATTTCCAAACACTTCAGGGTATTTTAGCGTGGCATACATAGAGATCAGTCCGCCCATGGAGCTGCCTGCAATGGTTGTATGCGCGGCATCACTTTGGGTGCGGTAATGTGCGTCAATATATGGCTTAAGGTCGTTAATCAAAAATTGCACATAATCATCCCCCCTGCCTTCGCCATATTTTGAGTTATATGGATCGTATTCGGGTATGCGGTACTCGCCGCCATGATCAATACCTACTATGATGCTCGCCTGCTTGACAGGCACTTTATCCATGAGTTCATCAATGCCCCATTCGCCATAGCTGGAGGTATATTCATCAAAAAGGTTTTGTCCGTCATGCATGTAAATTACCGGGTATTTCTTTTTGTCCGACTCATATCCGGCCGGCAGATAGATCCAAACCCGGCGCTGCCTGCCTAATTGTGGCATCTCAAAGTTTTCGCTGATGACATGTACCCGGGCAGTAGCTGTGTGTTTCTTTTCAGGCTGTGCAAAACTGTCCTGCCAACCTGCAATATCAAGCTGAACAGCCGTATCACCTTTTATCACGACAGTTCTGTTTTCAATAGCCTTGCCTGCGGCATCGCATTCTACTGTGTTCCAGTCGCCGCGGGTTACTTTAAAATGGATAATTCCGGCAGGTAAGTCCTTGTTTAGGGTGTAGGTTCCTTTGTTATTTTTAACCAGTTCGGAGGCCTTATCGACGGGGTTCCAGCCGTTAAAATCCCCTGCCAGAAACAGGTGTTCAACAGGGCTTTTCGGGGCGGCTATTTTGCCGGTAAAAAAGGATATTTTCACCTGGCTAAAAAGCAAAAAATTTTGGCCAAAAAGTAAAAACGCGCAGAAAATTATTTTTTTCATCATCACAAAACGGTTAAAATCGGTAACGTTACCGGGAACGTTCCCGGAAATTGTTTGCATAAAAGTAAAATCAACTATTGTGTAAACTTGACACTTACTTATTTCACAAATATGGGTTTAAATCCAAATTTCGCATAAAAACAATAATTTTTCTCTACGATTTCGATAAATTTTAATATTTCTTTTAAGTTAAAAAAGCATTAATTAAACGCTTTAAAATTATCTTTTATATAAAATTTGCAATTGATATTTGTAAATGTAAATTAGTCGCATGCTGTTTCGGCCACAATAATAAACCAATTATAGCCGGCAAAATAAGCCTTTTTTTATTCATAAAAATCAATAAGTAAATGAGAAAAAATTACTCAAAAAAGTATGTTCTTCTTTGTGCTTTCCTGATGATGTCATTCATGGCATTTTCACAAACCGGGAGTATTAAAGGAAAGGTATCTGACGAAACTAACCTGCCCCTCCCCGGTGCTACGGTTACGATCGATGGTACTACTATTGGTTCAACTACCGACCCTAATGGTAACTACGCCATTAACAATGTAAAAGCCGGTACTTATACGCTAAGCGTAAAGTTTATCGGTTATATCACCATTAAAAAAGCAGTAACCGTTAACGGCGCAACAATTGAAAACTTCAGCCTTCTGCCCGAAAGCAAAAGCCTGAGCGAGGTTGTGGTTATTGGTTACGGTACACAACGTAAAAAAGATCTTTCAGGAGCTATTACCAATGTAACCGCTAAAGATTTTCAAAAAGGTGTTATTACTACCCCCGAGCAGTTAATTGCCGGTAAGGTGGCTGGTGTATCTGTCATATCAAACAGCGGTGCACCGGGTGCAGGTAGTACTATCCGTATCCGCGGTGGTGCTTCATTAAGTGCCAGTAACGATCCGCTTATTGTTATCGACGGCGTACCTATCAGCAATAGCAGCATCTCAGGTGCAGCCAACCCGCTAAGTTTGATAAACCCTAATGATATCGAATCGTTTTCGGTGTTAAAAGACGCTTCTGCAGCAGCCATTTATGGTAACAGGGCTTCAAACGGTGTTATTTTGATCACCACCAAAAAAGGTAAAAGCGGTAAACCGGTTATTGATTTCAGCTCACAGGTTTCGGCAAGCAAAATCCCTAAAGAGGCATCTGTGCTAACCGGCGACCAGATTCGCGATTATGTTAAAGCCAACGGTACTGCTGCCCAGATAGCGCAATTAGGTACCGCAAGCACCGACTGGCAAAAACAGATCTACCAAACAGGTATTACTACCGATAACAATATCAGCGTATCTGGTGCCGCAAAACACCTGCCCTACCGTGTATCCGCCGGTTACCTTGACCAGGACGGTGTTTTAAAAACCAGTTCAATGCAGCGTATAACAGGCGCAATTAATTTAAGCCCAAGCTTTTTTACAGATCACCTGAAAGTTAACTTAAATGCTAAAGGTGCCCAGGTAAAACAAAGGTTTGCCAATGAAGGTGCTATAGGTTCGGCAGTTAGCTTTGATCCTACAAAACCGGTTTACTCGGGCAACAGCCGCTTCGGTGGTTACTGGGAATGGCTTAATGACCCTACAAAACCAGGCGGCGGCTTAAAAGACCTCGCTACCTTAAACCCACTTGGTTTACTGGAGCAGCAGGATAACCGCAGTACGGTTTATCGCAGTATAGGCAACTTACAGTTAGATTATAAATTCCACTTTTTGCCAGAGTTACATGCCAATGTTAACTTAGGTTATGATGTATCAAAAGGTACAGGCCATGTTATCATCCCTGACAGTGCGGCTTCAAACTACAAAGGCTTCCTTGATGCAAAAGGTGTTACACACCGTGGTTTAAACAACCAATACAAACAAAAGCAATCAAATACCATATTTGAAGGCTATTTGAGCTATGCTAAAGATCTGAAAAGCATAGCCAGCCACATTGATGCGGTAGCAGGTTACTCCTACCAGGATTTTTCAATCACCAACTACAACTTCGGTAACTTTGCACATGACGGTACCGAACAGCCAGGAACCCAGCCGGTTTATCCTTTTGATAAACCAGAAAACAGGTTAATATCAGTTTACGGCCGTTTAAATTATGTATTTGAAGATAAATATATCTTAACCGGTACTGTACGCCGCGATGGTTCATCTAAATTTAACCCTAACCAAAGGTTCGGTACTTTCCCATCAGTTGCATTTGCATGGAAACTGAAAGAAGAATCGATGTTTAAAGGCTTAACAGCTTTATCTGACCTGAAACTGCGCGCAGGCTACGGTGTTACCGGCCAGCAGGATGGTATTGGTAATTATGATGTGGTTTCATTTTACAACTTAAGTACAAATACCGCCCAGTACCAGCTTGGCAATACTTTCTACAACCTGTACCGTCCGGGTGGTTACTACGCGCTCCGTACCTGGGAACAAACAGCTTCAACCAACTTAGCTGTTGATTTCGGTTTCCTTGATAACCGTATTACCGGTACCGTGGATTACTACCATCGTAAAACCTCAAAATTATTGAACAGGATCCCTCAGCCTGCAGGCACCAACTTCTCAAACTATATTGTGGCCAACATTGGTGATTTAACCAGCAATGGTATCGAGTTAAACCTGAGTGCAGACGTAATCAGGACCAGCGATATTACCTGGAATGTTAACCTTAATGCTACTTACAATACCAACAAGATCACCAAATTGACATTAGCTCCGGATCCAAGCTATCCGGGTGCTCCAACCGGCGGTATTTCGGGTGGTACCGGTAACACCATCCAGATCAATTCTGTTGGTTACCCGCGCAACTCCTTCTATGTTTATCAGCAGGTTTACGGCAGCGATGGCAAACCACTTGATGGCGTTTATGTTGATAGAAATAAAGATGGCATAGTTAACGAAAATGACCTGTACCGTTACAAAAGCTCCGACCCTAAAGGCTATTTCGGTTTAAGCTCAAACCTTAACTACAAAAAATGGTCGGCTGGTTTTGTTGCACGGGCAAGCGTTGGCAACTACGTTTATAATAACGTTTTCTCAGGCTCAGGCACCCAGCTTAGCATATTTAATGGTATAGGCATCCTAAACAACGCCTCAACCAACTTACTTGAAAGCGGTATGACAGGCTCTTTTGATAAAAGCAGGTTATCAGACTATTACGTACAAAACGCGTCATTTATCCGCATGGATAATGTTAACGTAGGCTATAACTTTGGTAAAGTGTTTCATAACACCGGCAACCTTAGATTAAGCGCTAACGTGCAAAACGTTTTTGTTATCACCAAGTATAAAGGCCTTGACCCAGAGGTTAACAGCGGTATCGATAATAACTTTTATCCTCGTCCGCGTACCTATGTATTAGGTCTTAATTTATCGCTATAACACTTTATTTACAGTAAAGAGAAATTAACATGAAAAGAAATTCAATAAAATATATAACTGTAGCAGCTTTAATTGCGGGCGGCCTTACGTCGTGCACTAAAAAGCTTGATCTGCTGCCAACCAATGATGTTACTTCGGCACAGGTTTACAGTACCCCCGAAGGATATAAGCAAGCTTTTGCTAAAGTTTACGCCGCGTACGCATTAACCGGCAACTCGGGGCCGGCTGGTAATGGCGACGTACAAGGTATTGACGAAGGTACGTCAGACTTTTTCCGTCTGTACTGGTGCGCTGAAGAATTACCAACTGATGAAGCTGTTGTTGGCTGGGGCGACGTTGGCTTACCCGATTTTCACAGCATGACCTGGTCGTCGAGCAATACTTTCCTTACCGGTTTATATTACAGGTGTATGTACCAGATCACATTGGCCAATGATTTCATCCGCCAGTCATCTGATGCTAACCTGAGCAGTAGAGGTATTAAAGGTGCTGATGCTGACAAAGTTCACCAGTATGTTGCCGAAGTCCGCTTTTTAAGGGCTTACCAATATTCTATTTTGATGGACTTGTTCGCTGCTCCTCCTTTTGTTACAGAGAACGATCCGTTGGGTGGCCCATTGCCGAAGCAAATAAGCCGTAAGGATTTATTTGCTTATGTAGAAAGCGAACTTAAAGCTATTGATGGGGGCCTTGCTGATGCCCGGGGCAATGAATATGGCCGCGCGGATAAAGCTGCCGCCTGGGCTTTGCTGGCGAGGATTTATCTTAATGCTGAGGTTTATACCGGTACTGCACATTACCAGGATGCTGTAACCTATTCAAAAAAGGTAATTGATGCAGGCTATACCCTGGTTTCTGATTATACCAAGTTAATGCGTGCTGATAATAACCTCAATAAAAATGAGTTTATTTTAACCATTAACTATGATGGCCTGCACACACAAAGCTATGGTGGCGCAACATTTATGACCCACGCTCCTGTTGGCGGCTCGATGCCTGCCGCTGATTATGGTATTGCTGGTGGATGGGCCGGTTTACGTACCACAAAAGCTTTTGTAAACCTGTTTCCGGGAGGCGCTTCAAGTGCTGATAAACGTGCGCAGTTTTATACCGATGGCCAAAACATCGATATCAACACCATTAGCACCTTTACCGATGGTTACGCTATCAGCAAATTTAAAGATGTTAAGATAGACGGCGGTGCTCCGCAAAGTTTAGATTATGCAGATATGGATTTACCTATCTTCCGCTTAGCCGAGCAGTACCTTATTTATGCCGAAGCTACAACACGCGGCGGTGGTGGCGATGCTGCACTTGCTTTAAGCTATGTTAACAAATTAAGGGCACGTGCTTACCAAAGCGCTACAACCGGCCAGTTAACCGCCCTGACAACCGACCTACTCCTTGATGAAAGAGGCCGCGAGTTGTATTGGGAAGGTTTCCGCCGTACGGACCTTATCCGTTATAAAAAGTTTGTTGAGGATACCTACTTATGGCCGTTTAAAGGCGGTTCAAAAGATGGTAAGGGTGTTGAAAGCTTCCGCACGGTATATCCATTACCATCGGCAGACGTTACCGCTAACCCTAACCTTAAACAAAACACAGGATATTAATAATATACCGGGAGATACCCTTAAAGTGTCTCCCGTAAACCATAAAACCTAAAAAAGGATATGAAAAAAATATTTACCACGCTCCTGGCATTTGGCGGCCTTGCACTGCTGATGCTGGCGTCATGTAAAAAGGATGAAGTAAAGGTTGTAGCAAACGTGGGCAAAGTAGGCACTTTATCATCATCAACAACAAGCCCCGAACTATCAAAACCCAATGCTGCTAATGATGCTATTACGTTTAACTGGGTTGCAACCCCGGTATCGGGTTATAATGCCCCTATTACATACACTATACAATTAGATGTAAAAGGCAATAATTTCAAAAACGCAAGAGAAGTAAGCACCGATAAACTTACCCAAACGCTTAAAGTAGGCGCACTTAACGATATGTTAACCGCGTTGAAGTTATCTTATGATACCCCATCGCAGGTTGATGTGCGCATTAAATCGTCGGCTGCTCCAAACCTGGCTGCCACCTATTCAAATATCATTACGTTAACTGTATTGCCATACCAGGGTACGGGCTATATTTATGTTCCCGGCGCTTACCAGGGATGGGCCCCTGCAACCGCCGACAGCCTTACTTCGCCAAACAATGATGGTGTGTATGATGGTTATATCGGTTTCCCTGCAGGCAAGCTTGAGTTTAAACTTACACCTAAAAAGAACTGGGATGTTTCATACGGCGATGCCGGCAGCGGTAAAATAAGTACTACCGGCGGAAATCTTTCGGTACCGGCCGCAGGATACTATGCGTTACATGCAGTTATTGACCAAAACGATAAAACCAAAGGCACATTTACTGCTACGCCTGTGTTTTGGAGTGTTATTGGTGATGCTACCCCGGGTGGCTGGAGCACTGATACCGACATGCTTTATGATGCTACCACCAAAACATGGAGCGTTACAGTTGCCTTAATTGGCGGCAAGGACATGAAGTTCAGATTTAATCACAGCTGGGATTTAAACCTGGGTGGTACGCCAGGCGCGCTTACTCCGGGTGGAGCTAATTATACCATAACAACCGGCGGAACATACAAAGTGGTATTAAATGCCAACGCCAACACCTTTACTATTACTAAGCTATAAGCACAAAAACTGCAGTTGATTGATTTATTTATATGGCCCCGCATGGTGAAAACCTGCGGGGCTTCTTTTTGACCGTTGATCTTTGATGATTACGCTGATTTCGTTGATTGGATTTTACCTGATTGACCGATTAAACAATCAACGAAATCATAAAAATCATTTCTCAATATGAACGGCCAATCAGCGGTCAAAAAAAGCGATGAGGTCATCCCCCATCGCTTTCCTTTTTAATATGATATTTTCTATGAACTATGATCCATTAACCATGAACCAAATTAAACTTACCTGTTCGCAATATCAACGTATTCTTTAGATGTAGCTCCAACGTAAATCTGGCGTGGACGGCCGATAGGCTCTTTGTTTTCCTTCATTTCTTTCCACTGGGCAATCCATCCCGGTAAACGACCAAGGGCGAACAGTACAGTGAACATATCTGTTGGGAAGCCTAACGCGCGGTAAATGATACCAGAGTAAAAATCAACGTTAGGGTAAAGTTTACGCTCAACAAAGTATGGGTCTTTCAGAGCAACCTCTTCCAGTTTTTTGGCTATTTCTAACACCTCATCATTGATACCCAGTTTCTCTAAAATATCGTCACACGCTTTTTTAATGATCTTAGCACGCGGATCAAAGTTTTTATAAACGCGGTGACCAAAACCCATCAGGCGGAAAGGATCATTTTTGTCTTTAGCTTTAGCAATCCATTTATCGGTATCGCCACCGTCCTCCTTAATCTTCTCCAGCATTTCAATCACGGCCTGGTTAGCACCACCATGCAGCGGACCCCACAATGCCGAAATACCGGCAGATACCGACGCATAAATATTTGAATCAGATGAACCTACGATACGTACAGTAGAAGCTGAACAGTTTTGCTCGTGATCGGCATGTAAGATCAATAGCTTGTTCATAGCATCAATCACAACCGGGTCGATAGTTACTTCTTCAGTACGCTGACCAAAGGTCATGTAAAGGAAATTGGTAACGTAATCGTATTTATTCTGCGGATAAATAACCGGGTGACCCAATGACTTTTTATAGATCCATGAAACCACAGTAGCCATTTTGGCAAGCATCTTTATAATGCTCTGGTTAAGCTCCTCGGTAGTTTGCGACGGTTTTAATGATTCGGGATAAAAAGCTGATAATGCAGATACCAGTGATGACAGTTGCCCCATCGGGTGCGATTTTGACGGGAAGCCATCAAAAAACTTTTTCATATCCTCATGCACGAGGGTATGACGGCTTAATTCATACTGAAAAGCTTTCAGTTGGTCGGCTGTTGGCAGTTCGCCATAAATCAGCAAATAAGCAACTTCAATAAATGATGATTTTTCGGCCAATTGCTCAATTGGGTAACCACGATATTTGAGTATTCCCTGCTCTCCATCTAAAAAAGTAATGGCGCTTTTGGTAGCGCCTGTATTTTTATACCCGATATCAAGTGTTACATACCCGGTTTGATCGCGAAGCTTAGAAATATCGATTGCCTTTTCACCTTCAGTGCCCTCAATTACCGGGAGTTCGAATGTTTTATCACCAAGTTTTAGTTGTGCTGTTTCCGCCATAGAAAATTTGTATCTGCAACAAATGTAAATAAATCTGCGTATTAATAACCGCTAATATAATTTACTGTTTGTAAAAATTTCGGGCAAATTTATTATTTTAACACCTGTATTTTTGTTTATAAAGGTTAATAATTGATTAAAAAATTACTCCCAAACATGTCGTTAAAAGGTAACTCATTGGTAATGATCCAAAACGAAGCTACCGTTTACCGGCTCTTACTTATAGGTTTATTTATTGCAAGCCCATCTTTACATTATCTTTGTTCCAATAATTCTTATGATCCTTTTTGGCTAAGGGCTATAAACTGTGTTTTTTGTGTCCTTTCTTTATTTTTTTCTTTCATAAACAACAAGGCATTTTATAAAGCAGGGATTTTTGCAACCATATTATCATTCCTTGTAATAAACAACTGCATTTTACTTGGCAAAAACGGGTTCGAACACGTTTACCTGTTTAGCGCAATAACAATTTTTATTGCCTTAACCCTTTTTTGCAAAAAACGTATAGAGTTTATCATTATCAGCCAGGCTAATCTGGCGGCTATTTTAGCTGCGTATTTCACCGCGCCCAGGCTTGCAATTTCGCCTGTTATGCTCATCGTACTTTTGTTGGTTTTTACATTAATAGCTTATATCTCGTTTTTAGTGGTAATGGCTTATCAATACCAGCTCAGGAACGCCGTTGATAATGTAATGAAGCTAAATCAAAGCCTTATGGTTAACGATGCCAAGCTACGTGAAAGCCGCAGACATCTTAATGCGCTTATTAACTCGCTTAACGATATTATTTTTGAGTTTGACGAAACCAAAACCTGCATTAACGTTTGGTTTAATGAATTGACCGAACGTGCGGTTAACCCGCGGATAGCGATAGGAAAAACACTTGACCAGGTTGTCGGCCCGCAAAAAGCCGAAAAATATGACAAGGCTTTAAACTATGTAATTGAGAACCGCAAACCTGTATCAATTGAGTTTTCATCTGATTACGATAGCGGGCATTCGTTTACAGCCAACTTTACCCCAATATTTGATAAAATAACAGGTTACACCGGTAGGATCTCAGCATCTGTAGTAGACATAACAGAGCAAAAAAAATACGAACGGGCCCTTAAAGAAAACGAAGGGTTATTATTGGAGGCTCAAAACATCGCAAAAATAGGAAACTGGTGGTATGATCATGAAAGCAAGGAAACGTTTTGGTCAGATAATCTGAATGACCTGCTTGAAATTGGAAACGTCCCCGATAACTTGAGCCGTTTTCAATACTACATAAGCCTTGTACATCCTGACGACAGGGACAATGTTTATGAATACCTTGCATCCATTCGTACAACAGCTCAAAATAAAATTGAACATAAGTTTATTACGCCGGTTGGTACGCTAAAATACATCAGGATCCAGCGCGGGGAAAAGAAATTATCTGCAGACGGGGGTGCCCGTACATTTGGTATTATACAGGATATCACTGAAGCCCGCCTGGCCGATAAAGCGGTTAAACTAAGTCAGCTTGAACTGATGGAAGCTCAGGCCATTGCCAAAATAGGCAACTGGAAATATGATGTAGCTACGGGCAACCTCAGCTGGTCGGACGAGTTAAATAACATTTATGAACTTGGGAAAGATACTTCATTATACCGGAAAACGTTTGTAAACCTGCTGCTCAAATATGTTCATCCCAACGATAAATTTATCATCAGGAAACTGTTGCAAAGCGATGCAAACACCATGGACCCATCGCACGAATATCGTATCATAACCCCCCGGGGTAATTTAAAACACCTGAGCATCATAGCCGGTAAACGTTTGTATAATGAAGATGGAAGCGTACGCAAAATTATAGGTACCCTGCAGGATATCACAGAACGTAAACAGGCCGAACTCGATTTCAGGGAGGCTGAAAGCAAATACCGGCAGGTGTTGGAAACCGTTAACATGGTAGCCATTACAGTTAACAGCAATGGCATTGTCACTTTTTGCAACAAATACCTGGCAAATCTGGTGGGATATAGCCAGGCCGAGATCATTGGAATGAATTGGATGGACAATTTTATCCCTGATGATTTAAAGGATTTTTTAAAGAGCTGGTTTGTAAACGACAGTTTTTTACCCCACTACACTAACCCCATTATTTGCCGTAACGGTGAGCAGCGGATCATAAGCTGGCAAAACACAGTGTTTTATGATGAAAACGGCATGTTTAAAGAAACCACAGCACTTGGCGAAGATATAACAGACAAGGAAAAAGCGCGCATGGACCTGATATGGGCTAAGGAAATGGCCGAAAAATCATCAAAGTTCAAATCGGAATTTCTATCTATCATGAGCCACGAAATCCGCACGCCGATGAATGCGGTAATTGGTACCACCAACCTCCTGCTTGGCGAAAATCCGAGGCCGGAGCAGATGGAATACCTTAATACGCTCAAGTTTTCGGGCGAAAACCTGCTGGCTATTATCAATGATATTTTAGATTATAACAAAATTGAGGCCGGTAAACTGGAACTGAACAATTCAAGGTTCAACATCCATCAGTTAATTCGCAGAATAAAACAATCTTTTGACGCCAGGGCTGCAGAAAAGCAATTAGTGCTTGAATTGATAATTGACGATACCATTCCAGGCGATTTAACCGGAGATGCCATGCGCCTGAGCCAGGTGCTTAATAACCTGATTAGCAATGCCATCAAATTTACACATGCCGGCAAGGTTACCATCCGGCTGGATAAGGATGTGATAACTAATGATACTGTTAATATTAAGTTTGCAGTTACAGACACCGGGATCGGCATTGCACCCGAAAGTTTCAACATTGTTTTTGATCCGTTTATGCAGGATCAGCAGGTTATAGATAATGACTATGGCGGTACCGGTTTGGGCCTGGCAATTACCAAACGGCTGGTTGAGCTGCACAAAGGCACAATTGCTGTATCAAGCGAACTTGGCAAAGGCACTACGTTTAGCTTCGCCATCAATTTTACCATCTCCCCCGAAGCTATTATTACAAAACCCGTTGCTATCCCTGTTAATGCTGAAGATAACAATTTGCAGGGCATGAACATTTTAGTTGTTGACGACAATAAAATGAACCTGATGATAGCCGGTAAATTTTTAAAACGCTGGAATGCACAGGTTCAGGAAGCATTGAACGGTCAAATAGCTGTCGACCTGGTTAGCCACAACGCTTATGATCTTATCATTATGGACCTGCAAATGCCCGTTATGGACGGTTTTGAAGCAACAGCCGTTATCAAACAAGCGTGGCCTAACCTGCCTATCATAGCTCTTACAGCCGACGCCATGCCCGAAACTTACCAAAAAGCACTGGCAGCCGGCATGGTTGATTATCTCACCAAACCTTTTGTTCCCGAAGTACTATACAGCAAACTGGTAAAATACATCAGGCAATCAGCGTGAGTTTGATTTCGGATCTCGGATATTCGATTTCGGATTTGCCTGTTCAATCAACTTTGTCAAAATATCATGAAACCCTACAATCATGAAAATCATGGTTCAAACTAAAAAAGCGACAGGTACCCCCCATCGCCTTAAAATATGATCAACGAAATCAGCGTAATCAAAAAGATCAGCGGTCTTAGTTAATCTGCTCCTTCACCGTTCCGCACTCCTTCATATGTTCAGGGAAATATGGATTTACGATAGGCTTGGTTGATGAAAGCCAGTATCCGCCTTTTCCTCCATCCGCCATAGGGCAAAAGTCAACATAAATTGGGGCCGATTTCAAATTGGCGCCTTTTACCAAGGCAATTACATCTTTACTTAAAACCAAAAATGCATCGCGCTGAGCTTTGATATCGGCAGCTGTAGTTATCTGGTGTGCTACGGTAGCTGTTTCGGTACAACCTTTAATACCAGAAAGTTTACCTTCCAGATCAGTAGCTGCAGTTTTAATGCCCGCTATGTCAGATTTAACGAACTCGTCTTTTAAAGCGATATAAGCTTTCAAAACATCGCTTGTGTTAGTTGTATCGGCGGCAACCTGGGTTTCGGCAGGCTTAGCGGCAGCTGTTGCAGTTGAATCGGCTTTAGCTGTATCCTCCTGTTTGGCAGGTTGATTACACGCAGTTGCAATAGCTAAAGCAGCTAAGAAGAAAAATCCTTTAATAGTTTTCATATCATTATTAGTTTGTACGGATGGCTTCCACCGGATCCAGCCTCGATGCCGAATAAGCAGGGATGATACCGGCTATTACACCTATAATAATTGAATAGCTTAACCCCCTTGAAATGTTGGCGGCATCAAGTATCACCTGTACATCCAACGCAGCTTTGACTGCAAACGTAGCGAGATACACAAAAAACAACCCGATGATCCCACCCACAAAACAAAGCAGTACCGATTCAATTAAGAACTGCAATAATATGAAATAGTTTTTAGCGCCTAATGATTTTTGTATGCCGATGATATTGGTACGTTCCTTCACCGATACAAACATGATATTGGCTATACCGAAGCCTCCAACCAAAATAGAGAACCCACCGATAATGGCACCCGCAATATTAACCACTTTAAAAAGATCATCCAGCTGCTGGGTGATCATGGTGGTACGGTTTAATGAAAAATTATCATCAGCACCGGGCCTTAACCTCCTGATAGAACGCATTAACCCTTTGATCTCGCTTTCAACATCATCGGTAGGGATACCTTTTTTACCGCGTACAATAATTGAGGGGCCGTATTTTGAGCTTTGGATATCGATTAAGTTGCGCGCAAAGTTAAGGGGAAGCAACACCTCCTTATCTGTTGAAATTCCCAACATGTCCTTACCCTGCTTTGAAAACACACCCACAACGGTAACATAACGTCCCATTACTTTAATCTGCTTGCCCACGGCATCTCCATCGGGGAAAAGATTTTGGGCTATATCATAACCTATATTGGTTATTGGCGCCCCGGTTTTTGATTCCATGTCGGTGAAGTACCTGCCGCTTTCAAAATCAAAATTCCAGGTCTTATCATGATCCGCCGATGCGGCATCAACCTGTGCACCTTCTACCGTATTGCTTTTATATTTTATGGTGCGGTTGTCGATATTAATTTCGTATGATAAAGCTTCGGCAGTAGTGATACGGCGGGAAAGCTCGTTAAAATCGCGAAGATCGGACTCTGGCCTTTGCAGGTATTTCCACCATGGGAAATCACTGCCACCTACCCATGGCCATTTTTGCACGTATATACTGTTATTACCCAACTTGTTAACACTATTTTGCAGATTATTACGGAGCGTATCAACTGCCGATTGAACGGCTATAATGGTAAAAATACCGATGGTCACCCCCAGCAACGATAACAACGTACGTGTTTTGTTCTGCCTCAGGGCATCCCCGGCAAACAAAAAACTTTCCCTTAAAAGTTTTAAAAAAAGCATATAACTTATTTTGATCTTACTTGTTAATCAACCTGTGTTGCTCAATAAAAGCGTCTGGAGGTAACGAAATAATTAATGTTATTATTCTTAAAATATTAAAAAAACCGCCAATATTTTTTAGACAACGGCTGGTGATTTAAGTTACAGTATTTTTTAATTAATATAACAGTAGTGTAATTAAAACCCTTCTTAAAAAAATCTGTTAAATTAACAAAAAAAATTCGTACATTTGCGCCCTTGAAAATTCATAAAAACAAGCATGAAATTATCTCAATTTAAATTTAACTTACCTGACTCCCTTATCGCCCATACACCTTCAGCTACCCGCGATGAATCACGTTTAATGGTTTTACACAAAGATTCAGGCAAAATTGAGCATAAAATATTTAAAGACGTGCTGGATTACTTTCATGATAAGGATGTAATGATCCTTAATAACACCAAAGTTTTCCCTGCCCGTTTATATGGCAACAAAGAAAAAACAGGTGCTACCATCGAAGTATTTTTGCTTCGCGAACTGAACAAAGAGCTGCGCCTATGGGACGTACTGGTTGATCCGGCACGTAAAATACGCGTAGGCAATAAATTATATTTTGGCGATGACGATTTACTGATTGCCGAAGTTGTGGATAACACCACCTCGCGTGGCCGTACTATCCGCTTCCTGTTTGACGGTACTGATGAGGAATTCCGTCGCAACGTTGAAATTTTGGGAGAAACACCGCTTCCAAAATACATCAAACGTAAGGCTACAGCCGAAGATAAAGAGCGCTACCAAACCATTTTTGCTAAACACGAAGGTGCTGTCGCTGCCCCTACTGCAGGCTTACACTTCAGCCGCGAGTTAATGAAACGCCTTGAATTAAAAGGTGTTGATTTTGCCGAGGTTACTTTGCATGTTGGTTTAGGTACCTTCCGCCCGGTTGAGGTTGAGGATTTAACCAAGCACAAAATGGATTCGGAACAATTCATTATCGAGCAAAAACAAGCTGATATCGTAAACCGTGGGATTGAGCGTAAAGCCCGCATCTGTGCTGTTGGTACTACTTCAATGCGTACTATCGAATCTGCAGTATCTGCAAACAAAACACTAAAAGCTGCTAACGACTGGACCAGCAAGTTTATCTTCCCTCCGTACGACTTTAGCATCGCCAACTCAATGATCACCAACTTCCACACACCAGAATCAACACTATTGATGATGATTGCGGCATTTGGCGGTTATGAAAACGTAATGAACGCGTACGAAATAGCCGTGAAAGAAAAATATCGCTTTTATAGCTACGGCGACGCGATGCTGATCATCTAATTTTTTTAGATGTGAGATATAAGATTTGAGATATGAGACCATGGTTTCATATCTCATTTTTTTTGCAGTAGTTTTATGCAAAAAAGAGCCATGCCATTGCGGGAAGCTATCAGGGGAAAACCTGAAAAACCGTAATGACGTGTAAAATATATTTTAGCGATGCTGTGCGGGGGACCGCGTTAGGGATTGCAGTGGAAAGCCCACAGCATGCGCTGGATTTGTGTGCCAGCAAAGCGAGGACTTGGAACGAAAAGCCCGGCCGCAGGCAACGCCCATATCCATAAACAAACCAACAAAAGCAACTAACAATCAATAATTTACAATCACACCTTTACAAAAAACCGAAAGAATCTGTGCGGAGAAGCGACTGGTAACTCTCCGCGCTTGGCTCATCACCTTACTCTGTATGGTATGCGATTGCCGCGCTATCGCTCGCAATGACATGGTTATAAGTCTTTAATTTTCAGTAATAAGTTTAAATGACAACTTCCAATCTCACATCTCATATCTCACATCTCACATCTAAAAACAAAAACTACGTTATCATAGTCGCAGGCGGCTCGGGCAGCCGGATGCAATCGGCGGTGCCTAAACAGTTTTTGCTCCTCAACCGCAAACCTGTCCTGATGCACACCATTGCAGCTTTTGATCGGTCGGAAGCCAAACCTAACATTATCCTGGTTTTACCTTTAGCTTACCATGGCTACTGGCAACAGTTAGTTCACGAGCACAATTTTACTATTTCTCACCAGTTGGTTACCGGTGGCGAAACCCGTTTCCATTCCGTTAAGAACGGGCTCGATTTAATTACCAACCAGGAAGCCCTGGTTGCCGTACATGACGCCGTACGGCCGCTTATTTCGCCCGATATAATCGACGAAGCTTACCAATGTGCCGCTGAATATGGAACCGCCGTAGTGGCCGTTAAAAGCCGCGATTCAATACGCCAGGTAAAAGATGGCCGCTCGGTAAGCCTGATCAGGGATGAAATCTACCTGGTGCAAACACCGCAAACTTTTAAGGCCTCGTTATTAAAAAAGGCTTATGAACAACCGTTTGATACTAAATTCACGGATGATGCCAGCGTTGTAGAACAATACGGCGCTGAGATAAAACTTACTGAAGGCGATCACAGTAATATCAAGATCACTTTTCCGGAAGATATTGCTATTGCCGAACTACTTTTAAGCAAAAAGCCATGGCTGTAACGGCCACGGCTTTTTCTATTTGCAATACAAGGTTAAAATTGTTTATGCCCGCCTGATCACGCCTAAGAGCAGGGCTATAATAGCTATTACCAGTAAAACGTGAATTAAACCAGGTGCAGAGTATGCAAAAAATCCAATTGCCCATCCTATAACCAGGATAACAGCGATAATGTACAGTAAACCTCTCATTTTGTATGTTTTTAGTTAAGTAAATGTGTAGTCACCTATACTAAAATCATTCCAAAAAATAGTGGATAATAAAAAAACCCTCATTGCTAAGGGTTTCATTATCGTGTTTTAATACTCGTCTTCGTTAAAGAAGAAGTCGTCTTTAGTCGGATAATCCGGCCAGATCTCTTCAATATTTTCGTACGGTTCACCATCGTCTTCAAGTGCCTGAAGGTTTTCGATAACCTCAACAGGAGCGCCTGAACGGATAGCATAATCAATTAATTCATCTTTAGTTGCGGGCCATGGTGCATCTTCCAGGTGCGATGCCAGTTCAAGTGTCCAATACATCGTTTTTATTTATATTTATAATTATCAGTAAAATTTACTTTTTCGCAAAAGTATAACATTTTCAAATTGAATATCAATATTTTTTTTCAAATTTTTCAAACCCGTGGTATCCACTGATTTTCAGCTATTTTATTAACATTTGCAATTTTGCGTGCCAAAGTGAACAGGTAATCACTCAACCTGTTCAGATAAATATTCACTTTTTCATCAACTGTACTCTCCTCAGCAAGCTGAACGGTAATCCTTTCGGCACGGCGGCAAACGCATCTTGCAATATGGCAAAATGATATGGTATTACTACCACCAGGCAAAATAAAATGTTTTAGCGGTGGCAAATTTTCATTCATCGTATCCATTTCCGTTTCCAGCGTTTCAATATCACTCATATACAGGTCAGGAATGATCATTTTTGACCGCTCCGGATCTGCCGCCAGCGATGAACCAATAGTAAATAATCTATCCTGTATCTGCTTCAATACCTCCTTATCATGCGCATCAATATCCTGATCGCGAATGAGCCCTATATACGAGTTGAGTTCATCAACAGTACCGTAGCTTTCAATGCGGATATGATGCTTGGGCACACGTGTACCACCAATTAATGAGGTAAACCCTTTATCGCCCGTTTTAGTATATATTTTCATACTTTATTTAACAATAATGCCACAACAATCCGGCTACAAGTTTAAAGTCACCAGTCCTAAGTTCTAAGTCGGAATAATGACTTTCGACTTAAGGCTAAGTACTATCTACTTAACAAAACCTTATTACCAGATAATTAAATCATAATGGCTTAAATCTTTTTTTAGTGATCGGTGTTATTCCAAATCTATCATCTTAAATTTTGTATTTCATAACACTTTAATATATTTTTTGCTAATGAAGTGTAATTTTTAAAATGTTAGCTTAAACTTGCATCCGTAATATCATCAAACATAATAGCGTAAAACTCATGAAATCGATCATATTATCAACTAAGCTGCTTTCCTTATCCCTTATCATCCTGCTTTCAACCGGTTTTAGCTGTGGCGGCAATAGTAAAAGTAGCAATGGCAGTGGCAGCGACAGTACTAAGACGGTGGCGGATAAATTAGCCCCTCCTAAAGTAAGCATGGGCAGTTTACTAAGCGAGAAACAATTTAATGATCTTTTTCCGCAGCGCGATAAATTTTATACCTATGCTGCTTTTATTAAAGCCGCTGATGAGCTTGGGACGATCAAGGTGAAAGTAACCCGCAGGGCAACATCTGTTTACCAGTTGGTACGTACCGATAAAAAAACCGGAAAAAGCAAGGTAGTACGCCAGGATACAGACTGGAATGAAGAATGGGCCAAAGCCAAACCCGATAGTACCTACACTATTGACTACGGCAACTTTTGCACCGAATACAGCGCCGATATAAATAAAAAAGAGCTTGCCGCATTTTTCGCACACATTGCCCATGAAACCCGCCATGGCATGAATGCTTCTTATACCGATGGCCTCATGCTGATCCATGAAAGCAATACCAGCCTACCATACGTTGCCGAAAATGACGAATACCCTCCTGTTGCCGGTAAAAAATATTATGGCCGCGGGCCAATGCAACTAAGCTACAACGGCAATTACGGCTATGCTTCTGATTGTATTTTGGGCGATGACAAAATATTGCTCCAAACCCCAGAAATGGTTGAAACCGACCCGGTAATGGCCTTTAAAACTGCCATTTATTTTTGGATGACCCCACAAACCCATAAGCCATCGGCACATGATGTAATGACCGGCAAGTGGCAACCCAATATCGAAGATAAAGCAGCCGGACGCACTCCGGGTTTCGGTATGACCATCAACATCGTAAATGGCGACGTTGAATGTAACAAGGGCGAAAACATGTACAACATGAACGACAGGATTGGCTTTTACCAGTTTTTTCTGAAAAAACTTGGCGTTAATGATACTAATTGCGCTTGTTCATGTGGAAAAATGAGGCCTTATCCAAACTAATAGCTTTTTGAATTTTGTTGCGAAAAAGTTATTATTGTGTTAATCTTTAATACTAAACTTTACAAAAGTGTCATCATCATTTGATACCGCACAAATCATAACGCAAGCTGCAGAGGTACCTGCCGCACTTGCTACACTTAAGCAAAAATTCAGGGTGGAGCAAACCGGACATATCGATTTTCATTTAGAACAGTTTAGCATATTTAAAAATTACAGTGACGTGAGCGTAAGTGGCTCATACGCCATAAAAAATAAAAACAACGATAGCTACATCCTTTTTACCACCGCCGTACCCAAACACGCCGACCATGGCAAAACCATTACTGATGAGCAGCACGTTTGGGCGCTGGCATATTTAAAACACGATTTTGGCAGGGTGCTTATCAGGCGCGAAACACTTGTTGATAAGATCAAAGAACTGATACACCCCGTTGAACTTGATTTTGCCGAAGACAAGGCTTTCAGCGATACTTTTTATATGCTGGTGAGCGATCGTCAAAAAGCAATTGCCGGTACCGACCGTAACTTCCGCAATGTAATAATGGATATCAGGCTGGATGATTTTGTGATAGAGATTGTTGAGCATACCCTCATTATAGGTAATACCCATCCTGTTTCTGCAGAAAAGGTTATACACCTGGCCGAGTTTGTTTCGAGGCTGTGTACTACCTGTGATTAGCTTACCTGCAATGTCACACACCGTTGTTATTGATTACTAAAGTTGTTTTTCAAACACAAGATATATATCATTTTTACCCACGTAAGTAAAACCCAACCGCTTACAAATATTTACAGCTTTTATATTGTCGGCATTTACTTCAGTGCGGCATTTTTCAAACCCTTTCAACGTCAAATCCTTCAGGGCAAATTCAACAAGCCTGCGTCCGTATCCCATCCGTTTCGTAGAAGGATCAACTATCAGCATTGAAATAAATCCGACTTTATTGTTATAGTCATTTGCGTAATAAGCTAAAAATCCGTGTAAAACATCCTGTTCCATAATAGTTATAATACATGCTTTTTCAATAAGCTTATCTATATAACTATCCAAATCACCTACTTCAAATAAACCACTCTCGTCGTTAACCAACATGTTCATTAAATCAAAAATTTTCGATTTAAGGTAAGAGCCCTGTTCAATCATAATCGGTTTAAAATTTCATTTAGTGATCAAAACAACCATTTAAAATCGGCTATATCAGCTTAGGTAACGACAAATAAAGGCATGTTAATGAGGCCCGAAGGACATTAACCGGCATCAAAAATCAAATAATAATGATATTAAAGTGACTGATATTTAGATTACAAAACCAAGTTATAGGTATGTTTTAAAAGAAGCAAGCAGGGAAAAATAATGACCTTAAAATTGTATATCCCTGCATACTTACTTTACATTATTTGTAAACCAGATTGTTTAATTTTAAAGCAATATATACACCGGGTTTACAACCCGGATTTTATGATCATTTATAACTTTCCGGTTTAAAAATCACACTGCCATCACGTTTAACCCGCCACGCCGTAACAGGGTTCATATGATAACCGCCGATATCTTTTCCGCGGGCGTCGATAAGTTGTTTGAGGGTGGGCTGGGTATAATCTGTTTCATCAGTAACACGGCTTAAAATTTCCGTTTCCAAACCATCCCATTGCCACAGGTGCCGAAAATAAGTATGCGCCTTTTCCAATATCGGGTTTTGCAGCCGCGCCTCGTTCCAGCTTTTACCTGCATCGGTGCTCACTTCTACTCTATCTACCTTTCCCCGGCCGCTCCACGCTATGCCACGAATCTCAATCCAACCGCGTTCAACTTTTTGCGGGAATGAAGGATAGGTAATGATAGAACGGGCATCCATCTCAAAGCTGAACATCCTGATCTTATCTTTTACAGGGTAGGTATATTTTGAAGTTTCCTCACGGGTAAAATACGGCGCGTCCGAAATTTCTATCCTCCGCAACCATTTTACATTGGTATTCCCCTCCCATCCGGGCAACAGTAAACGGGCGGGATAACCCTGTTCGGGCCGGATGGCCTCACCATTTTGAGCATATACGATCATGGCATCATCCCAGGCTTTATGAATTGGGATACTTCGGGTAAGCACGGCGGCATCACCGCCTTCGGCTAAAAACCAGCTGGCTTTGGGGCTAACACCCAGTTCACGAAACAGGGTTGAAAGCATTACGCCTGTCCATTCACTTTGACTGGTGAGGCCGAGGATCTCCTGCACGGTCATGTCCTCCTTACCCGTGCGGAAGTTGCCGGCACATTCAATAAAACAAGTGCGTGTTACCGAGGGAAAGCGTTTCAGGTCATGCAGGCTAAATTTCATTGGCCGCTCCACCATGCCGTGTATCAGCAACTCATATTGATTTGGGTCAATTGAAGGCACACCGGCATGATGCCGTTCAAAATGCAGATCTGATGGGGTAATAGTACTGTACAGATCCTGCAGCGGCGTACGTGATGAAATATCTGATGGCTTTTTTACCGGATTTTCAAATGGCGAACGTGTGCCAACCTTTCCCGGCAACGGGCCAGGCTGCTTTGTAGGATCAGGCACCGCAGACACTCCTACCTGGACGTATTTCGCAAATACCGAGGTTACCGGCAAAATAGCCGTAGCCAAAGCCCCGCCCAGCAACGTACGGCGACTTATTTTCTTTTCGGTTGTTTTTACCGGCTTATCCTGCTGTTCCATACTCATTTTACTTCCGGACCGCCCTTGCGGTCGTCAACAATAAAAAGTTTTTGCGCCGGCATTTGAACTTTAGGCAATGTACCAGCGTCCATTACCTGGTTGGCTTTAATGATCTTGTTCTCGCTCAGCAACCAGGCGCAAAGGCTGTACACTTCATCATCAGTAAGCGAACCTGGCGAGTTGTAGGGCATGGCCCGGCGCACATAATCAAACAAAGTAGTAGCGTAAGGCCAGTAATTACCTATAGTTTTGGTTTTACCGCCCCCCACTACCAATGGCGGACCTGGCAGTTTAACACCTTTTATCTCCTTGCCATCAGCGCCATGACAGGCCGCGCATTTGTTTGTGTAGATTATCGCACCATCGGCTACACTACCGGTGCCCGGCGGTAAGCCTTTACCATCCGGACGTATATCAATATCCCATTTAGCTATCTCCTGTTGGGTGGCAGTTTTGCCATAGCCAAATGTTTCGGGCCATTTTTGCTTATTTTGATAAGAAAGCCAAAGCCAGATCACCATCCCAATTATGGTGCCCCCCCCGAAAATCAGGGCATGGCTTCGCCTTAGCTTTAACTTTTTAAGCATGATAAAAGCTGTTTAGAATAATATCAGCGCTATAACCAGCGTAATGAAAATATTAAAGGTTTGCGCTATCAGGAACGCGTACAATGGTTTCTTACTGTTCCTGTTAAACAGGTCGGCAAAGTTGGTTTCAAGGCCGATACTGGTAAACGCCAGCGCAAACCAAAGCCCCTGCAGGTTCTTCAAGCTATCCTTAACCGTAGCGGCAGCCGATGGCGGCAGGAAGAACGAGAACAGCAGCGAAGCCCCGATAAAACCCAATACAAACTTTGGAAAACGCTCCCAGATCACCTTCAGCGTAGGTTTGGTATCTTTATCCTGTGCCGATGGGTGCTTGGTATAAGTCCAGTAAATAGAGATGGCAAAAGCAGCCAAACCAAGCAACACATTTTGCGAAAACTTAACAATAGTGCTGATCTTCAATGCAACCTCGCCAACCAGTGATCCTGAAGCAACAACCGCTCCTGTAGTATCAATACTGCCACCCAGCCATGCACCCGTAACCGGTTCCGAAAATTTGAAATAATGCGCGATGATGGGCATGAAGATCATCATGGGAATGGCCGTGATCAACACCATAGATATGACATAGGAAAGCTTTTTTGAATCGCCTTTGATGGCGCCTGCTGTAGCTATTGCAGCAGATACGCCGCAAATAGATACCGCGCTTGATATCATCATGGCGATCTCGTCATCAACCTTAAGTTTTTTGCAAATCCAGAACGCAAAATACCAAACCGAGGTTACTACCAGTAACGCCTGGATCAGACCCAATGAACCCGCCTTTAAAATATCGCCAAAAATAACACTGGTGCCTAAAAGCACCAGGCCTATTTTAACAAACAACTCGGTTGACAGGGATGACTTAAGCCACTCGGGCAATTTAATAAAATTGCTGATGAGCAAACCCAAAACAAGGCTGAAGATCACGGCCTCGAGGTTAAGCGATTTAGCCTGACTGCTACCTGCAAGCACAAGCGCCAGTATGGTAACCACATAAACCAGAGGGAAACCCAAAGCATAATTTTTAACGGATTTGCCGGTAATAAATGCACCTATACCGCCAATGATGGCTACAAACACAAATTGTAAAAGCATTTTAACCAGGTTTGCCGAACCCAGTACAGTACCGGTTAAATCGGCACCTTTTTTCCAGCCAAAGGTTGGTACGGGTAAAAGCAGGCCCGCTAACGAAAGAATAATGATCAGGGAACCTAAAATAACTACTGCCCAGTCTTCGTGCAGGGTTAGTTTAGTAGTGGTGGTTGACATAGTTTAAATTTTATAGTGTGATAATATGTTATGATTTTATGCTGATGTTAAAAACATCTTTTAATGCGCGTTTGGCCGAATGATAGCCGCACATGCCATGTACCCCTCCCCCCGGTGGTGTAGATGACGAACAGATATAAATACCCTTTGCCGAAGTACGGTAGGGCGAGCGCTGTAAAACGGGCCTGGTAAAAAGCTGACCAATATCGATAACGCCGCCATTGATATCTCCGCCAATGTAATTTGGATTATAGTTTTCCAACTGCCGGGTATTAAAAGTATGCCTGCCGATGATACGCTCGCGGAAACCGGGGGCAAAACGCTCCACTTGTTTCTCAATAATTTCGGTCATGTCTTTATTTGATCCGTTAGGTACATGGCAATAAGCCCAGGCTGTATGCTTGCCTTCGGGTGCCCGCGTATTATCAAAAAGGCTTTGCTGGGCCAATAACACAAACGGCTTTTCGGGATGATGTCCATCCCAGATCTGTTGTTCGCCGATGGCGATTTCCTTTAACGTACCGCCAATATGCACTGTACCTGCTTGCTTTGCCCCTTCGGCGTTAAATGGCACAACGTCGTCAAGCGCCCAATCTATCTTAAAAACGCCCATACCGTATCGGTACCGTTCCAGCTGCCATTTATACAGCGATGAAAACTTATGCCCTGCAATTTGCAACAGTTGTTTAGGCGTAACATCAAACAAAACCGCGTTAGCCGATGGCAGCTGATCAAAAACGGTGATATAGGTATTGGTCTCTATCTTCCCTCCAATGGATATAAAATAGGATGCCAACGCATCCGCTATTTTCACCGAGCCTCCTTTAGGTACCGGCCAGCCTTTTAAATGCCCGTTAGCCATCAGTACCAAAGCAATCGCCGATGTGGCGAGGTTGGTTAGTGGCTGTATGCTATGCGCGGCCATCCCAGCCAAAAGCCCTTTTGCCTCTTCGGTTTTAAACCGCCTGGCAAGATGGGTTGACGAGGTCAGGGCATCCAGGCCAAAAACCGCCAGATCAACCGGGTGTTTCGGAAAGGTAAGCGGGCCTAATACATCAGCAGCTAAACCCGGCCATGATTTCACCAGGTGCGCCATCAGCTTAATGTAGGTGTCCCTGTCCTCACCAAGCAGATCGGCAGTTTCGATGATCGACTTTTTAAGCACCGCAGCAGTTCCGTTATCAAAAGGATGCGCCGCTGCAACCTCCGGATAAATATATTCCAGGCCATACTCATGCAGAGGCAATGTTTCAAAAAACGGCGATCCTGCGGCCAGCGGATGAATGGCAGAGCAAACGTCATGCTTAAAACCGGGCAGGGTAAGTTCTTCTGTGCGTAAGCCGCCGCCTATTTTGTCCTTACCTTCCAGCAGTAAAACCGAAAGTCCTTGCTGCTGCAATAATATACCCGCTGCAAGGCCGTTTGGCCCCGAGCCTACTATCACTGCATCATAATCACGTTTTTCCGGTTTCATCTGGTATCTGTTTTTAGTATTTGCCCGCCACTAATTTGCTATCGGTAAGCGCGTATTGACGGTTTACGCGGTCAAGCACAATATACACATCATTTTTTTTGTCGTCCTTGCCAGTCAACACAATGTGTGATCCTGTTGCATCTGCATTGTAACTTAATATCATATGCGCGCGCTTGCGTTTATCTTTTAACTCTTCGGGTATACCACGTTCACGACGGGTTGAACGCGCCGCCGGATCAATAGCCGTTACCTCGTTACGAATGTTGGCTTTTGCTTCGGCAGGGATAAATGATTTGGCTAATTTATTATCGCCGGCTTTATTTTCGCCGCGATTGCCACGCCTGCCTTTGCGTTTGGTAAACTCGGGCAGCTTATCCTGTAAGTAAAGCACCTTGTTCACGGTATCGGCATCATAATAAAATACCCGCTTGCCACCGGCTACACCTGTAAGCTCGAAGTTACGGTTGATATCGCGCATAGCCGCGCCACCGCCATTGGATAAGTCGAGATTTAATGGTTTATTAACGTTAAAGGTTAACGACGACCATTTCTCGAACGTTACCCATTGCCAGCGCACAGAATCTAAAGGCGAGTAAGGGATATCCTGTCCGTTGAGCTTAAATTCGCTCACATTATAATTACCCCTTAACTGTTTTACACCGCTTGTAGCTGGTTGCTTGTAAGGATCATATTTAAAGTTCACATATTGCAAATAGTACAGCCAAACCAGGAATATGCCGATGGTGCCTGTTTTTAAAACAACGCGCGTAACTATAAGCCATTTCTGGTTAATTTCCGGGATCAAAACCGGAGGAACAGTAAGGCGTTCTTTGATAAGCAGGTTATAAACCGGTACAATATCGTACCATAATAAAAACGCCGAGAACAACACAAAATATGAAGCATACACATGCACCCCGCCATCATAGGCAAAGTTTACATAAGTAATATCGCCCAAAGCACCCAACAGCAATACCGCGCCAAAAGTGGTGGTTTTGCGGAAGAAAAGCATAGTACCCGCAGCCAGTTCAACAACGCCGGCAAATACCTGGTACCAGGGCACAATACCTACCGAAAGCCAGTAGATCTTTTGTGCGGTCAGATCACCAAAATGCGCATTAAGCACACCCAATGAAGGATAAGGCATTTGAACCGGGAACAGCTTTGTAAAGCCGAACCCGATTATGCCTATACCTGCCCTGTACCGCACCACCACGCGCAGCCAGTAATACAGGTTATGATATTGCTTGTTTTTGTTATCAAGCGCAGTCCAGATCAGACCGCCTACGATACCGATAGCAAGCGCTTCAACCCAATCAATATAGCCTAACAGGTTATACGCCGGGGTTTGAAATTTGTAAATGCTTGGCGAAAACCGCGCTATATCATACAAATCGCGGTAATGCAGATGGAACCAGTTAATGGTTAACAGGTTATTCCACCACTCGGCTGTGGTTGGGATACACATGATAATGAAAAAGATGAAAGCGATACGAAAAGCTACACGCTGTGTTGCTGTCCACTCCTTAGATGCGCCGGTATTAGTTGCCGGGGCAGCTTGCCGGGGTTTGCTTTCGGGTACAACATTGCCCACCTGTTCGGTGTCGGGGTTTATTACTGTTGTTGCCATGATAAATATCTTTTAAAGGTTTATAGCTTAAAGTTTAAGTGCCTTGCTCCTGCCCTGGGCCGCTTCCTGCAACAGGTATTTTTTGTTGATCCTGTCCAGTTGCACATAAACGGAATCCTTGTTATGATCAATGCCTGTCAGGATGATGGTGCCATTTTCAGGTTTGGTATAGTGCAGCGTAAACTGATCAGCCTTATAATTGCTGTTCCTGTTTTTAAGCAGTAAAACCTGTTTTACCGTATCGGCCACATAGCTGTAATAAGCCCGGCCGGTAGTACCGTCAAGTTCATATTTACGGTCATCGTTGTTCCTGCTGATCTCTTCGGTTGTAGAGATATCAGCTTTATATCTTTTTAACGAACCTATGCTGATGGTATTCCATTTCTCAAAAACAACATCGTTCCAGCGGGTGGTATCGGTTTGCGAGTACGGCAGTTGTTTACTGTTGATCCTGAAATCGCTCACATTATATAAACCTGCCGCGCCTGCCAATCCTTTAGCCTGCGGATACTGATAGATATCATGATGATAAGCCGCATAAGTTTTATATCCGTACAGGAACACAAAAAAGAAAATGAACAGGCTTTTTAATACCAACCTTGATGTACGCCATTGACCGTTAAGGGAAACTTTCACAGTATTTGGAGATGTTGGTTTACGTAGCGCAACCAGGTTATAAATACGTTGTATATCGTAAATGGTAAGGAACAAGGCAATGTTGATGAGGTAAAGCGCGTAAATTGCTTCGCCGCCATCATAAGCTATATTGGAGATAAACACATTGCCGGTAAATACCAGGATAATGATAGCGCCCAGCGTAGCGGTTTTGCGGAACAGCAACAACACGCCAACCAATATCTCCACCAAGCCCAAAAACGATTCATAACCCGGCACTATACCCAGGCTTAATGAGAATAGTTTCCAACGATCAAAATCACCGTAAGATGTATTCAGGTTGCTAATAGATGGTAGCGGCGATTGTAATGGAAAGAATTTAATAAAACCATAAGCGATGATTCCGATAGCCAAACGGTAACGCAAAATCACCCTTAACCAGTAGTACAGCTTATTATAGTTTTCGCTCTTTTTATCGCGGATGCTCCATACGATAGCGCCTATCAATGCAATACCGGCAATGAAAGCCCAGTCGGCAAGGGTACCTATGCCCCATGTGCCCGGTGTACTGCTGCCAGATATAAATTGCGGCGTGTACCGGCTGATGTAAAAAATATCGCCAAAGCCGAGACTGCCCCACTGAATACGGAACAGGTTGCCGAAGTACTTCCAATCAAGCGGAAGGGCCTGCAGCACAAAGTAAATGAAGAAGAACCGAAAAGCCCCCTTTTCGTATTCTTTCCATTTGGTTTGGTTGATGGTTAATGTGCTCATTGTTTTATGTTTTTAAATTGATTTAGAAGACGCCGGGGGCAGGTTCGAACTGCCGTACAAGGTTTTGCAGACCTCTACTTAGCCACTCAGTCACCCGGCTTTATGCCCGTTAATAACCTGGATTTTGTGTTAGTGCCGGGTCAACATTCAGCTGATCTACCGGGATAGGCAAAATGTTCTTTTTAGTATCCGTAACGCCCAACACGGCAGCTGCCCTACCTGTGCGCACCAGATCAAACCAGCGATGCCCTTCCAATGCAAACTCAATGCGGCGCTCGTTTTCAATGGCCAGTAAAATATCAGCTTGCGAAACGGCGGTTGTGGCTGTTAAGCCTGCGCGGTCACGTACGGCGTTCAGATCAACCTTGGCATCGGCAAGTTTGTTAAGCTGTGCGCGGGCCTCTGAGCGAATCAGGTATTCTTCGGCAATCCTGATGATGTAAGCCGGATCCGTTGCCGGGCTGCGGTAATAAAGGTTGCCATACCATAAACCTGCAGATGTTTTAG
Source organism: Mucilaginibacter sp. A5337 (assembly GCF_059690695.1). Lineage (NCBI taxonomy): Bacteria > Pseudomonadati > Bacteroidota > Sphingobacteriia > Sphingobacteriales > Sphingobacteriaceae > Mucilaginibacter > Mucilaginibacter sp. A5337. The sequence goes on along the minus strand of NZ_JCAWEC010000005.1, from coordinate 163,486 downwards.
CCACCAAAGCACTCCGGTTACCTCCTATGGTAGCGTCGTTTACCAATGCTAAAAACACGGCGTTAGGTGCCCATTGGCGGGTACCACTGTTAGCCGGTGGCTGCCATTGCCCGCGGTGGCCATTGGTATAAGTAGCACTGTAAGCCAGTTCAAACACCGACTCTTTAGTACCTACCACATTGTTGGCAAACCACGCGCTGTAAGGTTTCAATAACGAATAATTCTGTGTATCGCCCAATACCAGCGTTGCATAGTTTTCGGCATTAGTCCAGTCTTTTTGGTACAGGTAGTACCTTGCTTTTAAAGCATAAACTGTTTCCTTATTTGCCCTTACCGGGTTTTGCGTGGTTGGTAGCGGCAGTAATGGTTCTGCAGTATTAAGGTCGCTAAGTACCTGTGCGTAGGTTTGCTCAAGCGTGCTGCGTTTGATGCCATTTTTATCTGTGGCCGATATGGTTGGCGTTGTAACAATCTGTACACCACCCCAGGTACGGGCAAGGTCAAAGTAGCATAAGGCCCTGATGAAATATGCCTCACCTAACAGTTGGTTTCTTTCGGCTGTTGTCAGTGTAGCATCGGTAACGCCGGGTAATTTGGCTATTACATAGTTTGCCCGGTTTATCGTAGTGTAAATGGCCAGCCAGATACCCGATACCGTAGCATTATCGGCCTTTACATTATGGTCAATAAACTGTTGTACTATGGATTGTGAACCTGTCCACTGGATATTATCGCCTGATAAATAGCCTACCGAAACAAAGTTTACACCATAGTAATTATCGGCAGATAAAGCCCTATAAATGCCGCGCACAGCGGTTTCGGCCGATGCACGGTCGACAATGGTTTGTGAATCAGACACCGAATCCTTGGGCTGAACCTCCAGGAACTTTTTGCAGGAAGCCAGTGTCACAAGCGATAAAGCGGGAATAGTATATTTTAAAGTTTTAAGTAATTTCATGATCGTTGCCCTCCTTATAAAGTAATATTTACACCTAACTGAACTGAGCGCGGTTGCGGCGGTGTACCCAGGTCAATGCCCTGCACATCCTGTCCGCCGCCTACATTAGCCTCCGGGTCGGGGCCTGTGTATTTGGTGAACAGCAGCAGGTTACTACCTACTACATAAATGCGCAGCGATTGGATATCAATTTTTTGAGTAAGCGCTTTTGGCAGCGTATAACCAAGGCTCAATGATTTAAGGCGAATGAAGGAACCATCTTCCAGGAAACGGCTGTTTTGTTCAAGCGTATAATTGTTGCCATAAGCGGTTAAGCGCGGCACGTCGGTAATATCGCCGGGCTTTTGCCACCTGTTTAACTGACTGGCAAATATTACACGGTTAGCATCGCGGGTACCGCCGCCTTCGCCAAAAAAGCGGTTCAGGTTAAGCACTTTGTTACCCTCTTCAAAGCTGAACAGGAAGCTGGCATCAAAACCTTTGTAAGTAATGGTGTTGCTTAAGCCGCCAAAGTATTTAGGCAGGGCATTGCCAACTATCTGGCGGTCGGCAGTATTGATCACACCGTCTTTGTTAACGTCCTCAAATATGGCATTACCGGTTTGCGGATCGACTCCCAACTGCTTATACATCCAGAACGAGAACATCGAATATCCCTGCTGCATCCTGATCCAGTCGCGGCTGTATTGGTTAATAGGTACCGGCAGCGATTTAATTTTGTTAACGTTGCCCGAGATATTGAAACTGCTGCTCCAGCTAAAATCCTTTGTTTTGATGTTATTTGAGCTGATGCTTACCTCGTAACCTTTGTTACTTATTTTACCTACGTTGCTGTAATAAGTGCTGTAGCCGGTAATCTCCGGAACGGGTAATTGCAGCAATACATCGCTGGTTTGTTTAGAGTATAGATCGACAGACAGGTTCAGGTGATTGTTCAGCAAACCGAGGTCAAAGCCCACGTTAGCCTGTGCGGTACGCTCCCATTTCAGGTTTGGATTGGCCAACTGCTGTGGTGCGGTACCGGCTTTGTCTCCACCGGTTGTGTTATCAGGATAACCTGCGCCACCGCTCCATAAACCTTGTGCCGCAAAGTTGTTGATGCCCGCCTGGTTACCGGTAACGCCGTAGCTTACGCGCAGTTTAAGATCGCTGATTGAATTTACATCTTTCAAAAAGCTTTCTTCTTTAGCACGCCATGAAGCACCTACCGATGGGAAGTATCCCCATTTGTTATTGGCACCAAACTTCGATGAACCATCGGCACGGGCACTTACCTCCAAATAGTACTTGCTGGCATAATTATATGAAATACGCGAAAAGTATGATGAAAGGTTAGCCTTTGTCCAGGTTTGGTTGGCTGTACGGGTTGAAGCCGATGAAATATCGGTGTAGGCATTATTTGGGAAACCGGTTCCTTGTGCCGACGTTAGCTGTATAATATTACTTTGCAGCGTGTTACCGGCAACTACATCCAAAGTATGCTTTTCGCCAAACAGGTGGTGATAGGTCAAAGTCTGCTCGTTGATCCAGGCGGTGCTTTGGGTTATGGCAGACGTAGCCAGACCATTGGTTGGCGATGCACCCAACTGCGTTTTATCGTTCCAGTATTCAGACTCATTGTAGTTGTTATAATCAACACTCCAGCTTGAGCGAAATTTCAATCCTTTCAAAATCTCAATATCAGCATAAACGTTGCCGATGTAGCGCAAGCTTGTGGTGTGAACATTATAGTTATCAATCAGCACCTGCAGGTTGTCAAAACCGGCGTAGCGCGCGCGTGTGCCATCGGCATTGGTTTCGGGCAGATAGGTTGGCGTATGCAAAGCAGACTGGAACAAACCACCCGCCGGACCATCACCTGCGCGGGCCTGGTTGCGGTATGAACGTGAAACACTGTTACTTGTACCTACCTGTACCCTGTCGCTGATCCGTTGATCGAGGTTTACTTTAAAACCAAGACGACTAAAATCTATAGGTTTAATATCGGCCTGCTGTTTGGTATATCCTGCGCCTATATAATATTTGGTGTCCTTTGAACCACCTTCTAAAGACAGGTCATAGTTAGCCAGGTTACCTGTACGGAACAACTCGCTCAAACGGTCGTAGGTATTTTGCTGCGATGGTAAGCCCCTTGGTGCTGGTGAAGCCGTAGGGTTATCATCAGAAGCACGAAAGGGTTGATACTGATAAGTTTTAATGCCCGCCGCGTTACCCGTCGCAATAGCATCAGCCTCAGAATTGCGGTAAAACTCGTTTACAATCTCGGCGTGCTGAGGGCCGGTGGTCAGCTTCCAAAGCCTGTCTTTAGGCTGCCATGCCAATCCCTGCGAAACGTTGAAGTTAATTTTTGGTCTGCTATTGTAATTACCGCGTTTGGTTGTAACAATAACTACACCATTTGCACCACGCGAGCCATAGATGGCCGTAGCGCTGGCATCTTTCAATACCTCGATATTTTCAATATCATCAGGATTAATATCGGCAATTGGCGATGTTGCCCTGCCACCGGTACTAACCGTTTGCAGGCTGGTATTATTTAAAAATACACCATCAACAATGTATAAAGGATCATTACTGGCGTTGATTGAGGTAGTACCACGCACGCGGATAAATATGCCATCACCCGGCACACCGGTATTTGAATTGATCTGTACGCCAGTTGCTTTGCCTTGTAACTGCGCATCAAAGCTGGCCACGGGAGTTTTCTTTACTTCATCGGCCTTTATGGTTGATACCGAGCTGATCAGATCCTTACGGGTTTTGGTACCGTACCCTACAACCACCACATCATTAAGTTGCTGAGGAATAGGTTTCAGATAAATTTCAATCGGGCTGCCGTTAACAACTATCTCCTGCTGATCGTAACCAATAAAACGAATAATCAATGTATAAGGAAATTTTTGACCGGTTACAAAATCAAAACGGCCTTCGGCGTTGGTTGAAACGGCGTGCGTTGTGCCTTTAATTGACACTACCGCACCCGGAAGCACGTCCCGGGTGGCAGCATCAAATACACGTCCTTTTAAAATAGAATTAACGGTTGCAGGCGGCTCCTGCTGGGCCACTGCCGCCAATGGAAAAAAGAACAGAAACAGGAAAATATATTTGGAAAGTACAGTTGTGTTTTTACGGATAAATATTTCCATATTTAACGAGGTTAAAATAAATGTTCAATGCGTTTAGTTTAGCTCAGATGCAAACCGGTGGAGTGATTGGCGTTACGTAGCCGGTTTGTCATTGCCACACCGGCAAGGCTTCCTTGCCGGTTATTTTTTAATAGGGGGTATAGTTTAGTTCATATGCTGTGTTAAAGTACCTTACAAATTCAAATCATTTTTTTCATAGCGATGCAGGGCCGGTTTGTTAACCCGCAATAATCAATTTCACGAATAGATAGCGTTATTTACAACAACTGCACATACATGCTTTAGGAGAAGCGTGCATTCGTTCGGCTTGTTCAGGAAGTACTCTTTGTTTGGTAAAAGAAGTGTTCATCACCCTTGTTTTTTATTAGTACGGCGACAAACATAGAAATTAAAAAATAAACTACCAAATCTATAGATTATATATTTAATTTGTTACAATTGTTACATAAATCGATTTTCCAGCTACTGTTTGTTTTATAACAATACAAATCTTACCACGCAAAAAGGCTGCCTTTGTCGTGGCAGCCTCTTCAATAAATATGCTTAGAAAGCCGGCGTAATTACTTGCCTACTCTTTTCAATAAATGCTCGGGGTATCTTGCACCTTCAATTTTAATTTGCGAAGCTGCTTGTTCAATTTGACTAAGATCATTTGCCGATAATGTAATATCTACGGCGCCAAGATTTTCTTCCAGGCGATGTAATTTGGTAGTTCCCGGAATAGGCACTATCCAGGGCTTCTGTGCCAGCAACCAGGCCAGGGCTATTTGTGCCGGAGTTGCCTGTTTTTCCTGCGCTATTTGGGCAAGCAAATCAACCATTGCCTGGTTTGCACTCCTTGCCTCCGGGGTAAAACGAGGGACTATATTCCGAAAATCATCTTTGGCAAAAGTTGTATTTTCGTTAATGGCACCGGTAAGGAACCCTTTTCCAAGCGGGCTGAAAGGCACAAAACCAATACCCAATTCTTCCAGTAAAGGCATGATCTCGTTTTCCGGTTCGCGCCACCATAATGAATACTCACTTTGCAAAGCCGCCACAGGCTGCACCGCATGCGCCTTGCGGATGGATTGCACACCAGCTTCAGACATACCAAAGTGTTTTACTTTACCTTCCTGTATCAGGTCTTTAACGGTTCCGGCTACGTCTTCTATCGGCACATTGGGATCAACACGATGCTGATAAAAAAGGTCGATACGGTCTGTTTTTAATCTTTTTAAAGAAGCCTCGGCAACTTCACGGATGCGTTCCGGACGGCTGTCCATACCGTCGGCGGGTTTACCCTCTTTAAAACCAAATTTAGTAGCAATAACCAGTTGATCACGATAAGGCGCCAGAGCTTCACCCAAAAGCTCTTCGTTTGTAAAAGGGCCATAAGCTTCGGCAGTGTCAAAAAAAGTAACACCTTTTTCAACCGCGGCATGAAGAAATTTAACAGCTTCTTTTATTTCAGTTGCCGGACCATAAGCAAAACTCAAGCCCATACAGCCTAATCCCAGTTCGGATACCTCAAGGCCGCTGTTACCTAATTTTCTTGTTTTCATATATTTAATATTGTTAACAGATGGTTATTAATTTAACCGCACAAAGTTGAGGTGTATTTTGGAGGCAAATGTTATATCAATTACGGTATTGCTTACCAAAATTACTGATTGCAGACAAAAGCCAAACTTAAACGCTTCCAGATGCCGTAACTTTGATATAGTTAAAGAGCATAGCAATGGAAAATATTATCCGCATTGACACCATAAGCCAGTTTAATGCGCACAACAATAATGAAACGCTGCATCCGCTGGTGAACATTGTTGATATGTCAAAAGCTGACAGACGTACAAAACGCCGTATCAATTATGGATTTTATACCGTGTTTTTAAAAGAAGTAAAATGCGGCGACCTAAAATACGGCTGCAATTATTACGACTATGAAGAAGGTACACTGGTTTTTGTTGGCCCGGGGCAGGTAATTGGCTCAGATAATGGCGAGTACTATCAACCTAAAGGCACGGCCCTGGTTTTCCATCCGGATCTGATCAAAGGCACTTCACTTGGCCGCCATATCCAGGACCATACATTTTTTTCGTACGATGTTCATGAAGCCCTCCATCTGTCGGAAAGTGAACGAAAGATCATTATCGATTGCTTTGATAAGATCAGATATGAACTTGGCCATGCGATAGACAAGCACAGCAAAACTTTAATTGTAAGCAACATTGAGTTGTTCCTGAATTATTGCCAACGTTTTTACGATCGCCAGTTCATCACCCGTGATCTGGCTCACAAAGGCGTATTACAAAAGTTTGAAAGCTTACTTGACAGTTATTGGACTTCCGACAAACCGCTTACCGTAGGTTTACCATCGGTAGGTTATTGCGCCGATCAGTTAAACCTTTCGGCCAATTATTTCGGCGACCTTATCAAGAAAGAGACCGGAAAATCAGCCCAGGACTATATCCAGTCGAAAGTGATAGATGTTGCTAAGGAAAAAATATTTGATACCAGTAAATCGCTGAGCGAGATAGCTTATGGATTAGGGTTTAAATATCCGCAGCACTTTACGCGCTTATTTAAGCAGCGTGTTGGGTACTCTCCTATTGAATACCGTTCACTAAATTAAACTGCTCAGATAAAAATCAGGCGCAAATCCTGTTGGATTTGCGCCTGATCAAAGGAACATATTACCCCCTTTTTCGATAAAATCAATTCATAATTGTTTCACCCGGCTGTGCTACAATACGCAGGTAAGGCTTAACGGTTTTCCAGCCGTTGGGGTATTTTTCTTTTGCTTCCTCGTCAGATACCGCCGGAACGATGATCACGTCTTCGCCATTTTTCCAATTTACCGGGGTGGCTACTTTGTAGCCGGCTGTTAACTGCAATGAATCCAGCACCCGCAGTATTTCATCAAAGTTGCGGCCGGTTGCCATTGGATAGGTAAGCATCAGCTTAATTTTTTTATCGGGGCCAATAATAAATACCGAGCGCACGGTTTGGTTAGTAGCAGCGGTACGACCTTCCGAAGTTCCGGGTTCATCAGCCGGTAACATGTCATATAACTTTGCAATGGCCAGGTCAGGATCACCTATCATAGGATAGTTTACGGCGTATCCCTGGGTTTCCTCTATGTCTTTAGCCCACTCAGCGTGACGGCCTACGGGGTCAACACTTAAACCTATTACCTTGCAGTTACGTTGCTTAAATTCGGGAGCAAGTTTAGCCATGTAGCCCAGCTCAGTAGTGCAAACCGGGGTAAAATCTTTAGGATGCGAAAAAAGGATTGCCCAGCCGTCCCCTATCCAATTATGAAAATTGATAGTGCCTTCAGTAGTTTCTGCCTGAAAATCTGGGGCTGTGTCGTTTAATCTGATACTCATGATGTTTATTGGTTAAAATGGTTAAAAAATAAATTGATCGTCTTTACATGTCGCAAGGTTTACAGAGTCAATAAAAAGAATAACTTTTATAAGCATACGCCTGTAAAAACCGCCGGAGTTTCTAAATCCTGTTAGTGGTTTTATATTAAAGCTTACAGTGGTTTGGAGAGTTTGTGTTTTCATGGCTTGTTGCTTTTGACATAGCAAAGATGCAACAGACAACAAGGCATATTTTGTAACAAAAGATACAAACCGCTGTAACAAAAGTTACAATTCGCTCAGTAATTTAACCTGGTTATAGTAAAGAAGTAATTTATTATCCATTTCGAGCTTTTTAAGCAAACGAGATACAACCACTCTGCTGGTGCCCAGATCGTCGCCAATTTGTTGGTGAGTGAGATTGATGAGCGAAGAACCGGTTGCCTTTGCCTTTTCCTTGAGATAATTAACCAGGCGGTCATCCAGTTTTTTAAAGGCTATGTCATCGATACTTTTTAGGATTTCGGTAAAGCGGTTTAATATCGTTTGCATTACAAAGCGCTTCCAGGTTGGGTACTTTACCATCCATCCGTCCATCACGTCCATAGGCACGCAAAGCAGTTCGCTGTCTTCCTCGGCAGTTCCGCGGATCACACTAAAGTGCGACATCATGCAGCAGGTAAATGTCATAGCACAGCTTTCGCCTTCCTTTACATAATATAGTAATATCTCCTGACCTTCGTCATTTACACGGCTTACTTTAAAGGTACCGCTAAGCAATAACGGTACAGCCCGTATAGTTTGTCCCGGGTTAAGCATCGTATCGCCGCCTTTTACCGTCACCAGCATGGAATTTGTTTCCAGTTCGGCCAGCAAAGCAGGTTCAAATACCGATTCAAATTTACTAACGGCAGCTTTAACACTAAACATGGATCATAGGTTTTGGAGGCTAAAAATAATCAATTTATCAGATGTTTAAATGCCACAATAAGATGTGTAAAGCATATTGTACAACTGAGAAGAAGCCTTTATATCAATGCATTGAGAAAAGCAGCAGGCATGTCGTTCACCTTATCAATAATTTCAAACCGAATACCGATGTCATCCCATCAAAACTGATTAGCCTCATCTGCTTTCTCAACTCCTGGCATCCCAGGTCTCAAAAGTTCAAATCAATGCCGCAACGTAATTTTAACAGCTTCACCGCTCTTACTTAAATAAGTACGCTGCATGGTTCCTTCAATAACCTTAATCTGCATCTTTCCGCCAGGCAACCTGGATACTTCAATATTAAAAGTACTGCCAAACGCATTGATATTATTCATGGCCATGTTATTCCAGCTTTGAGGCAGCCTGGGCGTGCAGTCAAAACTCCGGAAGCCAGTAGGCCTTACACCGAACAAACCTTCGGTAAAGATCCGGCAATATAGGCCGCTCTCGGCAGATAAATGCCGCTGGTTACCTTCAGGATAAGCCTCAACCGGGTATGGCACATGCTCGCCCAATAACCTGCGGACAGAATAATAATGTAAATAAGCTATTGCCTTATCGGTTAAACCAGCCTGCAGCACTCCCCTTAGGGCGTACAAAGTTGAGCGGTCCCAAAAAGTTTCCTTTCCTGCTTCGGTAGCGAGCCCGTCGGCCGTCCAAAGTTGCGGCGAAAACAGCGCTTCAACTGTGCCTTCTTTCCTGTCATAAATTCCCATGGCCAAAGGCATGCAGATCCAGGCCCGTAACGTATTGTTGGTTTCGTAATATTTGTAGGTACTGTATCCGCCGATGGTTGCCCCAAAGTATTTTTCAATTGCCGTTTTGAGCTGTGCAGCCTCTTTCTGATATCCATCAGTAATTTTAGCAGGAACCTTTAGTTGTTTGCCCAACAGGGCGGCTGATATCAACGCGTCATAATACAGGCAGTTTGTTGATAGATTGGCTTTACCCGCCGGAAACCGTCCCTCCAATTCATCGGCATCAGATGTAACCACCCCTTGCGGATTGATATGCCTGCGGCTGTATTCCAAACACCAGCTTATCAGCGGCCATAATTTCCGGGCCGAATCTGCTTTGCCGTAAGCCAATGCAAATCGTGATGCACCATAAGCTATCATCGCCTGATCGCCCCTATCGCCAGCACCATCCCAAACAGCGTCGCCTTCGGCTACTATCGAACTGGGAATTGGTTTATACTGCGGGTTCATATAACTTGCAAAAAGGCGGTAACAATTCATGGCCGATAAAACGCCGATGCTATCGCCCGAAAAAGCAAAATACGGACTTACGTATTCCGCCTGGTCATTTGCCCAGATAGCGGCATAATACGATAAACCGCCTGGCCCGTGCATGTAGCCGGCCTTTGTTTTAAAAATACTTTCTGTAGCCCTGATCTTGGCAAAAGCAAACATCGCGTTTAAAATGCTGTCGGGAGTTTGCAGTTGTAAGGGAGCCTCGATTTCGGCAATACGATGCTGCCTGGCTTTCTCTTCTAAATCGGGCACAATGGGCTGCAGCGATTGCGGATGATCAGTTGCCAGGTAACCAACCGCAAAAGTATATGACTGACCAGGCTGAAGGATCCTGCGGCCGTCATTTACAGATTGTACAACAACGGTATGCGGCGATACTTTGCTTCTGAGTGTATCTGTTGTTACTTCACGCTTCAAATGCTCCATAAACACTGTTACCGGTTTATTGCTCACGTTGGTAAATTGATAGGTTTCAAGGGCCAGTGGCTTTTCTGTTGATGGAAATAAACTATGTTCTATTTTAACCTGCTTTAACTTATCTGTACGGTATGAGATACGCATGATGCCATGCTGATTGATACTTTTGGCGGACAAATCTACGCCGCCTTTTGCCACATCCGGCCACAATAGTTCATCATCAACATACATTCGCGGCAGGGCATTATCATCAAAAGTATAGGCTATATGGCTCCTGGTATCATCCGGAAGCATCCGAAATGTTGGGAAAACCACAGTACGTGACAAATGGCACAGGCCTGCTTTATCAACCTGGTAGGCTACCCACAATGATACTTTCTCGCCCGACATTTCAATATGATCGGCATGAGGCAGCCGATCATTAATGTTCCAGGTGATGCTGCCATCCGGTTGTAAATTCCATCTGTTGCTCTGCTGTGGCAGCACTAATTGTTGGGCAGATGCAAAATGCAGTTGTGCAAAAAATATAAATAAAGCGAAGCAAAATTGACGCAAATAAGAATTCATTAAATATGGTTGGAATAAGGATGTTATTGATTTTTATTATTTCACGCTCACTTTTACCTGTTGTCCCGGTTTAACAACAACCTCTACAAAGGATATACGTTTTCCGCTGCCATCTGTAAATTGTTTGACAGGCATTTGCCTTTCATTCACAAATGCATGTTTATAATTGCCATAAAACATGGCTTTCCATTTCAATTGCCGTTTGCCTGTATTAGTAAGGGAAGATTGTTGTGCATTTTGATGAGTAACATTAACAACAGTGCCAAGCAATGGTAAGTTGGTAATGGTAGCGTTACTATTATCAATTGTTTTGTAAATAGTGCTAACACTTTCTGAACGCGCATCGGGTGTGATCCCCATCAAGCCCTGAACAACACCTTCTACTACACCAAATGAAACCTCCGGGTATTCTCTTCTTTCAGTGTTTTTATCCGACAGATAAAGTATATAGTCCCGGGCCTTTTGCCATGAGCTATTATTATAAAATATCAACGGCAGGTAGGATGTATTTTCTACATTCCAGGTTTTAGAATTGAGGTGTCCGAGGGTTTGTTTAATACGTGTGCTATCTTTCAGGGCATCAAACCAAAGCAAAAAAGTTTCACCCTCATCCCTCCCGAAATGATGATCATTACTGTAGTAAGTAAAGTATAAATTCTCTTTTGCATCCCACCAGTCTGCCTCTAACTGTTGCCTGTACTTTTCGGCTTTGGCAGCATACTTTAACGCTTCTGCCTGCTTACCTTTACTGGCCTGTATGGCTGAATAGGTTAACAATCCCCTATAAAGTGCGGCTACGAGATCGGCACCGGTTTTCAGGTTAGGTACCCCTTCCGAATAGGAAGGTAAACCGCGGCAGCGATGAAAAGCATCACTTTCATTAAAAGGTACCGGTGCATTTGGATGGGCGGGCCTGTTCAGCATGGAGTCGGCTGCAAGTACCCAGGCATCAATATAATCTTTAACCGTTTTTTCCTGGAAATGAACAAATGTGGGGTCATTAATATAGTACTTATCCCCAGTCCATAAATAAAGCCGCCAACTGGCGTAAAGCACATCAAAATTTGCAGGGAGATTGTACCAGAATTCGCGGTCGTTTCTGTAATCCTCCGGCGCAGGCTTGCCTGATTTGTTCATTTCCCAATAAGAACACCAGTTTTTTGAGGCTGATATATTACGGGCAAATAAGGTAAGCATATTATGGTTTTCGCGCTGCAAACCCAAAATCTCCGCACCTATGCTTTGGTGTGATACATCGCGCATACAAAAAGCATCACGCGGCGGCAATGCCGACTCATACCAGGGACCTACCGGATCTGCAGGGTGCCCTTTATAGTGCAGGGCCATGCTTTTGGCCCAATCAAAAGCCTGTTCTATTTCTTTATCAGATGAGGTAAATTTTACATCCTGGGCAAAAGCCGCAGATGTGAGAAACATACACAGCATTACCACGGTGGTAAATAGCCTGCATGCAAATGAAACCATAGTATTCATGTAGTTGAGTTAATTTGGTCTATTCTGGTCTATTTTATAAAAATAGGGAATTTTATTTATTGTCCAAAACTTATTTTGAAAGCCCGAGCGGAGAAAATATGATAAACATCAGTATCATAAGCAGTAAGAGTATGCAGCTATAGATGTGCCGGTTTTTCCATGGCTTTATATCTACCATAGTATTAAGCTGTTGTTTATAAGGCACCGGCATAGGATAAATCCTGCCGATAAACAACATAAGCCCACATGTTAACACAAATAATATGGCCAGGATGTGCAGAAAATGGATATGCAGATCAAAAACCAGCTGGGTAAGCGCATAACTAACAATAAAAAACATCAACCCGATTTTGGCAGCTATGGCTGGTACCTTTTTGGTTACAAAACCGATAAACATAATGGTAAAGATGGGTACATTGAAAAAACCGTTTACCATTTGCACATAAGTATAAAAGCCATTTTTAACAAAAATGATAAAGGGAGCAATGAACATCGCCAGCAAACAGATCAGGATCTCGAACATTTTAGCCGTGCTTATCATATGTTTTTCGTCGGCCGGTTTACCTCGTTTCTCAGTCCAGGGTTTATAGATGTTCAATACAAATAAGGTACTTGAGCTGTTTAGCCCCGCATTGAATGTTGTTAAAGCAGCGCCAAAAATAATTGCAGCTATGTACCCCGCTATAAAAGGTGGCGACACCAGGCTATCCAGCTTCGGAAATACTTCGGCCGGGTTATCCAGATGTGTAAAAATATGTACTGCAATAAGCCCGGGCACATTTAGCAGCAACGGTGATATCAATTTACCTGCACAGGCAACAGCTATCCCCTTTTGGCAATTTTTAAGATCTTTTGAAGCCAGCACCTGCTGAACAATATATTGCTCTGTACCCCAGTAATACAGGTTAACCAGCAGCATACCGGTAAATAATGTACCAAAAGGGATAGGGTCGGCTGCCGCTCCTATACTGTTTAAATGTTCCTGTTTGTTATGCAATAAAATGTGCAATCCCTGCGTCATATTGCCCTGGCCCAGGTATCTCAGGCCGAAAAACGGCAGCAAAAGCCCGCCTGCAAATATACCGAAGCCCAACAAAGTATCAGAAACGGATATTGCTTTTAAACCGCCCAATAATGAATAAAGACAGCCAACCGTCCCCATCACCCAAATCAGGATCCAGATGGTTGTCCAATAATCGGTTTTCCAAACTTCTGAAAAATGGAACAAGCCATTGAAGGCAACCGCACCACTATACAAAACTGAGGGCAACAGATTAACAATGTAGCTAAGTAAAAAGATACAGGAAACCAACTTCCCTATTCCCTGTCCGTAACGGGCTGTCAGATAATCGGGCGTGGTGGCGATGCCCAGCTTGAGATAAAGCGGCATCAAAAATTCAGAAACCAGCAGCATTGCCAGCACCGAAGTTATGCCCCAGGCCATAACCGACATGTTATGCGAATAGGCAAGCTCATTTTCGCCAATAATGGTGGCCGTATTGATATTGGTAAACAACAATCCCCCGCCTACTAATAAAAAACTCAGGCTTCTATCGGCCAAAAAAAAGCTATTGAGCGTATTAAGCCTGCTTTTTCGCAATTTAATCCAGGACAGCAAACCTACTATACCTGTAAAAAAAAGAAAGCTGGTTAATATAAGCCCGTTCACTTTTCCGTGATTTAGATTGAATTTTTAAAGTGTATTCCTATCAAATAAGATAGTCGGAACTGTTAAGCTAATCTTATCCTTATTCACTATGGCCTGCCCGGCCAGTTTCCCCATGCTTGCAAAATCAGCAGAAAATGTGGTAACACCAATAATTTCTTTTGCAGGCTCATCATTACTTGAAAGCACACCAACGTCCTTACCCGGAACCAGCTGCTGGCTTTTGCAATCGCGCATGATTTGCCATAGTGCAAAGTTGTCCAGCGTAAAGTAAACTTTCCCTTTTTCAACCGAACCATGTGTATATTCCTTAATGATACGGCCTTTGATATTGAAATCCTTCAGAAATTTTTTGAAAGACGGCACAATCTCCTTCGGATCAAGCGAGGCCGGCGAATGGTAAAATATGATCTCGTCAAACCTCCTGATCTTAGGTGCGAGCTCTGCCAGGATCCGGTATGATGATTCCCCAAACTCCTGGGTAATGTGGTTAAATTCGCCTTCAAGCGGCTCATAACGGTCAAACATCAGGAATTTATTTCGCGGAATGGCTTCCAGCAGTTCCTTTGTTTTTGGGTGCGGGATTGGGGCTATCACATACATCCCATATTTCCCCTTTATCTGGTTAAGGATAGTTTCAAATATCTCAATGTCGCCGTGATGAAAGTAAGGGTTTAAACGGATATTAGGCCCCAGCTCGTGACGAAAATTACGATAAAACTGCTCTTCAAAACTATCCAGGTTATACATCAGCAGGGCAACATTCAGTGTTTGCTCCGCATTACTGTTGGCTACAAAATAGCCATGCCTGTTTTTTGACTCTACAATACCCCTGCTAATCAGATCCCGGTATCCCTTGATGATCGTTTCCCTCGAAAAGCCCAGCTCCTTAATCAGCTTATTTACAGAGGGCAGCATTTCATCCTGCCCTATAACCTTTTCGTTAATGGCATTAATGATACCCTGTACAAACCTGTCATGCTTTGAATATGAGGGAATATCTGTCAGCTTTTTAATCTCTTTAAAAATTCTATCCATTATACCGGTACATTTTAGCCAAAGTAAGAAAAAAGAGCAGCAAGCTTGCTGCTCTTTTTCTTTAATATTAAAAGCCTGGTTGTTTAAATCTCTTTGGCATTTGAAAAGCTTGTTTAGCAACTACGCTGCTAAACAAGCTTTAATTTTAATTAATAACCCGGATTTTGTTTCAGGTTTTTATTCAGGTCAATCTCTGTTTGCGGTATTGGCCATAGGTAATTTTTGGCCGCATCAAATACACGCGGCGTGCCTACTTTAATGGTTGTTCCCGGTGTAAGGGCTATTGCACCATTGGTTTGGTTTACAGTACCCAGCAAGCTGCCGGTAACTTGCCCGTTCATTACCTGGGCGCCTATCTGCCAGCGCTGAATATCAAACCAGCGAAGCCCTTCAACAGCAAGCTCTACCCTTCGCTCACGCCGTAATAATGTACGTAAGCTTGCCTGATCGTTATATTTCGACTGATCAACAGCGGGCATGTTTACATCCGGGCGTTTCCTTACCGAGTTGATATCATCATACACCGTAGCATCAATTTTATTGCTTTCAATCTTGGCTTCAGCATCCATCAGTTTTATTTCGGCATAACGGATCAGGATAACATCCATACCTACCTGGTCCATATTAGGAAAATCGGCTATTACCGGGGTGTATTTCCGCAAACCATATGCAGAAGGGCTACAGTTATTATCGCCCCAATGATCTAAAGTTTTAGGACTGCTTGAAATTGGATCGTAGTATGAGCCATAAGGTAATTTACTGCTGTATTGTGTACCCGGATAAAAAACGGTTGCGGTAAGCCTTGGGTCCCTGTTTTTGTAAGGCTGTGTTGCATCATATCCCGATGCAGCATCATCAATAGTTTTGCCATTTGTTGTTTCATAAGCATCAACAAGGCTTTGGGTTGGCGCTATTGAGTTATATCCACCCAATGAGTTAATGGTCATGTTTCTGGCCCATCCAAAATTGTTGTCACTTGCTTTAAACTGAACGTCAAGGATCACCTCCTGGTTATCAGCAAAAGGCTGACGGAACAGATCAACATAGCTTGGATATATTGCATAGCTATAAGGCGGGGCCATTAGTTTCTGACAATCGGCAATACACTCCGGATACATTTTATTGAATAGTTCTATCCTTGCCTTTAAAGCGATGGCGGCACCGCTGGTTATACGGCCAACATCCGAACCAGAATATTTAACCGGAAGATCAGGTGCAATTGCGGTAAGCTCTTTCAATATATAGGCAACAACATCAGCCTTGGTTGATTGTGTTACCTTATTAGCTTCATCAGGTGTAATATTATGTTCAACCAGAGGCACGGCTCCATATAACTGGCTGAGCGTAAAATACTCATAGGCCCTTAAAAAGCGGGCTTCGGCTATCAGTCTGGCTTTCAGCGTTGCATCCATATTGGTAGCACTAACATTGTCCAAAAACCAGTTGCAGGTTTGGATACAGCTGTAGTTCCATTTGGAATAACCGGTATTAGTTGGTGTTGCTATACCTGCAGACAGGGACAGCCAGTTTTCCCAGGGGAACTGATCGAACGTATTGTCAGAGTTATTATCGGCAAAAACCCCGTAATAGCCGTTGTTGCCGCCGCCCCATTTGGAGTAACAGCCATTTAAGGCAGCAATTGCATCATTGGAGGACTTCCAAAGTACATTATTGGTATAGGAATCTAAAGGTGCCCTGTCCAGGAAACTCTTTCGGCATCCGGATGCTGCCAGTGAGCCTAAAATAATTGTGGTTATGATTAATTTTTTCATCGACGATTTCTTTAATAATTAGAATGTTACCTCAAGGCCAAGCGTATTTGTTTTTAACTGCGGATACGAGCCGTAGGCATTGTTTCCGGCATTGGTTTCAGGATCCACCCATTTATAGAAACTGGTGAACGTCAGGATATTCTGTCCGCTGTAATAAATCCTTACACCTTTTACACCTAAACGTTCAAGCGATTTGGCAGGTAAATTATAGCTCACCAGTAAATTCTTTAACCTTAGGTATGATGCATTCCGCACCCAAAATGAGGATACAAAGCTTTGCGGATTATTTTGTGAATAAGTTGACCATAACCTTGGGAAGGTAGCTGATGTGTTGGATGGTGTCCAGGCATCAAGCAGGGCGCTGGTTGGGTTGCCAATGTTTGCCTGCTGCAATGATCCCAATTCAAAACCCTGAACGTAGTTTTTAACACCCAAAGCTCCCTGGAAAAAGCCACTTACGTTGAAACCTTTCCAACCTGCGCCAAGCGTAAAGCCAAATGCTGTTTTAGGGAAGGGTGTACCAAGATATACACGATCGTTGCCATCAATAACGCCATCGGGTTTACCGTTTGGCCCGCTGATATCTTTATACATCAGGTCGCCTGGGCCTATAACGCCGCCGCTTTGTTTGGCGTGCTGATTTACCTGTTGTTGTGTTTGGAAAATACCCTCGACCTGGTATCCGTAAAATGCTTTGA
The DNA here is from genome assembly GCF_059690695.1 of Mucilaginibacter sp. A5337. Taxonomy (NCBI): domain Bacteria; kingdom Pseudomonadati; phylum Bacteroidota; class Sphingobacteriia; order Sphingobacteriales; family Sphingobacteriaceae; genus Mucilaginibacter; species Mucilaginibacter sp. A5337. Next base: position 146,137 of record NZ_JCAWEC010000005.1, on the reverse strand, counting down.
TCGGCTCCCCTACAACCAGGCCGCTTGAGATAGACCCCGTACCGGCCAAATCAGTTATCTTATTGGTGATGAATGATGCGTTTACGGCGATATTGTAAGAAACGGCGCCGATCTTGTCGCGGTACGCAGCGGCAAATTCCCAGCCTTTGTTACGTACGGCACCTGCGTTTTGGTACGGCGTAGTAAAGCCATAAACCTTACTGGCCGGTAATTGTAAAAGGATATCGTTGGTATTTTTAACAAAGTAATCGGCTGTGAAAGTCAACTTGCTATTCAGCAGTTCCATATCAAAGCCTACATCTGTAGTAGTCGATTTTTCCCAGGTGATAAGCGGGTTTGCTCCATTGTTAAGCGCTATGCCCGGTGCCAGCGTTTGGTTGAACGAATAATTTTGCCCGCCCGAAATAACCGAAATAGCAGGATAAGGGCTAATGATATTTAAACCACCCAAACTTGCCAGCGTTTGATTACCACTGTTGGTGTTTACCAGCGTTTGGTTACCCAGTTTGCCCCATGAGCCCCTTAACTTAAGCAGGGGTATTGTATTTGATAATGATTCGAAAAAGGGCTCTTTAGAAATATTCCAGCCGGCAGAGAAAGACGGGAATACCCCCCACTGATGGCCCGCTGCAAAACGGGAAGAACCGTCATCGCGAATATTAGCCTCCAGTAAATACTTATCATCATATGAATACCTGGCACGGCCGAAATATGAAACCAACGCCAGCTGACTTGCTGTACCGGCATTCTGTTGCCCTAACGATGGTGCCGCATTGATTTGCGACAGCGAACTATTCAGAAAGTTTTGCCTGTAGGCATATAAATACTGATAATTGGTAAGCTCCTGCGAGGCACCGGCTAATATATCTATAGCATGTTTTCCAAAATGCCTGTCGTATTCCAGCAGGCCCTGCAGATTGTAATAACTGTTCACAACATTAGCGTTGGCCAATGAGCTTTGGCTGATAGTTGTCTGTACTGTTGAAGGATTTTTTGGATCGTAGTAAACATCGGCTGGCTTAAACTCCTGTGCAGGGTTTGCATTATACCGGTATGCAAACGATGGCCTGAAATGTAATCCTTTAACAAATTCCCAGTCGGCCCCTACGTTACCGGTAAAAAGCGTATTCTGATTATTGTTGTAACCTGGCGAATTGAGCCAGGCAATTGGGTTACCGAACGACAGATAGTTATATACACCGTTTTTGTACTGGTTTACAACTGTGCTGTTCATGGCAGCTGTTGTTCCGATAATACCACCGATGTCGCCTCCGCCTAAACCATCCGGCGCCTGGGTTGGCGCATATAAAAACGAGAGATTAGCATTAACGCTAAAATTCTTTGTTATGGCCGAATTGATATTCATGCGGGTGGAATACCTTTTGAAAGTTGATTTCTGGATAATACCATCCTGTTGAAAATAGCCTAAGGAAAAAGCATATTGAGTTTTTTCGTCACCGCCGCTGATGTTCACAGCATGGTTTTGTTGAAAACCGCTGCCTTTATAAAGGAAACCCTGCCAATTGGTATTGGGATGTGTATCAGGGTCAGTTTGATTTTTAAACAGGGTAATGTCATCAGCTGTCCAGTAAGGGGCCTGCCCTTCGTTTGCCAGGGCCTGATTGTACAAGGTGGCCGCCTGCCATGAGGGTAAAAAGTCGGGCAGGTTTGTTGCTTTTTGCTTACCGGCGTAGCCTGTGTAATTTACCTGCATTTTGCCGCTTTTACCCCGCTTAGTGGTAATCAGTATAACCCCGTTGGCAGCCCTTGAGCCGTAAATTGCAGCAGAGGCAGCATCCTTCAATACCGAAACAGACTGCACATCATTCGGGTTTACATCCGATAAACTGCCGATAATTCCGTCTACTACAACCATTGGGTTACTATTGTTCAATGTCCCGATACCACGAACATTAATATTACCGGTTGTGCCTGGCTGTCCGCCGGTTGTTGTAACAGTAACGCCGGCCATGGTACCCTGCAAGGCATCATTAAGGTTGGTAACCGGCCTGTCCTGCAACTCCTTTGCCCCTATTGCGGCTACGGAACCGGTTAAGTTGGCTTTCTTCTGCGTGCCGTAAGCCACCACAACAACCTCGTTCAGGTCTTTCGCCTTTTTATCGGGCGACATTGATACATTCCCATTCCAGTTAGCGGTAATCTTTATGGTTTGCTTTTCATAACCAAGAAAGGAAAACAACAGCGTAGCGTTTTCGGGTACGCTGATCTTGTAAACCCCATCGGCATTGGTTGTGGTGCCCTGTGAGGTTCCAACTAAACTAACGCTTACCGATGGCATGGGTAAACCCTGTTCATCCTTTACCCGCCCCGAAATTGATTTAAGTTGTTGGGAAAATGCTTGCTGAATACTGCATAACATGACACAGCAAAACATAACAAGCCCCAGTTTTTTAGGTACTTTTCTTTTCATAATTCAATTTTGATTTTATTGGTCTATTCTGGTCTATTATTTTATAAAAGTAGAAACTTTTTAAATACAAACAAACTTTTTTAAATAATTGTCCGGATAGTTGAATGCCGCTTTCATATTACATGATTAGAATAAGACAGATCAGTCCAATTCATTCAAATAAAAGTGGGCTATGAAGCGATTTGTATTTCTTAAGCAGGCAAAAGCATACCCTATGATATGATTTATCGTCGGCCGTTTTTTGGATATTATTGTAGTAGCCGGTTAAGGATACAGTGAAGAATCAAAAGGCGCCCTGAAGCAAATTCCAGGGCGCCTTTTGACTAAGCGAATATTTAAGCTTATTGGTTGGGGATAACCTTATTAAGGTTACACTTGATGAAAGGGCTTTTTTAAGAGGCTGTATTACAAATCAAATTGACTATCAATATGTTGTGCTACCTATGGATTGGAATTTAGCCGATTAATATGTACACAAGGGGGGGTTAACACATTTTCGGCACAAAAAACGCCCAACAACCTGATTATAAAACACATATGCAAATGTTAACCCTGAATTCTGTTAACCCTGTTAACCCCCTTTTTAGTAGAGTCAATCCATCCAAAACTACGAGCTGAACAAGTCAAAAAAAAGAGGCTGATCATGATTTATGATGCAGCCTCTTAGCTTATTTACATTTTCATCTTCATGGTATCTGCTTTCTTCTTTGCAGGTTCCTTTTTAACCAGGGCCATGCCGCATTTAGGGCATTTACCGGGCTTGTCACTCAGTACTTCCGGGTGCATGGTACAGGTATATTGCACTTTTGCCGGCTTCACCTTTTTGGTTTTGGTTGTGTCGGGCAACATCGTACTGTTGTGAGTGGCAAATGCGCCGGTAACCGAGAAAAGGATGGCCACAGCCATTAACATTACTTTTTTCATGAGTTTGATTTGTTATGATTTTGATGATTAATTGCAAATTTTAAAGTTGGGCAGCATCTGCTTTTGACAAATAGTAATTGACGCTATATTGCCCGTGTATACTGTCGTAAGTGAGCAGGTCGCTATCTGTTTTGAAACGCGTATCCAGCATATCAAAATGAGGCCTGCTTTTGTATATCTTTTTCAAATTATCCAGGGTAAGCAAATAAACTTTGTCTGTTCCCTTCACGCTAAAATAGTGAGTAATAATTGGTTTAAAAAGATTCAGTTTATCGCCCGGGCGACTGCGCTCATAAATAATGATCGGGCCGTTGTCGACTATTTTATAATCAGATACGCGGGGATTTTTTACGGCCACCGGCAAATCCTGTGCAGAAGAAATATTTTTGGCACTAAAAGGTTTTGCCTGAACCAATGATGCTGAAAGGAACAGGCCAAACAAAACAATTAAAAATTTGATAGTTTTCATTTTCGAAAATATGTTGATGCTCATTGCCGAAAATCACCCGGCAATAAAGCAGTAAAAAAATTGATTAATGAGAAAATTGCCTGAATAATGATTGGCGTGGGCCTGTCAGGCGATATGGCGGAAAATACCGGGAAGGGATCAAATTCTGTAGTTGGCGTAAAGGATATAAAGTGGCTGTTGCCAGCAGGGCGGTGCCTGGCTGTTGTAAGCATGTAAAACACTCCGTATTACTCCTTCCGAAGAAGCGGGAAGAAAAAACACAGGGGCAACAATTGCAAAGGTATTTTTGAGCGACTGTGCTGTACGGGCCGCAACGTGATTATCCTTTACCTTGAGCGTTGTTTTAACACTTTTACAGCAGGATAAATCGCCTGTCTTATGCTCCATTTTGCACACAGCGGCGGCAGATAGCGATACATCAGCCAGTTTACCGCAACAGTAGAGCCTGTTTATGGTAAACCCAAAAACAGATACCGAGTAAAACAGAATAAGTAAAATCGCTGATAGTCGTTTCACGGCACTAAATTAGAAAAAACAGGCATTTAAATATTTTGTTTTTTTGCAATATGACTAATGAAAAAGCATCACACTGGCAAAAATCTTATGAAACCAAAGGACCAGAACAAGTAAGCTGGACCCAACAGGTACCTCAGCCATCGCTCGGCCTGATCCTTGCGTTGAATTTGCCAAAAAGTGCCCGCATTATTGATTGCGGTGGCGGCGACAGCACCCTGGCTGATCATTTATTAGCCGCCGGCTACCAAAATATTACCGTACTTGACATAGCAGGCGCCAGTCTCGAAAAGGCTAAAAAACGCCTTGGTGAGAAGGCCTACAAAATCAACTGGATAGTTGCTGATATTTTAAACTTCGAACCCAATGAAAGTTTTGACCTGTGGCATGACCGCGCGGTTTTTCATTTCCTGACCGAACAGAAAGATATTCGACGCTACCGGGAACTGGTAGCAAATTGGGTTAACAGCTACCTGATTGTTGGGACATTTTCGGACCAGGGACCAGAAAAATGCAGTGGGCTGCCCGTGTCACGTTATGATGAACAAGGCTTGCAAAATACATTTACAAAAGCGTTTAAACCGTTAAGCTGTATGCGCCACGATCACGTTACACCATTTGGTACTACTCAGAACTTTGTATTCTGTAGTTTTAAAAAGGTCTCGTAGTAGGGATTAATAGGCTATAGGACAGACGCTTCGTACTTCCCTAACAGATCATATATGAATTTATTGTATTCTTCGCGCATGGGCAACTCTAAATCAACGTGCAGGACTCGCTTGTCAACCAAAACATGTTCGTTGGTTTTGGGATTAAACCCTTCTTTTTTCACATCTTTCCAATAAATGCCTATTCCTCTCTTTTGCCAGGCAGGAGTATTGTTGAAATTAATACCATATTGAAACAGCAGTTCGTTCTTTGCCGCGATACTCATACCTCCAATCTTAGAAGTAGCTTCGTTTACAGTATAACCGTCTTGCCTCAAACGCCAATAGCAATGTGCATTCAACGCATTTCTATGCGCATCTTCGTTACGCCATCTGAAATAATCTTCTACTAACCTCTTGTTTGGAAGCTCAGAAATACGGCAGTCAAAAGCCCCTACACTTCCAAGAAGAAAAGAAAATTTAGCACTGGCTTCACCTGCCAAAATAGAAATATACTTTCTGGTCTTACGCCCAAATAGATTTTCTTCAGGATGAAACAACAATGATATTTCATCGCTTTCAGTATAACCGTAAATCACATTGAAACCGCAGTTCATAAGATGCTTTACCGTTTCCACCATCAGGTCGCGGAATTTTTCATCAAATGGGGCTTCAAACTGATGAACTTCTTTAGTTAGCCTGGTAAAACCCCGTCCATCAATTCTGGCTACAATGTACATTTCAGGTAAAACACAACGATCTTGCGAGGTTTCATAAACCCTCATTTTAACATCTAAATCATCAAATTTCATTTGACCATTCTTTTACGGTGAATGTATTATTTTCAGCAGTCACATAATATAGTTCGTCGAAACCCTCGTCGACAGATGGCAAGCTCAATCGTCTGTAAGTTCCTTTTATTCCAATTTCAGGAATCTTCTCTTTACCAAAACGCAGGCTATTACGCTCTAATGCGTCGGTCAATTTTGATTGAAAATAGTAGCCGATCACTTTAAACTTATTTGCCTTTGCAATGGCAATATATTTTGCTCTCTCTTCTTGAGAGGGGTTAGTATTGTCTATTACAAAAGGGTGAAAGGTAAGGATACAGGTTTCAATAAACTTGAGTTCTTTATTTCTGGTATTTAACTGATCTAATGAGATACGTATATGCGTTTTAAAAAACTTCTCTTTAAAAAAAGTAGTCTTTCCAGTTGCCTGAATACCGCAAAATATTATCGCTTCCATTTGCCTAAGATAGCTCAACTTTGGTTACAAAACGGGGGGCTATAACTATTTATCCTTTATTATCATTAGTAAGCGGGCATAGGAGTTTAACATGATCGCTCCGGGAACTTTGCATATTTTTTATATTGTTCTACAAACGCCTTCGCATCCCGTATATTTTTAGGATAAGGCACGTGGTTGTTGTATTTGCCTTTAATCAAATCGCTGATTAATCCTGATTTTGCTTTACGCATGTGGGGAACTACTATTTGCGATACCGCGGCAAGTCCAAAAACATTTACTTCCATTTGTTTCCTTGCCTCAGCTAACGATACATCTTCTACCGAACCATAAAGACCATAACTGGCATTGTTCCACAGCACATCAATCTTCCCTTCTTTTTCAATAATAGTGTCAACAACAGTTTGAATATCCTCCTCGTTAGTTACATCCATCCTCATTGGATACCCGCCTAACGCCTTTAGGTCCTGCATCTGGTCAATTCTTCGTGCAACGGTATAAACAGTATGACCTTCGTTGATAAGCTTCTTGGCAGCTTCTTTACCCATCCCCGAACTTGCACCTGTAACTAAGATTACTTTTTTCATTTTTTTCGCTATTTCAAATTGATAGTACAAAGGTCTGACGGATATGAGGGTTGGTGTTAATACAAATACCGGATAGTTGTATACTAATTCTCTTTTATGACTATAATCAAAATTTGGAAGCCGTTAACTGGCTGTAGAATGCAGAAAAGCAAAAAACCTCGTTGCCTTATTGCAGCGAGGTTTTTAATTTAGAGTAAAGCTCTTTTTCCTGGCGGGGATAAAGGGAGCCGGTTAGAATACCTAAATGGGGTTATGGGAATAATAAATTTAGAATCTTTATTTTTGGTGCTTCCAAAACCTGCCTTTTCCTTCGGCTATCCATTCTAAAGCTTCACTTATTCTTTTTTGTCGTGTTTCGGCAGTTTTGGCGTCGGTTATCCAAATAATATATTCCTTGCGGAAGGAGTTGGATTTGCTTTCAAAAACATCCTTTGCTTTGGGGTTAGCTACTAATGCTGCCAGCAGGTAGTCGGGCGTTTCCAATATCTTGGGTTTATCAGATTCCGGCTTGTCCCTTTTTATCTTGATGCCTTTTTCGTTTAGCAGCCTGGCTTCTTTAAGCATGGCTATAAATTCATCGTCAGGAGGCAGGTCACCTATTTTGCTGATCTTTCCCAAAAATCTTTGGATCGGCTTCAAGTCCTTGTTTGCTTTCAGGCGTAAGTCTGTCATCAGTTCGGCTTTCAGAAATGTAAAGGAGCAGTGGTTTTTATAGGATGCCACTACACACATGTTATCGCCTTTATAATCAAAATGCGGAAAACTCCATTTTATCGTTTCTTCGGCATCCGGGCAATTTTCGTGAATAAGCCGGCGCCAATGCTCAAGAATGGGTTTTGCAAAGTCTTCGGAATTAGCTATATAAGCATCCACAGCAGGATTGTAATTCATAAAGTTTGATTTTTAGATATTTACCATTTAATTCAATCGAACAAAGAAACTTAGCCAGTCACAAAAGATTTGGTTTAAAACTTGGATAAACAGGTCAATTTAATAACTTGCGTTGTTTCCGGAACTCTGTGGGCGACAAGCCTACCTGCCTTTTGAAAAATTTGCCAAAGTTAGCGGGGTCTGAAAAGTTGAGTTGATAGGCGATCTCGGTCATCTCTAAATCGGTGTATTGAATGAGCGACCGGGCTTCGGCGGCCAGGCGTTCGGCAATAAAAGTAAGTGCATTTTTCCCCGAAGCATATTTAACAGATTGGGAGAGGTAATTAGCGGTAACAGAAAGCATATCCGCGTATTCCTGCACGGTGCGCTTATTGATATAATGGTTATCAATTAACTGAATAAATTTACGCAACAGGATTTGTTGCGTTGTAGCCAGGCGGATATCTTCTTTCTTTTCCAGGGCAAAGTCTTCCAGATAGTAAAGCAAGCCGAGCAACTTTACCCGTGCTTCCATATGCTGTACTTTTGCGGACCTTTCATAAGCTGCAAATACAGCTTCAAAATGCGGAACCAATTGTTTAAATGTGGCCAGATCAAACTTAAACAGGTTGGTATGTAACACATCAAACAGGCGGATTTGCTGATGAAAATCTGGCTTGAAGAATGAAAAGCATTCCGGCTTAAAGTAAATCACATAACCCTCCAAAGCATTGTTATGAGCAAAGCTATACACGAGATTAGGCGAATGAAAGACAAGATAAGACTCAGGATCATGAATAGTCTGATCGCCATAGTTAACTTGGATCCTGCCGGAATTGAATAGCAGGGCAAAAAAATAGAATGAACGTTTAAAAGGTGGCCTGTATACCTGCCGACCCTGATCGAGTGGCTTTAACCTCAAACAGTAAAAATCAGGATCAGTTGTTCGCCCCGGCCATGGAATAGAGTCCAAAAAATCGTTTATTTCTGTGTAATAAGGAATTGTAGTTTTTATTTTCTCCATGTAATACACCACATACTGGTTGATCCTAAAATAGAAAAAGAAAGTATCTTCACCTATTGATCATAAAAAAATCACTGTTTGGAACCACTGATATCGTTATGCAGTTTTCACTCTTGTTTGTGCTGTTGCCAACATATCTTTAAAATGGATAAGGAGACTTGTAAAATGGTAATATGTATTGTCCATTTGATGAAACAGGAAGACCCGGCAAAAGCCGGGTCTTCCTGGGGTAGCGGAGAGAGAGGGATTCGAACCCTCGGTACCGTTTCCAGTACGACAGTTTAGCAAACTGTTCCTTTCGGCCTCTCAGGCATCTCTCCGGGTTTCAAAATCTATAGCATCAACTAATTCAATGCTACGATCATGTCATCATAAATAAAAAAAGCCCTGTTTGGGCTTTTTTGCGGAGAGGGAGGGATTCGAACCCTCGGTACCGTTTCCAGTACGACAGTTTAGCAAACTGTTCCTTTCGGCCTCTCAGGCACCTCTCCGTTTTGCTTCTTAAGCTATTGTCCCGTTTTTCAGGGACTGCAAATATAGTAATTCAAGCCTCCCGTCAAAAAAAATATTTTTTTTCTAATAATCTATCCTCACGTGGTAAATACTCATCAGCATCCGCTTAAAAATAGCCTTAATAGTTTCAATATCTTTCAAAGTTATATTACTGTCTTTCAACTGGTTTTGATCAAGCTTGTATTTTACAATGCGATCTACCAGTACGCTAATTGATTCTTCATCCGGCTCTTTCAATGAGCGCGAAGCGGCCTCAACCGAGTCGGCAAGCATCAAAACTGCACCTTCTTTGGTGAAAGGAATAGGCCCGGGATAGCGAAAAATATTCTCGTTGATGAACTTTTCAGGAAAATTTTTTAATGACGACTGGTAAAAATAATCAACCCGGGTATTACCATGATGGGTACGGATAAAATCGATCACCACCTCGGGCAGGTTGGCCTTACGCGCCATTTCAATCCCCCGGCTCACGTGGCGGATGATAATCTGGGCACTTTCTTCGTAAGGCAGCTTATCATGCGGGTTAAAGCCCGAGCTTTGGTTTTCGATAAAGAACAACGGGTTCTCCATTTTGCCTATATCATGGTAAAGCGCCCCTGCCCTAACCAGCAGCGCATTACCCCCAACGGCATAAATAGCGTTTTCGGCCAGGTTGGCTACCTGTAATGAATGCTGAAAGGTGCCTGGAGCGTTAAAGGCAAGTTCACGCAATAAAGGCGCATTGGTATTGGTAAGTTCGATGAGCGTAATTTCTGATGTAATAGCAAATACTTTCTCAAACAGGTAAATAAGCGGGTAAGCCAACAAGGTAAGCAGCACGCTCACTACAAACGGTAAAAAGTCCATCCAGTCGATATTCAGGAAATCACCTTCGCGGATAAAAGTAATCCCTAAAAATGCCACGAAGTAAGTAAAAATGATGATCACCGCCGAGATCAGGAATTGCTCCCTGCGTACCAGGTTTTTAATACTGTAGATGGATACCATACCCGCTGTAATCTCATAGTAGGCAAACTCAAAACTATTGGGTACAAAAAAGCCGGCTATCAGTACAACCAACAAATGAATTTCAAGCGCCAAACGCGTATCAAACAATATGCGGATAATGATAGGTACAATACAATAAGGAATGTAGTACAGATTGGTAGGAAATTGCAACTTAATAGCCAGCGACAAGGTAGCCAGCATGGCGGTAATTACCAACAATATCAAACTTACCAGCCTGTTATCTGCATAAATATCTTTTCGGAACAGGTAAAGGAATATCATCAGTAATGATAATGCTATAGCTACCAGGAAAAACTGCCCCAACAACACCAGGTTTCGGTTGCCATTAACCCTGGCATTATCCTCAAACGCTTTTTTAAACGATTCCAGTTTTTGATAAACATCATCATTAACTACCGAACCCTTGTAAACTATCACCTCCCCTTTTTGCACCATCCCGCGCGTTACTGAAAGACCATCAACAACCTCTTTCTCCAATCTTGAGGTAAGGTTATTATCATAAGCAAGGTTATTTTGCAGGCGGTTACTGATCAGGTCGAGCAGAAAAGCCTTGTCCAGATCGGTATGTTTGCTAAGCACTTTGTCGCAATATGCCTGCGCCTTTTCTTTAGTGAACAGCTCACTCGTATTTTTATCAGTGGCAACATTTTTATCCAGGATCCTTACCGGGTAATTCTCGGAGCTTTGCTGGTACTTGGCATTGGGTTTAAAAACGCCTGTCTGATAAATTTCGGTCAATAAATCGGTACCGGCAGCAATATATTTTGGCTTCAACTTATCATTGATACCGGCATTATGCCATTTAATTTCCAGATCGGCTTTAAAACCATCAATTTGCTGGTTTTGCATAACAGCATCCAGCTGGTATATTGGCGTTATGCTTTCCAGGGCCGATTTCTGATCGGCCATGATTTCCTGAGGTGTTTTTAATATGGCGAAATTATAGGGGGATACCAGATCTTTCTGGTTCCAGATCCTGCCTTTTTCATGCTCGTAGCTAAATTTTGCCTGCTTTGGTAAAAAGTAAACAATAAGTATGACACTGAGCAGCATCATCAAAAACTTAACATTACGGGCGTATTTGCGCAGTAAAGCCTTTTGGCGCGAAGTGGATAGTTTTGCCATTTAAATGATTAACCTGCCAAAAATAATATAAGTTTCTGTTATGTACAGTTTTTCTTGCATTTGTAAAACAAATTTGATATCTTTATGATATCATTTTAAAATCAAACTAAATCATGAATCCTGAAAAAACTATCAACCCGCCATCCGGATTTTCCGTTTTTATTTTGGCTATTATTTTACTAATTGCGGCCGTTTTTTGCTTAAGCAGCGGCCTGGAAGTTATCGGCTTCATATTAATTCCGGTGAGCGTCATATTTTTGCTTCCCGGCATCATCGTTGTTAATCCTAACGAATCAAAAGTGCTTACCCTTTTTGGCAAGTATGTTGGTACTGTAAAAACCGACGGCTTTTTCTGGGTTAATCCCTTTACTGTTAAAAAGAAGGTATCATTAAAGGCATTTAACCTTAACGGACAGCAACTAAAAGTAAACGACAGCATTGGTAACCCTATTGAAATTGCCGCTGTTATTGTATGGCAGATAAAAGATACTGCTGCTGCAGTATTTGCGGTTGAAAATTATATCCAGTATGTAAACATCCAAAGCGAAGCTGCGGTAAGACATTTGGCAAACTCATTCCCGTACGATAATCTGGAAGACGAAACCGCCGCCATTACCCTTCGCGGCGGCGCCGAGCAGGTAAGCGCGATGCTGGAAAAAGAACTGAATGAAAGGCTCGACCGCGCCGGCATTGAAGTATTGGAAGCCCGGATCTCGCATTTGGCATATGCGCCCGAAATTGCACATTCCATGCTGCAGGTACAGCAGGCATCGGCCATCATAGCTGCCCGTAAACTTATTGTTGAAGGCGCCGTTGGCATGGTTGAAATGGCGTTGAACAAGCTATCTGAAAAGAACATTGTTGAACTTGATGAAGAACGCAAGGCGGCCATGGTTAGCAATCTATTGGTTGTATTATGCGGTGATAAAGCTGTTAACCCTGTTGTAAATACCGGCACTTTATACCATTAATATGATGGACCAATTCAGAAGTTTTAACCAGCTCCGCTTAACGGAATTACCGGTATTAAGGCACGGCTTTTGGCGACCATGGTATGAACTTAGCGACGGACAGTTCAGCTACGGCAAGCTCACGTACACAGGTGCTTTAAAACGTATCTGTACACTTGAAACCAATAGCGGAAACTGGATAGTAAAACGCAAAAGCTGGATAGGCCGAAAACTTATAATTGAACAGCCCGAAGGAATAGAAATTGGTATAATAACACCCGAAATCTGGAGCCGGAAAATAACCCTTGAGTTAAATAATGGCCTTACCGCAATATTTTATAACAAAAAGATCCTATCGCGTACCTACACCTGGGTAAACGATCAGTTGGGTGATATTTTAAACGTAGAAGCCAAACTCTGGAGCCGTAAACAGCCCTTTGTTGTAAAAATTGATCCGGATATGATCAAAAAAGTACCAGAGCTGCCCCTGTTGGCGTTACTGGGCATAAATTTAGTTTTGTTAAAACAGGCCGAGGCAGCGGCCACAACTTAATATGGCCGAAAAGAAAGCATTTGTATTACGTATCAACCCCGACATGCTGAAGGAGATTGAGAGTTGGGCAGCCGAAGAATTCAGAAGCACCAACGGCCAGATCGAATACCTCATGCAACAAGCCCTGCATGCGCGTAAAAAGGGGAGTTCTAAAAAGAAAAAGGAAGATGGTGATTAGAGGTTGGAGGTTAGAGATTAGGCAAACAGGCGTTCTCAATTCCGTTAACGCCGACTCGGATATGCGCAAAACCAACTAATCTCTAACCTCCAACCTCTAATCTCTCGCTCAATAATCTTATTATGCATGCATAGTATTTTCTTTCGTTCAAATCATTAAATTTGCCCACCAATTTTAATGAGGGACACATGAAAGAAGTAGTAATAGTAGCTGCCACACGTACTCCAATAGGCAGCTTTGGAGGCAGTTTAGCAGCCATCAGCGCCACACAACTGGGCGCAGCAGTCATCAAATCGGCAGTGGAAAAAGCAGGCTTAAGGCCTGATCAGGTACAGGAAGTTTACATGGGCAATGTAATGTCGGCCAATGTTGGGCAGGCACCGGCAACCCAGGCCGCTATATTTGCAGGGCTCCCCTATCTACCTGCTACAACCGTTAATAAAGTTTGCGCATCGGGCATGAAAGCAATTATGCTGGCTGCTCAAAGTATTGCCATAGGTCAAAACGATATTGTGGTGGCCGGCGGTATGGAAAGCATGAGCAATGTGCCTTACTACCTGGATAAAGCCCGTAACGGCTACCGGTTAGGCAACGGACAGATCATTGACGGCTTGGTAAAAGATGGGCTTTGGGATGTTTACAACGACTATCATATGGGCTCGGCGGCCGAACTTTGTGCTACTGACTGCAACATCAGCCGTGAAGAGCAGGATGCCTACGCCATTTTATCATATCAACGAGCTCAAAAAGCTCAGGGAGACGGTAAGTTTAAAGAAGAGATAACACCTGTTGGCCTTAAAGACAAAAAAGGCGATATAACCATGTTTGCCGAAGATGAAGAACCCCAAACAGTTAAGTTTGACAAGATCCCATCATTAAAACCGGTATTTAAAAAAGACGGTACAGTTACGGCTGCCAACGCATCAACACTGAATGACGGTGCCGCAGCTGTGGTGCTTATGAGCCTTGAAAAAGCCAATGAGCTGGGTATAACTCCCCTGGCAAAAATAATTTCCTATGCCGACGCTCAGCAGGCCCCCGAATGGTTTACCACCGCTCCATCAAAAGCTATCCCGCTGGCTTTGCAGAGGGCAGGCCTCCAAACTTCCGATATCGACTTTTTTGAGATCAATGAAGCGTTTTCGGTTGTTGCCATAGCAAATAATCAAACTTTAAATCTCGATCCCGAAAAAGTAAACGTTAATGGAGGTGCAGTTTCATTGGGCCATCCTCTTGGCGCTTCGGGTGCACGAATCATTGTTACCCTTTTACACGTACTAAAGCAAAATAACGGCAAATATGGTGCTGCAGGTATCTGCAACGGTGGCGGTGGCGCCAGCGCAATGGTTATCGAAAATTTACGTTAGTGTTTTATAAAGACGTTATTATAAGCAAAATTATATTTTAATGATGTTGTGCGAGGGGCGCGTTAGGGATTGCAGTGTAATGCCCACAGCGTGTGTTGGGATTGCGGGCAGCAAAAGCGAGGACTTGCAACGGAAAGCCCGGGCCGCAGGCAACGCCCACGTTATATAAAATGGATAATAAAACATATTGATAATCAAAAACTCACAAGCAAGTAATTAATAAAACACGAAGCGATTACCCCCCTCTAAATCTCCCCCGGAAGGGAAAACTTTAAAAATTTTCAAAGCCCTTTCCGGAGGAGAGGGTTGGGTGAGGCTCATTACTTCGTTCCTCGCAATAAAAAACAAATAGCTCAACCAATTAAATTAAAATAGTGACAAAAAAAGCTCTTCTAACTATCTTCTCCATATTGCTTTGCATGCAAACTTTTGCGCAATACTATGACGAAGGTACAAGGCTCAAAAAACTTAACGAATACCAGGACAGTCTCACCCGTCTCGGCAAAAAGATTGTAAATGATGAGAACGATATGGAGCGCAAAAACGCCAATTACCAGTTTATTAAAACATTGGTGCAGGCGTTAAAAATTAACAACTCTTTTCTGTTTCCGTTTGATTCGGTTAAGAGTATCAGCATTGTTAACTCACCCGATAACCGTTTCAGGATCTTGAGCTGGCACGTAACAAACCTCGACGGCAGTTATCGCTTTTATGGTACAGTGCAAATAAATACCGGGGGCGCGCTTAAGATGTTTCCGCTTGAGGATTACTCGCCGTTATTGAAAAACCCCGAAGATTCGGTAACAGACACCCATAAATGGTATGGCGCTCAATACTATAAGATAATAGCGGTGTACGGCCCTAAGCCTTACTATGTATTATTAGGCTGGAAAGGCAACACGGTAAAATCTACCAAAAAAGTAATTGATGTCATTTCTTTTAATAATGGTGTACCACAATTTGGGATGCCTATATTTAATGGTAATGGCAAAACCCGCAACAGGGTGGTATTTGAATATGCCCGGCAGGTTTCCATGTTGTTAAGGTTTGTACCCGAACAAAACATCATTGTGTTTGACCATCTTTCGGCACCTGATGGCCGGAGTAAGGACAAGCCAGAAACCTTTGGCCCCGACCTTAGTTACGACGGTTATAAACTAAAAGATGGCCGCTGGACGTATGTAGAAGACCTTGACATGCGCAACATTGCCGATGGTACCGGTACCGATAGTCAATATATTGATCCTAAAAAACAGGCCGCAAAAGATCGGGCACTGTTACCGGCAAAGCATTAAGAAATTAAATAACAACAATAATCAAAAATTAACCATTTTGTTACAGAAAGTATCTCACTTTCAGTATTAAATTTCGGTTTGTAAGATTTATATTACCTTTAGCAAATTTTTAAGTTAACTGATGCAAGAAAAAACTGCTCCAACAAAACCAAGATTCCCCAAGAGCGTCCCTTACATTATTGGCAATGAAGCCGCTGAACGTTTTAGCTTTTATGGCATGCGTTCCATACTTACCCTTTTTTTGGTAAAGCAATTCTTTAACCCTGCAGCTAACCCTGCTTTAGCCCAACAGGCTGATGCCCATGCCAATAAACTGAACCATTTATTTGTTATGGTGGCCTACGCTTTGCCATTTGTGGGCGGCATGGTAGCCGACTGGTTTACCGGCAAATACAAGCTTATCCTTTATATTTCCATAGTATATTGCTTCGGGCACCTGTTGCTGGCAATGTTTGATACAAGCCTTAGTGGTTTTGAGATAGGTATGCTTGTAGTCGCCATCGGTGCGGGCGGTATCAAATCATGTGTTTCGGCCAACGTGGGCGACCAGTTTGATGCCAGCAACCAGGACTTGCTTTCAAAAGTTTACGGTTGGTTTTACTTTAGCATCAATGCCGGCTCTATGTTATCAACGGTTGCCATCCCTACCATTTACAAATATTATGGTCCTAAATGGGCTTTTGGCGTTCCCGGGCTTTTGATGGCATTAGCAACGCTAATATTTTTTATGGGCCGCAAAAAATATGTAAAGGTGCCTCCTCAGGGCGTAAACCGAAACAATTTGGTGTTTATTACCTGGTACGCGCTCACCCATTTAAGTAAAAAGAAACCCGGCCAATCATTACTTGATATAGCCAAAGAGAGTTATGATCCTGAACGGGTTGAAGGAGTTAAAGCAGTATACCGGGTAATTTCCGTATTCTTCTTTGCGCTGGCGTTTTGGGCTGTATGGGATCAGTGCCTTTCAGAATGGACGCTTTATGCTGCAAAAATGGACCGGAACATCAATCTTGGTTTTACTTCATTCCAGATAGAACCAGGTTCAATGTCAACCTTTAATACTATTTTCCTGCTGTTATTTATACCACTATTTAACTATGTGATTTATCCGAATTTAGATAAGATCGGGCTAAAAACAACACCTTTACGCAGGCTTGGTGCCGGTTTGGTTTTAACAGCATTATCATTTGTAGTTATCGGTTTTACACACGTTAGCATTGACCATGGTGGCTCACCCTCAATGTGGTGGCAGGTGCTGGCCTTTTTAATACTATCAGCTGCAGAAGTATTGGTATCAATTACCGGCCTGGAATACGCTTATACCCATTCTCCAAAATCAATGAAAAGCACCATGTCGGGAATCTGGTTCCTGGTTGTTTCGTTCGGGAACCTGATTACGGCCCTTGTTAACGGACTTATCGAAGACGGCGGCTGGTGGGCTAAAAATCTTGCGGGCGCCAATTATGAGTGGTTTTTTGTAAGCTTTATCGCGGTGTTTATCATCATCTTCATGTTTGTTGCACCACGCCTTAAAGAAAGAAACTATATTACCGATCCTTACGTGGAAAATGAGGTTATTGCCGATACGAATAACCTTTAAAATATAACTTCGAAAAAACAGGATTGCGTACGCTTTCCTGTTTTGTTGTTTTGATGCTCTGTAAATTGATTATTTTCGCAGCTTAAACATTTAACTCATTTTCTAAAATACTGTTCAGTGCCTGATAGCGTCGTAATCATACCCACCTATAATGAAAAGGAAAATATCGAACGGATGATCCGTAAGGTATTCTCTTTGCCTCATGACTTTCATATCCTGATCATTGACGACGGATCACCTGACGGTACGCCGCAGATAGTAAAAAGCCTGCAAGCCGAATACGATGGCAGCCTTTTTATAGAAGAACGCGCTGGCAAACAGGGATTAGGTACCGCCTACATACATGGTTTTAAATGGTGTATAGCCCGCCATTACGACTATATTTTTGAAATGGACGCTGATTTTTCGCACAATCCGGATGATCTGCTGAAACTTAGGCAGGCCTGTATTGATGGCGCCGATGCAGCGATAGGCTCCCGTTATGTAACCGGTGTAAACGTAGTAAACTGGCCTATGAGCAGGGTGCTTATGAGTTATTTCGCTTCAGTTTATGTGCGTTTTATAACCGGCATGAAGGTACAGGATGCCACCGCGGGCTTTATGTGCTATAAACGCAGAGTACTTGAAACTGTTAAGCTGGATAAAATCAAGTTTGTTGGATATGCCTTCCAGATAGAGATGAAATATACCACCGTTAAACATGGCTTTAAGCTGGTGGAAGTCCCCATTATATTTACCGACCGCACGGCCGGCACTTCTAAAATGTCAACCAGTATTTTCCGCGAAGCATTTTTAGGCGTGATCCAGATGAAGATCAACAGCATTTTCAGGAAATACCCCGAAGGTTAGATATGAGACATGAGATTTGGGACATGTGAATTTGTATCAGGTAAAAAGTTTGTCTCACATCTCAAATCTAATATCTCATATCCCCAAAAATTACTAATTTCGTTGGCAATGAACGAGCATCTTGATCCTAACCGCGAACGCCTCAGCAATACCGAACGTGATATTGAAAAAGTGTTACGGCCTCAGCAATTTGAGGATTTTACCGGTCAGCATAAAATATTAGCCAACTTAAAGATCTTTGTACAGGCGGCCCGCCAGCGTGGTGAGGCGCTTGACCATGTGTTGCTACATGGCCCTCCGGGTTTGGGTAAAACCACCCTATCCCACATCATCGCCAATGAAATGGGTGTGGGCATCAAGATCACTTCAGGGCCTGTTTTGGATAAACCCGGTGATTTGGCCGGCTTGCTTACCAACCTCGAAACCGGCGATATTCTTTTTATAGATGAGATTCACCGTTTAAGTCCGCTGGTTGAGGAATACCTGTACTCGGCCATGGAAGATTTTAAGATAGATATCATGCTGGAAAGCGGCCCCAATGCCCGTTCGGTACAGATTTCACTTAATCCATTCACCCTGGTTGGGGCTACCACCCGTTCGGGCCTGCTTACCGCACCATTACGGGCGAGGTTCGGTATAAATTCGCGGTTGGAATATTACGATGCTAAATTGCTTACCACCATTGTGCTACGCTCTGCTTCGATATTAAAAACCCCTATTACCGATGAAGGCGCTTATGAAATTGCCCGTCGCAGCCGCGGTACACCACGTATAGCCAATGCCTTACTTCGCCGCACGCGCGATTTTGCGCAGATTAAAGGCAATGGTAAAATTGATACCGAAATTGCCCAGTATGCCCTCAACGCCCTCAACGTAGACAGCCACGGCCTTGATGAAATGGACAACAAGATCCTGCTTACCATCATAGATAAGTTTAAAGGCGGTCCTGTAGGCTTAAAAACTGTTGCAACTGCGGTTGGTGAAGATGAGGGTACCATTGAAGAAGTTTATGAACCATTTTTGATACAGGAAGGTTTTATCATGCGCACCGCCCGCGGACGCGAAGTTACCGAAGCCGCCTACAAACATTTAGGAAAAATAAAGCTGGGGGGAAACCCATCCTTATTTTGATATAAATCTACATACGTATCCATCGCCACCAATCATGAAAACCAAACTAAAACTACTGTTAGCTACAACTGCGTTTATTTTAAGCGGAGTGACTATTACATGCGCACAAACAACGCCACCACCACCGGTTGCTGCGCCTACACCAGCCCAGTCCGTTACCCTACCTGCCGACTCACTTAACAAGGTCAAAAAAGATACTATACCTGTTGTACATAAGCCTGTACCCACTTTAAAAGTAGGCATCATGGGCTTAAACCATGACCATATCCACCTTATATTAAGCGAATACCGCAAAGGCAACGTAAATATTGTAGGCATTGCCGAACCAAACAAAAAACTCTGGGAAAAATTTGGCAAGGCATATAACCTACCCGATTCCCTGTTTTTTGATGACCTGAAAAAAATGTGTACAACCCGCAAGCCTGCCATTGTATTAGGCTATAACGAGGTGGGTAAACACGTGGACATTGTTGAAACATGCGCACCGCTTGGCATCTCAGTGATGGTTGAAAAACCTTTAGCAGCCACTTTAGAGCAGGCCAAACGCATGGAGTTTCTGGCGCTCAAATATTATGTTAAAGTTTTAACCAACTACGAAACCACCTGGTACCCCTCCTTCCAGGATGCTTACAACACGGTTAAACTTGATAGCGTAGGCATGATCCGTAAAATGGTGGTACATGATGGTCACCAGGGCCCGCGTGAAATAGGCTGCAGCGAAGATTTCCTGAGCTGGCTTACAGATCCTGTTTTGAATGGAGCAGGCGCACTTAATGATTTTGGCTGCTATGGTGCCGATTTAATGACCTGGTTAATGAAAGGCCAGCGCCCCATAGCGGTAACTGCTATTGCAAGGCATTACAAACCCAATGTATATCCAAAGGTTGAAGATGACGCTACTATATTGGTTGAATATGCCAATGCCACCGGGCAGATAGAAGCCTCATGGAACTGGCCGTTTGGCATTAAGGACATGGAAATTTTTGGCGCTAAAGGCTATATTCATGCTTTTGACAAGGATAGTGTTGAAATAAAAGTTGATAACCGCGTAAGAGGCTATAAAGCGGCACCGCTGGTAGCCCCTGCCGATGCGCCGGTAGCCTATTTTACTTCGACCCTTGCAAATCCGCTCAGGCACCCGGACGATCGTTCATCATTAAAATACAATATGATAGTAATGCAGATCCTGGATGCTGCCAAGCGGTCAATAAAAGAAGGAAAACGCATAGTTTTATAATTAAACACAATGGGACCGATGAAATACATAACGCTACTACTGTTATTTTCCTCGGCCCTGTTAGGCTGCGGAAATAAAGAGGACAAAGCACCTGCTGAGGTTTACCCTACAGTTAGTTACTTAAAAATCAAACTTGATGCGGCCGGGCATCTGCCTGCAAACCCGTATATTTTAAGATTCAAACACCACAAAAAAGAGATCGTTTTTTGTGGTGTTAACCATCTGCCTGATAACAACGATACCGAAAACCAGATGTTTAAGGCGATCGAAAAAGCTTTTTTTGAATTTAAACCAGATGTATGCGTTAACGAAGGAGGCGATGTTTCAAAAAAGGTTTTCAGCTCAAAAAAAGAAGCCATACAAAAGGATGGTGAAATAGGACTTACCAAAGTCCTTGCCGACAGCCTTAAAATAAAAACCGTTAACGGCGACATGACCGACAGCCTCGAATTTAAAGAGCTGTTGAAAAGATACACCACCGGCGAGTTTTTAGCTTATATAGTTACCGAACGCTTTATGTGGGGTCAACGGTCTCCAATTACCGATAGTGTGGCCTTTAAAGCAAACTACGCCAAATTTATACAAGGCTATATCATGAAAACAGGAGGCGTCAAACTTTCGCCGGAGGAACAAACCCTGAATTTTTTTGAGGCAAGCTATCAGAAACTGCTTAACCGTCCTTTTAAGCTCGAGGAGCTGGAACCTACCAATCCCTTTGACCCGAAAGGGAAATTCCAGGAAATTGGTCGGGCTTCCAAAGAGATCAGGGATCAAAACCTGCTTCGCACTATCGACAACCTCCTTAAAACGCATGATAAAGTATTTGTAGTTTTTGGCGGATGGCACCTGCTTACCTGCGAACCGGGACTTAAGCAGATCATCAGTAAAAGCGAATAATTATCCGGATATCATACTTAAAGTCTTAATTAATTTTATTTACATCGCAGGGCTTGCGTATTATATAATTATTAATTTAGCCGGCGTTAATTAAGGAATAAAACCAACCTATAATATGATAAAACAAACGTTAGCCATGTTGGCCCTTTGTGCTTTTGGCGCTGTTTCATGCCAGTCAAAGCCATCAGATAAATCAACTACTGCCGTTCCAATTGCTGAAGTTCCAACTGCCAATGCAACTTCACAGGGTGATGCGGCCGCCATTTTAGCCCGCAAGCAGGTACCTATTCTCTGCTACCACCAAATCCGCGACTGGAAGCCAACAGATTCAAAAAATGCTAAAGATTACATAGTACAGGTTGCTGCTTTTAAAGAGCACATCAAAATGCTGGCCGACAGTGGTTATCATACCATATTGCCCGATCAGCTTTATGCATACCTTACCAAGGGTGCGCCGCTTCCTAAAAAGCCCATCATGCTTACGTTTGATGATACCGACCTTGACCAGTTCACCATCGCCAACCCTACCCTAAAAAAATATGGTTTTAAAGCAGTTTATTTTGTGATGACTGTATCATTGGGCCGTCCGCATTACATGACCAAAGAACAGGTAAAGCAGTTATCTGATGAAGGTAATGTTATCGCCAGCCACACCTGGGACCACCACCGTGTTGACCGTTATTCACATACATCAACCCTTAAAATCATTGGTAAAAACGGCAAAATAACCAATCGCCCGGTTGATGATTGGGTTACCCAAATTGAAAAACCAACCAAAACTTTGGAAGAGATCACTGGTAAAAAAATGGATTACTTTGCTTATCCCTTTGGCATCTGGAACAAAGCCGCTTTACCTGAACTTAGAAAACGTGGTTTCAAAATGGCTTTTCAATTAGCTGATAAACGCGATCAGACAGATCCGTTAATGACCGTACGCCGTATTTTGGATAGCGGGTACTGGAGCACTAAAACTTTAAGCAACAGCATCAGGAACAGCTTTTAGCCCCCGCCCCTTGAAGGGGAGGTTCCGATAATATTAAACAAAAAATCCCTTGCTCTTTAGTAAGGCGTTTTTTGTTTATCGCCATATGAAGATAGGCAATATGCAAATCAAAAACTCCCTTTAGGGGCAGGAGGGCAAATTACAAGTTCTCCCCTGCCGGTCCCTGACCTTTGTTTGATGACGGCATTTTGCTGATATCCTTTTCGTCGGGCTTTAAATGAACTATTTCGGCTATTATGGTATCATCACCGGTATTTTCACCTAACTCATCGTTGTGCAGATCTGAATCGTCATTATTCATAGCTGCTCTTTCATCTATAGTTTCCATAATGATATTTATTTAATTCCTGTTACCCATTTTACAGCTTCGTCCAATTCTTCAAGTTTATAACCTGCAAACTTGCCGGGTAAAATATATTTAAACAGATGGCTGAACTCACGCACGCCGTCCTGGTCAGTTACAACGGCTACCTTGTTCCACCGGGTAAAATACTTAAGTCCGAGCCTGATATTGCCACACCAGGCTCCGGCTGTAAAATTTTTAATATTAGTTTCCAGCACCAATAAAAAGTTTATCCGCCCGGTTTGCTTCACCTGTTGTTCAAGCAATGGTGTCAAGGCTTTTTCATAATCCCCAATAGTAACATGGCCAACCGCATGCATTCCTAATACATGAGCGGGCAAGTATCTGATATGCTCGAGCATGCTATAAATCCCTACTTTTTAATCAGATACAAAAACTGCACCAATAGTTATTTTATAGCGAAACGGAGTAAACTATAATAACGAATAATCCCCGTGTGCAAGTATATATCATGGTTGATTAAACCTTATTGAAACGCATCACCGTACACGCACCAATTTCAATTTATACTATCTTTGCATAAATGCAGCATCACAAAGCCACATACAGTCAACTCATTAAAAACGAGGCACAAAAGCTTGGCTTTTTGTTTTGTGGCATTGCCAAAGCAGATTTTTTAGAAGATGAAGCCCCGCGCCTTGAAACCTGGCTAAATAAAAACATGCATGGCGAAATGACGTACATGGAAAACCATTTCGATAAGCGCCTCGATCCTCGTTTGCTTGTTGATGGAGCAAAATCGGTTATCTCGCTTGGTATAAATTACTATACCGATCAGCAACAGGATGATCCTTTATCGCCCAAAATTTCCAAATACGCCTATGGTATCGATTATCATACGGTAATTAAAGATAAACTAAGGCTATTACTGCAAATCATTAATGATCAAATTGGAGAAGTAGGCGGCCGTGCATTTGTTGATTCGGCTCCGGTGCTTGACAAGGCATGGGCACGCAAGGCAGGTATGGGCTGGATCGGCAAAAACAGCAACCTGCTTAACAAAAAAGCCGGCTCATTCTTTTTCCTGGCCGAACTGATCATCGACCTTGAACTGGAATATGATATAGCACCCACAGCCGATCATTGCGGCACCTGCACCAATTGTATCGATGCCTGCCCTACTGATGCTATTGTAGGCCCGTATGTGGTTGATGGCAGCCGTTGCATCTCCTATTTAACCATCGAGCTTAAAAACGAGATTCCGCAGGAGTTTAAGGGCAAAATGGATAACTGGATGTTTGGCTGCGACGTTTGCCAGGATGTTTGCCCCTGGAATCGTTTCTCGGTACTAAATACAGAGCCGGCCTTTACTCCACACCCTGATTTGTTGCACCTAAAAACTGCCGACTGGCACGATATCACCCAGGATATTTTTCAAAAGGTATTTAAAAATTCGGCGGTTAAACGAACGAAATTTAGCGGATTAAAAAGAAATATCGACTTTTTAAAGGCTAAAGGCTAAAGGCTAAAGGCTAAAGGCTAAAGGCTAAAGGCTAAAGGCTAAAGGCTAAAGGCTAAAGGCTAAAGTGGAACGAATCCATGAAACTTAGGTTTCAGAATATTATCAACAAAAAACCCCTGCATAAATAACTGCAAGGGTTTCAATATAAAATTCTGAAAATTCTGATTCAGACTTAATCAACCTTTTTTAAATTTCAACGCAAGCTGCTGCAGCATATCATCGTTAACCGGTTGGGCTGGCTCATCCTTCTTTTTAAAAGGTTTGTTTTGATAATGCTGATTTTTAGTATGGTCGGGTTTGGTGTACTCTTTTTTCTGATACTCAGGCTTAGAGGCAGCAGGCTGTTGATCTGCCGGTTTTGGCTGGGCTGCTTTGTTTGCCTGGCGCTCGGCTATTTTCTTAGCATTCCAGCGGGTATAAATTTCTTCGAGTTTGCGCTTGGTATAAAGCGGGAAATCGCCCTGCATCATCCATGAATAATAGCTTGGCTCGGCGTTCAATACGTCCTCAACACGTTTACCTTTATGTTTGCCAAAGTTGATCAACTCCTCACCCTGTTCATTGTAAACCATACGGCCTGCAAAATCAACCGGCTTGCTTAGGTTGGTAAACGCATGCAGTGCTTCAACATCGCCCACAACAGGGATTATTTTATTACCTTTTTTATCTTCCCACTCTACATTTTCATAACGCTCAATCTGCGCCAGCAAAACTTCCATAGTAGCGCGGGTATCTGCTTCGGCCGAATGGGCGTTTTCAATTACTTTATTGCAATAAAACTGGTAAGCAGCCTTTAATGTGCGCTGCTCCATCTGGTGGAATATGTTCTGTACATCAACAAAGTGGCGGGCATCCAGGTTAAAATCAACGCCGGCACGCAAAAACTCCTCCATGATCATGGGGATATCAAACTTATTCGAATTATATCCAGCCAAATCGCTGTCGCCAATAAAGTCGGCTATTTCCTGGCCAAGCTCTTTAAATTGTTTTTCGTTTTGGATATGCTCGTCATAAATGCCGTGCACCAGTGATGACTCGAGCGGGATAGGAATGCCCGGGTGAACACGCCATGTTCTCACTTCTTCGCTGCCATCAGGATTAAGCTTGATAACAGATATTTCAACTATACGGTCGGCACCAATATTAGTACCTGTTGTTTCAAGATCAAAGAAAGCCAGGGGGCGTTTTAAATTTAATTTCATTTGTCAGTATTCAGAGATGCAAAGGTCGCAAATGTCCTAAAATTAATCAGCAGAATAAATTTTTTAATTTATTTAATATACCAATTTATTATTTAATTTGATTATCCCTAATTATCACAATTTGTATGAACAAAATCATCCTTATTCTTTTGATTTTTATCGGCTTATCGTTCAAAGCTGCCGCACAGGAATTTGAAACAGGAATCACCGACCAGGAGATTGAAATGGCCAAATATGATAAAGATCCGCAGGCAAACGCCGTTTTTTTAAACGAATTTGGCAATACCCGCATAGATGAGTACATGGATCATATCAGGCTCATACATACTTACCATGCCAAAATTAAAATATTTACCAAAGAAGGGCTAACTCACGGCACCATAGAAATACCTATACACAATGGCGATAACTCGGCAGAAGAGGTCAACAACGTTACCGGCTTTACTTATTATAAAGATGACAACGGTATTATTCAAAAGGCCGAGCTTGATTCAAAGAAGGTATTTACCGTTAAAGACTATAAATATGGCAGCACTGTAAAGTTTGCACTACCTGCATTACGGCCCGGCTGCGTTATTGAGTTTAAATACGAACTTATATCACCATACTGGGACCATTTCAGAGGGTGGACATTCCAGGACGATATCCCCAAAATAAATTCGCAGTATGAAGTACATATCCCAGGCTTCTGGACATTTAATGCCTCATTACGAGGGGTGCTGAAATTAACCAAAAGTAATTCGGAAGTTGAGCGCGAATGCTTTTCATCGGGCGGCTCAAAAGCTGATTGCTCGCATATCACTTACAACATGAAGGATATCCCGGCGTTTGTTGATGAGGATTATATGACGGCCCGTAAAAACTTTTTATCAGCAATATTTTTTGAGCTGGTTGAGGTTACCAATCCCTATACCGGCGTTAAAACCGTAGTAACAAAAGAATGGAGCGATGTTGATCGCCAGCTAAAGATATCCGATGAATTTGGCGTACAAATGAAACGCACAAGCCTGCTCAAAGAGCGCATTGCACCGGTAATTGCGGGTAAAACAACCGACCTTGACAAAGCGAAGGCCTTGTATGCCTGGATCAAAAGCCAGATAAAATGGAACGATTATATTGGTATCTACAGTACCGACGGCGTTAAGAGAGCGCTGGATACACATGCCGGCAGTATTGCAGATATTAACCTGACACTTATCACCGCGCTTAGT
Organism: Mucilaginibacter sp. A5337; assembly: GCF_059690695.1. Lineage (NCBI taxonomy): Bacteria > Pseudomonadati > Bacteroidota > Sphingobacteriia > Sphingobacteriales > Sphingobacteriaceae > Mucilaginibacter > Mucilaginibacter sp. A5337. Next base: position 119,479 of record NZ_JCAWEC010000005.1, on the reverse strand, counting down.
GCAGCCGGCCTTAATGCCGAAGCTGTAGTACTTTCGACCCGCGACCACGGAATGGTAAATAATCTTTATCCGGTTCTTAACGACTTTAACTATGTTATAGCCAGGTTAACTATTGGCGATCAAACCTACCTGCTCGATGCTACCGATCCGCTATTGTCCTTCGGTTTACTTCCTCTTAAATGTATAAACGATAAGGGCAGGGTGATCAGCCTTAATAAACCGTCATATTGGATAGAGCTGAGCACCCAGCAAAAAGCGGCCACTACGCGGATGTTCGATCTGACGTTACTTGATAATGGTAAGTTAAAAGGCACTATAACCAATTACTATAAAGGCTATGATGCTTACGAAAAACGCAAAGCCATTAAAAAATTCAATACGGTTGACGAATATGTTGAAGATTTTGATGAGAAACAACCTAAGCTAAAAGTATTTAAATCAGACATTACAAACCTCGACAGCCTTGAAAATCCGTTACGTGAAACCTTTGAAGTAGAGATAGAAGCATTTGATAATACCAATCATGATAAACTTGCCTTTAACCCTTACTTTTGGGAGAAACGCACTACTAACCCTTTCAAACTTGCCGAACGTGATTACCCTGTTGACTGGGCCTTTGCTTCGGACAAGAGGCTGGTTTTGGTAATGCATCTGCCTGCCCAATACACCATTGAAACCCCGCCGCAGGTAGTGGCCTATTCCTTGCCAAACAAAGGAGGCATGTTTGCCAGCACGTTTGAAAGCCAGGATAATAACACCTTTACTTTTTCAAACATTACCCAGTTCAACAAATCAGTTTATGACTCGGCCGAGTACCCTTATCTTAAGGAGCTGTTTAACAAGATCATCCTAACCGAAAAAGGAGACATGATCTTCAAGAAAAAATAATGAAAGCATTTTTTACCACCCTTTTTATAATTTCGGCTGCAACCTGTGTAAAGGCACAGGACAACTATGACGTATCGCTCATCTCAAAAGACCTTTTGCCTTATGCCAGCTCGGTAGTACGCAATGAAGAAGTTACTGTTGAGGTTAAGGACCTTGACAACACACTTTACCATGTAAAAGAAGTAATAACCGTATTAAATAAAAATGGCGACGATGACGTTGATGTAGCCATATGGCACGACAAAAGCCGGTATATTAAGGATATAAAGGGCATAGTTTACAACCAATGGGGCAAACCCACCGGCAAATTTTCGGAAAGCGACTTTGAGGATGACAGCAACCACGATGGCTTTTCGCTTTTTACCGACCTGAAGATAAAACACTATCAGCCCAGGGTAGCTGATTATCCTTACACTGTAAGTTATGAGTACGATGTAAAGTCGAAGCAATCACTTGACCTTGAAAGCTGGCGACCTATCCCTTCGGATGGTATAGCTGTTGAGAAAAGCTCGTATACATTAATTTGCAAGCCCGATTTTAAGATCAAATACAAACAAACCAATTTGCCGGTTAAGGTAACAATCGGCACCAATAAACAAGGACTGCAAACATACACCTGGCAAATTAACAACCTTAAGGCTTTAAGGCATGAGCCTTACAGCCCTGTTTACCGATCAATAATGCCCAGCCTGGAAATAGCGCCCGAAAAATTCATTTACCGCGGTATCAGCGGCTCATTTACCAACTGGAAAGAACTCGGCCAATGGCAATATGACAAGCTTAATGCAGGCCGTCAGCAACTTTCGCCTCAAACTGTGGCAAAAATGAAAGAGCTTACCGGATCAATAACCGATCCTAAAGCCAAAGCCCGTAAGGTTTATGAATACATGCAAAGCAAAACCCATTACATTAGCATACAAGTAGGGATAGGCGGTTTGCAACCCTTCACGGCATTGGATGTTGACGCTCAAAATTACGGCGATTGCAAAGCCCTCGTTAACTACACGCAAGCCTTGTTAAAGGCGGTCGACATTGAGTCATACTATTGCGTGGTGTATGCCGGAGCGTCTAAAGTAAACTTTCAGCCCGATTTTGCGAGCCTGGATCAGGGCAACCACGTTATTTTATGCCTCCCTTTTAAAAATGACACCACCTTTTTAGAATGTACCAGTCAGAACATACCTTTTGGCTTTTTAGGTGATTTTACCGACGACCGGATTGTACTGGCCTGCACCCCGCTGGGTGGCAAATTAATGCATACGCCCAAATACACGGCCCAGGCTAATCTTGAACAGCGCAAAGCCAATTTTACATTAAGCGCCAACGGTAATTTATCAGGTACAATGGTTACCAACTTCAGGGGCACTAATTACGAAGACCGCGACCATGTAATATATGAGTCGAAAACCGAGCAGATCAAAGATCTGAAGAAGATCTATCCCATTAACAACCTTGAAATTGAAAATGCAGACCTGAAGCAGTTTAAAATTGAACAGCCGTACACCACCGAAACGCTAAAAATTTCGGCTACGGATTATGGCTCAGTATCTGAGGGAAAAATAATTTTCCTGGCCAACCCGGCAAACCGCATAACGTCACCATTACGTGAGGTTCGCAACCGCCATAACGACGTTTATATCAACCGGGGATATACTGACGAGGATGAGATCACCTATACCCTGCCTGCAGGATACAAGGTTGATATGCGCCCTAAGAAAGTAAGTATCGAAAAACCTTTCGGAAAGTTTGAATCAAGCGCAACGGTAAACGGGGATAAGCTGATATACAGCCGCAAGCTGCAGATTATTGATGGGACATATAGTAAAGATACCTATCAGGATCTTGTTGATTTTTATCAGTCAATTGCTGATGTAGATAATGATAACGTCACCTTGGTTAAAGGTAACTAAATATTACAATGCCGAGGATAATACCGATCACCATAATCACATAAAGCATGATCTCGGTGCCTGCAAAGCGTTTATATTTCGTCCAGAATGAGTAATCGTCTTTTTTATCGGCCATGATGGCACAAAATTATTGAAAATTACGGCACAAATCAGCTCTAATTTTTTACGAATTACACGAATACGATTTAACCGGATATTCGTGTAATTCGCAAAAATCCTTCTAAAATTCGTGTTTTTTAATTCATGCTTGTAGGTACGTTTTCAATAGAACCGGCCCTTGAAAAGTATTTATATAAAGATGGATCGCGCAGTTTAACGATGATAACCCCGCGGCGTGAGCTTGCATGCACAACATACCCGTTTTGCAGGTAAACACCAACATGGCTAAATTGCTTTCCGTCGAAATCGAAAAATACCAGGTCGCCTTCTTTTAGCTCGTCCTCATATTTCCGTTTAATAACGGTGATCTGCTTGCTGGTCATGCGCGGAATGGTGATGCCATAAACCTGTTGTTCGAGTAAAAAAGTCAGACCGGAGCAGTCAACGCCGTCTTTATCAAGCCCGCCAAATTTGTAGGGCGTGCCCATCCATTGATCAATAAAAGCATAAAGACGCCCGTTTTGAATATCTCCCCTATCAACCCCCATAATTCCGGAGTATTTTGAAGCGATATCAGGCGATGGGTTAACCACCTCACCCGGCTGGCCGCGCATTGCGGCCTTGCGCGAGTGACATGAACTTAATATAAATGGGGAAAGGAAAAGTATAAACAAATAAAAACTACGACGCAGGTATATGCTCATAAAGTAAAATTAGCTTTAATGTTTATTGAGAGGATGCGGATGTTTTTAACATATTAACATGGGAGTGGATGTGCAGGTGTGCAGATTTCAGATGGGCAGATGCTGAAAAAAGCCAAACTTACGAAGTTTTAAAAACTTCGTAAGTTTCTGAGCGGAAGATCAGGGTTCGAACAATCTGCACATTTGCACATCTGAAACCTGCAAATCAAAAAATCAACTCTTCACCACCCTTTGGATTTCATCCAGCTTCATAAGCGCTTCAACCGGGGTTAGTGTATTTACGTCAAGGTTGTTCAGCGTATCGCGGATCTTCACCAGTACCGGGTCATCTATCGAAAACATCTGCATTTGTACAGCTTGCTTCTGCACTTTACGGATACTTTCTTTGATATGTTCACCGCCGGTACGTTCGTTTTCGAGCTTCTTTAAAATTTCGTTGGCGCGGGTAAGCACTTTTGAGGGCATGCCTGCCAGTTTAGCCACGTGGATCCCAAAGCTGTGTTCGCTGCCACCGGGTACCAGCTTACGCAAAAAGATGATCTGCTGCCCTACTTCCTTAACCGATACATTAAAGTTTTTAACGCGGTTAAACGAGTTGCTAAGCTCGTTAAGCTCATGGTAATGCGTTGCAAACAACGTTTTAGCTCTTGCAGTCGGGTGGTTATGCAGGTACTCAGCAATTGACCAGGCAATGGAAATCCCATCGTAGGTTGATGTACCGCGACCGATCTCGTCCAGCAAGATCAGGCTCCTGTCGCTCAGGTTATTGAGGATGCTGGCCGTTTCGTTCATCTCCACCATAAAGGTCGATTCGCCGGATGAAAGGTTATCTGAAGCCCCTACCCTCGTAAAGATCTTATCAACCAGGCCTATAGTTGCTGCCTTAGCCGGTACAAAGCACCCCATCTGGGCCATCAGTACAATCAAGCCGGTTTGCCTTAACAAAGCCGATTTACCAGCCATGTTGGGACCGGTAATGATGATGATCTGCTGGGTTTCCGAATCAAGAAATACACTATTGGTAATATACTCCTCGCCTATCGGCAGGTTCTTTTCAATAACCGGATGACGACCGCCTTTGATGTCAAGCGCTTTCCCCTCGTTTATCTCGGGTTTTACGTAGTAGTTTTTAATGGAGATGGTAGCAAAGTTGAGCAGCACATCCAACCGGGCTATTAACTGGGCATTAAGCTGGATTGGCTTAATATATTCAGCCAGCGAATAAAGCAGGTCATTATATAATTGCGTTTCAAGCGCCAGGATCTTTTCCTCGGCACCTAAAATCTGCTCTTCATATTCTTTAAGTTCGGGCGTAATATAACGCTCGGCATTAACCAGCGTCTGCTTGCGGATCCACTCTGTTGGTACTTTATCTCTATGGGCATGAGTAACCTCCAGGTAATAGCCGAATACGTTGTTAAACGATACTTTAAGCGATGGGATACCGGTTAATTCGGCTTCACGCTTCTGAATCTCTAACAGGTAGCCTTTACCGCCGAAAGCGATCTTACGCAAACGATCAAGCTCCTCATTAATCCCTTCGTTCATCACCGAACCTTTCGCCAGCATCACCGGAGGCTCGGGGTTCAATTCACGTTCTATCTTTTCGCAAATAAGTGCGCAGGGATTTAACTGCTCGCCAATGGCACGCAGGGGGGCACTTTGTGATGATTCGGCAATCCGCTTGATCTGGGCTATAGCGGTTAATGCCTTTTTCAACTGGCAAACTTCGCGCGGGTTAGCTTTTTGCAAGCCAATTTTGGAGATCAACCTTTCCAGGTCACCTATCTGGCGCAGGTATTGCAGTAGTTCTTCACGCAATTCTTCATTGCCTATCAGGTATTCAACCACACCTAAACGGTCATTAATGGCCTTAATCTGCTTAAGCGGCATTACAATCCAGCGGCGCAATAATCGTGCACCCATAGGCGAGCAGGTATGGTCAAGCACATCAACCAGTGTCATAGCATTTTCGTTGGCCGAGCCTACCAGTTCCAGGTTTCGGATGCTGAACCTGTCGAGCCAAAGGTACCTGTCTTCCTCAATCCTGCTGATGGCCGAAATATGGCCCAGGTTGCGGTGTTCCGTTTCATTCAAATAATGAATGGCTACACCGGCAGCAATGATGCCTAAGTTTAGTTTATCTATACCAAAACCTTTGAGTGATTTTACACCGAAATGCTTGAGCAATGTTTCATTAGCATAATCGCCGCTGTAGGGCCATTCGTCAAGGGCATAGGTGTAAAAGCGGTCACCATAGGTATCCTTAAAATCGCGCGTGCGGCTCTTAGGGTAGATCACCTCACTGGGCGAAAAACTTTGCAGCAGCTTATCAATATAATCGCTATTGCCCTGGGCGGTCATGAACTCGCCGGTAGAGATATCAATAAGCGCAATACCAATGCTGTTTTTTTCAAAATGCAGCGAAGCAAGATAGTTGTTGCTTTTTTGATTCAGGATATTATCATTAGTGGCCACACCGGGGGTAACCAGTTCGGTTACGCCGCGCTTAACAATGGTTTTGGTAGTTTTAGGATCTTCCAGCTGATCGCAGATAGCCACACGCTGCCCTGCACGAACCAGCTTAGGCAGGTAAGTATCCAGCGAATGGTGCGGAAAACCGGCAAGCTCAATATGTGTTGCGGCGCCATTTGCCCGGCGGGTAAGTACGATACCTAAAATACCGGCAGCTTTTACGGCGTCTTCGCCAAATGTTTCATAAAAATCGCCCACCCTAAACAGCAGCAAAGCACCGGGGTACTTTACTTTGATAGCATTATATTGCTGCATTAAGGGGGTTTCTTTGGTAGTATCTTTAGCCAAGCGGTTACTCCTTCTGTTAATCGGGTAAAGTTAATGCATTGACAGCTGTTTTAGGGCATTGTTGAAAAGTTGGGGGAGTGTGGATTATCTTACAGATGTACATAGCAAGCGCAATTATCCCCTGCAAAACGCTCACTTCGCCACCAATTTCCCGTTCACAATCCTATCCGTATAATCCTGTATCAAAGCCTTACAATCCTGCATGCCTTTTTGCATTTCGGCGTTGGGCTGTGCAGTCATCAGGTTTTTCTCCAGGCCTTTATCAGTCACTGCGAAAATGCCGGTGAAGTTTTTACCATCAAACAGGTAGGTATAATTACCCTGCATAAACTGGTAAATATTTCCTGTTGAATTGATCACTTTGGGCTGCTCATCCGGAAGGTTACTTACCAAACTTCTGCCCCACGACCTGAATGGTCTGTTATAACCAATCAAATCCACCACCGTTGGGTAAATATCCATTTGCGACGCCAGATCGGTACGTACTCCTTTCAAATTATAAGCGCTGTTGGCACTGTAAAACAGGATAGGCACCGCGAAGCGGTTAACCTGTTTACTATACTCGGGATAATAAGTTTGGCTGGTATGGTCGGCAGTGATCACAAAAATGGTATTATTAAACCAGGGCTGAGTTTTAGCGTAATTAAAAAAGATCCTTAAAGAATTATCGGTATACTGAACGCATTTATCAATAGCCAGCGGACCGCCTTTAAACCTCGCTTTATATTTTTCGGGCAGTTGATACGGATCATGCGATGACAGCGTGAACAGGGTAGCCATAAAAGGCTGCTTTTGATCGGTCAGCGTGCGTGCCATGAACGGAAAAAAATGTTCGTCCCAAATCCCCCAAATGCCGTCAAAATCTTTATCATCGTTATATTCGGTACGGCCATAATAGTGCTGATAACCTAAAATACTGCCAAAGCCCTGGAAACCCATCGACCCGTTGGCTGCCCCATGAAAGAATGAGGTTTGATAACCCATACTATCACAAACAGACACTACCGACTGGATCTTTTGCTTGGCATACGGTGATGAGGTAAAAGCATTTTGAAACGACGGGATTCCCGCTATTACCGACGATACAGCATGAATAGATTGCCGGCCGGTTGCATAGGCGTTGGTAAATATAAGGCTGTTATTAGATAATGAATCTAAAAACGGTGTATATGATTTAAAGCCCGGTATATTAACATCGCGGTTCATGCTGCCCCAATACTCGCGGGCCATACTTTCCAGTATAATGATCACCACGTTGGGCTTGGCAACCGGTTTGGTGCTATATTGTTTTATAGGTTTTATATTGGTATCGATATAAGCCTCGTCAACCCAATGCTGGAGCTTGTAATTATTGGTTCCCAGCGTCCGGAAAACAGCGAAAGGGGTATTCAGCACGATATCGCCCTGGTTAGGTACAGTGATGTGCTTATATGCGTCAACCATATTGATAGGCCGCGTACTGTGCGCAAAATCGCCCCGGATGCCTCCGATAACCAGTGTAAGGATCAGCAGGAACGACACTATCGATGATAAAAAATATATTTTCTGATCCTTCACAACGGCTGGCTTTAACTTCACCCGTTTGTACAGCCAGATCCAGCAAATGGAGCATAGGATAAATATGATGATCACATACCAATAAGCTTCAGAAAAATGGGTAAACAACAGTTTTTTGTTATTTTCATCGGCCAATACATCAAGCGTTGCCTTGGTTGAGCGCACCTGGCTAAAGCGATAGTAAATGATATCAACAAAGTTGGTGGCGTATGCCAATAAGTTGGTAACAAAGTACAGGATAGCCATGCCTTTTTGAAACGCCGGCCGGGTATTTACAGTTAAGGGCAAAACGCTGAGCAGGATGAACAGGCTGTTGATATACAGTAAAGCCGTGGTGTCAAAAGCCATACCGTAATAACAAAGTTTAAGCAAAGCCCAAACGCTATCAACAGCAAACAGGTGTGTGTTGAACGCGAAGAATAATACCCTTGCAATAAAATAGAATAAATACCCCAAAAAAAGCCTGTATAAAAGCACTTTATATTCGGCCAACCTCAATTTACTTTCCATGAAAAACACGTTGCTTTAGTTTCCCAAAAGGCTTGACCGGCAGGAATTGATCAAACCTAATTTACCCCGGGGAGCTAATAAGAAGCGAAAGTAAAAAAAATAGGATAACAATTATTTAATACTAAATCAACAGCGATTTAATGACATTAGGTTGGCAAAACAGCGTTAGGGATATTGCCGAAAGAGGAAAAGTAAAATGGAGAAGACAAGATGCCTTCTCCGCAAAACGATAATTAAATCGCCTTTAATTGTCTGTACTGTCTTAAAGTAGCCTGATTATTTCTTTTGATCCTGTAAGGCAGCTTTTTCAGTTTTTCCTGCAATAGCATATACGACTGAAAATCTGCGTTGCCCTGGAGTTTTTTCACGAGTTTTTCCAGTTGATCTTCAAACTTTACAATTTGTTTATAGGCTTCATTATTATCCCGCAAATTGGGCAAAAACTCCCTTATGGTACTGTAAACCCAAACCTCAAATTTAGGGTTTAGCCAACCCGCAAATTTCAATGCCAGGATCTCGCACATCCACAAACCGTCTATCTTGTTTACAAATATCATCGATTCCAAATCGGCCTGATTATCTGCATAACTGCGCTCTTCATTCGTTTCATTAAAAGGCAAGGGCAAATTTTTTAATTCTTCTATAAAATCTTTGGTTTGCTTCAACTTTAAAAACTCGGCCGGATTTTTTCCGAATATTTTGCCCATCTCTGTGGCGTTTATCATCAAATCCTTATCGCTTATATCAAACTCAATAACCTGATTATTAAATTCAAATTCAAAAACTGCGTTTACCATATCCCTGCTTAAATTAAAATACAAGTATAGCTGTTATAATTTAAAAACTATAAAAATTAGCATTTAAGTTTTAAAAAATTAAAAAAAGCCATCAAAATTAGTAATTAAATTATAACTTGATTTTATACCGTTGTGCCTCCCTCTCCGAAATAAGTCCCCAGCTCGCTATTGCAAATTTTAAATTGTTTCTTTAACTTTGAAATGCAAAGTACTTTTATATCAAACAAAACAAGGGTAAACAAAAAATATATAGTATGGAACTTTTTGTAGATGAACATTCAATAGTGCGCAGGATTTGGGGCAAGGCAGATACCATCCTGTTTATTTTTGCAGGCGCAGCAGCTGAATTTGCTTTAAATAAGGCTGTCGACTGGCTCTATTTCACGGGAAAACTTCCGGCCGATCCTTTAGCGCGATTGTTTAGCACTGTAGCTTATTCCCGGCAGATCATTTTTTCGGAGCATGAAGCGGCTTTAAAAGCAATTGATAAGATAACTGCCATACACAAAAACGTTGAAACAACCCGCGGTTCCCAAATACCCGACTGGGCTTATCGTGATGTATTGTTTCTTCTGATCGATCTGTCTATCCGTTCGTATGAATTACTGGAAAAGCCGCTCAGCATTGCTGAAAAAACTGAAGTATTTAATGTGTTTTATAACGTTGGTGATCGAATGCAGCTAAAAGGCCTGCCAATAAATTATAATCACTACCTGCAGATGCGACAGGATCATCTTGAGCATAACCTTATTAACAGCGACTTTACTGCCGATTTATATCGTCAGTACAAAAAGCACCTTGGTTTTACCCGTTACCAGATCCTGAAACAAGCGCAGTTATTAACTGTACCCACACAAGTGAGCCAACAACTGCCTTTGGGTAAAACAGCCTGGTTGTGGCCCGTTTTAAAGATATATAAAGCAGTAAAAAACCTTAAACCCGGAAAGTTTTTAAGGAACGCCCTCCTGCCGATACAATATAAAACCCAGATCAGGGAGATGGACCAGGCATATGCTTTAAGCTAATTTATGAAAACAACCATCAAACATTTTTTCATTTTTGTTGAGCATCAGGCACTCTCCTGCCTGTTCCCTGTTTTGGTATTTACCATGCTTGCACTTTCGCATCTGTTTGCCGGTGTGCTGCCCCGATACGATTTTATGCTGATAGCCTGCCTGCTTATCCAGGCGGCTCTGTATTATACCGGCATCGAAACTAAAGATGAAGTATTGGTAATTTGCATATTTCACCTGCAGGGCCTGCTGATGGAACTTTTTAAAGTTCACTATGGGTCATGGGCCTACCCCGAATTTGCTTATATAAAAATAGGCGGCGTACCACTATACAGCGGCTTCATGTATGCAAGCGTTGCCAGCTATATGTGCCAGGCCTGGCGTAGGCTTAACCTGCAAATACAAAACTGGCCCAGCCGGTACGTCACCCGCACCATTGGTATTTTGATATACCTTAATTTTTTTAGCAATCACTTTATCCCTGATGTGCGCTACGGAATTGGCGTGTTGATCCTTTATTACTTCTGGCGATCGGTTGTTGTATTTCATTTACAGGGTAAAGCATATCATATGCCAACCATATTGGCTTTTATGCTGATTGGCTTTTTTATCTGGCTTGCCGAAAATATAGCAACACGGCTTGGGGCCTGGCGTTATGCTTATCAACACCATGCCTGGACAGTGGTAGATTATCAAAAAATAAGTTCATGGGCATTCCTGGTAATTGTAAGTTTTATCATTGTTGCCGAACTGAAGGTATTAAAAGACAGCACAAAGCCATCGCCAGTGCTATCGGTTTAAAATCTCCCATTCCAATAAGTACTCCGGTAATTTTACGCGAAGGCGTAAAAGAGTTTCTTTCTCTTTGTGGCTTTGCATGCAACCTAAACAGGAGTTATTCGATTTTCCCTGCGATTTGCAAACAATTTTCCAAATCCGAAATCGAAATTCCGAAATCCGAAATCACAATGAAATCTGAAATCACAATTCTCTGATCACCCGGCAGGGATTGCCAACAGCTACAACATTGGCCGGAATATCTTTAGTTACTACACTCCCCGCACCTATGGTAGTGTTATTGCCAATAGTAACCCCAGGGCATACAATTACACCACCGCCCAGCCATACATTATTGCCGATTGTGATAGGAGCTGCATACTCAGGCCCTTTGATGCGCTCGGCAGCTATTAGCGGGTGATAAGCTGTATAAAGCTGCACATTGGGCGCCAGGAACACATTGTCGCCGAAGGTAACGTGGGCACAATCCAGTATAATGCAGTTAAAATTCAGAAACAAATTATCTCCCGCTGTTATATTAAAGCCATAATCGCAGTAAAATGGCGATTGAATATCAATGTTACCCTTAAAATCGCCCAATAATTGCTTTAGCAGTGCGGTCTTGGTTTCCTTATCGTCGTAGCCAGCGGCATTATATTGCGTAAATAACTGGCGAGCTTTTGAACGGGCAGCAACAAGTTCGGCATCCCCGGCATTATATAGCTTGCCGGATATCATTTTTTCAAGTTCGGTCATAGGTGGTGTATGTTGATGTTAGTCACAAATATAAGGGCTCGATATAAACCCACAATACACTACGTATTTACGAGCCTTAGAACAGCATTCTTTCATGCATCTGGCTTCAACTACGGTTAGCGCTGATTTATAAATTTTAAAACTATTACGACAAATGAAAGTTATATTAATAGTTAACTTTTCATAAACAAAACGAAAAATATGAAAAATTTAAGATTAGCAGCCGCAGCTATTGCCCTGTCATTAGCCGGCTCATTTGCCTTAGCAAACGGCCACAAGCCTCACAATAACGGCGCAACTGTATCACAGTATACAATGCAAACAGATACCGTACCGGGTAAAAATAAAAAGAAACCAAAAACACCGGTACCAACGCCTGCTCCAACGCCGACGCCAACACCTACTCCTACGCCTACACCTACGCCTACTCCGACACCGACTCCAACGGAACCAAACCGTGTGCCGATGCCAGTGCCAACGCCTACACCGGCCCCGACACCAACTCCAATCCCTAACCCTTCGCCAACACCTAATACCCCTAACCCGGTACCGCAGCCAAATACACCAAACATTCCCGCTCCGGCACCAACACCAAGCCCCACACCTAATCCATCGAGCCCTACAACACCTACAAATCCGGTGCCTACCCATTAAGTATACGACACCAAAATAAAACAGCCCGGTGCTTTTAAACAACCGGGCTGTTTTGTTATATCCCCTCAATTTTAATTAGTTCGGCATCAACACTGTGTTAACTACATGAATAACACCATTTTTCTGGAACACATCGGCAATAGTAATCCATGATTTGCCACCCTTTTCATCAACAAGATATAGCTTTTTGCCCTGAGCCATAACGGTAAGTGTACCACCTGCAACTGTTTTCAATTCTGCTTTGCCTTTTCCTGCTTTAACCTTAGCCCACAGCTCTGCCGAGCTTAAGCTGCCTGCTACCACGTGGTAAGTAAGGATTTTGGTCAGCATTTGTTTATTCTCCGGTTTTAATAAAGTTGGAACAGTCTCTTTCGGCAGTTTGCCAAATGCTTCGTTGGTTGGCGCAAAAACAGTGAACGGGCCATCGCCTTTCAAAGTTTCAACAAGCCCTGCAGCTTTAACCGCAGCTACAAGTGTGGTGTGGTCTTTTGAATTTACCGCGTTATCGATAATATCTTTAGTTGGGTACATAGCCGCACCACCTACCATTTTGGTTTGAGCGTGAGCTTTAGGAGCTATTGCAAAAGTTACTAATGCAATGGCCGCGATGATCATCTTTTTCATATGTTATTGCTTTAATTGTTTGGAAGAAGCTACGGAGCATAATACAAGGCAGATTTAAGCCGCGATCAATAACAACACAAAAACCTAAATATCAACACATTAACCATATCCTATTTTAGAGTAAGGCTATTATTAAATTATATTAAACAACCTAAGTGTTTATTCGCCATATCCCCCAATCCGAAGCATTCATGATTACGTTTATCCATTAAACAACCAATCAACTTAAAGAAAAATATGCTTACCGAAAAACTTATAGCCAACAGGATCCGTGCCGTTAGGGAAGAAAAAAATTACACCCAATTTTACGTTGCCTACAAACTCAAAGTATCGCAAAACACGTTCAGCAAAATAGAGCTGGGCAACGTTAAGCTTACCCTTGCCAGGCTCATTGAAATAGCAAAGGTTTTGGAAGTTGATCTTGTGGATTTTTTAAAGGAAGAACACCTGTACATTATTGCCCGTTAAATACTATCCGAACTCTTTTTCCCCGATTTGTTTATATCGTTTATAATATTTTCAAAGTATTAGTTTGATCACTAATTTTCGATAAATTCAACCCCGTTATAAACAATCATGAAAACGACAACATTGATTTGCCGGGTATTGCTCGGCTCACTTTACCTGATATTCGGGCTCGATTATTTTTTACATTTTATTCCTTATCAGCCGCTGCATACCGGTAAAGCAGGTGCATTCATAGCCGGGCTTAAAGGCACAGGTTATTTTTATCCCATGCAAAAGGTGATACAAATAGTAGGCGGGCTATCATTGATGTTTAATCGTTACGCGCCGTTTTCGGCGGTGGTATTGTTCCCGATAAGTTTAAATGTATTGTTGTTCCATACCTTTTTGGTACCATCGGGCTGGCTTATGGGGGTTACACTTGTTGTGCCTAACCTGCTGCTGGGTTATGCCTACCGAAAGTATTACAGCGGCATGTTTACTATGAAGGCCATCGGAGAATAAAGGTCGATATTCTACACGCCCTTCAAGGCCTGCGCTATCCAGATCGGGATCAGCTTCTTTCTTTCCTTTATCATCGTTGTAAATTCGGCGGCATCAAAATAACCGGCCTCCAGTTGCCGCGGTCGCACAAGAAAAGGAAAAACAATCATACCGGCAATATTCCACATCAGGTTAACAGGATGAAATTTCATAACGCCATCGGCCTGCAATGCGTAAAGCTGTTTGGCAAAAACAGAATCAGTTAGCGTTTTAATTTTTTCGACCATAGGCAAGGTGGTTTGCCCGGCGAGCACCTCGTTCACCATAAAAAATGGAAAATCCGGGTTTTCCAAAAGCTGGTCGATATAGTATCCTACACAAATCTCTATCTTTTCGATGGCTGAAGAAGACTCATCATTTAAAACAGGTTCAATTTTATCGAAAAGCTTTTTTATGGTTTCGTCCATGATAAACGCAAAAAGATTTTCCTTGCTGCGGAAATAATAGTTAACTGATGCAACGTTGGTATTGGCCTCGGTAGCTATATCGCGTACGGTAGTTGCCAGGAAGCCTTTTTTAGTAAAGATGCGCCTGGCTGCACTCAATATTTTTTCTTCGGTTGTTGTTTCGGCGGTTATAGTCATGGATGATATATGTTTCAAATTTAGTCATTCAAAAACATATATCATCCAGGACTGATTAATGTGTATCTGCCACGGCCTTTTGACCTTTTACAATCGGCGCTAAAAATATCAGCGGAATGGCAGCCAGCATTACCCAGCCAACCACAATATAAGCGTCATTATAGCTTAGCAGTGTACTTTGCTTGTTTATAGTACCGTCAATAGCAGCGTACGCCATTTTTGAAGCATCAAAAAATGATTTCCCCTTAGCCATAAACCCGTGCAGTAGCGCATTATATCTATCGGTAAAATAAGTGTTATATGGATTGATATGGTCTAACAGGTTATTACGATGCGTTGCCACACGGATATGGATCAGCGTATTTAAACCGGCTATCCCAAACGAGCCGCCCAACTGCCGCATCATATTGTTTAGACCGGTGCCCTGCCCTATTTCGGCACCTTTTAAGCCGCCGATGGCAATGGTAGTGAGCGGTACAAAAAGCAGCGACAAACCGATCCCTCTGATAGCTAAAGGCCAAAAGAAATCACCGGTACCTGATGCCAGTGTTGAGCCACTCATAAACCAGGAGAAAACGAAGAACAATATCATGCCACCTACAGCCATAAATTGTGCAGGCAGGCCTTTGTTAAGCATAATCCCCACAAAAGGCATCATCATAATGGTGAATAAACCACCCGGCAGCAAAATCTCGCCGGTTTGCTGTGCCGAAAAACCCAGCAGGTTTTGACAAAAAACCGGGAAAACAAACTGAGACCCGTACAAGCCAACACCAAGTATAAAGGAAGTAACCATCCCGGCCGAAAAGCTGCGATGACGCATGATCTTGAAATTAACAATAGGATGGTCGGTACTTAACTCGCGCCATAAAAAAAGCAGCAAACCAATAACCGCTGTACAGGTAAGCACTATAATGTATGTAGTGGCAAACCAATCTTCATCCTCCCCTTTCTCCAATATGGTTTGCAAACTGCCTACCGTAATGGCCAGTAAAACAATGCCCCACCAGTCAATAGGTTTATCCCGCCCATCACGAGACGTTACTCTTACATACATCACCGTAAAGATCGAAGCCAGGATGCCTACCGGTATATTCACGTAAAAAATCCAGCGCCATGCGGCATGGTCTGTTATGTAACCGCCAATGGTAGGCCCTATGGTTGGGCCCACAACTGCACCTAACCCAAACAATGCGGTAGCTGTACCCAACTGCTCCGCCGGCCATGTTTCAATCAGGATGGCTTGTGATGTTGAAAGTAGTCCCCCACCTGCTAAGCCCTGCAAAATCCTGAAGCCAACAAGTTCGGTCAGGCTGCTGGCGTTTCCGCATAAAAACGAAGCTATGGTAAATACAATAATTGAAGTTAAAAAGTAGTTTTTACGCCCAAAAAAACTACTCAGCCAGCCCGACATGGGCAAAATGATAACGTTTGCTACACTATATCCTGTTACAACCCAGGCAGCATCGGTTATCGTAGCCCCCAGGTTACCTTGAATTTGAGGAATGGAAACGTTAACTATGGTTGTATCTATTAATTCTAACAATGAAGCTATAATTACCGTGATGGTAATTATCCACTTTTTAAATCCTGACTCGGCCATTTGATAAAAGTTTTATGTCTTAAATAATGGCACAAAATTAATCAATCGTTTGATTAAAACATTTGTTTTAAATAAATGTATGAATTATTACGATGGAGTGACATGGTTGCTTTTAATAAAAATTAAAGACAGATGAGGACAGTTGATTTTATTGTTATAAATAGCTTGGCTTACCGGTATAAGCGTTATATCAAAGCAGGGTAATTCCCCCCTGTTTAAACCCATTTACGCTATCCATCTCCATGAAAAACCTACGCAGTAATTTCCGCTTCATTATTACCAGCATTTGTTGCATATGTTTATGTTACCTCTCCTCCTATAGTCAAACTTTTTCGGTTAAAGAACCGTCAACGCCGCGGATCGTTAACATCGTTAACTTCATCCGCTTGCTTGAGCCGCGGGATTCAGCAATTACTGAAGATGTGTTATACCAAACTGTGGTGAAACAGGTGGAGATCATGAAAAAGTATAAGCTTGGCGGTACTTTTCTGTTGCAGTACGATGCACTGATCGATCCGCGGTATCAAAAGTTGCTGAAAGCTTTACCTCGTACTTCATTCGAAATTGGCGCATGGTGGGAAATTCCTCAACCCCAGGTTGAAAAAGCCGGCCTCAAATGGCGGGGCCGTTATCCGTGGGATTGGCGCGCAAACATCGGCTTCTCTACCGGTTATACACCTAAAGAGCGCGAAAAGTTGATAGATGTTTACATGACCGACTTTAAAAAAGTATTCGGTTATTACCCCAAATCGGTTGCGTCATGGTTTATTGACAGCTACAGCCTTGAGTATATGTATCAAAAATATCATATTGTAGCATCGGCCAATTGTAAGGATCAGTATGGTACAGACGGCTATACTTTATGGGGTGGTTACTGGAACCAGGCTTACTATCCCAGCAAGATCAACTCATACATGCCCGCCCAAAATGCAGCCAACCAAATTCCGGTACCTATTTTCAGGATGCTCGGCAGCGATCCGATAAGGCAGTACGATAATGGCCTTGGCACAACACGCCAGGGTGTGGTGACCTTAGAGCCTGTTTACAAATTTGGAGGCGGCGATGCCGACTGGGTAAACTGGTTCTTTAAATCGTTTACAGAAGATAAAGCACTTGGCTTCAATTATACCCAGGCGGGCCAGGAAAATTCTTTTACCTGGGATGCCATGGCTAAGGGCTTCGAAATCCAGATGCCATTGATAGCCCGGTTAAGAGATGAGCACAAGATCAGGGTAGAAACCATGGAAACCTCGGGCCTCTGGTTTAAAAAACAATACAAAATTACTCCGGCAACATCATTCACGGTAAGTCACGACCTTGGCGAAAGTGATTTAAAAACCGTATGGTTTAACAGTCGCTTTTATAGGGCTAACCTGTTATGGGAAAATGGCAATCTCCGCATCCGCGATCTTCATCTTTTTGATGAAAGCTTCCCATCCGTTTATACCAAACAGGTAGTAACCTCAAACGAATGCACATTCTTCACCCTACCGGTAATAGATGGCTATATCTGGAGTAAGCCCGGTCAGATAGCAGGATTAAGACTTAAAGCATTAGTTAACGGCAAAGAAATTCCTTTAACAGGGAAAGATCCGGTTTATACTCATCCAACAGCGGAAAGTCTTCACATATCGTGGCCACTCACATCGTTTAAAGGTACTTTTGAAATCGACCTGAATGAAAAACAGCTATCAATAAAACTGGTAAGCACGCAAGTTGATAACTGGTATTTTGATATGACCACAGCCTCCGGAGCGAAACTGCCTTTTGAAACTATTAGAGATAAACAAATTAACTGTAGTTTTGAAGGAACTCCGTACGTTTTCAAAGCCACCAAAGGGATATTCTCCGAACCGGGGAACGGAATACTATTTCGACTAAAACCGCAGGCTAATACAATTGCTTTTGACCTTTCATCAACCAAAAAGAATTAAGGCTTAGAAAATTCGCCAAAATGCCAAAGGATCCCGGACGGGTCATGCAAAAAACATTCCCTCCCCCATTGTTCTACACGGATGGGGGTTAATTTTACACCGGCATATTTTGAAGGCAGATCTAAAGCCAGCAATTCGTTCCAGTAACTGGCAACGTCATCAACTTCCAGAAACAGCATCGTATTATCTACCCAATCTTTAACATAGGCGTTTTGAAGATAAAATGCCAGCTGCCCGGTCTTAAACACCGACATGTTAGCATCTAATAGAACTTCTTCAAAACCCAATTCGCGATAAAAACTGCGTGAGGTTTCAAAATCCCTGGCACCAATGAACGGCCTGAGCGATACAGCTTTGTGTTGCATACTACTGATTTTAAATTCAAACCAGTAACCTGCCTAAACGGAAGGCAGGTTACCGGTTAATTAAATACTAATATACTTTATGGCCACTGATTCTCAAACAATCACTTCACCTTAGCCTCCCGGATCAATTTTTTTGCTGAGATAAAAAAGTAACCAGTGAAGCAAACTCATCAAATGATAATGCATTGGCAAGGCCTACAGGCATCATAGACGTTTTTAATTCCTTACGGGTAAGCACATCGCTTGATTCAATGGTAAATACGTCCCCGGTGATGTTTCTCATCACTATTTTCTGGGCCGACTCGTCTGTAATAAATCCCATATAGTTTTTGTTGCCTTTAGCTGTTATCATCACAGTGGCAAATCCTTGCGAAATAGAAGCGCTCGGTTTCAGAATAGATTCGGCAATTTGCTGGCGGTTCATGATAGATCCTATCTGTCCCATAAACGGTCCCTTTAGCTTTTCGCCGCGGGTAAGGCTATGGCAGGCTACACAACCCTGCTGAGTAAAGAGTGCTTTTCCTTTCTTTGGATCTCCTTTAACTTTGGCTAACATCAACATCACATCTTCAATAGATGAATTGCCGATCTGTCCTTTTTTATTCAGGATCTTTGCCAAATCCACTTTAGCTTCTTTTGGCGCGGCACTTTTCTCTTCGCCGCCAAACGCTGTGATACCCATTTGATGGCGCTCATTCAGATCAGCATAAAATTGTTTACCTGCGGCACCTGCTTTGCTCCGTTCAAGCTTAAGAAATTTTTCAATCCGCGCCGAACCTTCCCAGGTTATGCCTTTATAAATAGGGCCATGTGAATCGGGCCGCGTTCCCCACCACCATGATGCATCGTAAGGCGCTTCCTGCTTGTAAAGGCGGGCAAGTGTTATCAATATCTGTTTCTTTGTTTTTAGATCTTTAACTTTTGGATAAGCAGCAATTAAACCATTTACTGCTTTAGTATCGTACATATAACGTAATGCCCACAATGCCAATGTTGAATTGGTTGTACCGATTGCACTAACACATGCATCAACCGCATTCATACTTACAAGCGCCCTGACAGCCAGGTGAGGCAATATTATGGCCGAATTGGGAGTGGCATGCGGGCCCTCTGTATTTTTAGCGGGCGCTACAAAGCTTGCAGGCACTTTGGTTTTCAGCAATTCGGAAGCCGCCTCTAAACGTCCAAGGCGTCCCAGGCCTATAATTGCAGCAGCCTGCACGCGCGGCGACGGATCTTTTAAACCACTTAAAAAAGGAGCTATCGGTACCTGTGCGATACCATCTTTCCTATCGGTTAACTCACGCAACGCAAATTCCCTCAATGCATCATCCAGAGCAAGTTGTACAAGATTAGCTATCCCACCTTCCCGCGCAATTTGAGCATAGGTAAAAACGCCTGCTACCCTTGCGTATAATGGCGCTCCCTTGTCTGACGCTATTGCCAAAGCAGCCCTGGCACTTTCCTCTGCCGGTCTTGCAATAAGCTCCTGTGAAGCATTTAATCTTGCAACGGCACTTTCTGATTTTAACATACCGGCTAAATCAGCTACCGACATCGCCTTAACATCAGGAAAAGCTTTATATGTCCATCCGTTCGGTATCGCCCTGATAACATATCCCTTTGATGCACTGCCTGAGTACCCGGCGCCATCCCAGGCCGAAAGGTAGAGCCTTCCTGATCCATCCACGTCAAGGTCAGTGATCTGTGGCAATTCAATAAATGGCTCTTCTGCCTGTGTAAAACTGGCGCCATCCGGTTTTACACGGTTTATATAAAGCTCGCTCCGGCCCCAATCGGCCGTCATGGGTACATGGTTATATTGCGCCGGCCAGGTAGGTTCATCCATAAACAGCGAACCAGTGCCCGAACCACCTCCTAAATCAACCAATGCAGGCAAAATCTCGTCGGTAAAATGCTGAAAAAGCAAGGGGTAACCATATTCGCCCGATTGGATATGATGCGAAAAACGGATGTTCCAGCCGCCTCCATCATTAGTATTATCGCGGGTAAATACGTTCATATACGGATCAATGGCAACATCATAAATATTGCGTGTGCCGTGTGTATAAACCTCCATTTCTTTGCCGTTTGGCCTCACCCTTATAATACCGCCGCCAAGCATGGTCAGTTTTTTACCATCGCGATCTGTTGCATCATGAAAACCAAAATCGCCTACAGCTATATAGATCCATCCGTCAATGCCCATGCGGATACCATTGGTTGCGTGATCTGTACCGCGTTCGGCAAGCATGTGTGCATTACTTAAATGTTCAATAAGTGGTTTTGGCGGCCCATCGGCTATGCCGTCATGATCTTTATCTTCAAAAACTTCGAGGATCATACCATTTGCTTTACCGGTTTCTTTTGAAAAAACGGTATGAAGCACAAAGACCTGGTCGCCCATGATGAGGATGCCCCGCGGATCGTCAACATCGGCAAAATCTGTATGCTTATCCAGCTTACCATCGTTATCGCTGTCTATAAGTTTAATTATCCGACCTTTCCCCGGGTCTTTACCCAATGAGCCAATCATATCAACCCCAACAAATACCTCGCCAGTAGCAGCCACGGCCAAACAAGCCGGACTTGGTGTAAGATCAGGCCCTGCAAACCTGGTAATTGTAAAACCGGCAGGCCAATGAAGCGAGTCGCTCTTAGAATGATTTAAATCTTGTCTTTGAGCTGAAGCTAAAACACTGAACTTTGGTCCATTATCGCGGATGTTTGCAAAATATTTGAACGTTAATAAAAAGGAGATACAGAGAAACAGGGATAGGGAAAACTTTAACATTGTTGTTTATTGGTTATAGGTCAAATTTAAAATTGCTTGGGATATTTTCATTGTTTAGGGATCCGCTTTTCGGCTGTTAGTTGCTGTATTACCGCGGCTAATTGCTTAGGATCATGCGCATATTTTTCAAGGTTAACAATTTCTACCTTTCTAAACTCAACGGGATGGCTTTCGCTTTGTAAAGAAATTGTTCCGCTCTTTAGCAGCGCACCCTCTTCTGCTCCGCCAACCGGATCCAATTGAGGGCGCTGATAGCGCAGCACCTCTTCTCCGTTTACGTAATGTACCACCAGCGAATCGCCCAGCACTAAAGCCTCTACCCTAACCCATTGATCACCATGAAAGGTTGCCGATTTTGAGTCAAGGCAATGACTTTTAACAACCGAGTTATCAAGCACATATTGCGTCCCCGGGGTACACACATTAGCTGTCGGTCTCTTGTCTTTACCGTTTCCTCCCAGCAATTGTACCTCAATTGACACGGGGAAATCCTGATCGAGCCCCATTGTTTTAGGATCTTGTCCATGGATCATAACGCCGCTGTTACGGTATGCCCATCCGGGCCCGTCTTTTACCTGGTTGCCGGTAAAACGATATTCCACACCGATCAGGTAATATGAAAAAGGTTTTTTGTAAAATAAATGACCAAACTGCTCATCAAATTTTTCATACTGATCATAATTCACCTGGATTTTATGATCAACAACCCTAAAAGTGTTGCCAAAATTTTCATTTAACTGATGCTTCCTGATCTTAACAGTCCAGTCCTTTAAATCCTTTCCGTTAAAAAGCTGCTCCCATTTCACTTTCAATTTCGGGTCGGGGCTTTTAAGCGCCAGTAATATTGGCAGGCCCGATAAAAATACAATATTCAGTATCGAAAAAAAGAGTCCACGTTTTTTCATAGCAGGTTATTTTGATATGTAACTATAAGTTTACTGTTCTAAAAAGAAAAAGACAGGTCGATATGCAGGCCCAATTGGTTGTTAAATCAAAAATGCAATAATTGAATCAGAAAAAAGGGGGGTAAAGCCTTAAATTTAAGGGGGTAAAATAAATTGCCAATCCAAACAAGACAGCTAACTATCAGTTAGTATATAAACAATTAGCCTATGAGCCCATACCATTACTCTTATCAACAGCGCCACTTTGCATTAGCCTTCCTCCTACTCTGTAACATTATCGTTCGGAGCAAAAAACACAATCCTTTTACGGATGATTTTGATATTTTTACCTACCAATTATTAACTAATAATTCATAATGTATAGCAGGATAAATACTGTTTTAAATCCGAAAGTATACTTTAGTTTCCTGTTCCTTTTCATTTATCTAAATGCTTTTAGCTTCACCTCCGGGCAGCCTGTACGGTATCTTGGCATTGAAAACGGATTATCAAATAATGCAGTCACCTCCCTGTACCAGGACCAATACGGCTTTATATGGATGGGCACTTATGACGGCTTAAACCGTTACGATAGTAATGAATTTAAGATCTACAGGAATGAGTGGAATAACAATAAATCGCTCCCATACAATCACATCAGCGCCTTAAACGGTTTTGGTAATAAAGTATTAATAGGCACCCAAAGGGGACTTGTTTTTTATAATTATCAGGACTCCTATTTTTATCCGGAATACTTTCAGGAACACAGCAGCGGGGTCCGGTTTAAGATAGCTTCAAATATCAATGTTATTGTAACCGATAAAGAAAACAATGTATATATCGGAACTGATGAACTTGGATTATTGCGATATGATAAAACAAGGAAGCTATACCTGCAAGCGGGCATTGCTAAACAATACAATTATAGTGTAAAAGCAATATGCCCAACCCGTGCGGGTGTTTGGGTGTTTATAAAAAACAAAGGGCTTGGTTTTTATGATCCCAAATTTGAACATATAAATATCATTAATAGTCAGCTCAATAGTGCCAGTTGCCTGCTTACAGATAAAGCGGGCAATGTTTGGATTGGCACCGAAAACGGTTTGTTTATATTTAACGGTAAAACACAAACTATCAACAGGTTCCATGCTATTGCCAACAAACTTACAAGCGACAATATATCCAACCTAACCCTCGACGAAAAAGGTAATATATGGATAGCCACAGACGGCGGAGGCATCAATATTTTAAATACAGATAATGGCAAACTAACTTTCATTACCAACGGCAATAAAGAAGGTTCTCTGCGTAGTGGAGCTGTTACTACTGTATTTCATGACCGGGAATCAAGAAAATGGATTGCAACCCTACGTGGAGGGGTTAGTGTTGTTGATTATTTCAAAAAGCCATTCGCGCTATATAACAATGATCCTTTCAACAAAAACAGTGTGATCAACAACTTCATCCTTTCCTTTTGCGAAGATGAAAAGCATAACCTTTGGATAGGTACCGATGGTGGCGGGCTTTCTTACTGGGATATTAAAAATAATGTATTTACGGGCTATACCCATGCATCAACCGGCGGAGGCCTGAGCTCTGATTTTATTGTGAGTATCCTGAAAACATTCGACAATAAAATATGGGTAGCTTCCTTTAACGGCGGTATTGATAAATTTAATAAAGCCACCGGGCAATTTAAGCACTACGGTTGCTACAATACATCAACCCAAACCTCCGATAAAAACTTTTGGAAACTTTATGAAGATTCGCGCCGTCATTTATGGGCGAGTACTACAAGGGGCGGCCCGTTATATCTTTATAATTATAAAAAAGACCTGTTTGAACTATTTGATGAAAAGCTGGTTAACATACACTGCATATTTGAAGATAGGAACAGGACATTGTGGGCAGGTAATTATACCCGGCTTATAAGAATTGATACTGTAAGGAAAAAGCATCGTTTTTTTGATGTTGGCTATGGTATAAGAGCAATTGCCAACGATAATTCAAATCATTTGTGGATAGGAACCGAAGGCGGCGGTTTATTGAAATTTGACATTAAAGATATGAGTTATGTAAGGTATACCAAAGCCGATGGCTTACCGAGTAATTCAATCCTGAATATCCTCATAGACAATAAGCAAAACTTATGGTGTAGTACTTATAACGGCCTAACCAGGTTTTCTCCGGCAAAAAACAGCTTTACAAACTATATCGTTTCCGACGGCTTACAAAGCCTCCAGTTTAATTATAATGCGGCTATCAGGATGCAATCGGGGAATATGGCATTTGGAGGCATCAATGGGTTTAATATTTTTAACCCCGACAGTATCGAGGTTACAGATCATCGCCCTGATCTTCGTATTACGGGCTTAAAAGTTGACAATTCAGAGGCCGATGGCTCAAGCGAATTGTTAAAAAATCAATCTGTGGCCGATCTTAAAACCATTAAACTTAATTATTCGCAAGCTGCACTCACCGTTCATTACACAGCCCTTGAATATTCATTTCCTGATAAAATTAATTATGCATACTATCTTGAGGGCTGGGACCACAGGTGGAATTACGTTGGCAAAACCCAATCGGCCAATTACACCCATTTAGACGAAGGTAGTTATACGCTCAGAATCAAAGCAACCGATACAAGAGGAAACTGGATGCCGAAACAGATAAGTATCCGGGTTGTCGTGTTTCCGCCATGGTACAGAACGTGGTGGGCCTACGGATTATACCTGACTGTCTTTTTGGGAGTGATATACCTTTATTTCCTTTACCGCGAAAAACAGACCAAGCTTAAATTTGAAGTTAACCTGGCCAACTTAAAAGTTGAAAAGGAAAAGGAACTGAATGAAAAGAAACTCGCCTTTTTCACCAACGTTTCGCATGAGTTCAGAACTCCTCTTACGCTTATTATTAACCCTATCAAAGATTTGCTTGATAAACATAAAAACCATTCGGATGAACTTAATATAGTGTACCGAAATGCACGCCGCTTATTGGGGTTGGTTGATCATCTGTTGCTGTTTCGGAAAACCGAAAGCGAAAATGCACAATTAAGCGTAAGCGAGATAAATTTTGCGCGCGTTTGTGAGGAGGTGTTTTCATGCTTTGTACACCAGGCTAAAATTAAAAAGCTGAACTATACAATTGAAACATCGAGCCCCAATATTGCTGTATTTGCCGATTTAGAGAAAATTGAGATCTCATTATTTAACCTGATCTCCAACGCTATTAAGTTTACGCCAAATTATGGCACCATCAAAGTTTTGGTAGAGGAAGACGATACACACACTTACTTTAAAATAACGGACAACGGTATCGGTATCAGCGCCGAAACCGGCGATAAGCTGTTTGACAAATTTTACCAGGTAAAAGATAATAATTACTTTAAAAAAGGGTTCGGTATTGGTTTATACCTGGTTAAGATGTTTACTGATTGCCATAAGGGTACAATAAATTATATAAATAATAAAAACGGCGGAACCACTTTTACGCTAAAGCTGCTAAAAGGGATAAAACACTTTTCGCCAGAGGAGATAAATGTTGTAGCAACTCCTGATTACAATTTTGTGAATGACCTTATAGATCATGACAGCAAAGACCTTGTAGAACCCCATAATGAATTGCAGAAACTTGAACTCTTTAGCCAGGAAAAGCATACCATTGTTGTTATTGATGATAATGAACAGATAAGAGCATATATCAAAAAGATATTTTTTGCCGATTATATAGTCCTCGAGGCAAAAGATGGCACAATTGGTCTTGAGCTGATTAAAAAGTACATCCCAGACCTGGTCATCAGCGACATTGTTATGGATGGGATAAACGGGTTGGATTTGTGTAAAATGATTATGGAAGATACCGCCATAAAACACATCCCGGTTATTTTGCTCACCGGCGATACCACACCCGATATCATGGTAAAAAGCCTTGAACAGGGCGCAATTGACTTTTTGCGAAAACCATTTGATAAAGAAGTGCTTACAGCCAGAGTTAAAAGCGTACTGAGAAATAAAACCAAACTGCAGCAATACTTTTATAAAGAAGTTACCAGAGAAAACATCGCCATTAATATTTCGCGGGAAAATAAAGACCTGCTCAACAACTGTATTACTGTTATTGAGCAAAATTTCAACAGCGATAACTTTGATGTTTATGCCCTGGCCGATGCAATAGGTATCAGTTACCCAACATTATTTAAAAGGATCAAAAGTACTACGGGACAATCAATTAATAACTTTATCAGGTTTGTTCGCCTGCGTAAAGCTGCCGAACTCCTGATCCAAACTAATTGTAATATCAATGAGGCCGCAATACAGGTAGGTATCAGCGACATAAAATATTTCAGGGAACAATTCAATAAACAATTTGGCGTCAACCCTTCCGAATTCATCAAAAAACACCGGGCTAATTTTCAGGTTTCATACCGTTTAAATGAATTTGAAAAACCTCCGGTAAATTAAATACCTGTTTTGTTATATCGGATTAGGCGGCAAAAAACCCGGTAGTTCATTAAAAAAGCATCAAATGGATTAAACCAAATTTCAACCCCTTAAATTGATGATTTTGCCCCTGTATCGTGCTTTAAAATATGCCTTATTTTGTTTGAGTACAAAATCAAATACCACATTTAAACCTATAATTTTTTCTCCGTTATGGTCACCAAAATAATCGCTGCTGTACTGCTCATATTTGTTCCATTTACGGTTAAATGCCAGCAGGATACCGTGGTCGGCTATAAATTGGTTTGGGCAGATGAATTTAACAGCAATGGCCCACCCAATCAGGATAATTGGGGATTTGAATCAGGGTTTGTACGTAATAACGAAGATCAATGGTACCAGGAACAAAACGCAGTTTGCCGCGGTGGTAAACTGATCATTGAGGCACAACGGGTGCACCTGCCAAATCCGGGATACGTGCCCAACAGTACCAACTGGAAGCAGAAACGGCAATTTATAGATTATACATCATCGAGCATTAATACCAGGAATAAGCACAGTTTTCAATACGGCCGGTTCGTTATGCGTGCCAGGATCACTACCGATGCCGGACTGTGGCCGGCCTTTTGGACCCTGGGGATGGAAAAACCCTGGCCATCTAACGGAGAAATCGACATCATGGAATACTACCGGAATAAGCTTTTGGCTAACATTGCCTGTGGCACGGAGGTACCCTATAAAGCCAAATGGTATAGCAACGCCAAACCGCTGAACACCTTTAAAGCCAATTGGAGCAAAAAATTCCATATCTGGCGCATGGATTGGGATCAAACCTCAATTAGTTTGTATGTGGATGACCTTTTACTTAACCGCGTGGACCTGAAAGATTTGGTTAACCAGGATGGCAGTCAATTTAACCCTTTTATGCAGCCTCATTATATATTACTTAATCTTGCCATCGGGGGCGACAATGGCGGTGATCCATCCGAAACAAAATTCCCTAAACGTTTTGAAGTTGATTACGTACGGGTATATCAAAAAAAATAAAATCCCGGAGAATAATAAGTTTAGCTTACTGCCCTTAAAACCTGTCATGTATACATTATTCCAAGGCGAAAATGATACATTAAAGACAATTTTATGTTAAACAAGTATCACTTCATGGATTTTATCCCCTTTTTTTTACAGCTTTGCCCCCTTTTTTTCCAAAAAAATAGCGCTTAATTGTGATAACCAATTAACGCAGGCTATTTGTTATAACCCTTGCAAATATTATAACAGCCTATTTGTACAGATTTTTCATTTATTAAAAGTTAGCGTCCTGGCGCTGTGAAATAATATAGCTTCTTGAGTTTAAAAAACCACAGCTATAATTATTAACGCCGGCTTAAAACAGGAAGCTGCCACTGTTCTTTGAAATTGCTGCTTGAATTTCACCCTGAATTTAAACTGTGACTTTAACAATTACTACCTATTAACTCATTTAATAACCTAAACAAAAAATAATGGCAAAACAGAAAAACTAAAAACAAAAACGGACCATGATCCAGACGCATTAACTAATGCCAAGTTTTAATTTTTAATCACTCCCAATTATGCAATATTTTTTACCTGATAAAATATCTTTGAGAAGAAAACCCGGATCAGTAGTGTTATCACTGATCCTGCTGATAGTGATGCAAACAAGCAGCTATGCAACAACTGCCTTTAACTCATTTAGCGCAACAAAACTTAACCGAAATACTGCCGCTGTACCAATTAAAGGTAAAGTAATCGACAAAACCACCGGCGAAACCATCATCGGTGCATCTGTAAAGATCAAAGGAACCAGCGTAGGTGCTGTTACCGATGTAAATGGTAGCTTTACGCTTAATGCCGACCCTACCGCAGTACTGGTGATTTCATACATTGGTTATGAACAGGCTGAGTTCCCGTTAAACGGGCAAACCTCAGTAACCATCAGGTTGCAGGTAAATGCCAAAAACCTGAACGAGGTTATCGTGGTAGGTTACGGTACCCAAAAGAAAACATCTTCAACTGCAGCCGTATCAACTATTCAAACTACCGAAATTGCAAAAAAGCCGGTGGTTAACTTAACCAACAGCCTCGTTGGTCGTGCCTCCGGCTTAATCATAACCCAGGGTAGCGGTGAACCGGGCTATGACGGTTCAAATATCCAGATCAGGGGTATCGGATCTACAGGCGGAAGTTCTCCACTACTTATTGTGGATGGAGTGCCGCGCGACTTTAGCCGTCTCGACCCAAATACAATCGAAAATATTTCGGTATTAAAAGACGCCGCTGCAGTTGCCCCTTATGGTGTAGCAGGTGCAAACGGCGTAATTTTGGTTACCACCAAAAAAGGCAAATCTGGCAAACCAACTTTAACTTATAACGGGTATTACGGATTGCAAAACCCAACTAAAGTGCCAACTTTCGTGGGCTCGTATGAGTATGCGCTACTACGGAACGAAGCCAATGCCAATGATGGTCAACCGCCGGCGTACACAGCAGACGACATTCAAAAATTTAAAGACCATTCCGACCCGGATGGTCACCCGGATGGCCATCCTTTGCAACAAATTATCCAGAGAAACCGTCCAATCACTTATCATAACGTAACGCTGTCTGGCGGTACCGATGATATTAAGTATTTTGCTGCGTTAGGGTACACGCACCAGGCCGGTATGTGGGACCCTACCTATCTTAACAAGTACAATGGGTCGTTAAATTTAACAGCAAATGCTACCAAAAGCACTGTCGTATCGTTATCTGTAAACAGCTACGTGGAAGATCAGCACTTCCCATCCCAAAGTGCTGGCACCATTATAGGCCAGGCGCAGCGCCAGGCACCAACCACACCTATTTACTACAGCAACGGCTTATGGTCTGGTTATATCGGGCAATCACTCATCGGCGAAATTTACCATAGTGGGTATCAATTTAATGAAAATACGGCCGTATTGTCGCAGTTTACTATTGATCAAAAGCTTCCGATCAAGGGCTTAAGCTTAAAAGGAGTGATCAGCTATGATAGCGGGCCGGATCCGTTATTTACAGGGAATCAAACCTCGTTCCAGCGTATTTATACAACCCCTATACCTTTTTACAATGTTGATGTAACTACCACTCCTTACACTTACAAACAAGGGATCCAGGGAAATTCAAAGGCAACCTTCAGCGAAAACTACAGCCAAAATCATACTTTAACCGTCCAGGGCTTGTTATCCTATTCAGGCTCTTTTGGTAAAAGCGATATCACCGCTTTAGGTGTATTTGAAAGTCGCCGAGTAAAATATCAAACGTTTGGAGCCACCAAATTCAACTACAATCTTGACATTGACGAACTAAACTACGGTGGCCCGGCGGCGGCCGACGCAACTAACTTTGGCTATTCAAACGGGCAAAAGCAAATTGGCTACGTTTACAGGATAGGTTATACTTACGACAAAAAATATCTTTTTGAGGCAACTGGCCGCTACGACGGAAGTTATTTATTTGCGCCCGGTCACCGTTATGGTTTCTTCCCTGCGTTTTCCGCGGGCTGGCGTTTATCTGAAGAAAAATTCATCAAAGATAATTTCCTTTGGATTGATAACTTAAAGCTACGGGCATCATGGGGCCAATCGGGAGCTTATCCAAGATCAGGTAATTCAATTCTTACTTACCAATACCTAAGCCCATATAACCCCTATGCAAACTCTGCAGTAATAAATGGGAGTGCAACACAAGGTATCAGTGAAGCACTACAAGGCAATCCAAACATTACATGGGAAAAGGCTAACAAAACTGACGTAGGCTTTGAAGCTACTTTATGGAAAGGTTTGTTAAGCATTGAAGCTGATTACTTTTATGAAAAACGTTCGAACATGCTCGTTGGTATTGGGAATACCCTGCCTGGAGAGTACGGCATTGGCACCGGCCTTGTAAACGGCGGGATCATGAGCAACCACGGCATCGAACTCACATTGCAAAGTTCTCATAGCTTCTCAAAAGATCTGCGGTTAGATGTTACAGGTACTTTCACCTTTGCCAGGAATAAGCTATTACAGGTTTATGAAACAAGTGCAACGGCAAACAACCCTAACAGGCGGATAACAGGCAGGCCATTAAATACTATATTTGGATATCAGGCTTTAGGCTACTTTAAAGCGTCTGATTTCAACGCAGATGGTTCGCTTAAAGCAGGGTTACCGGTTCCTTCTTTCGGGCCGGTTAAGCCAGGTGATATTGAATACGCCGATTTAAGCGGACCTGATGGTAAACCAGATGGCAAGATAGATGCTAACGACCAAACGGTAATTGGCCACCCAAATACACCAGAGATCATTTACGGTTTGGAGCCAAGGCTGACATTTAAAAACTTTGATCTGGATATTTTATTCCAGGGTTCGGGTAACAGCAACATCGTTATAAGCAACTATTTTGCTTTTCCGTTCAATGCATCCGGTTCTGCCTCTCAACTGGTGTATGACGACCATTGGACACCCGCTACCCCAAATGCCTTATATCCAAGGGTTACAGGAACGCCAACATCAAATAACACACAAACTTCATCCTGGTTTGTCAGAAACGACTCTTATATCAGGTTAAAAAGTTTTGAACTTGGCTATACCCTATCCAACAAGCTGCTACGGAACAAGATCCAATCTATAAGGATATATGTTGCAGGTC
The DNA here is from genome assembly GCF_059690695.1 of Mucilaginibacter sp. A5337. Lineage (NCBI taxonomy): Bacteria > Pseudomonadati > Bacteroidota > Sphingobacteriia > Sphingobacteriales > Sphingobacteriaceae > Mucilaginibacter > Mucilaginibacter sp. A5337. The sequence goes on along the minus strand of NZ_JCAWEC010000005.1, from coordinate 88,079 downwards.
AAAACGTGATTAACTCTTTACCGCATGTAAAAGAAATCATCGACCCTGAAAACAGCGGAAGTAACACCAATTACTATCAGCAGCGTGTATTTTCATTAGGTTTAAATGCCACATTCTAACTAAAATAAGAAAGCGATGAAACAGATTTTTATAAAATACAGAGAGCTTTTTTTACTTGCTTTACTTGTTGTGAGTATTAGTGGATGTAAAAAAGATGATTCTCTAAACGTAACACCCAAGGGTTTTCTGACTGATGAGGCCACCTTTAATTCACAAAGCAATGCCGACCTTTTTGTGAATGACATTTATAATCAGCTACCCGATGTTAATAACGACTACCAGCTAACAGAGCAATATGCAGATAACAGTTTTTGCGGCGCTGCCTGGGAAAACGGACAGGCTACTGTAAGGGCAGGGTCAATTGGCCCAAGCAATGTACCAACAGGCCCTGGTGGGATGTGGGATTGGGAAGGTAATTACGGAAAAATAAGGAAGTGTAATATCTTCCTGCAGCAGGCTGCAGCAAATAAAGCCAAGTATACAGACGATTGGTACAAGCAACGCGTTGCAGAAGTTACCTTTCTGAGGGCGTACTTTTATTCGCTGCTGTTTACAGCTTATGGAGGCGTTCCTATTATTACCACCCCGCTTAATAATCAGAACGGCAGCGATATATTTACAGCCCGCGCTACGATTGATGAAACAGTTGCCTTCATCGAAGCTGATTGTGACGCTGCGGCGGCGGTTTTACCTACAAAAGCAACGGAAACCGGCAGGGCAACAAAAGGCGCCGCGTTAACACTTAAAGGCTGGGTAGAGCTCTTTGCAGCCAGTCCGCTGGTGAATACCGCCAATGATGCAGGAAAATGGAGCAAAGCAGCGGCTACCAACAAATCCGTAATGGACATGGGGACTTATAGCCTGTTCAATACTACGGCTACCTCTTATGCCGATCAGTTTCTATCGGCAAATAACTGGAACGTTGAAACTATTTTTGCCCGCGGTTATGCAACTGGCCCCGCTAAAGGCAGTCACCGGGAAGGTTATTTAGGCCCGGTTTATGTAAACGGCGTTCAACAATCATGGGGTAACCTTGCCCCCACTCAAGGCCTGGTTGATGACTACTCCATGGATAATGGCTTGCCTATAACCGATGCCGCTTCAGGATATAACCCGCAGGCTCCTTACACCCATCGCGAGCAGCGCTTTTATCAATCTATATTATATGACGGCGCGTCATGGCAGGGTGATATATTCAAATCGCGCATAGGCGGCAGTAACCAGATAGACCTTGGCTCCACAAGCGATATCTCCAATACCGGTTATAACGCCCGTAAAACACTGGATGAAAGTATCACTGGGCAAACCAGTATCAACCTGGCGCCAAGTTTTGCCAATTACATCATTTTCCGTTATGCCGAGGTATTATTGAGTTATGCCGAAGCGCAAAATGAAGCCGTAGGACCGGATGCATCAGTTTATGATGCCGTTAATAAGGTAAGGGCGCGCTCGGCATTACCGGCTGTAACACCGGGCCTAACAAAAGATCAAATGCGGGTATACATTCATCGTGAGCGCCGTATTGAGCTGGCTTTTGAAGATAAGCGATGGTTTGATATCCGAAGATGGCTGATAACCACAGGGCCAAACGGCGTGCTAACCTCGCCGGAATATGGTATGAAGATCGAAGCTAACGGCTCTGGATTTACTTATACCCCGGTTAAAATTTTCACAAACACCTTCTTCGAGCGGCAAAACTGGATGCCTATTCCGCAAACCGAAATCGATAAAAACAAAAAACTGGTCCAAAACCCAGGATATTAAAAATTGATACATGGATTTAACATAACCCTGGGCATTGCCCGGGGTTATGTATTTAAAGAGGATTTCATATTCTTCGTTCGTCGTTAATCCGAGTACAATATATTCTGATTACATTGCAACTAATCTAACAATCGCCTTTTAAACATTCATGAGTAATAAACCCAAGAGCTACCGCTCTGCAAAAAATCGTAAAGTTGTAATTATTGGTTTTATTGTTTTGATTATAGGCACTTTAGTGGTTTACTCACTATGGCATATCTCTGAAAATAACCAGGATAATGCCGGCCATGAACTAAGTACTGACTATCCAACTGCAACATTGCAAAGTATTGCCAGGGGGAAGGTCTTATCACAACAATACTGCCGCTCGTGCCATATGCTGCCCGATCCGGCCCTGCTTAACAGGTTTAAGTGGAAAAATGTATTTCCGCAAATGGGGTTACGCATGGGCATCAAATCTCACCGGGGCGAATCATACGTAGGAACAATCAAGGGCGACGATTTAATAGTGCCCGGCAAGCCGGTATTAAATGAGGGGCAATGGCAGGATATCATTGATTATTACATGAACACGGCCCCCATTGCCTTACCTGCACAAAACAGGCCTTTTGCCATTAAACGCGGACTCCCTTTTTTTAGCATCCAAAAGCCCAAGCAATCATTTGAGGGCAAACAGGTACTGGGCTGCTATGTAAAAATAGACAACAGCGTTAAACCAGCCCGCATCTTTGTGGCCAACGGGGAAACGAAAAAGCTTTATCTGCTATCAGCCCAGTTAAACGTTATCGATTCAGTATCAACAACCGGACCAGTGGTTGATATACTTTTTGATCATGGTAATACCATGGTTTGTACCATAGGTAACGAGTTGGGCGCAAACAGCGATAAACTGGGAACTATAACGCAACTGACAATTACCGCCGAAGGTAAAATGCAATTAGCTGCCCGCCCTGTTTTTGATAAACTTGGTCGCCCGGTTCAAATACTGGCAGCCGACTTAAATAACGACGGCAAAATCGACTATGTTATTTGTGAGTTTGGAAGTATAACAGGTGAACTTTGCTGGATGGAAAACCTTGGGAATGGTACTTTCACCAAACATGTAATAAGTACTTTACCTGGGGCTATAAAAGCATATATTGATTACCAGGACAACAGACTGCCCGGCTTGTATGTACTTTTTGCACAGGGGGAAGAAGGCATTTTTCATTTCGAAAATAAAGGAGGTGGTAAATTTGAAGCAAAGGAAATTTTAAGATTCCCTCCTATTTACGGGTCATCTTATTTTGAAATGGTTGATATGAATCATGACGGTTATAAAGACATTGTTTATACCTGCGGCGATAACGGAAATGCCACACTGGTGCTAAAACCCTACCATGGCGTTTACATTTTTTTGAACGACGGAAAAGGCAACTACAAACAGCAATATTTTTACCCCATAAACGGGTGTTATAAAGCAATTGCCAAAGATTTTGATGCCGATGGCAATATTGATATCGCAACCATTAGTCTTTTCACCGATGCGAGGCAACCGGAAGAAGGTTTCGTATATCTAAAAAATACCGGAAACTTAAATTTTATGCCCTATGCTTTCCCTGTCGATACCAAATTTGAACGCGCGGTAACCCTTGATGCCGGTGATATAAACGGAGATCAAAAACCCGATCTGCTTATCGGAAATGCCTTTTTTGATTTCGGCCCTTTCAAATACAATATCAGCGAGCCACTTTTTTATGTTTTGAAAAACATATCGAAGTAAAAAAGTTTGTAGAAATACAGGCTTCTTTTTTAATTAGATACAGATTACATGCGTATTTACTATTTCAAAACCGCCGGCAAAATATAATCGCGCATCATTTTATCAACCTGTGGGTGTGCGTATGGTGTGTTGTAGGCCTCGGCAGTTATGATAACTACCAGCGGCTGATCGGTAAAAACAAAGATCTTGTTGCCGCCATTGCCCGAGCAATAATAGGTTTCGTAAGCTTTGTTGTTTACTGTATAGGTTTTATTCCAAAACAGGTAACCATAATAGCCCTCTCCCACAACATCTTTAGGTAAGCTGAGGTGTTTGGTAAATGACTCTCTTACCCAGCTTTGCGGCAATACCTGCTTACCATTCCACACACCGCCATTTTTATATAGCTGACCAAACCTGGCATAATCAAGCGAGCGCATTTGCAGCCCCCCGGCCGTATTAGGTACGTTTTGCGGGGTATATTGCCATCGGTAATTACTTATGCCCAACGGTTTAAAAAGTTTATTGGCCGAGTATTTATCTAACCCGTCCGGTACAGATTTATTTAGGATATCCCCTAATGCCACTACGCCTGCTGTAAAATAATTCCACTGTTTGCCTGCAATTTTGCCGCTATCTGTTTTAAGATCGAGCGTAAACTTTACCCAATCATCTGTAGGATACATGTTTTCCTCATTCCCCGGTGAATCGCTTTTGTTATCATCCGCATCAAAAACCGAGCTCATGGTAAGCAGGCTTTTCAGCGTTACATTATCTTTTTGAGGCGAGTAATTACTGAACTTTTTAAGGTCATAAAACTCTTTTAAGGTTTGATCAACACTTTTAATGTATCCATCATGAATAGCAATACCCATCATGGCCGAAGCAAATGTTTTACCCACCGAGCGCGGATTATGCAGCGAATCACGGGCACTGCCATTAAAATATTCCTCAATGAGCAGCTTGCCATTCTTGATTACCACCACGCTGGTGATTTGCTTAAACCTGTTACCGGCAATAAGGGCATTCATCTCCATGATCTTCTTTTTATCAAAAGCCTCATTTGATAACGGCCAGCCACTACCAGGCTTTATGGGCTGTAGTTGAGCATCCTTTGGATCAATTGCCGGAACAGTAAAACTTATTTCGCCTTTTGCTATCAACTCACCAACTTTCAAATCGGGCACGGCAACATACGGCCGTACTTCTATTTTAAGTTGATGTTTCCCTGTTGTAAGTGCGTCGTCTCCGCCATAGTTTATAAACCTTCCCCATAAAAAACGCCCCCATGAATCTTCCCCCCGGTTACTGATGAGTGGCACAAAAATGGAAGTCTTTGTATTTTTCACCTGAGGCAGGTTGGCTCCTTTGTGCAGATTTTCCTGGTAAACCTGCTTGCCATCTACATAAAAAGTAAACTGAAAATTCCCCTGGTTCAACTGCTCAACACTTGCTGACGGCTGTAAACTATGCTGATAATTGGTTAATGAATTGGCCAGCAAAAGCCGCATATATAAATTATTGGCAGGCTTAGCTTCGTAGCCTGTTAACAAATCTGTTTGTTGCAGCTTTTCAAGCGGGATCGTATCCGCCTCAAAAACCACTTTACCCATGTTGTTTTTTTGTAAAGTCGAGGCAATAGGCTCAGGTTCGATAATATTACCTGCCTGCGCAAATATTTTACAGGTCGTTATAAGTATAATGATGATTATGAGTAAATAACGTTTCATTTTTATTTGTTTAGATATTACAAATTTGTCTCAATCAACTCATCTAAAATAGAACAGGATTAACATGCTCTCAATAAAAGCTTGCGGTATGCCGATGGATTGCTTCCGCTAAATTGTTTAAAACAGCGCAAAAAATGGCTTTGATCGGCAAATCCACAGGCAAAGGCTATAGCTGTTAACGACAATTCATCATCTGCCAGCAACGCAAACGACCTTTCAACCCTGAGCTTGCGGATATATTCGCCTATAGTACAATGGAAATATTTTGAAAAATCGCGGGATAAATGAACCGGGTGAAGCTGCAACACTTCCGAAAGTTCGGCAAGCGTATGCTTGTGGGCCGGATCATCGACCAGTAGTTCCTTTAGTCTGTTAACCCATGCGGGTACCTGTCGCAATAAACCTTCATTACTCAACTGCATTTTATGAAGCGTTTGCAGCAGTAACGACTCTACAGCTATTGCGGTCAGCTCGTCACCGATCTTTGATTCTTTGAAGATACGGTATAAAAGAAATTTAACGTCCGGGGCATGAACGGCAAAGCTGCCTTCCAGCTTATCCTGTTTTAGCTCCAACGCATCAAACCAGTGCTTTTGTAACTCGATATGAAAGCCCCGGGTAAAACCTTTAGGTTTAATATTATAGTGCGGATCGTGCCAGTTATGGAACAACAAACTACCAGCCGGGCAATGATAAACTTCCTTTTTATTACCCTCAATAACATTACCGGCCAGTATAAAAGTGAAGTAGGCATTTTCATGGTAATGCCAGTCTACCTTATCAAGAGTATATTCGGTATCGGTTATGGTGATACCGTGTAAATGGGTTATTTGATTGGTTTGCCCGTAAAAGCTGCCTGTTTGTAGTTGTTTCACGGCGAAGATTACTGCATCATTAAACAAATAATAAACGCTATAACTCTCCCTTCAGGGGGGCGATGGGCTTACACCTCCTCTACCCTGCGGTCTACAGTTTGAACGTTGGTGTTAACGTAATCGTTCTCTATCAAACCATCGCGCATACGTACTATGCGGTGGGCGTGCAAGGCAATATCTTCTTCGTGCGTTACCAAGATAATGGTATTGCCTTTGGCGTGAATATCTTCAATAAGGCCCATGATCTCGATAGAAGTTTTAGTATCAAGGTTACCGGTAGGCTCATCGGCCAGGATAATGGATGGATCATTGATCAGCGCCCTTGCTACAGCAACACGCTGCCTTTGCCCGCCTGAAAGTTCATTGGGCTTATGATCCATACGATGGCCAAGACCTACGTTCTTCAATGCATTGCCGGCACGTTCCATCCGTTTTTCTTTGTTAACACCAGCATAGATCAACGGTAAGGCCACGTTATCCAGGGCAGTATTACGAGGCAACAGATTAAAAGTTTGGAATACGAAACCGATCTCCGAATTACGCACTTCGGCAAGCTGGCTATCGGTCATGTGGCTTACGTCTATCCCGTTAAGGATGTATTGCCCTTTGGTTGGGGTATCCAAACAGCCTAAAATATTCATAAGGGTTGACTTGCCCGAGCCAGAAGGGCCCATCAAAGCAACAAACTCGCCTTTGTTAATAGACAGCGAAACAGATTTAAGCGCGTGGATCACCTCGGCACCTATTACGTATTTACGCCCAATATCTTTTATAGTAATTAACGGTTTGGCAGTATTTGTTGGCTCCATGAATTATTTTTTATTTGGACTGCACAAGGGTGCCTAATGTTACAGTGTTAAAGTCGAAAGTCTTAAGTTTTTAGTCTAAAGTCGCTTTATGCTTTTCAACTTAAGACTTCCGGCTAAAGACTTTGAACTTATTTCTCAATAACCTTGGCTACTAAAAAGTAGTCATCGTCATGCTTAGGAGCATTTTCCAAAGCTTCTTCGTGGGTAATTTGTTGTTTAACCACATCCTCACGCAGCACGTTGGCCCCGGTGGTCATATAAACCAGCGGTTCAACACCCGTGGTATCCACCTCATTTAGTTTGGCCATAAAATCAAGTATCTTGCTCATATCTTTCATGGTATCCTGTACTTCGGTCTCGGTAAGTTCAAGGCGGGCCAGGTGGGCTACTTTTTCAACGGTTTCTTTATCAATGGTCATGCCTGTTGTAATTTTTATTTTATAGTAGGGTAACCCTCATCGCGCAAAGCGTCGGCATCATTTAATTTATAAAGGCCGTTCAAATGGGTTTATGTACAAATATATTACAAATTCCCGGTCTGTTGTTATATAATTGACTAAGCGAAGGTAGGAACAGGGTTCCCAAGCTTTAAATCCCGGTCCATAATCCTAAACACTTCGTCGCGTAATGCATCTGCATCATCAATACTCAGGTGGGCGGTTTCAATAGGCTTATGGACCTTAAATTTAGAAATCCCTGGCCTGCTGCCGTGCTTAATGCCGGTATCCCAAAGTATCTGCCAGGTATTTGCCGACACTACCGGGATGATAGGTATTTTAAGTTCAATAGCCAGCCTGAAGGGGCCATTTTTAAACGGGCAAAGCTGGGGCGGATAGTTATCGGAAATCCCCCCCTCGGGAAATATGATAAGCGACACGCCCTCCTGTAATTTTTCGGATGCTTTTTTAAATGCCCGGAATGATGACATCTTGCTATCCCGGTTAACAGGGATATCCACCGTACGGAAAAAAAGCCCGGTTACGAGGCCTTCCTCAAGCTCCTGCTTACCCATAAAACAGCAATTACTTTTCACCAGGATACACATTGCCGAAATATCAAGATTGGAGCTGTGATTGGGGCAAATGATATAAGGCTTACTCCAGTCAATCGGCTGTTCATATTCAAAACGGTAAAAAATCCCTACAAAGGCCGAACTAACTAACCCCCAGAACCTTCTGAATGAATTGAGGGTTTGATAACGCTCAGGTTTGCGTGAAAAATAATAGAAAAAAGGCCATAATATAAGATAGCCCATGGCCACGCTTACAACGTAAAGATATACATGCACTTTTCTCAATATCATTTTCATCATCACCAAAAATAGAAAAATTCCTTACTTTCGCCACACTATGGAGACTGTTGTTAGTGGTATCCGATCGACCGGAAACTTACACTTAGGAAATTATTACGGAGCGTTGCAAAACTTTATAAAAATGCAGCATGAATACAACTGCTTTTTCTTTATTGCCGACCTCCACTCGTTAACTACACACCCCACACCTGCCAACTTGCATGGCAATGTAAAACAGGTGCTGATAGAATATCTGGCCGCGGGTATCGACCCTGAAAAGGCTACTATTTATGTACAATCAGATGTACCGGAGGTTACCGAGCTATACCTGTACCTGAACATGAACGCTTATCTGGGCGAACTGGAACGGGCAACATCCTTTAAAGACAAGGTACGCGCCAACCCCGAAAACGTTAACGCAGGCTTGCTTACCTACCCGGTATTAATGGCTGCCGATATCATTATACACAAAGCCGTAAAAGTGCCCGTAGGTAAAGATCAGGAGCAACACCTTGAAATGGCCCGCACTTTTGGTAACCGTTTCAACAGGCTTTATAATCACGATTATTTCCCTGAGCCTTTTGCTTTTAGCTTTGGCGAAAGTTTGGTAAAGATCCCGGGCTTAGACGGCAAAGGAAAAATGGGCAAATCGGAAGGCGAAGGCAATGCCATATTTTTGGGTGATACTCCGGAAGCCATCCGTAAAAAAGTAATGCGTGCGGTAACAGACAGCGGCCCAACGGTTGAAAACCAGCAAAAACCACAGGAGATCCAAAACCTGTTCGATTTGATGAAAGTAGTATCAACGCCCGATACCGTTGCCCACTTTGACGAACTATATAATAAAATGGCTATCCGCTATGGCGATCTGAAAAAACAGCTTGCCGAAGATATGGTACTGGCAACCGCCCCTATCCGCGACCGGATCAATGCCATTGCCAATGATGCCGATTACCTGCGCAAAGTAGCCGAAATGGGGGCAGAAAAAGCCCGCGAAAGCGCATCAAAAACAATAAGAGAGGTTAGAGAGATCATCGGCTTCAGGAAATTTTAACTAGCGGGTAGTTGATAGTTCATAGTTCATAGTGTATATTAGTCGGAGTTTCATTTCAAAATAGCAGGAGTGCTTCGTCAAAAACATCAGCTATGAACCATGAACTATAACCCATGAACTAAAAAGTATGCACTTAGCTATTGTAGGAAATATTGGCGCCGGAAAAACTACCCTTACCGAGATGCTGACCAAAAATTACGGGTGGGACCCATTGTATGAAGCTGTAGATAACAACCCTTATTTAGAGGATTTTTACAGCGATATGAAACGCTGGAGCTTTAACCTGCAGATCTACTTCCTGAATAGCCGTTACCGCCAGATCATCGATATCCAGAAGAGCGGGCACAATATCATTCAAGACCGTACCATTTATGAGGATGCTTATATTTTTGCAGAAAACCTGCATGATATGGGTTTGATGACCACGCGCGATTACGAAAACTATGAATCAATTTTTCAGAATATAACCGAGTTTATTAAACCACCCGACCTGCTAGTTTATTTAAAAGCATCGGTACCTACCCTGGTAAGCAATATCCAGCGCCGCGGCCGTGAATACGAAATAGGCATCCGTTTAGATTATCTTTCAAAACTGAACGAGAAATATGATAAATGGATCAACAATTATAAATTGGGTAAACTCCTGATCCTGGATAAGGACAATCTTGATTTTGCCAACAATACCGAGGATATGGCTACCATCGTAAACCTGATTGAACGGGAGATTAACGGGTTGTTTTAAAGGCACAAAATGAAAATCTTAGGCATCATACCCGCCCGTTACGCGTCATCACGTTTTCCCGGTAAACCATTGGTTGATATCGGCGGTAAAACTATGATCCAACGTGTGTACGAGCAGGCAAAAAAATGCCGGAGCCTAAGCGAGGTTGTCGTAGCCACCGATGACGACCGGATCTTTAACCATGTAAACAATTTTGGCGGCGTTGCTGTAATGACGGGCTCCAACCACCAAAGCGGCACCGACCGTTGTGCAGAGGTAGCCAGCCTGCATCCGGGCTATGATGTGATCATCAATATCCAGGGCGATGAACCATTCATTGACCCCGAACAGATCACAAAACTAACCGCCTGTTTTAATGACCCTGATACACAATTGGCCACCCTTGTAAAAAGAATCCAGACCGAGCAGGAACTCCATAATACCAACTCACCTAAAGTGGTGATCAATAAACTATCTGAAGCTATTTATTTTTCACGAGCCACTCTGCCCCATATCCGCGGCCAGGAGCCCGAAAACTGGCTGGAGTTTCATACCTTTTTTAAACACATTGGCATTTACGGTTATCGCGCAGATGTATTGCAGGAAGTTACCAAACTGCCGGTGTCCCCGCTTGAAAAGGCCGAAAGCCTGGAGCAGCTTCGCTGGATAGACAACGGCTACCGCATTAAAGTAGCAGAAACCGAACTGGAAACTCATGCGGTTGATGTACCTGAGGATCTGGAAAAACTAAAGTTTGATATATAGTTTTCACTTCAATATCAAACTTCCTAAATTTAAGCCCCCTTCCTGCCCTACAACCTTACCTTAACTCTTTCGTATAAGCTGTAAACGAACAATGTTAACGGCTGCTTAAACTATTGAAACATAGGTCTACTATTAAAAATTAAGTTTATTTACCATAACAACAATGCGTTTAATACTTTCGTGTTTTGACTAATTATTGCTTTGTAATTCGTTAACTTCATGTATAACATAGCAGTGTTATTAACCTGAAACCATTAACCTGAAACCACAATGAAGATAAGGCAACATCACTTTATACAAAACGGTTGGGTAAACTACTTTACCGATCCCAAATTCAGTGCTGAAAATTGTCAGTTGGTATTTGCCTTTGGTGCGCCGCAGTTAATTACTGCTCCCAAAATTTACGATTACCTTAAAAAGGGTTATCCTAATGCAAATATTGTCTTCGCATCCACATCGGGCGAAATCATTGGCAGCGACGTGTATGACGACAGCATTGTTGTTACCGCAGTTGAGTTTGAAAAATCATCCATAGCCTGTACCGCTACACATGTAAACGAACAGCCCAACAGCGCCGAAACCGGTGCTTTTCTGATGTCGCAGCTGGATAAACAAGGGTTAAATTGCGTATTCATCATATCCGACGGAACTTTTATAAACGGCAGCGAACTGGTTGATGGTTTTAACCGCGATAACCCCGGTAAGGTTCCCGTTAGCGGTGGTTTGGCAGGCGACGCAGCTCGGTTTAGCAGCACGTTTACAAGCCTCAATGCGATTCCTACACAAGGTAATGTAATAGCCATTAGCTTTTATGGTGATAACCTGCACATCAGCCACGGTTCAAGCGGAGGCTGGGAGGAGTTTGGGCCTCAGCGAACCATAACCCGGTCGGATAAAAATGTACTTTTTGAGATAGACGGTAAGAGTGCACTTGATCTTTACAAAGAATATTTGGGCGAATATGCTAAAGAACTACCCGGTTCGGCACTGCTGTTCCCGTTATCCTTAAATATTGAGGGCTCTGATAAAAAACTGGTACGAACTATATTGAGCGTTAACGAGGATGAAAAATCAATGACTTTTGCAGGCAACCTGCCCGAAGGCAGTAAAGTACGCCTGATGAAAGCCAATTTTGACAAACTGATCAGCGCCTCCTCATCGGCAGCAACCGATACCATAACCGGCGCCGGGCAAGCCGACCTTGCGATATTAGTTAGCTGTGTAGGCCGGAAACTGGTGCTTAATGATCGTACAGACGAGGAATTAATGGCAGCTAAAGATATTTTCGGCAATAAAACAGCTATGGCTGGCTTTTATTCGTACGGAGAATTATCTCCTCTTAATAAAGGGTCGAATTGCGAGTTGCACAACCAAACCATGACTATCACAACCTTTACCGAGCGCTGATCTATGGAGTACCATCACTTATTGGATAAACAGATAAAAAAATTGCTCCCCGCACAATACCTGGAAGATGGCGCTATTTTGCAGTTTTTGGGTGCAGTTAACAATAGTTTCAAAAACTTTGAAAAGTCGATAAAACTGGCAGATCATGCTTTTAATGTAAGTGAGCGTGAGTATGTAACAGTTACTGATAACCTGAGGTTACAAAACGAAATCAAACAGCGCTCCATCTCTCAACTGAAGGAAGCTATCAGGGCGCTTAATCCTGATGTTGAGCTAAACATCTCCGACTCGGACGATGATCTCATCCATATCATCAGCTTTTTGCATGAGCGGATAGCAAAAGCCAAAGAACTGGAAGTTGCCCTCATCCATTCAAAAGAACTTGCCGAAAAAGCTGCTATGGCCAAAGCGCAGTTCCTGAGTGTCATGAGCCACGAAATCCGTACGCCGATGAACGCGGTTATTGGCTTTACTCACCTGCTTATCCATCAGGATCCCAAGCCCGAACAAAGGGAATTTCTGAACTTCCTGAAGTTTTCGGCCGAAAACCTTTTGGTGCTCATCAATGATATATTGGATTTCAGCAAGATAGAGGCCGGCGGCGTTGAGTTTGAAAGTGTTGACTTTAGTCTCACCGATCTGATCAAAAACATACGCCTTGCCCTGCTGCAAAAGGCAAACGAAAAAAATATCCAGATAAAACTAATGATGGATCAGGACTTGCCTAATGCAATCATTGGCGATCCTGTGCGTTTAGGCCAGATCCTCACAAACCTGATGAGCAATGCTGTTAAGTTTACGCACAAAGGCAAGGTAACCGTAACCGCTTCCCTGGCAGGCAACACAGCTGATTCATCAACCATTGATTTTGAAATAGCCGATACCGGCATAGGTATCACACCCGATAAAATTGACCATATTTTTGAAAGTTTTAGCCAGGCAAGCTCAGATACCACACGTAAATATGGCGGCACCGGCTTGGGCTTAACCATCACCAAACGCCTGTTGCAACTGCTTGGCAGCGATATTACTGTCGAAAGCGAATATGGTAAAGGCTCGGTATTTAACTTCAGTCTTACTTTTAAAAACAGTAAAAGACAATTAAGCAGTACGGCCGATGGCGATGAATTTTACCGCTTAAAAAGCCTTAAAGGTACTCGACTGTTAATTGCTGAAGATAACCAGATCAACGTGATACTGGCAAAACAATTCATGAAACAATGGGAAGTTGAATGTGACGTGGCCGAAAACGGCGAGATTGCTTTAATGCTGGTGCAAACCCATGATTATGATATGGTTTTAATGGACCTGCAAATGCCCGAAATGGATGGCTACCAGGCTACCCGCGCCATACGTGAGCTCCCCGGCGATAAGTACAAAAAGCTGCCCATTATAGCCCTTACCGCATCAGCCATGCTTGATATCCAAGATATGGCCTTTACCGTAGGTATGAATGATTATGTGAGCAAACCTTTCAACCCAAATGAACTGCACCGTAAAATAGATATGTACAGCAGGCAAAAGGAAAGTGCATAGCATCGCTTTTCTTTTGAGCATCCTAGTTGTAAACGGACAACTAACTTACTCTTTAAAAGAAACTTACAAACAAAACACATTAACAGTTTCCTTTTTTGAAAAACAGATACGCCGAAGCGTGAAAATTTTCGTACTTTTGTATCCCGTACAGAAACAATTGGTCGCGGTATAAAAGCCCGGTCATTTTCAAAAAAAATCATGACTAAATATATTTTTGTTACGGGCGGTGTTACCTCATCGTTAGGAAAAGGTATAATCTCTGCTTCTTTAGCCAAACTCCTTCAATCGCGCGGTTACCGCGTAACCATCCAAAAGTTTGATCCCTATATCAATATCGATCCGGGAACCCTTAACCCTTATGAGCATGGCGAATGCTATGTTACCGAAGACGGCGCAGAAACCGATCTTGACCTTGGTCACTATGAGCGCTTTTTGAATACCCCTACTTCAAAAGCTAATAACATCACTACCGGTCGTATTTACCAAAATGTGATTAACAAAGAACGTGAAGGTGCTTTTTTAGGAAAAACTGTACAGGTGGTACCTCACATTACCGACGAAATTAAAAGAAACTTCCGTATCCTGGGCGAAAACGGCGAATATGACATCGTGATCACCGAGCTTGGTGGTACTGTAGGCGATATTGAATCGTTACCATATATCGAGGCTGTTAGGCAATTCCGCTGGGAAATTGGTTCAAACAACTCATTGGTTATCCACCTTACACTGGTGCCATTCCTTGCAGCAGCAGGCGAATTGAAAACCAAACCTACCCAGCACTCGGTAAAAATGCTATTGGAATACGGTATCCAACCGGATGTATTGGTTTGCCGTACCGAGCATCACTTAACTAACGATATTCGTAAAAAAATAGCCCAATTCTGTAACGTAAACATCAACGCAGTTATTGAATCAATTGATGCGCCAAGTATTTACGACGTGCCTTTGCTGATGCTGAAAGAACAGCTTGATAAAACCGTACTGACCAAGTTAAAGCTTCCGCACAAAAACGAACCAAGCCTCGAAAACTGGAAAGATTTTCTTGGTCGCCTTAAAAACCCAACTGCCGATGTACGTATTGCTTTGGTTGGTAAATATGTAGAGCTTCCTGATGCTTATAAATCAATCACCGAAGCATTTATCCACGCAGGTGCCAAACAGGAATGCAAAGTACGCATTGAATATATCCCATCTGAACAGTTAACTCCTGAAAACGCTGTTGAAAAACTGAAAGGCATGCATGGAGTATTGGTTGCTCCGGGTTTTGGTGAACGTGGTTTTGAAGGAAAGATCCAGGCTATCCGTCATGTGCGCGAAAATAATATTCCGTTCTTTGGGATCTGTTTAGGTATGCAATGCGCCGTGGTGGAATTTGGTCGCCATGTATTAGGCCTTGAGGATGCTAACAGTACCGAAATGAACCCTGAAACACCGCACCCGGTTATCGGCATGATGGAAGATCAGAAAAACATCACCCTGAAAGGTGGCACCATGCGTTTGGGCGCTTATCCTTGCGATATTAAAAAAGGTACTAAAGCTGCTGCCATTTATGGGAAAAACCATATTTCGGAAAGGCACCGCCACCGTTATGAGTTTAATAATGACTATCTTAAACAATATGAGGCTGCTGGCCTTACCCCATCTGGCATAAATCCTGACAATGGTCTGGTGGAGATTGTTGAGTTAAAAAACCACCCGTTTTTTGTTGGTTCGCAATTTCATCCCGAATTAAAATCAACAGTTGCTAATCCGCACCCACTTTTTATTAACTTTGTCGCCGCTTCGCTGGCTTATGCCCGCAAAAAATAAGTAATTGTACGATAATTAGATAATGGATAAAAATACGTTTACAGGATTATTCCTGATCATGGCGATCATTGCCGGCTCGATATACTTTTTAAAGCCATCGGAAGCCGACCTTAAAAAAGAGCGCGCAGTACAGCATCAGGATTCGCTGAAAAAAGCTGGTGTAGCCGCTGCCGCCGCTGCAAAAACCGCAGCTAAATTTGATACTGCCAAAACAGCCAAAATTGATTCGGCTTTATTGAAAATGCCTTTCGGCGCCGCTTCTGTTGGCAAAGAAGAGTTTGTTACTATTGAAAATAAAGAACTGCTTATTAAATTAAGCACCCAGGGAGGTAAAGTTGCCTCAGTTGAATTAAAAAACTACAAAACTTTTGATAAAAAGCCTTTGGTACTTTTTAGTGGCGACAATAACCAGTTTGGGTTAAAGTTTGCCGCCGGGGTTGCCAATATCAACACCAACAATTACTATTTTACACCAAGTGCAAAAGCGCTTACCGTAGCCGAAAAAGATTCGGGTTCGGTTACTATGCGTTTAAGCTATAGCCCAACCCAGTATATTGACTATGTATACAGCTTAAAAGGTGATGGCTTTAAACTTGGCTTAACTATTAAACCTACCGGCCTTGATGCTGTAATAGCCAACAGCAGTACCTATAACCTGAACTGGGCAGCCAGCCTGCACAAACAGGAAAAGGACATGAAACAGGAGCGCCAGTACTCTACAGTATACTACTACAATACTGACGGCGATGTTGATTACCTGAGCGAAGCTAAAGACGATCAGAAAAATATCAGCGATAAAAAAATGGCCTGGGTTGGTTTCAAACAGCACTTCTTTTCAAATGTGCTGATCGCGAAAAACACCATAGCCAAAACAGATATTGCCGTTGCTACCGATGTTAATGATACTACTGATGTAAAACAAATGAAGGCCGATCTGTCGCTTACACGCGCTGCAGATGGTTCTTTACCTTTGGAGTTTTACTTCGGCCCGAACCGTTTTAATACCTTAAAAGATCAGGGTCATGACCTTGACAAAATGGTTAACCTGGGTTGGGGACCGTTAAAGTACATCAACCGTTTTGCGGTATTGCCGGTATTTAACTTCCTTAACAAGTTTAACTGGAACTATGGTTTAATTATCCTGGTATTAACTGTATTGTTGAAACTGGTGTTGTCGCCGCTTACTTACAAATCATACCTTTCTATGGCCAAAATGCGCGTGCTGAAGCCAGAAATGGATGAGATCAAAGCTAAAGTTGGTGAGGATAACCCTACTTTGTTACAGCAAGAATACCTGAAACTGTACAAAAAAGCAGGCGTTAACCCATTGGGTGGTTGTTTACCATTGCTGATTCAGATGCCAATTGTTATCGCGTTCTTCCGCTTTTTCCCAAGTTTATTTGAGCTAAGGGGCGAAAGTTTCCTGTGGATGCATGACCTTTCAACTTATGATTCGGTTATCAAGTTTGCTCCTGTAGCTTTCCTTGGCGGCGTTAACCACGTTAGCTTAATGTGTTTGCTGATGACCATCTCAACGTTGATCTATACTTATTTCAACAACCAGATCTCGGGTGCTACAGGACAGATGAAATATATAGGTTACATCACTCCTATTGTATTCCTGTTTACGCTTAACAGCTACCCTGCAGGTTTGAACTACTACTACTTCCTGGCCAACATGTTCACCTTCTTACAACAATACCTGATCAAATTCATGGTTGATGATAAGAAGATCCATGCCCAGATCCAGGAAAACAAAAAGAAACCTGAAGATACCAAAAAGAAAAAATCAGGTTTTAGCGCTAAAATGGAAGAAATGATGCGCCAGCAACAACAGATTCAGGCTAACAAGAATAAGAAGTCTTAAGTTTTTAGTCTTTAGTCGGAAGTCCGCAGTCGGAAAGTCCGGAAGATATTTAAGCCCCTGGGAAAATTTCCCAGGGGCTTTTTGTTTATTAGTTTCTGTTTTTATAAGTTGGATCGATCGATTTCTCCCCAACAAAAAACTTTCGGACTTCCGGACTGCGGACTTTCCGACTTTTTTAAATCCAACTAAAATAATTAGCAAAATTATATTACATTTGAAATAATGTATGCAATTGTCGATATAGAAACCACCGGGGGACATGCCAGCGCAAATGGCATTACCGAGATAGCCATATGCATACATGACGGTAAAAAAGTAGTGAAACGGTTTGAAACGCTTGTAAACCCACAGCGTGACATCCCTATCTATATCAGCGCCTTAACCGGCATTACCAATGAAATGGTAAAGGATGCCCCTCCTTTTGAAGACGTGGCAGCCGATATTTATCATCTCATTCACGGCAAGATCTTCGTTGCCCATAACGTAAACTTCGATTTCTCTTTTGTCAGGTACCATCTTGCCGCCGCGGGGTATGATCTGCAAACCAATAAACTGTGTACCGTGAGGCTTGGTCGCAAAATAATGCCTGGATTGCCATCATACAGCCTGGGCAAATTATGTAAACATTTGGGTATTGATAACCAAAGCCGCCACCGCGCTATGGGTGATGCCGAAGCTACGGCCGAACTGTTTACACTGTTACTAAACAGCGATACGGACGGGCATATTAAACAATCTCTCAAACTGGGTTCAAAAGACCAGCTATTGCCACCCAACCTGTCAAAAAAGGATATCGACCAGCTACCATATACACCAGGCGTATATTACTTTCATGATCAAAAAGGCAAGGTAATATATGTAGGTAAAGCCAAAAACGTTAAAAAACGGGTAAGCAGCCATTTTACAGGCAATAATCCTGGTTTTCAGCGACAGGAGTTTTTGCGCAATATCCACCAGATAACCTACCAGGTTTGTGGCACCGAACTCATAGCCTTTGTATTGGAGGCCATCGAAATCAAACGCCTTTGGCCAAAATACAACCGTTCGTTAAAGCGTTTCGAAAACGCGTTCTGTCTTTACGCTTTTGAAGACCAGCGCGGCTACATTCGCCTGGCGGTGGATAAATATCGTAAATACAGCGATCCGATATATACCTGCAATTCCCTGCTTGACGGATATAACCTGCTCAATAAACTGATAGAAGCATTTGAACTGTGCCCTAAGCTTTGCTTTATACAAAAAAACAATGAGCCATGTACCGGCGCAGCCGGAAACGCATGCGCCTGCGAAGGCGTTGAGCCTATCGATAGCTATAACAAAAAAGTAAATAATGCCATCGATCAGCTCAAGCAGGCATTGCCTACTTATGCCATCAGGGATGAAGGTCGCACGGGCGATGAGCATAGCTGTATTTTAGTTGAGAAAGGCCAGTTTTATGGCATGGGCTATATCTCTCATTACTTTGATGCCAATAATGTGCAGCAACTCAAAAGCTATCTTACGCCCTATCCCGGGAATGATTATATCAAAAATATTGTAGCCACTTACGCTTCTAAGTATCCGGACAGGATGGTGGTATTTGGGTAGGCAGCCAATGTTCTCTTTTAATGGCGCAAGTCTTGTGTGGTGGCCCCTGGAGGGGGTGACTTGTGACCAAGCCATGCTAATGCCTCTGTAAAGTTCGCGATTGCTTCGTACCTTATAATGACGTGATCGTAAGTTGTTGATTATTAAATATTTTTTTCAAATTGATTTTATAACATAGGCGTTGCCTGCGGCCCGGGCTTTCCGTTACAAGTCCTCGCCTTTCCTGCCCTCACTCCCTACACACGCTGCTGGCTTTACACTGCAGTCCCTAACGCGGCCTCCGCACAACTCCCTAAAATATATTTTGCACGTCATCACGATTTTTTCCAGGGTCTCTCTGGTGGTTACTCGCAATGACGTAACGGAAATGCATCGGGGCGCCATATATCACTTCTAAATAAATAATTATCTATTAAGTTAACAAATCCCACACAATTGAGTTTTTAATTGGTTACCCTTATAACATTTACCAACAAAAACTTAAAAATGGATAGTATAAATCAACAGCAACCCGAGGATAACATGAAGGACCTTAACGGCCCCGAAGCCCTTGCAAAGATCAAAGAACTTGCGGAAAGCGCGAAAAGTTGCTTCTTTGTGAGCAATATTAAAACCGGCGTACCGGCTTCTGTACGACCGATGTCTGCACAGCAAATTGACGATGAGGGTAATTTTTGGTTCCTGAGCGCTAACGACAGCCATAAAAATGATGAATTAGGGAAAGATCCCTTTGTTCACCTGCTTTTCCAGGGATCGGGATACTCTGATTTCTTGAACCTTTATGGGATAGCAAGCATTACCGAAGACAAGGAAAAGATTAAAGAACTCTGGGAACCGACATTAAAAGTATGGTTTACTAAAGGCATTGATGATCCGCGTATCAGCGTAATCAAAGTTGAGCCTACCGAGGGGTATTATTGGGACAATAAACATGGCAATGCAATAGCATTCGTAAAACGACTTGCAGGAGCAGCCATTGGCAAAACCATTGACGATTCGGTAGAAGGAAAATTGACTATCTGAAATCAGAATGTCTGAACCCGAATTTGTTGAATTTCATGAATTAAAGAATTTGAAAAGGCTTGAGTAATTAATTTCAAGCCTTTTCAAATTTCGTTTAAACTTATCAAAAAGCTCCCCCTTTAGGGGGCTGGGGGGCTAAATATTTATCAAACCAGTCAATATATCGCTGTAACCTGTCAACCTGGTAACTGGGCACAGTGATACCATGATATTGACCGGGATAAAGTACCAATTGTGTTGGTACACCTTGCGACCGCAGTGCTTCATACATTTGTTCTCCTCCACCGGTCGGCACGTTAAAATCCTTTAAGCCCGACATGAATTGGGTTGGCGTTTTTATTTTATCGGCGTGGAAAAAAGGATAAGATAATTTGATGTACTTATCAGCATTCTTCCATGGAGCCCCTAATTCATTGTCGTACTGCATTACCCATTGATCAGATCCGTAAATAGCTAGCTGCAATGCGCTGCCCGCCCCACTTGAAGCTGCTTTAAAGCGGGTATCAGTCGCTATAGTATAATCAGTAAGGATGCCGCCGTAACTCCAGCCGCCAATACCGAGGCGATCTTTATCTGCTATGCCAAGTTTAACCAGTTCATCTACTGCTCCGAGCAGGTCTTTTACTTCTTTATTGCCCCAATCGGCATAAATGGCTTTGGTAAATTCAATACCGCGCCCAGTACTGCCACGGTAATTTACAGCAGCTACAGCATACCCGGCACAAGCAAGCGTTTGCCTGATCTCATCAAACTCAAACTCATCCTGATCGGTAGGGCCACCATGGATGTAAAGAATAAATGGCATTTTTTTGGTAACCACGCTATCCGGCATATATAAAATGCCGGATACCAAAGTACCATCGTTACTAAACGACTGGAAACCTTTCACATAAGCCAGCTTAACCTCGCTCAGCCATTTTTCCTGGTGAAAAGTTAAACGGCGGACCTTGCCATTTTCAATGGCTACCAATTCGTTAGGCATATAGGGCGTGGTCATCCGCCCCACCCATGCTCCTAATGAATGGCCTGCTATATCAGAGAAACTGCATTCGTTCCCCTTATAAACCGGCACCGATTTACGGAGAAGCAAATTATACCTGTTGATATAACGGATCCTGTCGCTGCTGACTACGTATTCAAGATCTTTACCGTCCTTGCTCCAGGCTATATTGCTAACAGGCCTGTCCAGCTGATCAGTTAACGGGCGATTATTTTTCCCGTCGGCATCCATCAGGAATAAAACGTCATGCTGGTAAATGAAATAATCAGCATCGCTTGTTGAACGGAGATAGGCAATACGCTTACCGTCCGGGCTCCAAAGGGGATTAATATCATGACCGGTAAAAGTAGTGAGCTGTTTAGGTTCAGCGCCCGGTTTAGCCTCTATTGTAAAAATATCAGTATTTTCATTTCTATCTGGGTCGGCAGTGTGGTTGCTTATATAGGCAATGTTTTTTCCGTCGGGGCTCCATTGCGGCGAGCCATCGTCCATTTTACCATTGGTGAGAGTGTCCAGTTTTTTTGAGCCCACATCATACAGGTATAAGTGCGAATGCAAATGCTGCAGATACCCTTCAATATCCTGTTTAAAATGATAGCGGTCTATTTTGATAGGCGGCGTAGTTTTGGGTGCTTCTTTTCCCTTGTTTTCCGGGTCTTTTATAATTAATGCCAGTTTCTTACTATCCGGCGACCAAACATATTCTTCAATCTCACCTTTAATATCAGTGAGTTTATGCCCGTCTCCTCCACGCCTGTCCATCATCCAAACCTGGCCACCATTTTTTGAATCTTTTTCAGACAGGTAAGAAATAAACTTACCATCCGGTGTCCACTTAGGGGTAGAGGCGGGTTCATCGCCATAAGTAAGTTGAATGGACTGCTTGCCATCGAAGCTTTGCATCCATAAGTGAGATATGCGCTTATCCTTAGCCGTATCCACTTCAGATAGTTCGTAAACCAACCATTTACCGTCGGGAGATAACTGAGGAGCCATCAGCGTTGGTTGTTTATATAAATCTGTGGGCTTAAGCGGCTTTTTAACAACTTGGGCGCATATGGGCTTAAAAGCCAATACAACCAAAATCAACATAACATACTTCATAAAAACACGATTAAAAAGCCCCGTCGGGACATATCAAAATGTTATTTTTTTAAATACTTATCATACCATTCAACGTAGCGCTGCAACCTGTCTACCTGGTAGCTTGGCTTAGTAAGACCATGGAATTGATTAGGATACAATATCAATTCGGTTGGGATACCTTGTGTTCTTAACGCCTCGTACATCTGTTCGCTGCCAATGGTTGGTACGTTAAAATCCCGCAGACCTGACATAAACATTACCGGTGTTTTTATTTTATCGGCATGGAAAAACGGGTATGAGATCTGGATCCACTTATCGGCATTTTTCCATGGCACACCTATCTCGCTTTCATACTGTAACACATACTGATCACTGCCGTAAACAGAAAGCTGTAACGCGCTGCCTGCACCACTGGCCGCTGCTTTAAAGCGGGTATCAGATGCAATGGTATAATCAGTTAGGATGCCTCCATAACTCCAGCCTCCTATGCCCAGCTTGTCGGGGTTGGCTATGCCTAATTTCTCTAATTCGTCAACAGCACCAAGCAAATCCTTAACCTCTTTATTGCCCCAATCGGCATAAATGGCTTTACAGTAATCTAATCCTCGACCGTTGCTACCGCGATAATTTACCGCCGCTACGGCATACCCGGCAGCCGCCAACGTTTGCCGGGTAGCATCAAAACTAAATTCATCCTGCCCAACCGGGCCACCGTGAATAAACAAGATTAGCGGATACTTTTTATTTGGAACACTATCAGGCGTTAAAACTATCCCCGACACTTTGGTACCATCAGAACTTGTTGATTCAAAACCTTTGGCATAAGCAAGTTGCACGGTATTTAGCCATTCATCATGATGAAATGTAAGCCTGCGTAGTTTTTTATCTTCCAAGGCAAATAATTCCGCAGGGGTGTATGGATCTGTTTTTTGTACTATCCAATTACCCGAAAGATTGGTAGCTATATCGTTAAAAACGTAATCGCCTTTGTTTATCGTAGTGATCTTTCCGCTGTTGATATTGATATTGGCTAAATAACGCGTGCGGTCATCTGTTACAATAAATACAATATTCTTGCTGTCTTTAGCCCAGGTTTGTGCGGCAGCAGGCCGGTCAAGCTGCAGGGTAAGCGGTTTATTGTTTTGGCCAACCACATCCATAATGCATACCACGTTCTGGTCGTACATCATGTAATCGGCATCGCTGGTTGAACGGAGATAGGAAATATACCTGCCATCAGGGCTCCATTGCGGGTTGCCATCCCTCCCACTCCAGGTAGTAAGCTGCAGCATACTGGCACCAGGGCGGGCGTCAATAGTAAAGATATCGGTATTTTGGTTTTTGTCAGGATCGGCACTTCGGTTACTGACAAAAGCGATGGTTTTGCTATCCGGCGACCACACCGGCGAACTTTCATCTTTATCGCCCCGGGTTAAAGTATCAAGCTTTTTAGTGGCAACATCAATTAAATAAAGATGATTATGCAAGTGCTGAAGATATCCAACTACATCCTGCTTAAAATGATAACGGTCAATAACTATTGGTTTTGGCGTTTTAGGCTCCTCTTTGCCTTTGTTTTCCGGGTCGCCTATCACCATTACCAGGCGCTTGCCGTCGGGGCTCCAGGCGTAGTCGCCTAAGTCACCTTTAATATTGGTTAGCTTAGCACCCTCACCACCACGCCGGTCGATCAGCCAAACCTGCGAACCTGTTTTTGAATCGCGCGAAGAGAGGAACGACAAATATTTACCATCCGGGCTCCAGCGCGGCGACGAGGCCGCTTCGTCGCCGTGAGTTAGCTGGATAGATTCTTTGCCATCAAAACTCTGCATCCACAGGTGTGATACACGACGGTCTTTTGCGGTATCAACTTCAGAAACGCTATAAGCCACCCACTTGCCATCGGGCGACAATTGCGGGTCGCTTACCGTTGGGATCCGATAAACATCAGCCGGTTTTAAAGCTTTTTTTTGTTGGGCATATACGGTACAAACAGCAGAAAGCGTGAATATAAAGAGTAAGGCTCGCTTCATAAATGATGTATTTTGATAGAGCCCGTAATTTAGTAAAAGAACCTTGATTTATGGGATAAAAGGATTGCCATGATTTTGTTATAAAATTTTCGCATATTAATGTCGCAGCACACTAAAGATACCAGTCCAAAATGGTCCGCCAATTATCAACTCCGTTTCCACTAACCGGATAATTTACGTTAATTAGGATCATGTCTGTAAAATTTAAGTTCCTTTTTGTTATCTGCCTTTTTTTATCCCTCATTAATATCCATGCTCAAACCCCGGCCATTCGCAACAATTATCAAACCGAAGCCGGAGTACCCAGGTTAAACATTGAACGGTCAATGATCTACTCGCCCGATAAAGAGTGGCTTTATAACCATCACACATCCATCATTCATTTTAAAGACCGTTTTGTGGCCATATGGAGCAACGGAATGATTGACGAGGATTCGCCGGGGCAAAGAGTAGTGTATTCTACTTCTAAAGATTTCAAACACTGGTCGCCATTAAAAATATTAGCTACTCCGGGCAAAATCAACGATACCCTCACGGTACTCACTGCCGCCGGGCTTTATCAATATAAAGGAACCCTGGTAGCCTATTATGGCGACTACGACAAACATCGCAATAACACCCATTTATGGGCTAAAACCAGTACCGACGGTGAGCATTGGAGCCAACCACTTGATATGCATTTGCCTGTTGTACCCAACCACGGGCCTGAAGTTACCAATAGCGGCAGACTGATCATTAGTGGTAATTTCACTTTCCCTTACACAGATGATCCCCGCGGACTTACGGGCTGGAAACTAAGCAGTTTTTATCCTGATTCACTTTATAAGCAGGATAACCCGGCTATGTTTTATGCTCCCGCTGCAAAATCGGGGCTCCCCCCGCTTTGCGAAGGCTCATTTTTTGAAACTGATGACAACGTATTGCATATGCTGCTCAGGGTGACCGGTAAAGGCTGGAAAGGCCATTTATGGCTTACCGAAAGCAAGGATAACGGCAGCAGTTGGTCGCGGCCGGTGGAGGCCCCTTTTTCAGATAATGACAGCAAGTTTCACCTGGGCAGGTTACCCGATAAACGTTTTTATTATGTAGGTATCCCCGATACCCTGCACCATTATGACCGCAACCCGCTGGTGCTCTCGCTATCAAAAGATGGTAAAAGCTTTGATGAAAATTATATTATAGCTAATGAGCTATATCATCTTAAAAAAGAAGGCCTGTGGAAAGGCGGGCAATATGGTTACCCCCATACCATTGTTTATAATGGCTATATGTACGTGATTATTTCAAGGCAAAAAGAGGCCATTGAAACATTGAGGTTTAGCTTGAATCAACTGAAATAAATCAAGCACCCGCTTTATTAGCTAACGGCGTATTTTGTATCAAAACAATCACGCCGTTTTTTTATTTCAATAAACAGCCTTACGTTATTATCTTTAAGCTAATTGCGATTAACTTAATTTAAACCTACCCTGCTTATGAAACCTACACATGGTACCGCTTATCTCACCATTACTGCGTGCATTATCAGTATGTTGGCTCTGATACTCCTGTATGCCATGCAAACCATTTCGTTCACGGTACCAGACGTAGTACGACCTTTGTTTTCATTTATGCCTGTCATTTGTTTTGCCTGGTTAATGGTATTTGTGATAGGTATTTTAAAATACACCAACGAAAAACCTTTCATAGTTAACGTGTTCATCATTTATTTGATCTATAGCCTAATATCTGGTTTAGTTAATACAGCCATCAGCTTTTTTCAAATCAACAGAGAGCCATTGATAATATTTTACCAGATCAATGGAACTATCAATATGTTAGTAATAGTATGTATTGTGATTATGGCCGCCTTGCTGCGTGATACCGTATTTAAGTTACCTCTGTTGCTTTTTACCTTAAGTGAGTTATTTATTATTATATTTTACATGATTGTGCCGAGGGCACTTTCCCTTATCGGGACTTCCAGCTATATCCTCTACATCCGCTACATCGGGCTCGTATACCTTATAGTTCCGACAACCGGAATTTATATCGCAGTAACCACTTTAAATGTGCTTAATAGCCGGCAATTGCAAAAGCCATTTTATGACGTTGAAAACCCCGACTGGCCCCCATATGATAAACCCAACTTGTAACTTTTTTTGCTTAATTTCATCTAACAAGGCAAAACACAGATACATAAACCTTAACAAATGCTAAGCATCCGCAATATTGTTAAACAATACGCAGGTCACCGTGCACTCAGTGATGTAAGTTTAGAGGTTGAAAGCGGTCAGATTTTTGGCCTGCTTGGCCCTAATGGTGCCGGTAAAACTTCGCTTATCCGTATTGTAAACCAAATTACTGCCCCTGATTCGGGCGAGATTTATTTTAATGGCGAAAGACTTAACCAATCGCACATCGAACGGATAGGTTATCTACCCGAAGAACGAGGCCTGTACAAAAAGATGGAGATTGGTGAACAAATGATCTATCTGGCCAGATTAAAAGGCTTAAGCCGTGCCGAAGCGCAAAAACGCCTTAAGTTTTGGTTTGAGAAGCTTGAAATGGAAACCTGGTGGAAAAAGAAAATAGAAGAGTTATCAAAAGGCATGCAACAAAAAGCACAATTTGTAGCAACTGTACTGCATGAACCCGATTTGATTATATTAGACGAACCTTTCAGCGGATTTGACCCCGTAAATGCCGAACAGATTAAAGACGAAATATTGGAGTTAAATAAAAAGGGCGCCACCATTTTGTTTTCTACCCACCGCATGGAATCTGTCGAGGAGCTTTGCGATGCCATAGCCCTCATCCATAAATCGCACAAGATATTGGATGGTAAGGTTAAACATATCCGCAACTCCTATCGTAACGAAACCTATTTTATTGAATACACGGGCCAACAAATAGCATTTGATGGCAATCAACCGTTTGAACTGGTTAGCGAAACTCATGCTGATGATGGCAGTCATACCATCAAGATAAAACTTACAGGCGAAAATAACTCAAACGATGTTTTACAATACCTTATCCCAAAAGCAAGGGTAAATATGCTACAGGAGGTAATACCCAGTATGCATGAAATATTTATCGAAAAAGTTAACCTAAACTCTACCGGCCATGAATAAAGTATTACTTATTATACAGCGCGAGTATCTTACACGGGTTCGCAAAAAATCATTCATCATCATGATATTTGTGGTACCGCTGTTAATATTACTTATGGGTATTGTTGTAAAGATGGTTGCCGATAGCAGCGACAAATTATCATCCTTACAAACAGTTAACGTAATTGATAAAAGCGGTGACTTCGCTAATAAATTTCATGACGCTAACAACATAAAGTTCACCTATGCGCTCACCGATCTCAAATCATCCAGACAACTACTAAAGGATAGTGAAGGCATTTCTATTTTATATATCCCGGTAAACTACATGCAGAAAGATTCGGTACAGATATTTTCAAAAAAGAAGGCATCTATCCCCCTATCTGAAGAAATTGAAAAGCAATTGAGCGATATCGCTTTTTCAAATAACCTCATCAGGCATCATATCGATACTTCGCTGCTGCGCTCTATCAAGAGGACCAATATCACTGTAAGTTCGATCGAAATTTCTGATAAAGGTGACAAGAATGCGAATATCGGCGCTAATATTTTAATTGGGATAGCTTGTGCTATCATTATTTATATATCATTGTTCATATATGGCGGGCAGGTAATGCGCGGTGTTATTGAAGAAAAAACCAACCGCATTATTGAGGTGGTTATATCTTCAGTAAAGCCATTTCAGTTAATGCTCGGCAAAATTATAGGTGTGGGCCTGGTTGGCTTAACCCAGTTTAGCGCCTGGATAATTTTATCTATTATATCTACCAAAATCGCCGGGCACTCTTTTAATTCGCCTACCAGCCCTATGGTAAATGCGCTTGCGGTATTACAAACTATCCCATTTGGATATATTATGGGCTGCTTTATATTTTACTTTTTAAGCGGCTACCTCTTATACGCTGCCCTGTTTGCAGCTGTGGGCTCGGCAGTTGACAGCGAAACGGAAACCCAGCAGTTTATGTTCCCTATTACCTTACCCTTGCTGTTCACTTACTTCTTGGCAGTATCAGTATTGTTCCGCGCGCCGGACAGTCCACTGGCAGTATGGTTGTCCATGATCCCTTTCACTGCACCGGTAGCGATGATGGTGCGTATCCCGTTTGATCCACCAATATGGCAGGTAGCTGTTTCGATGTGTATGATGGTTATTGGCTTTTTATTTACTACTTATGTTGCAGCACGGATCTACCGGGTAGGTGTGTTAATGTATGGCAAAAAAGCAAGCTATAAAGAACTGGTTAAGTGGTTCTTTTATAAAGAATAATTTTTGATTTCGGATATCGGATGTTCGATTTCGGATTTACCGAATAAAATCCCCGGGAATGGAAAACATTTTCGGGGATTATTTATTTTAGCCGTATGAGTAAACGCGTTGCAGTAATGGATTTGGGTACAAATACCTTCCATTTATTGATTGCCGAAGGCGAGATCCATGACTACCATGAAATTGTACATATTACAGAAGCCGTTAAGTTAGGCGAAGGAGGTATTAACAAAGGCCATATTTTGCCAGATGCTTTTCAACGTGGCGTAAATACCATGCAACGCTTTCACGAACTTATCGCGGCCAACAACGTTAGCAGTGTAAGAGCAATAGCAACTTCGGCCTTGCGAAGTGCCTCAAACGGAAAAGATTTCATTACAGAGGTTGAAGTCCAAACAGGCATCGCCATCGAAATTATTGACGGCGAACAGGAAGCTGCTTTTATCTACAACGGTGTAAAGTTAAGCGGCTGCTTATCGGCCAAAAACTCCCTGATCATGGATATTGGCGGAGGCAGCGTTGAGTTTATTTTGGGCAACGCAGATAAAATATTGTGGAAACAAAGCTTTGAAGTTGGCGCTGCCCGCCTCATGGATCAGTTCCATCACACCGACCCTATTCCCCCGGCATCTATCGAGGCTATGAATTTGTATCTCGAGGATACCCTGAATGATTTGTTCATCGCCACTACAGGTATTGAAATTGACACCCTCGTTGGCTCATCAGGCTCATTTGAAACTTTTGCCGGATTGATCGAAACAGAAAAGGCCCGGCCCTTTGATTTGAAAAGTATCCAGCATTATGATTTTGATGAAGAAGAGCTGTTAACCATCACCAATAAGCTGATTCTTTCAAGCCATAAAGAACGATTGGGTAATCCGGGAATTATTCCGGTGCGGGTTGATATGATCGTAGCTGCTTCTTTGGTTACCCGTTTTATTATGCATGCGCTGGATATTCACAAGGTAAGTATGTGTACTAACTCATTAAAAGAAGGGGTTTTGGCAGAGATGTTAACCTAAATGGAGAAAACAACCCAGCATGATGAAAAACCGATCAGCAGTACTACGAGTGCGCTAAACAAAAATTCTTTTCTCAAGGCAAAAATTGCCAATATCAGGCACAGTATTACATGCAAAAAAATAACGAAGGCTTCGGCTATTATAATAAGCTCTTCATTAGCAACCCATCTAAAATATATAGTATAAGCAGCTAATATCGCTAAATTGACACCTACAACTATCATTTTATTGCCACCTGAGCCTTTCTTCAACGTTTCCATTTTAATTTTATATCAACTTGTGGGATACTAAATCCTTACCAGTGAAACACATGTTGAAAATCCAATTATTAAAACCAGCAGGCCGCCTAAAAACCAACTCCACTTACGGAAATACAATGAAAGTGTAACACAAACTACAACTTGGACAATCATTAGCAATCCGGCGAATATAAGCCCGCCGCTGGTCAGCATACTAAGCAGTGTATAGCCAACAAATACTGCCAGATTAAGCCCTACTATCTTGATACCACTTGGCTGCTTGTTATCAGGATGTTGATTTTGTGGTTGTAATTGTTCTTCCTCTGTCATACCAAAATCTCTCCTCTTAATTGTTCAAGGTACTCCCGCTTATCATCCCTGTAAAACAGGTTCATGGTTTCAAAGGGGATGATCTGCATATCTTTATTTACGATATGCACACATGATTTTTTGATGGCACGAACATCAAAGTTTTGCGCATCTATAAATTGCATAATTATCACCCTGAACAGGTTGTCATAGCTTAAGCTTGGCGCATCAATTTCGGGCAGGCAGCATAACAATGAGTGCAGGTGTTCTTTCGCTTTATCAACCGAGTTACCTGTGCTGAACATATTAAGCAGATACCCTTTCAAGCGTTCATCATTTTCATAAACGATGGTATTTTTTGAATTATCAAGCAGGTCATCCGGATTAATCATCCGGGTTAGCGGAATCACTTCACCGCCCAGTTTAAGAGCATACCCCATCACCAGGGCATCAGGGTTGCAGGGCACCGGGATCAGGTCGTTTTTGTTAAATATTTTCGTTTGCTCCAATATAGCGCTGCGTACCTCAGTTAAGGTGTAACGGTCTGTTTGCTCATTAAAGTTCTCTAATCTGCCGGCCTGCTGGGTAGGCTGAAAAGTTACCCCGCGAACACAGGGCTGCTTCAATGCATATTCAATAATTGCCCCTAACTCATCAGTATTTAAACCTTTTTGCAACGTAACTACCAGCGTTGTCGACAGATTATACTTGTTTAGATTTTCAATGGCCTTTTGCCTCACGTCGCGCAAATCCTCGCCGCGCAATTGTTCAAGCGCCTCTTTTTTAAACGAATCAAACTGCAGGTAAATCTCAAAATCGGGCATATAGGTTGCCAGCCGCTTTACAAAATTTTCATCCTTAGCAATCCGGATACCGTTGGTATTTACCATTAAATGCTTAATGGGTTTTGTTTTAGCGATATCCAGAATTTCAAAAAACTGCGGATGCACGGTAGGCTCTCCCCCGCTGATTTGCACTACGTCGGGCTGACCTTCATTTGCCACTATTACATCCAGCATCTGTTCAATTTCGGCCAAAGTACGGTGCCTGCCATAAGTAGGTGATGACATGGCGTAGCAGGTGGGGCAACTTAAATTACACCTGTCTGTAACCTCCACAACAGTAAGGCATGAGTGCTGCTCATGATCCTGGCAAAGGCCGCAATCATACGGGCAGCCATAATGCGTTTTGGCATTGAATTTAAGCGGCATCTCACTGCGCTTGGCATAGTTGCGGCAGTTTTTATAATATTCCACATCGGTGGCTATCAGCACCTTTTCAAAACCATGCTGCCGGCAGTTTTTAAGCATATAAACCTTATCATCCTCAAAAACAATTTTGGCATCAACCCGACGCAAACAGGTGGAGCAAATGCTCAACGTAAAATCATAATATATATACGGGCGTTCAGGCATGGCTTATAAACAGCTTTTTAGGATATAAAAATACTTTATAATAATACAAAATGCCGGCCATAGAAACTAACTGAATTACCGATAAACCAAAACTAAAAAAGTAATCGGGCTTAATAAACTCAACCAGTAGCCGAAAAATGAGGTAGCTTACCATAAACAATTTAAACCTTGCACCATCAACAAAGCGATGGCTTTGTTCAATGAGTTTCAGTATAAGCCAAAGCATTACCCAAAACACTATCTCATACAAGTTAGTGGGGTGCCTCCGGATACCATCGCCAAAATCAATAGCCCATGATAAATTGGAAGCTATGCCATAAGTGCCGTCCTCCAGGCCGGCCAAAAAACAACCGGTACGGCCAATAATCATAGCCAGGATGAGCGGATAAACCATTAAATCGCCGGACGATACGGTTACACCTAACTGCTTTTTGGTAAGTTCAACGCCTATCAATCCGCCAAGCATACCGCCCACTATGGTTTTGTTGCCCATAAAATAGATGATATTGAAATGCGAAAACAGCAAAGGCGGATTTTCAAAAATCCCTACAAGGTGCGAGCCGATAAATGCACCCGCTGCCGCGCCGATAAAAATAATAAGCCGGTGATCGGCACTGATCTTATCTGCCGAATGTTTACGCAACCAGGCATAATACCGGTAACCTAAAAAATACGACAATGTTTCGCAAACAAAATGTACCGGGATGGATGACCGGCCAAAAGGTATGTTTACAGGGAAGTGCAAGGTTATCTTTTATAATAAAGCTCTAAAATATGTTTTTTTATAATAGCCGTAAGCGTGTACATTTCTTAACTTTTTCATAAAACCCAAATTTAGCGCCATCCTTTGTATATTGGGCGCTTAAATACACACCATGAAATTACGATCTATCGGCATAGGTATAATGTCGGTTTTAGCACTCAGCGCGTCGGCGCAAAAAGGGAAACTCAATCCTAACGATACTTCATCAAACTACAACGCGGCAGCGGCTTTTTCGCCTATGTTTTATACCGAAAAGGGTAACGACTTTCACTCGGCCAATGGCGCTCCCGGCCCCAAATACTGGCAAAACAGGGCCGATTATACCTTGAAAGTAAAACTTGATACTGCAAGCAAAACCATAAGCGGCACTGTAGTGATCAACTACGTCAACAACAGTCCCGATGCCCTGCCGTACCTTTGGTTACAGCTCGATCAAAATACTTATAAACAGGATGCCCGTTCCAACTTCTTTACCGACCATTCGCCCGGCGCAGATCAGCATACCAGCGGTTACCAGATAGAATCTGTATCTGTTGACAATGGCGATGTTGTTAAAGCTGTACCTTTTGTAATTACCGATGCCCGTATGCAGGTGCGCCTTGCACATCCGCTGCAAAAAGGAGCTATTAAACTGCGGATTAATTATCACTATACTATTCCGGGCGCCTTTGGTGGCCGTACGGACTATTGCGATACCAAAAATGGCAAGATCTACGAAATTGCCCAGTGGTTTCCGCGCATGTGCGTTTATGACGACAGCCACGGCTGGGATACCCTGCCGTTTTTGGGCAGCGGCGAGTTTTACCTCGACTATGGCGACATAGATTATTCGGTAACCGTACCATGGGACATGATCGTGGCCGGATCGGGCGAGCTGCTTAACCCTAAAGAGGTGTTGACGGCAAAACAAATAGCCCGCTTAGATCAGGCCCGCAACAGCGACAAAACTATCATGATCCGCGATTTGGCCGAGGTTAATGATCCTGCCAGTCGCCCGGTTAACAAAGGGACCCTTACCTGGCATTTTAAAATGCTCAACACCCGCGATGTTGCCTTTGGTGCATCAAAAGCTTACATCTGGGATGCAGCAAGGGTTAACCTTCCAGGTGGCAAAAAATCATTGGCGATGAGCGTTTATCCTGCCGAAAGCTATGGTAACGACGCATGGGGCCGGGCTACCGAATATCTGAAAAAATCAATAGAATACTTTTCAGAAAAATGGTTTGTATATCCTTACCCTGTTGCTATTAACGAAGCGGGCATTGCCGGCGGCATGGAGTATCCGGGTATTGTGTTTGACGGCATTACCGATAAAGGCAGCGTGCTTTACTGGGTAACAGCACACGAGATAGGCCATAACTGGTTCCCGATGATTGTAGGATCAAACGAGCGCCGCTATGCCTGGATGGATGAAGGCCTCAACACTTTTATAGATATATATGCTTCTGATGCTTTCAACAAGGGAGAATATGCTCCCAAACGGGATAGCGAATACGCACCCGGAGGCGGTAATCCCGCCGATGAGATCATCCCTTCGCTGCTTGATCCGCAATCGCCGAGTATTATGACAGCTCCTGATGCTATTCCCGAAAAATACCGCCATCCCCTCACCTATTATAAGCCGGCATTCGGCCTGGTGCTGCTGCGCGAACAAATATTAGGAAAAGACAGGTTTGACTATGCCTTTAAAAATTATATCAACCAATGGGCTTTTAAACACCCGCAGCCTGATGACTTTTTCAGGTCGATAGAGAACGGGGCCGGCGAAGACCTTTCCTGGTTTTGGAAAGGCTGGTTTTACAATAACTGGCTGGTTGATATAGCGCTTATCGACGCAAAATACGCAGGTAAAGATGCGTCCAAAGGCATTACCATCAAAGTAGTGAATAAAGAACAGTTACCTATGCCGTTTACTGTTGAGGTAAAATTTAAAGACAGCAGCAAAAAACGTTTTTACCTGCCGGTTGAAACCTGGCTGCAATCCGGACAAATTACATATACACTGCCTACAACGCAGGAAGCCGAATCAGTGGCCATTGACCCCGACGCCGCCCTGCCCGATCTTAATCGCGGTAATAACAGCCAAAAGGTTAAATAGAGGAAATGCGCCAGGTGTTCAACTTTTTTAGGTTGAACACCTGGCGCATTTTTTAAAAACAACAGATACTGATTATCAATTATTTACATTATCGACAAAATAACAAATGAACAAATACTTACTGATAATCAACAACTTAAAAATTCATAGTTCTAAAAACTGAACACCCTTCTTTTTAAAAGTTGAACACTCATGCCTTTTCTCTTTTAAAGCATTCCGCACAGCACTTCGCAATACCACCTTCAATGAGTTATTTGGCTCAATTTTCCTGGCAGCAACCAAAAAACCTTACTCCAAACCGGAGTATTTAAAAAAAAATTACCGTTTTGTGCTAATTAATTACTCATCACTATAGGTAAACCACATGCTTATTGATTAAAACGGCAGGGAAAAAAATTCCCCAAACCGGGTAAATAATAATCAATAATTAAATTTCATAAATTTTCCATTTTCTTAATAAACATCAAAATAGAGTGCACTATTGGCAACACAACAGTCATTTCGAGTTAAAATTCGTACTTTAATAGCATTTTTATTAAGTCAGCACCATTATTGCAATTACTCCCTAAAACCTAATAATTTGAAAACACAATTACTCTGCGTTTTATTTGCCGGATACTTTCTGTGCCTGGTTAACAGAGTTACGGCCCAGGAAACCAGTGATAATCTTACCTACTATTACAATAACTTTGAAACTGCTTCAGCCAATAATATAACTTCATTAGGCGCAAGCGGTGTTGGTAATGCAACCCGCACAAGTTCATCAATTACCATTGATGCATCAACTACAAGTCCATTAAATGGTTCGGTAAGTTTGAGATCGGCAGTGCCGGCAACCAATGCCATAAGTGCAATTCGCTGGGATTTTGTCGGGAGCGGCACATCAGGAAGCATTGACATGACTCAGAATGATTTTGAGTGGAATTTCATTTATAAAAACAATAGTGCAACCGGTCCGGATGATCCTGATGCAATGGCGGTTGGCAACAACTCATGGCGGTATTGGCTTATTGCCAATGGTTATACCACCAATACCATGCAGGGCATTTATATAACCCACACCGGCACAACACTCAGTTTAAGGTACAGGTATGATTCTAACACAGGTAACGGCCGCTATAATGAATTGCTAAACGCAACTATGGCTAATGATCAGCAAACCTACATGATCAAAGTACAACGATTGAAAGATGGTCGCTGGGCAATCTTTAAGGATGTTTTTGTAGCGGGTATGACAACAGCCAAAACCCTTGTTGCGTCAAGTAATGGAACAACGGGCAGCGGGTTCAGCACCTATTATTACTCCTATCTTGAATCCACATGCACAACTGCCGGCAGGTTTCAATGGGATAATTTTGATATGTATACCCGTGTGCTTCAATTTACAACAACGGGCGCAAACGGAACAGCCAATAACGTAACCCAGCCTCCTTACTACGAAAGCGAAAGCGTGATCCTTTACGGGTTAAAAATAATATCAAGGGGTAACTTTACTATCAATCAATTGGTAATCGCCACAACCGGCGCAGGTTTTGAAGCTTATTTCAACGGTTCCGGAAGCCTTTACAGATCTGACGATTCATACTATTCAACATCAGCTGATGCCTTGATATGTTCAATGAATTATACAGGAAATGCCATGCAAAGTTATAGCGTGGGCGACCTTATAACCAGTTCGGGTAATACCGATGGTTCATACTCAGTACCAGGCTATTATTTTTGGACGGGTACTGTAAAAAGCCAGCTTAATTACGGCGGCAGCCCTACCGGCACTATTACCCCGACAAGCATTAGTACACTTATGGGTAATGGCAACAGTACAGCAATAACTTATACCGGCCCTTCATCAAGCGGTAATACTATAACGTTTGTAAACGCAATCGATTGGACTGGTGCATCAGATAATAACTGGAATAACACCGGCAACTGGAGCCCGGCAACAGTGCCAACTACAAGCAACGTTGCACGTATAGGTGTAGTATCGTTTAAAAACCAGCCTATTGTACAAAGTACTGTGCCTAACGTTGCATCCCTGATACTTGGCCCAACAAAAAGTACATTAACCGGAACGCCATCGCTTATTTTAACCATCAATACCACCTATTCACTTACTGTAAATGGCGCAATTACCCAAAATCACAATAGTAGTGCCGGCGGTGTAACAACAACCATTACAGGTACAGGAACTGGTACATTAAACTGTAATTCATTTGTATTAGGCGATAACACTACACCTCCCGCGCCTACTGCGCTTACCACCCCAACGTCAAACACAACTATAATAAATGCTACAGTTCCGGTATTTAACATCACTAATTCATTAACACTAAATACTACTTCTTCGGCGCTTGGCACCTATGCACTGATATTTTTGCAAAATTATTCTGTTAACAACGCAACATTTCATCTAAACTCGGGTACGTTAACTGTAAGTAATATCTCAACTACCAACTCAAACTATGTAAACAGGAATGATGGTCTCAATACTATAACCAATGCCGCCTTAGTTGATATGGATACCGGCACCGGGGCTACTACTTTAAACTTAACGGGCAATACTCCAATAAGCGCTGCTACTGGCGGTACTATTGATTTCACCACCGGAGGCAGCGGTACAGGACTTGTGAACTATTCAGCTACTTCGGGTACGCAAACAGTATATGCTACCAGCGACAGCTTTATCAGTTCCAGTCCTTCTAATTATGATAATCTTACTTTATCAGGTGCAGCAGCTAAAACTGTTGACGGAGGTGCATTAACTGTAAGCGGAAACTGGATCACCAGCGGAGGGGCAATAAACCTCAACACCAATGATCCCAATATAGCGGTTACCGGCAACTGGACAAATTCGGCAAACGTAACACAGGACGCCGGAAGTATCGCAATAACCGGAAATACCACTAACAGTTCGGTAATAACGGGAGCCTCAGGCACGCTTACCTTCACTGGCACTTATGGTAATTCATCTGGCTCTTCTATTACAACAGGATCAGGCACAGCAACTTTCACCGGCGCATATACCGATACTGCAGGTACTTTTACCTGCGGCTCGGGAAGCGTAATTTATAATAGCGATTATACCAACACCGGAACATTTACACCTGGTACAGGTACTGTTTTCTTCAGTAAGGCAGGTGCGCAATCCCTTACCGATAACAGTACAAACGGCACAAAATTCAATAATGTTACGGTTAACGGCAGTGGCACCAAAACTATGTCGGGCACTGGTAAATTCGCGGTATCTTCTTCAGGCATACTTACCATGGGAGGTACTGCTACCTTAGCTGCCGGTGGTGTTTTAACATTAAACTCTGATGCTACGGGTTCGGCCACTGTTGCAAGTATCCCCTCGGGTACTGCAATTACCGGTAACGTAAATGTGCAACGTTATATCAACGGCGGCGCGTCAAAATACAGAGGGTATCGCTTGTTAACCTCTTCTGTTAACACAGGTACTTCAAGCCCTGTTTTTACATTGGCATATCTTAAAAACAATGCGTTTGTTACCGGCACCACGTTAGCCGCAGGTGGCTTTGATGTTTCGCCCGGGGCCAATAACCCCTCTATTTACTTTTTTAAAGAAAGCCAGGCTGCAAACCAAAGCTCCTTTACATCCGGCTATTTCAGGGGGGTTAATAGCTTAACATCGCCATATTCTTTTGATGGGGAAACCGGTACCAGGTCGATAGGTGCCGGCAATGGTTTTATATTCTTTTTCCGTGGAGATCGTACCCTTGCAGGCTCTATAAGCACTGCAGTAGTTTCTACATACGTTCCGCAGCCCACCACGATGACCGAAACAGGAACGTTAAACCAGGGCAACATCACCGTAGCAAACTGGTATAACGGCGCATCAACCTTACAATATTCCAGCCCGGCTGTTAACACCCTGCAAGGTTATAACCTTGTGGGCAACCCTTATGCCAGCACCATAAATTTTGAAAAGTTTAACCGTAAGGGAACGTCAGGCAGTAATGCCAATGCCGCCTCTTCAATTTATATTTCCGGACAAAAAGCCCAGATTTATACAACTACTGCGGCAAATGTACCACCATTAGCTTTTATATGGGTTTACAACTTAACAACAAAAAACTATGAGAGTTACCAGCAAAATGCAGGGCAGATAACTTCGGTTAACGATACCACCACAACCGTTAACCCGGGTATTCAAAGCGTAGTTGGCGGCGCGGCAAGTAATATGATAGCAAGCGGCCAGGGCTTTTTTGTTATAGCAAACGGTAGCGGGCAGGCTTTAACCTTCAGGGAATCGGCCAAGGTAACTACCCAGCCTTCATCAACTTCGCTTACCGGAGTCTTCAGCTTACCGCAAGACAAAACACCTATTGCACAGACTTTAGGCACCGGTAATAAAGCCCTTATGAGCGTAGCAAATACTCCTATTGCCGCTACCAGTGTAAGCGAACCGGTTTCGCAACCAAGCCCCGTTATGCACCTCCTGCTTGAAAAAGATGAGGCTAATTTTGATGGCGTTGCCCTGGTTTTTGATAAATGGGCTACCGCTAATTTCGACAAAAATAAAGATGCTGAAGACCTTGGCGGAAACGGTGCTTTGGAAAGCTTTTCGGCTTTAACAAGCGACGGCGTAAAAACAAGCATCCACCATCGTCCGCTACCTGGAAAAACCCAGGCAACAATCCCACTCTTTGCAGATGCAACAACATCAGGCCCTTATAAAATTAAATTAACCGATGTTAAAGACCTGCCCGCCATTTACGAAGTATGGCTTAAAGATAATTTCACCAAAGATTCAGTGGATCTGAAACACAACAACGCTTACAGCTATAATATTGATAAAAGCATTGCGGCTACTTTTGGGAAAGACCGCTTTCAACTGATAATGCGCCAAAATCCGGCACTTGTGCTGAAACTGATTGATTTTAATGCCGTGAAAGTAAGTGACGGGGCTAAAACAACCTGGGTTGTTGAAAATGAGGCAAACTATAGCTCATTTAACCTGCAAAGAAGCGTTGATAACGGCAAAACCTGGGAAGACCTGAATGTTATGCAATCAAACGGCTTAGGCACCTACTCGTATACCGATCCTAATCCGGCAAAAGGCCTAAATAAATATCGCGTTCAGCTAACTGATTTAAACAATGATATCAGTCTGTCAAAAGAGTTACCATTAATGTATGCCAATACGCAAAGTAACATCAGCAACAGCCTGCTTACCATATATCCAAACCCTGTACACGAAACCGTAAACTTAACTATATCCCAAACCAACTCATCGGCTAACTACAATATTCAATTAACTAACAGTAGTGGTGTGCTATTGAAGACAGTAAATATTACTCAATTGTACTGGAAAAACAACGTGGCCGGTTTTGTGCCCGGAACATACATAATAAGGGTTACCGACAACAAAACCAGGCAGTTGATTGGCACCGGTAAATTTGTAAAACTATAAAAGCGATTTGTGCATATGATAAAGAAGATTTTTTTGACGATCCTTGTTTGGGTAATAGCAACCTTAGGCTGCTTTGCTCAGATATTTGCCTGCGATAACGCAGATGACGACGCTTACTGCCCGCTTGACACCTGGGTTATTGTTTTTGCTGTAGCTGCATTTGTTTTTGCTGCAATTCATTTGTACCGCAAACAAAAATCCCTTCAGGCCTAAGGCCTAAAGGGATTTTTGCATTAGTTCAATAAATTGATCAGCAAATTTCTTATGCTTTTCTCATCGGCACCTGAGGCTGTTGTTGTACCTGGTTAAGCTCCAGCTGTTCAATAATGCCATTAACTACTTTCGGCAATTCTTTTACTGTTCTTTGCGGATTGTGCAGCTCACCTACGCCAAAACCACGCCACACCAATTTGCGTGACCTGGCATCCATAATATCGATGATCAGCGTGCCCTCTTTGTAAGGTACACGGGCGTAGCCGCCATAGCCGTAACCATATCCGTAAGGATATCCCCAGCCCCAGCCGCCATAGCCATAAAACGGACGGTAGCCCCAGCCGCCGCCCCAACCCCAGCCAAAACCCAAACCGAAGCCCGGATAGCCGCCGTAGTAAGCAGGATAAAACTCAGTTTTCATACCCCGGCCTGTAACTGTGGTGTAACTCACCATCAAATCGGGATTGTTTTCCTGAAATTTTAAACCTTTGTTTTCCAATGCCGATATCGCTGCATCCTTAACTCTTTCATCAGCCACTTCCTTTTTTACAACTGCGCCGGCTTTATTGGTCATGGTTGCAGGAGGTAGCCAGGCAAATGTACGGTAAGCGGATAAATCTGTTTTGTTTCGGGCTGCGGTGTAATAATTGTAGCTGCTGCAAGCAGACAAGGTGGCCACCAGCAAAAACACCAGCCCTGTATTAATAGTTTTTTTCATGACAAATTACTCCCTTTATTTAAAGCATTAGACTATGCAGGAAACAAAGGTTTAATTTATGTAATTATTTATTTAAATATGCCGAAAGAATACGCTTTATTAAAAAGTAACGATGTTTAGCTAAATTGTTACGACGAATAAAACAAACCCGGAAAGCACAAGCATCCCATACACAAGTATTAGCACAATGCTTGCACCATTTGTATAAGAAATATTGTCTTTATTAAATATTAAGGATTATTTATTTAACGCGGCTAACTGCGCGTAAACCTTTTCAGTAGGTAAGCCAACAACATTGGTATATGAGCCTTCAATGCGTTCAATGGCTATCAAACCTATCAACTCCTGGATACCATATGATCCGGCCTTGTCAAGCGGCTGATATTTGTCTACATAATTGCTGATCTCAGCATCTGAAAGTTTGCGGAAGAATACTTCGGTTAGGTCGTAAAAGTTATTGTAGCGCCCTTTATAAAGTAAACAAACACCTGTAATAACCTGGTGTACACGGCCCGATAGCAGTTGCAGCATTTCAATAGCATGTTCCCTGGTTTCGGGTTTACCTAATATCAGGCCGTCGATACAAACTATGGTATCAGCGGTAAGTACAACCTCTTCCCCTACCGTTTCATCAAATGCTTCGGCTTTTTTACGGGCTATGTGTAAAGCGACTTCGGGCGGGGTTAGCCCTTCGGGATATGATTCATCAACATCTTTGAGCACCACCCTAAAATCAACATCCATAAGCCTGAGCAGTTCCTGACGTCTTGGTGACTTTGATGCGAGAATTACGGGGGGGATAGTGTGCATATCTTTAGTTCATAGTTATTGGTTCATAGATCATGGTAACATCGGGTACTCGTGACTGTTTTATAGCAATCGCTTTATTCTATACCATATAAAAGGCCATGAACTATGAACCATAGCCCATAAACCAACCCTTACCAGCTATATGCCTGTTTGCTCATCCATTTATCCTGAACTTTGAGCACTTTCTCGATGATATCGCGGGCACAACCCTTGCCACCGCCATAAGGCGATACATAGGCGCTAACCGCTTTGATCTCTTCAACGGCATCGGCAGGGCAAACAGGTAAACCTGCAAGTTTCATCACCTCCAGATCGGGAATGTCGTCACCCATGTACAATACGTTAGTGGCAATAATACTTTTTTCTTCAAGATAGATCTTGAACCGTTGCGACTTAGTATGAGTCCCCATATAAACATCCTGGATGCCCAGGCTATTTAAACGATACATAGCACTTTTTGAGCGGCTGCCCGATATTGCACAAACATTGTAACCACATTTAACGGCCAATTGCAATGCATAGCCATCTTTAATGTTAAAGGCACGACTTTGTTCTCCCGATTCTGTTACGAAAACAGACCCATCGGTCAAAACACCGTCCACATCAAAAATGAGGGTAGTAATATCTTTTAATTTATTCAGGAACGATTCCATGGTTGTGATTACACCGATTTTTTTTGATGATTACACCGATTCTTTGAGGTGATCTCACCGATTTTTTGGATTACTGAATGTTTAACCCGTATTAAACTGCTAATTGCAAATTTAAAACTGCAAACCGCCAACTTAAAACTGCCAACTATTGATTATCGCGCCATTCGTATACCCAGGCCGATTGAATCTGCTCCAGGTGGCCTTCATTTGATTCGGCACGGGTACCTGCAAAATTAGGCAGGCTCAATACCCAGTCAAGCAGTTCAGTAAAACGGATACGGTATATTTTTGATTCGTCAAAATCGTCACCAAACTTTTCGTAAAGTTCGATGGCAATATCTTCATAATCATTCCAGTGAATTGGCAAGGCAAATTTATTATCGCTCATTTTTATTGATTTTACGTACTACCCGGGGTACGCTAATACGTTGTAAATTATACGTTTTATT
Source organism: Mucilaginibacter sp. A5337 (assembly GCF_059690695.1). Classification (NCBI taxonomy): domain Bacteria; kingdom Pseudomonadati; phylum Bacteroidota; class Sphingobacteriia; order Sphingobacteriales; family Sphingobacteriaceae; genus Mucilaginibacter; species Mucilaginibacter sp. A5337. Next base: position 45,442 of record NZ_JCAWEC010000005.1, on the reverse strand, counting down.
TATTGTTTAAACGGATTGATGCAAATATTAGTGGCCTAAAAATTGCGACTGGTCAGGCAAAGTAACTTCAATATCGCCATCAACAATCACACACTGGCATCCCAGGCGCGAATTGATACGCGGATTAACAGCCCTGTCAATAAAATCCTCTTCCTTATCGGATATTTCCTGGATGTTATCCATACCTTTATTTACATAAACATGGCAGGTGCTGCATCCGCAAACGCCACCGCAATTGTGCTGTAATTCAATACCGTTCTCCAGGCATACGTCTAATACAGATTCTCCTTCGGCAATTGGCAACTCAACACTTTCGTGCCCTTTCTCCTCGAAATTGACCTTTATTTTATAAATGTTCATTTAGGCAAAAGTAACAAAATTACTCGTCTACCGTAAGCCCTTTATTGTTTTTGATAATACCCTGACTTAATAAATTATAAACATCCTGTAACATAGGCATATCGCTCAGCATCCGCATGTGCACAGCCATGGTGCCTTCATCATTACGCACCGCAGGGCCGGTTTGCACATTGCGGGGCTCTTGCTCCAATACTTTTTGGGCCGTTTCCAGGATCAGCGGGCGCAACATGCTAAACTCCATCTGATTTTGTGCCAGCAACTCCTGTGCAACACCGTACAAATAATTAGGAAAATTACAGGCAAACACTGCTGCAAGGTGCAATATTTTACGCTGGGCCGAGTTAACGGTATATACATTGTTACTGATGGTAAATGCAAGCTGCTTTAAATCAACAAGAACATGATCATCAGCACCTTCAAGACAGAGCGGGACGGATCTGAAATCAACCTCTCTTATCTTGCTAAACGATTGCAGGGGGTAAAAAACCCCGGCATTTGGAGTAAAAGCCAGCAAACTGTTCAAATCGGTTGAGCCCGATGTATGTACTATTAACTTTTTATGGGCAGATAGCGCTTTAACAACAGTCGTTATAGCATCGTCCTTAACCGAAACAACAAACAACCCTGTATCGGGGTTGATATTGTCAAGGTTATCGATAGCTTCAGCACCTACATGGTAGGCCAGCAAAGCAGCATGCTGCATGTTGCGGCTGTATATCTGCATAATGCGATGCCCGGCATTTTTAAAGGCTGCGGCCATGTGCGTTGCTACGTTGCCGGAGCCTATTATGGTTATGTTCATATAATCTTTACAATGGATATAATTATTTAACTAACTGTAGTATAAATATTTCTGTATTTTAGGAACCAACATCTAATACCGCATGAAAATACTTAAAGTAAGCATTATAATTGTGATATTTCTTGTCGGGGCCGCGTCATTAATACTATACGGCTTCTATAGATATAACAATAAAGAAACCAAAACCTTAACCGATGCCAGCCGCAAAAATATTCCCGGCAGCTTTATCAAATTAAGCCAGGGCGTAACCCATTATCAGCTTGAAGGTCCTGATAGCGCCCAGGTTATTATACTCGTTCACGGCTTTAGCGTACCTTATTATATCTGGGACCCAACATATGATTTTTTGATAAAAAAAGGTTACCGGGTTTTACGCTATGATATGTACGGTCGTGGCTATTCAGACAGGCCGGATGTTCCATATAATCAAGACCTTTACAATACGCAAATTCTTGATCTCATCAATCAGCTTAAATTAGGGAACAAAGTAAATTTAGCGGGCGTTTCATTCGGCGGAGCGGTAATAACCAACTTTACCTGCAGCCACCCTAACCTGATTAATAAAATAATTCTTGTTGATCCTGTATATGAGCAAAAAAAACCGGCGTCTCCGCAATGTTTTACCTTATACAACGAAGCCGTAAATTCCGACGAACGGGCCAACGGCCAAACAACTGACTTTCTTTACCCCAAAAATCATCCGGAGTGGATAAAACGTTATCTGCCACAAATGAGATTTAAAGGTTTCAGGAATGCGCTGGTTTCAACCATGTACAATTACCACCAGGATGGTAAGCAAAGTAATACCTGCCTCAATAATACCGGCAAAAATGTATTGTTGATATGGGGAAAAGCAGATAAAACATTGTCACCACGTTTTGCCGATTCTATTCGCAGCGTATTGAAGGTTGATTTTTTCCCTGTTGATGGTGCTGCTCATTTACCGATGATAGAAAAGGCTGATACGGTGAATGCTAAGATCCTTTCGTTTTTGAAGGGATGATTGGTAAAAACAGCCGAAGCCGAAGACTTACGAAGTTTTTGAAACTTCGTAAGTCTGCATTTTATTTTAGCATTTTTCCGCCCAATCAATTCCCTCAGCAAGCTTCGCCCTGCTAAATTCGATATGCACTACCCTCCTCTTTTTATTATTGGTAGTACGGTTTGACGCATGCATAAGCAATGGCCTCATGATCATGATACCACCGGCCGGTACGTTGCAACTTACTTCGGTTTCCTGTTGCCAGTCGATGTTTTCGGGGCGATAGATTTCTTTAAGATGTGAACCGGGCAGCATCTTCAAAGCACCGTTGCCTTCGTCGGTATCATCCAGATGAATGCGGATAGTGAAGTTATCCTGCAGGATATCTATTGGTGGCTGCACACCAAACTGGTTATGTTTAACTGTCCAGGGGCCATAACCTGCTATATCAACTTTGTTATCCACAGAGATGGTCAAATCCTGGTGCCAGGCTACAAACCAGTTGGATGATCCGGGCTTATCAAAATAAATAGATTTAACAGCAAAGTAATCATCGCCAAAAATATTGGAGATAACGTTTCTTAGCCTGTCATTAAATATAAGAGGAAACGCATCCGGAACAGCCTTCAGAAATTGCCTTATGGCAAATACATCATCCGTTTGGCGAAACAGCGGTCCCGATCTATCGGCCGACTCGATAACATCAATAGTGGCATTAACTTCGGCACCGGTATAAATATCCTCAATAACAGTAAACCCGTTATGAGCTATATGATACCGGAGCCCGGTTAAATCCATCTAACAGAAATTAAACTGTTTTAAGTTCTTTATTACGCCTTTGGATAGAAAGCAGGAAGCCGATCACCATAATGATAGTACCACTCCAGAAGAAGTTGATGTATGGGAAGCTGATAGCGCGCATCACAATCCATGGGCGCTTGTTTTGAGGCTGCTGATAAACTGTGATCTCAACCTTTTTATTCTCAGGATTGATCCTTGAAAAACGTAGCTTCAAACCGGCATCCTCGACCTTACGCGCAAAGTCAAACACATTCCCTCCCCTGATCATAAATACAGGCTCGGCATTGTACACTTTGCCGTCGCGGGCATGCACCTCGATATTAGCACCAATAGCTACATCATTGGCAGTAAGCGGGATGTTTTGTACGGTAGCCTGTTTGTTTAATGATTTAACCAGCATAAAGCCGTCGCGGTACCTGATGGTATCACCAATAGCCACTTCATGGGCTACGGGCTCATCATAGTTTTTATCATCATTACCTTCGTCATGCCCGGCTTCGCCCTGCATGGCAAAACCTTCGCTTGGAATGGCAGTAACGTGCGTATATAAATCATTTAACAGGTAATGTTTGGTATCAGGCGATGAAGACATTCCCGCATCACGGCTGGCTTGTACTTTGGGTTTAAGCACAAAGTTCTCCAACACTTTACCATTAGCATCATATTTTTTATAATCAACTTTGTAAAAATGGTATGGTGATGATATCGAGTCGCCAAGGTAAGTAACTGTATAATCACCCATTTTAACAGGTGTATTTTTGTAGATCATGATGTTTTCGCGGGCATTACCTGCTTTGGCATCAAAACCCTGAACGTTAACCACACCACTTGCATTTTCGGATACAACCTTGCTGGTACCTGCCGCTATCACTGCTCCAACCATTAACAAGCCAAAACCCAAATGCGCCACTGCCGAGCCTGCCAGTTTAAACTTACCCTTAAAAGCATCAACCAATACTTTGGCATTGGCAATAACCGAATAAACCGAACCGCACATCACGAGGTTGAAAACGAAATTAAGACGATAAACGCCGGTTAAATAAACAACAAGTGCCGTTACCAACATGGCAAACAAAAGGTAAACGCCTGTAGTAATGAAAAAACGGGTGATATCTGTCTTTTTATATTTCAGGAATTGCGTAAAGCCAGTAAGTAAAGTTACTACAAAGGCAAACGACGACTGGATCACGTTATAATGTTTAACAGCATCAGAAGGAGGTGCTATCTTGGTACCAAACATGGCGTTCCATACAGGTACTGAAGTTACCACAATCAGGTGGAAACATGACAATCCTAAAAATACCGAACCAACAAACATCCAAAACTCGCGGGAGTAGGTTTCTTCGTCTTTTTTAGTGATGGGCAGTTCTTTCCATCGCCACACCAAAACAAAAACAGATAATACAAGGAATATCAGGATGCCGATAACCAGCTGCCAGAACATACCCAAATCGGTAAACGCGTGCACCGAGCTTTCGCCTAAAATACCGCTTCTTGAAAGGAATGATGTGTACCATACCAGTACAAAGCTCAGCAACACCAGCATTGTAGCCGTAAAATAGGAGTGGCCTGTATTTTTAAATACGATAAGTACGTGCAATGCCGCCACCACAGTTAACCATGGAAATATCGAGCCGTTCTCTACCGGGTCCCAGGCCCAAAAGCCGCCGAAATTTAGTGACTCATATGCCCAAAACGAACCCATAATAACACCTGTACCCAATATCATGGAGCCAAATAAAGCGTACGATAACGCCGGTTGCACCCATTCTTTATAACGTTTTTGCCAAAGCCCGGCAACCGCATATGCGAACGGAACAACTATTGAAGCAAAACCAAGGAACAACGTTGGCGGGTGTATTACCATCCAGTAATTTTGAAGGGATGGGTTCATTCCCTGCCCGTCTTTAATAAAGTCGAGGTAGTTTGGCTGTGAAAATATAGGCGCTTCGATACCCGAATTACGCAGCAACAAAAACGGTGAACTGCCTATGCGCTGACCGAAGATATCAATACCCAGTACCATAGTACCCAATATCACCTGCGACAGGGCCACAACGGTCATCACAGGGCGCTCCCATGATTTAGCTCTTGCAATAAGCACATTACCTAAAACGGCCTGCCAAAAAGCCCAAAGCAAAAAGCCCCCCTCCTGTCCGTTCCAGAAACCCGAAACCAGGTAATAAACAGGCAATGAACGCGAAGTATAAGCCCAGGCATAATGATACTCAAAATAATGATTGTAAAGCACATAGAACAGGCAGGTGCCCATTCCTAAAATAGAGATGGAGTTTACATAGAAACCTAAACGGCCTAAACGCTGCCAGCTGCTGTCGGCCTTACCGGCATCATCTGTAGTAGCAAAATAGTAACTTATGAATGACAGCAGGGCTGCACCAAACGAAAGAACAATAAAAAACTGGCCGATTTGTCCCGGTAAAAGGTGTTCGCCCTTAAAAACTGTATTCATCAAAAATGATTAAATGCTGGCTTGTTTAGCCTTCGCTTCTGTAACTTCTAACTTATCCTGGGTATATTTTGATGGACATTTCATCAGGATTTTTGAGGCATGAAACTCGCTGCCAACCATCTGGCCGGTAAGTACCAGTTGCTCCGAACGCTCAAAGTCTTCCGGCTTGGTACCGGTAAAAACAACTTTACGCTCCTCGCCTTTGTTATCTTTCATATAAAATGAAAAATAATTGGCATCCTTAGTTGCGTCATAAACCATTTCTTTTCCCTTGCTAAAATGGCCTATTACATGTAGTTCACTGCTGGTTTGCTGCGCCTCGGCAAAGGTAGCATAGGTGCTTGAGCTTGAATAAACACTAATGATAACCGCTATGGCTATAGCGATAACAACAAGACCAAAAATTGCACTTTTTTTCATCCGCGGTTTATATTATTAAAATAACGATTTGCAAAAATACAAAACGTGCAGCTAATAATGTTTATTACAAGACATATGTATTATTTAGAATCATTCTTGATAGGTGAAAATTTGTCTGAACCCGAATTTATTGAATTTAAAGAATTATCAGAATGAATAGCAAATTCGGTAATCCATATCGCGACGATGTCCGATTAATCTTTTACAAATTGGGCTCTTCTTATAATATAATATCCCAAATATCCTCTATTCAATGTAAGTACAATGTATGAGGAGGTATCCACCTGCTTATCGTTAATTGCATTTACCCTTCTGTCAGTTTCTCCAAATTCCACTTCTACATGTGCCCTTCTTTTCGGGCCATCATGATACTTATGCCTGATGCTAACTTTAAAAATCCTTTCTTCTTTATCACAAAAAACATCATTAAAAAGCAACGGTATGGCAACGAACAATGCTCCTGATAAAAAAACACCTCCCCAAAAAGCTTTCATATCTTTAATAAGGAAAACGGATACTACTAAACCCGACAATACCCAAACCAAAACAACAGGCCAGCGTGAAACAAACGTATCATTAACTTTATCAAATGCGTAGAACATGGACAGGAACGATATGCCCCAAAAAATTTGCTCCGCTCTCTTTAATCTTCTGGCCCTTAATTGCCGTTCCTTATTCTTTTGCTGCTGCTGATTCTTGATTTTTTGGATAGCCTTATACACACGATAAATATGCGAAAATTATTTAATGCATAATCCCTAATCAACATTTAGCATTGCTATAAAACAAAAACGAGGTGAGCTTTTTCAAACCCACCTCGTTATATATAAAACTATTAAATCCTTAATTATGGCCAGATACCCAGGTTCTGATAAGACACCGCTATTTTATTAATAGCACCAACCATAGCTGCATTACGCAGCGTGCCGATCTCAGGATTGCTTTTGTAGATCTCCCTGATCTCGTGGTATGAACGGATCATGGTATCTTCCAAACCTGAGTTTACCAGCTCAAGCTCTGATGCGCCTTTAATAATAGTTGAACGTTGAATCGGGGTCAAAGCTACCCCGGTAATCCCCTCAACCATGTTTACCAGGTTAAGGTTGGAGTTTTCTTCAAACCTGCGGTTCATGCGGCCGAAAGCTACGTGGCTCAGGTTCTTTAACCATTCAAAATAAGACACGGTTACACCGCCTGCATTGGCAAACATATCAGGCACAATCATGCCGCCATTGGCATAAAATATTGCTTCGGCTTCAGGTGAGGTTGGGCCGTTAGCGCCTTCAACAATGATCTTAGCCTGTATGTTGCGAATGTTTGCTTCTGTAATTTGATTTTCGAGGGCGGCAGGCACCAGGATATCACATGGTTGCTCAAGACCTTCCATGGTATTGGTAAACTCTTGTACTGCAGCAGCGTAGCCTAAAATAGAACCGGTAGCCTTACGATGCTGGAATACCGCCTCGATATCTAAACCGTTCTCATTATAAATAGCGCCTTCAAACTCACAAAGACCAACAATGATCGCTCCCATTTCGGATAAAAACTTAGCCGAATAGTAACCTACGTTACCAAGGCCCTGTACAATTACCCTTTTGCCTGATAAGCCCGGCAGCAAACCGATCTTTTGCATATCCTCGCCAACGCTTACACACTCGCGTGTAGCAATAGCTACACCACGGCCGGTTGCTTCCCTCCTGCCGGCAATACCGTGCAAGGCGATAGGTTTACCGGTTACCGCCCCCATAGCATCCAGCTGACCGGGGTTCATGGTGGCATAAGTATCGGCAATCCAACTCATTTCGCGCTCACCCGATCCATAGTCAGGTGCAGGTACGTCAATGCTTGGGCCAATAAAGTTCTTTTTGATTAACTCAACAGTATAACGGCGGGTGATGTTTTCCAGCTCGCTTACCGTGTAATTTTTAGGATTTATTTTGATCCCGCCTTTAGCGCCACCAAACGGGACATTTACAATAGCACATTTGTAGGTCATGAGCGCGGCGAGGGCCATCACCTCGTCCTCGTTCACCATTTCGCTGTAGCGGATACCGCCTTTGGTTGGCGACTGGTGGTGCGAGTGCTCAACACGCCATGCGTCAATTACCTCGAAACCGTTGCCCCTGCGGATAGGAAAACGGAAGCGGTAAACACTGTTACATGATTTAATTTGATCAAGCAGGCCTGCATCGTGTTTGGTGAATTGGGCGGCATAATCGAAGTTTTTACACACGTCGCTAAAGAAGTGTGTTTCCTGGTCGGCAATCAAAATATTCGTAGCCATAACTATTGTATAAATATTAATCTCTTAAAAAAGTGAGCAAATTTGGTACAATTTTTATCAATATTGCAAATATTTCTTAGTTAGTGTGCCCTATACACCACCCAACACCGCCGTGAATAATATGTTTAAATTGTTTAAACATATTATTTGAACTATTTTTCGTTTTCGACTTTTTTTAACCGGCGGTCTATAGAAAACAGGTAAATGGCCAGGCCAACAAAAATTATGGAAATAGTTACCACAACTACGTAAATTTTTCCCGATTGGCGCAGGGCGTCGGCCATTTCAACTTGCTGGCCCTGCTGCGCGAAAACAGCGGTACAAAACGTAAGCAGTAACAATAAAAGCGTTAATTTCTTCATCTTAATTTATAGCGTTCTTCTTATTCTCAATTAAACGGATGCGGTAGCGGATGGTTGCTATCCAAAGGGCAATAAAACTCCAGCCCAGCATGGCCGGGTAAAAGGCTATCTTCATGCCGTTATCCAGGTCGTATTTACCAAATGCAGGGTTACCGCCGCTGCCGGGGTGCAATGAATCTGTTAAACGGGGCAAAACAAATATCAGCACGATCATGATCGGGAATGCGAATATGTTGTAGATAGCCGAGATCTTGGCCCGCTTCTGCTCTTCATCAATAGAGTTACGAAGCACCAGGTAAGCGCAGTACAACAAAAATGCAATGGCCGCACTGTTTTGTTTAGGGTCACCGCTCCAAAACTCGCCCCAGGTATATTTTGCCCAAAGCATGCCGGTTAAAAGGCCTAAACTGTAAAACAGCAGACCAGTGTTAACACACTCCACCGAGGCGAGGTCGTGCTCCTCTTTACCCGTTTGCAAGTACTTAATACTGAAATAAACCGATACAACAAATACCGTGAGCATCCCCATCCACATAGGTACGTGGAAATACAAATTACGGATGGTTTCGTGAATAATTGGCAGCCTCGGCGCTTTAAAAACCAGGCCGGTGTAAAAGGTAGATAGCACCAGCAAAACAGCCGCAACCTTCCACCATGTTTGATAAATAAACTTCATATGATTTGTACAGGCAAAGGTAAGGAATTTTCATTGTCATTATCCATCAGGTCATTGAGTCATTATCTCTGCAAATAAAAAAATGACTTAATGACGCAATGACCTAATGACCAAACTAATCCCCCGGCTCATAATCCACCGGCAGCAGATCGCCGAGCTTTGCTTTTGACCATGAACCCTCATAAAGCGGGCTCGGGCTTGATACCACAATACCATTCATATCAAAAGCTATATAGCCTGAGTATTTGGTCATGATACTGGTTTCATAGTTGGGCATATCCAGCGGATGGTAAACATCTTTAAATTCGGTGGTTTCCTCGCGCTTGGTATAAACAACGTATAAAAAGTGAGGAAAAGTAAGCGCATAGATGCCATCCTGCGGGGTTTTACGCAGGATCTCAAATTCCTGGTAAGGCAGCTTCGCGAGGTTTTCCCGGTACCATTTGGTCATTTTCGACAGGTTATAATAACGCATAGCTGAATCGCGTGGGCCCTCACGGTACTTTTTCATCTTCTGCATCAACACGGCTTCTTCGGGCCGCTCGGGGTTAATTTGCCTTGTAAAATCATGCGCCTCAAATCCCTCTTCTTTTAGTTTGCCTTTATAAAGCGAACGGTAAAAATGCTGGGCCGATCCATAATAAGCCTGCTCGCGTTTTTGTTTCCAAAGCTTCTTCTGAGCAGCACTGCCGGGCAGGTTTTCGAACAGGGCACTACCTGAATAAGAGATAGTATGCTCAATAGCATCATATAAAAAGTTTTTCAGCAAAAATTTGGTGCGATAGCCCAGCGCCAGGTTCTCTACCACTAAAAACTCATCGCCTGATGCTTCCAGTTGCTGTTTCCCTCTATGGTAAATTATATTAAGGATATGCGGATTGGTAACTTTACACTCCTTGCCGTTTTCAGTATCGCCAACAAATTCCTTCCTGAACAGTTCGTAGTTCTTTTTCCAATCGGCACTGCTGCTGATCACTACTTCGCGCAGCATCAGCACCTTTTGGTTAACCTCGATACTCAATTTTGCAGGTTCACGGCCAACCAGTACAGTTGTAGAATATTCTTCAATACTTACGCCGGTAACCACCAACTGGTATTGCCCCGGCTTTACACCAGCCAAAGTAAAAGTTCCATCCTCTGCTGTAGAAGTGCCGTAAGTGGCATTATTTAAAAATACGCTGGCATTGGCTACCGGGCTTTTAGTATCAGCCCGCACCACCTTACCTGTGATAGTACCGGTTTGTGCCGAAACAACAAGCGGACATAAAAACGCAACAAGCAAAAACCAATAAAAACGCATTAAATAAAATTAGGATATTTTTTCAATCTACTAAAAAACACATTTTTTATGAACGGTTGATGAATTGTTGTTGTATAATTTTTGTTGCGGTGGGTTTACCTGAACCTGAATCAATTTTATGTACTAAAGATTTTTTTGGATAATAGCAGAAAGGGCAAACAGATCAATCGCGCCACAAATAAGGGAAAAGTAACAGTGCCGTAGCTATAACAATGGCGTTGATAGCACACAAAACGCCGATATTGCCATAAAAGAAGCTTCGGTCTACCCCATCCATAGCGCTCTTACTCAACTTAATAAGCACCAGTATAACCGGGATGATAACCGGAAAGCTTAATATAGCCATCAATGTACCGTTATTGCCAGCCTTTGATGCAATGGCCGAGATCATGGTAAATACAGTTGAAAAACTTACACTTCCTAATAAAACAGCAAGAAAATAATACAGCGGGTCGCCAAGGGTATTAGGGAAAAACACTTTAAAAATCACCAATGCCAATGTGCTCAATAAAGCCATCAGCAAAATGTTATAAATTGTTTTAGAGAGGATAATGGCCTGAGGACTGGCAATGGAATAGTAGTAGAGTAACCGGCTTTTACTTTCCTGCATGAAGCTTTTGGCTATGGCATTTACCGATGCAAACAGCATAATGATCCAGAACAATACGTTCCAAACTATTGCGTAACCACTACTGTTTGAAAAGCCGGGATTTAAATTAAGGGAAATATAACAAACAAAAACTGTTGAAACCACATATAGCAAAACGCCATTAAAAGCATATTTAGACCGCCACTCCAGCAAAATTTCCTTTTTTAGCAGGTACCAGGTTTCGTTAATAAGTTTCATGACCGCAAATGTAATAATTACCCGCGAGTGACGGCGGGGATTTGACAAGCTAAAAAAATTAGCTTAATTTTGAATACAATATACCAATTACCTATGCCCATAGCTTATTTCCGCACGCCGGTTGGCATTGCCCGCATTACCGAAGAAGATGGCTTTATAGCATCAGTATCGATACGGGACGAGGAATATGAAATTGAACCTGCTCCCACTCAGTTATTGCAAACAGCTATTGACCAGTTAAATGAATATTTTGCAGGCACAAGGAAAGATTTTACTTTTCCGATAAAGCAACAAGGCAGCGAATTTCAGCAACAGGTTTGGGACGAGTTATTGCGCATTCCGTATGGAACAACCATTACCTATGCCCAGCAGTCTAACCAAATGAGTAATCCCTTAGCTATACGTGCAATAGCTTCTGCTAATGGCCGAAACCACCTGTGGGTTGTAGTACCATGTCACCGGGTAATAGGCTCAGACGGCAGCCTTACAGGTTACGCAGGAGGCGTTTGGCGTAAAAAATGGCTACTTGAACATGAGGCAAAGGTGCTGGGCGTTGGGCAAACCAAGCTTGAGTTTTAAACATCAACCCTCAACAACCTCGATATTTTCTCATGCAGCTGATACGGTTGGAATGGCTTCGAAAGCACATCATTCATCCCCGCCGTTAAAGCCTCCTGCTGCTCATGGTCATAACTTGCGGCCGATAACGATATAATTGGCGTGCTCCGTTTGGGCTCCTCAAAATCAACCCTGATGGTTTTGGCTGCCTGGTAACCGTTCATTTCGGGCATGTGGGTATCCATTAAAATAATGTCGTAATCTTTATTGGTGAGTTTCTCAATAACCTTGCGGCCATTATCAACCATCTCAACCTCTACGTTCCAATCCTTTAATATTTTCGAGAGCATGAACTGATTTACCATATTATCCTCGGCCACCAGTACCTTTATGTTGTTAAATGGCGGCAGTACCCTGTCTTTCTTAGGCGTTAACTTATCTTTAGGTTTAAGACTGATGGTATACCAGTTTACAAAATTGAAAGTGCTGCCCCTGCCTACCTGGCTGCTTACTGTAAGCTCGCCCCCTTTTAATTCGGCAAGCTTTTTCACTATAGTTAAGCCAAGACCGGTACCTCCATATTTACTTACGGTATCTTCTTCGGCCTGTTCAAATGATTCAAAGATCCGGTTAAGCCTGTCGGCCGGGATCCCTATACCGGTATCCTCAACGCTGAACTTTAGTTTTACCTTATCATTATGCTTTTGAAGTACAGTGATCTTAAGCTTTACATATCCCCTTTCGGTAAACTTAAGAGCATTGCTCAATAAGTTCATCAATATCTGATTAAGGCGCAATGAATCAAGCATAAGATATTGCGGTACTTCCTCTTCAATATCGAGCAAAAATTCGATATCATTTTCGTCGGCCTTAAACTTAAGCAGGTTGAAAACTGAGTTTACAATATCGTAAACATTATTTGCGGCACGTACAATGCTGAATTTGCCGGCCTCTATCTTCGAGATATCAAGCACATCGTTTATCACACCTAATAAAGATTTTGACGAAGTATCGAGCAGATCGAGCATGCCTTTTTGCTGATCGGTTAAGTTTGTTTTGCGTAAAAGCGATGTAATGCCAATAATGCCATTAACCGGTGTACGCAGTTCATGGCTCATGTTAGCCAAAAAAGTTTCCTTTACCTTTTTGCTGTACTCTGCGTTTTCTTTTGATTTGATGAGCTGCTCCTGGTAACTTTTTTGCGGAGAAATATCGCTGATATTGATAAAGATGGTTTTATTGCGGTAAGCTGCCCGGCATTCTACCCAAATTACCCTTTTATCAAAAGTTTCGAACTTAAACTCAAAAATGGCAAAGCTCAAATTGTCTTTAATGATCTCGCCCAGTTTTTTTCGAAAGGCTGTCCTATGATCATCAATAGCCAGGTCGACGACGCTTTTATCAATCAATTCTTCCGGCTTAAAACCCATTATTTTTTCGACCGTTGGGTTTATATTCGCAATGCGGAGGCTCTGCGCATCAACTGAAGCAATGATATCGGCCGAGTTTTTTACCACAATGGCATAATCCTGCAGCACATCATTCTTTTGCTTTATTTCGGCCTGGTTACGGGCCAGTTGTACAAATGAATCAACCTTGGCCGATGTGATGTATGGATCAAGCGGTTTATAAAGGTAATCAACAGCCCCGGTACCGAGACCTTTAACCGCATACTTGGCTTCTTTTGAAATAGCCGTTACAAAAATCACCATGATATCTTTGGTACGCGGATTTGATTTAAGCATTTCAACCAGCTCAAAACCATCCATTTCGGGCATTTGCACATCAACTAATGCTATAGCGATATTGGTTTCCCAGGCTATTTTAAGGGCCTCGTTTGGCGATGTTGTAGAAAATATTTTGATATCATCGCGTTTAAGCAATGCCTCCAGAGCAATGATGTTCTCTTCTCTGTCATCAACTATAAGAATATTAACAGGGGTCATTTAATATTTATTGGGGTTGGTGATTGTTACGATAGTAAAAGCTTAAAAATCTCATCCTGTGTTAAAACATATTCAGCAGCGCCTAAATTTATAGCTGCCCTTGGCATTTCGGCCATTTCTGCATCGCCCGGCTCCTGAGCTATAGTAAGGCTACCGCTCTTCTTCAACTTTAATAAACCTTCGGCGCCGTCCTGGTTGGCCCCCGAAAGCAATATGGCGATACATTTATCACCATAAACTTCGGCAGCACTTTCAAAAGTAACATCTATCGATGGTTTTGAATACCATACCGGTTCCGAAACATCCAGGCTAAAATAGCCGCCTTCCTCAATTAGCGTATGGTAGTTTGCAGGAGCAATATACATGGTATTCGTTGTAAGAATATCCTTGTCTTCAATTTCGCGCATGTACATACGGCTATTTTCAGCAAACAGTTTTTCTATTTCGCTGAAAAAATTTTTTTTTCTGTGTATGATAAGGATTACGGTTTTTCCCAGTTTTTCGGGAAGATCTTTTATGATCCGGAACAAAATTTTGAACGAGCCTGCCGATCCGCCAAATAACACTATCTGGGCGTCATGCCATCTTTCCAGTAACTTTTTATCAGGTCCCAACTTTTTGATAAATGTTTTCCTTTTGGTTGATCACCTTAAACTTACTTTTAAACGAATCGGACCGGATAGTTTCTTTGCTGCCAAGGCATAAATACCCCAACGGGCAAAGGCTTTTGTAAAACAGGTCAAGGATCCGCTCCTGCAGAAACGTTTCAAAATAAATAAAAACATTCCGGCAGCTTATCATCTGAAACTCATTAAATACCGTATCAGATATTAAATTATGTACTGAAAATAACGTATTCTGCTTTAACTCATTATGTATCGATGCAGCATCGTACAAAATAGTAAAATGATCGGTAATTGAACCCTTTAAACCAGTGTATTGATAGTTTTCGGCATAACTTTTTATGTTGCGTAAACTGTAAATACCCTTACGGGCCTCCCTCAGCACCTCGGTATTGATATCTGTACCATATATGAACGACTTTTTACCCAACCCTGCCTCGTTCAGCAATATGGCCATGGAGTATACCTCCTCGCCTGTTGAGCAGCCCGCGCTCCAGATTTTAGTGTGCTGATAGGTTGAAAGGTACGGAACAACCTGGGTATTAACCGCACGGTAAAATGAAGGATCGCGGAACATCTCGGTTACGTTAACCGTAATCTCCTCCAGGAAATTCTGAAAAAACTCAGCGTTATTAATAAGCACGTGTTTAAGGTCATAAAACTCAAACTTATTGAGCAGCATGATGCGGGTCAACCTCCGTTTTAATGATGCTTTGGTATAACCCGAAAAATCAAACCCATGAACCTTTCTTACAATATCAATAAGTTCATGAACCTGTGCATTTGATATAATTCCCCCCGCTGTATCCATAACTAACGTTCAAGCCATAGCTGCATCAATGAAATAAGTCTGTCCATATCAACCGGCTTGGTGATATAATCGTTGGCGCCGGCCGCTATGCATTTTTCGCGGTCGTCTTTCATTGCTTTTGCCGTTAATGCTATTACAGGCAACTTTGCCCATTTGTTTTGCTTGCGGATATGCCTGGTGGCCTCGTAACCATCCATTTTAGGCATCATGATATCCATAAGCACAATATCAATATCTTTTACATCTTCCAGTTTTGCAATGGCTTCTTCCCCGTCGTTGGCTATCTCTACATTAAGGTCATAAGTTTGCAGGGCGCTGCTCAGCGCAAAGATGTTTCGCATATCATCATCAACAATAAGCACTTTTTTCCCCTTAATGGCTTCCTTACCTTTAGTTAACGTTTTAGGTTTAGCAGGTGCCACAGGTGAAGCCTGCGGCGTTGTGGTATTGGCAGTTTCACTAATCTTGTTGAGGAACAGGTTAACCTCGTCAATCAGCCTGTCGGATGATTTATTGGTTTTAACCACCATGGCATTGGCATAATGCATCAACCTGTTTACTGATGTTTTATCAAGTTCCATTGCGGTATTGATAATAACCGGCAATGCAGCAAACCGGTCAACTTCCTTAATCTTATCCAACAGATCCAGGCCCGAAATATCAGGCAGGTTAAGGTCAAGGATCACGCACTGATATTCGTTTTCATGCAGCATCCTGAATGCCGACTCCCCGTCAAAAGCCTGATCTACAGTGATACCCTGGCTTTGCATCAGATCTTTCAGGGCCTGGCTTTGGGCTTTGTGATCTTCAACCAGCAGTATCTGTTTAAACCTGGTGCCACTTTGTACCATGATATCAGCAAAAAGCTTATCCAGCGTTTCGGTATTGATAGGCTTTTTCATGAAGTTGATTGCCCCTTCCTTACGCACACGGTTTGCAGCAGCATCTCCGGCAGACATCAGGTGAACCGGGATATGCATCGTATCTTCGTGGTTCTTCAACTCTTTCAGGATCTGCCAGCCATCTTTACCAGGCAGCATGATATCCAGTATTACTGCATCCGGCCTGGCATCCTTAACAATTTCAACTGCGCGGGTGCCCTCATATACCATAATTGATTTATAACCATGGTCGCGGGCGTAATCCTGCAATATGTTGGCAAAATTTTTATCATCTTCAACAATCACTACCAAAGGCTCTCTGCCCGGATCTCGCGGTCCGGCTTTAGCCGGCGCCAAAAATTCGGCAGCTGCCTTAAAGGTTTCTGTGGTTGGCAGTATCACGTCTTCAACGGTAGCCACAAGTTTTGCTTCATAAGGTACAGTAAGCACAAACTCACTGCCGATACCCGGCTCACTGCTCAAACTTATGCTGCCGCCCAAAAGGAAAGCGAGCTCCCGGCTTATAGATAGGCCTAAACCGGTACCGCCGTATTTGCGGCTTGTTGAGCCATCGGCCTGTTGAAATGCTTCAAATATTACTTTCTGCTTATCGGCAGGGATTCCTATTCCCGAATCCTTAATGGCAAAACTGATGGTTTTATCTTTTGCACCCGGCCTTACATTGATAGCTATAGAGCCATTCTCAGCCGTAAACTTAAATGCATTACTTAACAGGTTTTTGACTACCTGCTCAAGTCGTACCTTATCGGTAAATATGGTTTGCGGCAAATCCTTGGCTATACTTGTGGTATAATTGATTTTTTTGTTGCTGGCCACTTCGGCGAACAGCATTTCCATATCGCCTACAATATCCTTTACCTTAATATCCTCATTTTGCATATCCAGCTTGCCCGATTCAATTTTTGAAAGGTCGAGGATATCATTGATCAGGGTAAGCAAGTCGTTGCCGGCATTGAAGATCACGCTGGCATATTTAATCTGATCTTCAGAAAGGTTAGCAGGCTTGTTATCTTTAAGAATACGCGCCAATACCAGGATACTGTTAAGCGGGGTACGCAGTTCATGGCTCATGTTAGCCAAAAACTCCGATTTATATTTACCAGTTGTTTCCAGCTCTTCAACTTTAAGGTCAATGGCCCGGCGGGCCTCTTCAATGGCCTGGTTCTTTTCTTCAAGCAGGCTGGCTTTTTCTTCCAGTTCGGCATTGGTGGTGCGAAGCTCCTCCTGCTGTACGCGGAGTTCTTCTTCGGATGCCTGCAATTCCTCTGTTTTTTGAACAAGTTCTTCGTTAGTGACACGAAGCTCCTCCTGTTGAGCTTCCAGCTCTTCGGCCTGTTGCTGGGTTTCCTCATACAGGTCGTGCATAATGGTACGCGCCTGCGACGTATTAACAGCTATACCGATATCACCGGCAATCGCTAAAAGATATTCCGATTTATTTTTTGAAATCCCTTCATTAAAAGCAACCTCCATTACCCCTTTTAACTTTTTATCAAAAAAGAAAGGTATAATAAATGATTCGGCCAGTTCAGTTTTTAATACTGATGATGAAAGTTCAAGCTTATCATTCAATTTGCCTTTTACAACCGCGGCCTTACCGTCTTTAGCTACCTGGCCAAGCCAGCCTTCGCCCATTTGAACCGATTTTTTAACGAAATCAGGATTGTGGAAAGCATACGAAGCATAAAGTTCCAGTTTTCCGTTATCTTCATTAAACAGGTAAAACGTACCTGTAGCTGCATTTGTATAGCCACAAACTTCAGATAGAATATTATTTGCCAGTTCCTTTTCAACCTGCTGGCCCTGCATTTTTTCATTGAGCTGGCCGGTACCGGTGAGTAGCCAGTTTTTAGCTTCATTATCGGCAAGTACTTTTCCAAGCTCAATATTGGCAACACGAATTTCTTCTTCAATTTTCTTTTGCTGATCAAAAGTTTTTTGGATGTAGAAGAACAATACCAATATAATGATCAGGAAAATAATAGAACCGAAAATAATGATGAGCACAACCCTGTTGGATGCCGTCTCCGAACTTTTTTTACGATCCTGTAAAAACTGGCTTTCTGATTTGATAATATTGGCTATGATCGATCTGATCACGTCCATATTGTGCTTGCCATTCAAAAACATATCGTTTTGCACCATAAAGTCCAAACCTTTGGCCTCGCGGGTATCAATATCTGTTTTTAATATAGCGCGCTGCGATGATACTAATGATGTTAACGAATCAATACGGGCTTGTTGAATCAAATTGTCTTTGGTAAGATCTCTTAACTCCTGCAGGTCAACACCAATACGGGGCAGCGCTTCGTTGTATGGGTCAAGAAATGCTTTTTTGTTGGTTGCCCCGTAACCACGCATCCCTGTTTCGGCATCAATTAAATGCTGCAACAGGTTATTTGACGAGCGAATAACGTTTTGCGTATGATCAACCCAAACATTATCATCCTCAAACTGGCGGATACTGGTGTAAGACAAAACGCCAACTATGAAAACAAGTATAATTGATACCACAAAGCCCGCTAAAACCTGCTGGCGAAAAGAAAATTTTAACATTAGGTATTCGTATTAATCTGAATTACAAATATGTTTAAAAAAAAGCTGTAATGTTAACATTACAGCCAATAAAACATACCAGGAATATTAATTTACTGCGGTAGTATCTGTAGCCGTTGGTATAAAAACCTTTGGTTTACTACTCAAAGCCCCAATCAAAGCCAAAACCGGACCGGCAAACATTACATACCAACCCCACTGAAATTTAAGCTGACTGGTTAAAAATTTATTGATACCCTTGAACGGTATAAAACTGAATGCCGAATTTACTTTCATAATGGCGGCAACCAGCAAGAGCACAACAAGCACCACCGAAAGCCAGGCAGCAACACGCATAATTTTAGCCTGGTTAAGGAACGATACAATGATGCCAACAACCGCTACCAGTAAAAGCACCAGGCCATACGGCTGGTTAAGCTTATAAATATTCCAGCTGGTTACGTGGAACACCCGCAGCAGAGGGCAATAAGTTGCTGCAAATAGCAGGGCAAAGCCTACAAATGATAAAATTGAGCTAAGGCGCATATTTAGGTTGTTATTTTTGAGTGATCTCCATTTTATCGGCAAAGTGGGCGCAGTAGTCGCGCAGGTCTTCTACTATATTTTTTTCGCCTGTTGCACGTAAAAAGCTATCCCCCATAGTTTGCAGTGTTTCGTAGAAAAAGCGTTTCATTTCATCAACAGGCATGTCCTTTGTCCAAAGGTCGATACGCAGGGTATTCTGGTAGCTCTGGTCCCAAAGGGCAAGCATCATTGATTTTACAGGCAGGGCCTCTTTGTTAGTTGAATCGGTTGATTCCCAAAGGATATGTTCAGGAACGTTATTATCATCAAGCGTAACGGTAAGCTTTATTTCAGCGGTTTTCATTTCAAATTTTATTTAACAAGTAAGAATATAATAATAACCAGAACAATGAAGAATGTCTCCACCATCCATATTTTTTTGGTTTCGATAAAAAAGTTGCGGAACATGATATCAATCACAAAAACCACAAAGGCAAACAGTAAAAAGATCCAGCCTATTGTGCCTCCCCAATGTTCAAGCGGTCGGCCGGCTATGCCAGCTCCATAAATAAAAACATAGGCTGCTACCGCCACCAAAAACGCGGTAAAAAAGTTTAAAGGGGTAAATCTGAATTTCATTGATTAGGCTTAGTGTCTTTTTTTGCTTTTGGATGATCGGCCGCTACCCTGCCTTGCCGCCTTTGAGCCGTATTTAGCTTTATCCTTATTGGCATCAAACTTTTTACGCTGGTTAAGGGATTTCTTTTCGTGGAAAGCCCCTTTAAAATCGGGATCTTCTTTACGTTTTTGAGTATCTATTTCCCGAGCCTGATCCTGGCGTTCCTCATATGGGGTCTCCTCAATAAACACATCATCGGGAATATTTTCAACCGGGATGGTTTGCTTGATGAGTTTTTCAATTTTGCGGATATAATATTCTTCGGATGGTGTAGCAAAAGTAATGGCCTCGCCCGATTGCAGCGCGCGGCCCGTACGGCCAATCCTGTGTACATAATCTTCATAAACCACCGGTACATCAAAGTTAATTACGTGACTTACATCGCTCACATCAATCCCACGCGAAGCTACATCGGTAGCTA
Organism: Mucilaginibacter sp. A5337; assembly: GCF_059690695.1. Taxonomy (NCBI): domain Bacteria; kingdom Pseudomonadati; phylum Bacteroidota; class Sphingobacteriia; order Sphingobacteriales; family Sphingobacteriaceae; genus Mucilaginibacter; species Mucilaginibacter sp. A5337. Next base: position 25,138 of record NZ_JCAWEC010000005.1, on the reverse strand, counting down.
CCAATATCTTCACATCATCGTTTTTGAATGAATTGATGGAGTTGATACGTGTATTTTGTCCCTTATTGGCATGAAGTACTTTCACTTCCTCTTCGCCAAATTTGCGGGTAAGAAATTTAAACACATCTTCGGCCACTGCGCGGGTTTTGCAAAAAACAATCAGTTTGGTGATCTCTCCCTCGTTATCGAGCAGTTTTTTGAGCAGGTTTATTTTGGTTTTGATATTGGGCACATGATATAAATGCTGGTTAACCGTTTGTGCCGGCGTAGCCTGTGGGGTAACCTCAATAACCGTTGGGAACTCCAAAAAGTTGGCCGAAAGCTGGTGCACCTTCTCACTCATGGTAGCCGAAAAAAGCAGGTTTTGCCTTTTCACAGGTACCACTTCCAATATGCGGTTTATCTGGGGCATAAAGCCCATATCCATCATTTTATCGGCTTCGTCAAGTACCAGCACCTGCAATGGTTTGGTCATGATATGCCCGGCAAGGTAAATATCCATAAACCTGCCCGGTGTTGCCACGATAATGTCCACACCTTTTTTTACCTGCTCTATTTGTGTTTTAGGGCCGAGGCCTCCGTAAAGCAAAACAACCCGTAAATCAGTATAAGCGGCAAAAGCCCTGATATTTTCCTCAATCTGCATGGCCAGCTCGCGTGTAGGCGAAATGATCAAAGCCCGGGCATGCTCTCCCTGTGCATATTTCAGCTTCATGATGATGGGCAATACATAGGCTGCCGTTTTACCAGTACCAGTTTGCGCTATACCCATTACATCCTGCCCGTTCAATATAGGAGGAATGGCCTTTTGCTGGATAGGCGTAGCTTCCGTATAACCGGCATCGGCTATTGCGTTCAAAATTTGCCGGTTAAATTTAAAATCATCAAAGGTTACTGCCATGCCGCAAAGATAGGCTTTTTGTTGAAGTAGGAACAATGCCCGGAACACGGCGGTGTCAGGAATTTAATAGAAGCAGGAAGTCAAGAATCAGGAGGCAAGACGGTTGGGTAAGAGATAAAAGAAATTAATATGATTTTATTGGCGTATGCCAAATAATTTAATGCATAATGGGATAAGTCCGCAGGAGATGGCAATGAAAATGGCAACCCTTACATAGTTGAGTGTTTGCCAAAGTGCAGTCCTGTTCAACAAGTCTGTTGAAGGAGCCTGTGTCACTGCCATTTTCTGAAAATTAATAATATTAGGGGCAAAGAACGATAATGTCCACACCCTAACGGCGATATGAACTGCAAACAAAATTAAAAGCCAGTTTTTGACAGGGTCAATTTTCCAACAGAAAACGAGGGCAAGAATAAATGTGATTTCGTGAAAAGAGTGTAATCCGATCCAAAAACTTTTAAGGCTTGCGCCTTTTCCATCCAGCAGAAGTTTAAAATTATCTGGCGGCGAAACCGTCCATTTGGGAACAAAAACAAGGGTTTCAAAAATTTGCGCCCCGTTCATCAGAAAGTAGATAAGCGTAGTGGTGCAAAGCCATATTTCGGCCCTTGCCAGATAGTTTGAAGTTATATTTTCCATTGTTATCATTTGTTATTTAACTTTTCTGCTGTTGTTTTCATTATAGCTGTTGCTTCTACAAAGTAGCGCTCAATAGTTTGAATTTCGCCGGGTGAGAAAGTTGAAATGAGTTCAGTGGTTTGCTGTTGCAGTTCATCAAAGAGCGGCGTTAGAAGCTTCATACTATTTTCAGCATTAGGAACGATGATTACCTTCCTTCTGTCGTCTTTGGTAAATTGCCTTTTCAACAACTTCTTTCTCTCCAAGCGATCAATCAAACCGGTTACCGCGCCGGTAGTCAGTCCGGTTAGCTTTGAAATCTCGCCTGCTGTTATGGATTTGTGCTGCAGTATCAGCCCTAAGTATTTGTGATCTGTGCCTGAGAGTCCGGCTTTTCGGGCTATTGCTTCGTGCATAAAGATAGAAGCATCAGAATATTGCCTGCTGGCTGCCCTGAATTGTGATAATAATTTATCTTCAATATTTTCCCTCATTATCTAAATATCTTAGTTACAAAGATATTTATTTATTATACAATAATGCAAATACTATTGCGCAATTCCATTAGTTTAAAAAATTTCGCATATCCCGCACTTTTAGCCAAAGCCCGGAATTAATGCAGATCGAAAAACGATCAAGTGAAATTATGCCGATTTTTAATGCATTAATCGAATTACACGAACTTAAAATTTAAGATCCGTGCAATTCGATTATTTGAGGCAGGTTTGAAAACTTCTGTGAAAATTTTATAGTATGATCCTGCCGATCAGATTGAATTATTAATAAAAGGATCAGGCATTGTATACCGCTGCAAACTCCCTGGCAAAATCCTGCAAAGTCACCTTTCCGGATTCGGTTGGCCTGTGCTTATCATAATCCTCCCATATTTTTGCACTTCTTACGGCAGTACCCATTTCAACAAAGTTGCGGGTCATTTCGGGCGGAACACCTGCCTGCTGTAAGCCCTCCGCAAGTTGTTCATCCGTAAATTCAATCCACGGTAAACCGGGCTTACCAATAGCCTCACCCAAAACAGCAGCTACATTACCGGGCGTTGACTCATCGCTTACAATGTACCTAACACTTTTACCGGTAAAATCCTGTTGCAACTCTTCAGCAATAGCTGCGGCAATATCTTTAGGGTGTACCATGATCAGCCTTGCATCTGCAGGATAGTTTGACCCAAGGATGCCCTGATATTTGATAAGTGGAATGCTACTGAAGAAATTGATATAAAAAAATGGCGCACGTATAAATTTAACAGCTACACCATCTAATCCACTTAAAATTTCTTCAACATCATGGATGCCTTTTATCGGTCCTACGCCACTATCCAAATGCGCACCGATGCTGCTTAACGCAACCACTTTTTTTATGCCCGACCGCTTGATAGCTTCAGCATAACTTTTACCTGTTTCATTTTGATAGGCCCTTAAGCTTTCGGCGCTAAAACTTGGCGGTACCATGGCGTAAAGTGCATCTGCACCGGTAAATGTTTGTGTTAAGAAATCGGCATCGGCCAGTGAGCCAATTGCAGCTTTAGCGCCTAATGATTCTATCTCTGCTGCCTTATCGGCATTGCTGCTAATTACTGTTACGTTATGCCCTGCGGCAATTAAAGTTTGTGTTAAAGGTTTGCTTATATTGCCTGTTGAACCTGTTACTATAATTTTCATAATGTTTTTGTTTTTATTTGAAAGCAAAGGTATTTTTGTACTTACTTTTTTACAAGTACTTACCCCAAAGTATGTATCACCATGACAGCTATAAAAGAAAGCTCAACCATACAGGAAAACAAACAAGCCGCATTTAAAGAATGCCCCGTAACTTATGTAATGGAGCGTATAGGCGGATATTGGAAACCTATCATTTTGTTCCACCTGTTAGCCGGCAGCAAACGCTATGGTGAACTAAAAAAGTCTATCCCAACTATTACCGAGAAAATGCTGATCCAACACCTGAAACAACTGGAAGCTGACGGCATCATCATAAGAGAATCTAAACCTGTTGTGCCGCCGCATGTAACCTACCGGCTCAGTGAAACGGGTATGGGTTTACGGCCTGTGATGTATGCGATGTCTAAATGGGCGGTTGAAGACAGCGAAGCAAATGGAATGCCTATTTACAGGAGTTTGGGAGAGTTCCCTACCGAGGAAACTTTTGCTGAAATGTAATTACGTTCCCGAAGCAAAACTTACGAAGTTTCAAAAACTTCGTAAGTTTGACCTGTTATAAGCATCATATTAATAAATCCGAAATCGAAATTCCGAAATCCAAAATCAACCCATGTCTACAATCCTGATAAAAGCAGCCACCATAGTTAACGAGCACAAACAATACGTTGCCGATGTATTGATTAAAGATGGTTTGATAGACCGTATCGATTCAGTAATTGATGCGCAAGCCGATGAAATCATCAACGCAGAAGGCCTGCATTTACTTCCCGGCTGCATCGACGACCAGGTACATTTTCGCGAACCAGGCTTGACTTACAAAGCCGACATTTATACCGAATCACGCGCTGCTGTTGCCGGTGGTATCACTTCATTTATGGAGATGCCAAACACAGTTCCGAATACTTTAACCCAGGAACTTTTGGAAGATAAATACCAGATCGCTTCACGAAATTCGCTGGCCAATTATTCGTTTTTTATGGGTGCGTCCAACAACAATTTGGACGAGGTTTTGCGCACCGACACCAGCAAGGTTTGCGGTATAAAAGTATTCATGGGATCCTCCACCGGGAACATGCTCGTTGATGACCCGCACACGCTCGAAAAACTGTTTGCACAATCACCAATGTTGATAGCTACACATTGCGAAGATGAGGCTACGATCAAGAGCAATCTTGCCCACTATAAACAACTGCTTGGCGAAAATATCCCCGTGCGGATGCATCCAAAAATCAGGAGCGCGGAGGCTTGTTATTTGTCATCATCAATGGCGATTGAGCTGGCAAAAAAACACAACACCCGCCTGCATATTTTACACATTTCTACCGAGCGCGAAACACACCTTTTTGACAATACAATCCCGCTAAAAGATAAGCGAATTACTGCCGAAGCCTGCATCCATCACTTGTGGTTTACTGATGCAGATTATGAAACAAAAGGCAACTATATTAAGTGGAACCCGGCGGTGAAAACGGAAGCAGACCGTGATGGTATTTTACGTGCGATACTTGACGGAAGGATTGACGTTATTGCTACAGATCATGCCCCGCATACCATTGAAGAAAAAGAGCAACCTTATCTGCAGGCCCCATCCGGCGGCCCATTGGTTCAGCATGCTTTACCGGCCATGCTTGAGCTGTACCATCACGGCAAAATAAGCCTTGAGCAAATAGCAGAAAAAATGGCGCACAACGTAGCCACCCTTTTTCAAATAGAGAAACGCGGCTTCATCCGCGAAGGTTACTGGGCCGACTTAGTACTGGTTAACCTGAATAAACCATGGAACGTAAATAAAACCAATATACTGTATAAATGTAACTGGAGCCCGTTTGAAGGCAACACACTCCGTTCACAGGTAGCTTATACTTTGATATCGGGTAACCTGGCTTACGCCAACGGAAGTCTTATTGAAGGTAAAGCCGGCAAACGGTTGACTTTTAATAGATAATCCGAATTGTAATTTACAGAATTTTAGGATTTACAGAATTTTCTGGAGGGGAAAAAGCATTTGCTTCTTCCTTTTTTAGTTTGTGACTTCTTCTCTACTATGGCGCAAGTCTTGCGCGGTGGCCACGAGGGTGGATGACTTGTGACTCTGTATCGTCCTAAAATAGGTGTACCAGAAGGCACAAGTCAGCCCTACATTACCCACCACACAAGACTTGCGCCAGAAAAAGGCCAGAAAAAGGACCTGGGTGGTAGCATTAACTATTCACCCCAACAAAAACCTCAACTTCGGCACTATCAGCATTTTGCGATCTTTCTCCGTAAACGTCAAAATCGGCCATATATCTTCTGTCGATATCGCTCGTCCAGATCTGGTGCCAGGTTTCGCCTACAGCCTGTGGTAGTGCACCTTTAGCTATATACCGGTTATAACTTCCGGGCGGTACAGTAATGCAAATCAAGCCTTCAGGGATATTATCTTTAGTAGCAACCCTACACCCAAGTACCGCAGTGTAATAGCCGTCCTTATCACTTTCATAATCGGTGTAAACGCAATAAATGTCATCACTTAAGCGGTTCACCACCTGCTGTAAAACATGCTCGCTCATAAACCAGTTCCAAAGCCCGGCTATGTCTTTCATCGCCTGTCCATTTTGATTTGTAGTGCGTACAGAAATCCCGACTAAATAAAAGCCCTTTATTGTTATTTTATCCATATACGGAGCTATTACTATTTGTTATATTGATATATAATTAACTTTTAAACAAATAATTATAATGATTATATAAATTATCAATTTACTACTATAACTACTCTATCAACTTTCTCAATTCCTCAAAAATCCCTGTCCAGTTTTGCTCCGAATGCGCTTTGGCTTCTTCGTTTTTTACATTATCCTGGGTAATAGTAAGCTCGGTTTCGCCGCTATTTTCGGTTAGGTTATAGGTGATGTTAGCATAGTTTTCGGGCTTGTCATCGGTACCGCTCATGCTGCTCCAGTAGCTATATTTTACAAATGTACCGGGATCAATATCCAGTATGGTTCCGTGGTCCTCGTATTTATGTCCGTTCCATTCCCCGCTGAATTTAATGGGCTCCCCTACCCTCCAGCTCGACTCCAGATTGGTACCGAAAAAGTATTCTTTTACCATGGCCGGATCAGTTAATCCCTGCCAAACTCTGGCCATGGGCGCTTTAAATTTCACCTGTACGTTTACTGTTAGTTTTTCCATAATGTAGCTTTATTTAGTAGTGGTTTATCTTCAGCTATCATCTGCTCTTTTATCTTCTCAAAATCGGTGCCGGGAACTTCAAAAAAACCAAACCTGAAGTTGTACCCCCATGCCTTTTTATTGCTGATAAAATCGAGCTCATTAATCATCGGGGCTATAGGAGCCTCCATGCATTCATAGTAATTCACATTGCGCCTGTAAGGCGTAAAATCGATAGCCATTTGCTTTTGATAAATATCTTCATCCCGCACCTGGCCAATGGCAGTAAAGGCTTGTAAAGGTGTATCACCATTCATTTTTTGCTTAGGCGAATACACCGCTACCCAGTCGCCAACTGCCATACGTTTAAGCGGTGCAAGCTTGCCATGATTAGCCTGAATAAAGCCCCCGGAAATACCCCGGCTAATGTGATCTTTTGATACTACTATTATCCAATGTTTCATAAGTGTATGGTTTAAATTACCCGCAAAAACACGACCAATAAAAGTCGCGTCCCTGCTATGATGAAACAAAGTAACAATGCGCTGGTGACAGCCTTATGTCAGCAGGAAAAAAAGAAAAGAAATTAATTTATTTTTTGGGAGATGGTTGCTGTGATCTCCCGTACGCGATGCAACAGAGTGTCTGGTTTGATGATCTCGGCACGATCGCCAAAGGTCATGTACCAGCGGGCAAAGCCTTCTAATGAGATGGTCAAAAAAGTCATCTCAATTTTATTACCTACAGTTTTTTCAGATACAAAACCGCCATAATATTTTTGATGATCAAGATAGCTGTGAATCTCCTTATCAACTTTAATCACTACCTGTTCAAGCTGCTTTTCACAAGCCATTTTATCAATGTAATCCTTTAGCGTGGGGTGCTTACTGTTTACATAACTTTTATCGGTAACCACCAGTTTCCTGATGCGATCTATCCTAAAATCCCGATAGTCACTACGCAGGCGGCAATAGGCTATCAGGTGCCAGAAGCTGTCCAGAAAAAAAACACCTACCGGCTCAACTTCCCGTTTGGTATTTTCCTGCGAATGGGCAGCAAAATAATCGATGCTCATGATCTTTTTACATATGATGCAATCCAATATAGTTTGGATATGATCGGTGCTTCCTGCCCTTTTCTGGCTATGACTTTTTAATACTTCTATGCTCCCGTCAAGGTTTTCCAAAGCATCCTTTTCCGACGATTTAAGGATAGCCCGCACCTTATACATGGCCGACTGGTACTGCGCCATGGTTGAGGTATCGGTAAGCTTTTCAACAAACTTTTCGGCAGTTAAAAAAGCCGTAGCCTCTTCGCGGGTAAACATAACCGGCGGAAGACGGTAGCCATCCATTATGGAATAGCCAACCCCGGCTTCGCCTATGAGGGGAATGCCCGCTTCTTCGAGCGTTTTAATATCCCGGTAAACAGTACGCAAACTAATGTTGAACCTATCGGCTATATCACCGGCCTTTACTACCCTGCGTGATTGTAGTTGGATCAAAATTGCTGATATTCGGTCGATGCGGTTCATGGCGTCCAAATTAAATAAAAAACAATTTACCTTTGATTAATATTTATCTATATATGGCCGTTCAACCCGAAGAAAAGATCATAACATTTGAAACTTATTATGATGTGATGCTTGCACACATCATCCGTACCAAACTGGAGGGTTATGGCATTCCCTGCTTTATTGCCGACGAAAACACTATAGGTTCAAACCCGCTTTACAACCAGGCAGTAGGTGGTATTAAACTTAAAATTTTCGAGCGCGACCTTGAACGATGCCGTGAAATTTTAGCCGCCGAAGGTGATCTTCACGACCAGGACCATATTGAAATTGATGATGAAACACTAAATGCTGTCATATGTCCGTACTGCGGCTCAACCAATGTACGATATGGTTCGGCAACCGAAAAAAGGGTTCACTGGCTTACCGCCATCGTATCATTTTTGCTAATGATATTCCCTTTTTACAGCCGCAAAGCATGGCATTGTTTTAACTGTCAGCGCGACTTTGAATGATTTTTTTTGAAGCCGGAAGTTTTAACCGTTGAGTTAAAAGTCTTCATTTTATACCCAAATAGGATCTGGCTCAGAAACTCAATACTTACGACTTCAGACTCAAGACTTAGAACTTATGACTTAATACTGTTTTTTATATATTAGCGGTATGTACAACCGCCGTAAGTTCATCAAATTATCTGCTGCAGGTGCTTCATTTGCAGCCATTTCTAAATCTGCTATAGCAAAAACTGTCATTTCTAAACCAGAAGGCGGTTATCCTATCGTTATCTCAACCTGGGATTTTGGCATTATTGCCAACAAAGGTGCCTGGAAAGTATTATCGGCCGGAGGCCGTGCCCTCGATGCCATTGAAGCCGGAGCACGCATTCCCGAAGCCGAAGATATCAGCAATCATACCGTAGGTCGTAGCGGCCTGCCTGATCGCGATGGCCATGTAACCCTCGATTCATGTATTATGGATGAGTTTGGCAATTGCGGGTCGGTAGCTGCTATGGAAAATATAGCTCACCCTATTTCAGTAGCCCGTTTGGTGATGGAAAAAACCCCTCACGTAATGCTGGTTGGCGAAGGTGCAACCCAGTTTGCAGTTGAACAGGGAATGAAAAAAGAAAAACTGCTAACCCCGGAAACTGAAAAGATCTGGAAAGAATGGCTTAAAAAAGCTCAGTACAGCCCCGTTATGAACATAGAAAACGGCGGCAAACCGGGCAATAAATACAACCATGACACTATTGGTATGCTGGCCATTGACGCTAAAGGCAATATCTCAGGAGGGTGTACAACCAGCGGCATGGCCTTTAAATTACATGGCCGCGTGGGCGATAGCCCAATTATAGGTGCAGGCCTTTATGTAGATAATGAAGTTGGCGGGGCAACGTCAACCGGTGTTGGCGAAGAGGTGATCCGCAACGTGGGCAGCTTTTTGGTGGTCGAACTGATGCGCCAGGGATTATCGCCCGAGGATGCCTGCAAAGAGGCTGTAAACCGTATTATCAAAAAGAAACCGGAAATAGCTAAAAAGATCCAGGTTGGCTTTTTAGCAATTAATAAAAAAGGCGAATATGGTGCTTACGCTATACAAAGCGGCTTTTCATATGCTGTTTGTAATGCGCAGCAACAGGATCTGTTAATTCCGGGAAAAAGTTATTATAAATAGAGATTATTTGGTTCATGGTTGATAGATCATGGTTCATGGCGAAAAGCTATTAGGATGTTGGGTTAAATAGACGAATCCGGCTATGAACTATCAACTATGATCCATGAACTAAAAAACATAAAAGAAAATGTATCAACCCGTATCGCTCGAAGTTTGTGCTAATTCGGTAACATCGGCCCTGGCGGCCCAGGAAGGGGGCGCTGTGCGTGTTGAACTTTGCGAAAATTTAAAAGAAGGTGGCACCACCCCATCGCACGGCACCATATTAATGGCCCGCAGTCTGCTCCATATCAAGCTTTATGTACTGATCCGTCCGCGCGGCGGCGACTTTTTGTACAATGATATGGAGTACAAGCTTATGATGGCCGATATCAGGTATTGTATTGATGCCGGCTGCGATGGCGTTGTAATAGGTATTCTTAAAGAAGATGGTACCATTGACATTGAACGCTGTACCGAAATGGTGCGCCTTGCCCGGCAATGGGGCCTTGGCGTTACATTCCATCGCGCTTTTGATATGTGTGCCGATCAGCATAAAGCCCTTGAAGAAATTATTGAAATGGGCTGCGAACGCGTGCTTACCTCGGGAGGTAAAAGCACTGCTATTGAAGGCGCCAGCAACTTAAACCGCCTTGTTGAACAGGCGGCCGGCCGTATCAGCATTATGCCCGGCAGTGGTGTAAGTGAAGCCAATGTGGCCGATCTGATTCATTTTACCGGGGTAAAGGAAGTGCATTCGTCGGCAAGGATCAAGGTTGCGAGTAAAATGAAATTTCATAACGAAAGTATCATGATGAGCGCCGAAGCTGGGGATGAATACAGTATTGATGTTACCGGGGTTGACCGGGTTAAGGAACTGATCAGACTGGCAAATAGTTAAATAAAAGATTCAAGAAACAAGATATCAGGACATAAGACTGATATCTTGTAACATTCCGTTAAAAGAACGTCACCGGCAAAACCAGTTCTATTCTGTTGCGGCCTGTCCCGCCAAAAAAGTCTTCATCCAGCAGCCTGCTATACCTGATACCGAATGTGATACTATTTTGATTAAAGAATTTAGTATCGAAATACAACGTGCCACCTGCCGACCTGAAATTTTGCTTAAAGCTGCTTCCATCGGTAAAAAAGTTGGATGCGTTGGCATGGGTGTAATCAAAAAACAATGCCCCGCGTAGTCGTAACAGATAAAACAAGTTACCGAAGCCGGCATCGGGATAAGCTATTGGCAAATGATAGGTTAAGCCAACCTTGTTCATGTTATCCAAGTTTTCGGCAGTGTAACCCTTGGAGAAAGGAAAATCGTTAGAGAAACTGATCACATTATCTTTTCCTTTTTGCTGATGCGCCAGGCTGATCACAAAGTTGTGGTTCACAAACAAACCGGGGAAATAAAAGCTTCCTGTGGCTAAAAACTGTGTTGCTCCCGAGCCGGAAACTGCTGATTTGTAATTGAGGCCTATACTTTGCGCAAACCGGGGATAGATGTTTTTTTGCGCCTGCTGCGTTTGATTGCTGAAGTTAAGGTAGTTGTTCAGATAACTGTAAGACCTATCTGCAAAACTGCTTTTGTAAGCTTGCTGAAAATTAATACTGTTAAAGTACAGATCACTGCCTAACGTAAGGCTGGTTAAACGTTTGCCTTCGGTAAAATTCAATGGTACACGTAAACCGCCATGAACAGCGGTTTCATTCCAGTAAACATATTGTCCTTTGTAAAAGCTCCGTCTGTCGAGCGTATAATCAGCACCGGCCGAAATATATGGGAACAGAGCCCCATAAATGGCATCGAAACCAAATTGCTTATACCCTTCATTAGTATTATAATCAAAAGACATTTCGGATTGGAAAGTATTCAACACATTCTCCCCGGTAATAGCGAACGAATAGTTAGGGTCGCTGATATTAGGGATGATACTATGAAAGTTAAACAATCCATGCGCTTTTGAATAATTGGTGACCGGCAAAGGTTTATTGGTTATTTCGGCAACTATATTGGCAGCCGAATCTTTTTTTAGTGCCATGATACCCAAATCGGGCAGGTAACGTGCGTAATCAACTCCGGCCGCTATCCATTTCAAATCCTTTTTATTAGCCTGGTTAACCTGATAGCCATCAGCAGTAAAACCAACCCAGACCAGTTTGTTATCGCTTACCGCCGGCTGATAATAGCCTAACCCTGTATAATTACCGGTTGGCAACAATTCAAAAACACTTTTATTGCTAAGCATCATCACAAAGAGGCGGTCGTTTTTACCATTTGTTTGAGTGAAATATAGGGTATCTTTTTTCAGGGCGATAAAACCTATCGGGCGAAAGCTCAGGGGTGTTAAATAATCTGCTTTACCGGTGGCAATATCCGTAAGAGCTATCCCCATTTTGCCTTCTTTATCACGGGCAGCCGAAATCAATTTACCGTCACCATAAAACTTAGGATAGGTATAAAACAACCCCTGGGGGTTTGGAATTTCCTTTTGTACCTTCCCGGTTGTATCTAAGATGTGCAGCTTACTCATTCCGGAGGGATCAACCTGTACCGCAACTATGCTTTGGCCGTCAGGACTAAAAGCTGGCGAAAAGTATTTTGCTTTTGAGGTGATACGGTGCTCTTGTCCTGTTTTTGTATCAAGCAACATCAATTCGCTGTAGTTACGGTAGCCCCAGCGTAAGTCGGGCCGATAGGATGCGTAAATTATTTTACCATCGTTATAATCAAAATAACTATCCAGCGAATAGGAACGGGTACTTAGTTTTACTTCCTTATTACCGGTTTTGATAACGAAAGCAGGCAAATGATCATAGGTACTTTCAGCGTAAATAATTGTGCTATCGTTCACAAACGCAGGGTATTCCCGGTTGGCGTCAAAGTGTCTCTTTCGTTCGGTAACCGATTGGGTGTTATCTTCGGCAAATTGCTGTTTAAAATAGCTAAACCCATTATTTGAAAATGTTTTGAAACTTTCGCCGGTATATTTTTTAATGGCCCACTGAAAGGGGTAAAACCCGCCGCGATAAGCCGCCGCATCATGTGTTACATTTCTCCATAGTTCGCTGCCATATTTTTCACGTCCGTAGGCTACCATCATGTAACCAAGCGGATAGTGATCGGGCACATAATCGCGGTATGAGCCGTTGCGAAGTTTCATATAGCTGTAGTTTTTATCAGCCGCCCATAGCGCACGATAACCGGTAAAAAAATATGGTAGCCTGCCCCTGCCCTGTTCGCTCACCAGGGTTTCGTTAAATACAGCATCCCCCTCAAAAAACCAGTTAGGTACGGCCAGATCGTTGCCCAGCGCCTGCCCGCCCTCGCCAAAAATTACACGGAGAAAACGCGAAAGCCCTACATTAAAATTATTGTACTGCTGCACATGCCTAAACTCGTGGATAGCCAATTGCTGCGGCCATGGAAGGCTGCCTATTTCAAAACTATTTTGATCGGGGGTTAAATAAAATTCACTTCTGAAGGGCGCTAACCCCACATAACCGTTAGCAACGGTGGTTTGGTTTTGCAGTACAATACTGATCTGTTTTTGTTTAAAGCCGATGGTAGGCTTTACAACGCCATTCATTTGCTGCACAATATTGGCTACCCTTAGTCCTGCCGAATCCAAGCCCACCGGGAATATTACCCTTGCAGGTGCTGTGTTTACCTGTTTCCACTTTATTGACGGCGGGTTGCCCCCAAAAACTTGCGCTTTTGATAAAGTAGCAGAAAATAACAGCGCCGGAAGTATTAATTTTTGAAGTGTTTTGTAACCGGTAAACAGATAATTCATTGAGGGTGAAAGTAAATACAAATTGCTATTTAAACAACAATGCCGCCTACACAACGCTTTTTAATTTAAACTGGTATAAAACAAGAAACACCCGCCGGTTAGGCGGGTGTAACGATAAGGTTAAAGTAAGTAAGGTTTAGGCTTTAAATATGTTTCAATATAGAAAGGCAACATTTGCAGCCTGTTATCAAATAATGGCAATTGTGTAAATCCATTTTAACTAACGGTCTAAATTTCGGCATTAAAAAACGTTGCGGCAATCCGTGAAAACACGGTATTTTTTCCGTCAAATAACGGTAAAACCGTTTACCGCAATAAAAAAACCGAAATTACTGCCGGGTTTGCAATTTTATATTTTAATGATCTTGTCCCTTTTCTTTTCGGGCGGGTTAAGCGAACCGGGCTTAGGTACATGTTTTACAATGTAGATAAGCGTATGCGCGATAGCACTTGCCGCTTTAATGCCGAAATGAACAAAAGGCCTCATCACTTCCCAGGCGTTACTATACTCAACCTGCGCTCCCCGCTTTCCTATCCTTTTCATATTGTTAGTTGCCATAATTTTAGTTTTAGATGCTTTGTAATAAAAGCATAAAAACCTTGCCACAATCAAATAGATGTATAGAAACTGGCTTTTTATTAGCTTATGCCACCTTTTTCTTCAATTCAATCACCGTGACTTCCGGCCAAATACCCAGTCTGCCCGAAAATGCAAGAAAGCCGAAACCACGGTTCACGTACAGGTAACGGTTCTTTTCATTAGCCAGGCCAGCCCAGTCAACATAGCGGTATTTTACAGGGCTCCATCTAAAACCTGGGATCTCTACCCCAAACTGTGCACCATGGGTATGCCCGGATAAGGTGAGATGAATGGTAGTAGGGTTATAACGCACCTGCTCTTCCCAATGAGTTGGATCATGCGAAAGCAGTACTTTGAAAGCATCTTTAGGTACACCCTCAAGCGCTTTATTTAAATCTCCCACCTGTATAAATCCCTTACCCCAGTTTTGGATACCGATAAGGGAGATGCTTTGTCCTCCTTTTTCGATTGTTACATTTTCATCAAGCAACAAACGATAACCCAATTCTTTATGATGCTGTTTGAGTTTATCCAGGTTGGCTGCCTTTTCCTGTAAGCTATCCCAGTGGATATAATCGCCATAATCATGGTTGCCTAAGATGGAAAACTGCCCATAAGGGGCTTTGATCTGTCCAAACCTGTCTATATAAGGTTCAATTTCTGATGCTGCATTATTTACCAGGTCGCCGGTAAAAACAAACAGGTCGCTTTTTTGAGCTTTAGCCAGGTTGATACCGCGTTGCATAGCTTCGGTATTATCAAAACTTCCCGAATGGATATCAGATAACTGGGTAATGGTAAAGCCATCAAATGCATCCGGCAAATCCTCAAAATAAAGCGTGGTTTTATGTAACTTATAATCGTACTTACCCTTAAACATGGCATAAAAAAACGATGTAAAAGGTACCGCGGCTACCAGTACAGCTATTTCACTGATAAACTTACGCCTGCCGGGAAAGGCTGGCTGTCCGCTTGCATTGCCCGAACGGCCGGCCATATTAAAAATTCCGACAAAGAAACGCCCGAGATCACCAAGGGAAAGCACAATGATAAAAACCAGTTTGGTGACAAAAAATGTGAGGAACAGGCTCAGCATCCATTCGTGAAACGGGCGCATACCACTTGCGGTACTGAAAGCACCAAATCCCAACAAAAATAAAGCAGTTACGCCTACGGATATTACCAAATACCCCCATAAAACAACACTGCGCCATAGGTTTGATTGCCAGTCGGTGGTGAGTGTTTTTAAGCCGGAATGGATATACCAATCAAATAACAAACTAATAAATGCGATAATTGCGAATACCTTTAAAAAGCCACTATTGTGCATATAAACATGTATAAGACTGCAATTTAAAAAAGTAAAGGTAATTGGAGCGTAATATTCTAAAGGGCGATAAGCGTTTGGGTCAAAATTTTAAACACGTTGGGCTGTGAAGTGGGAATGATATAAAAGGTCATTGTCATACATATTAATCTCTCGCAAAGGCGCTAAGTCGCAAAGGGTTTTCTTAGCGCCTTTGCGAGCTTATATTAATTGCAGGTTTTCGATCAGTTACATATCAGATTACTTCACACAAAAATAGATACTAATAACCAATAGTATTTGGATACAAATTGCTATGAAAAGTCTCTTAAATCCATTTATTTTCAACGGGCCGAATATATATGCTGTCCAGGATAACAAATATACAACCACCGCTGCGGCGGCAACTATTAAAGGATTTGGGCCTTCAGGGTCATTGAAAAAAAAGAACAGCAGTCTGGAGCAAACGATTGCTGCTACTGCCAAAATCACTAATGAGGTCTTTTTAGTTCTGAAATATAAGTTTGTAATGTTGTTACCCATTGTCCGATAGATGAGTATTTCAACAAATATAGTAATGTCAAAACTGATATACTATTGTAAAATTACTATCTCAATCCGTAAAGCTTAAATTAGCATCATCCAATTTATATACTTTTAAATAATCATCCTATATCATCAAAAATGAAATTAAAACATCTGCTGTTATCAGCAACTCTTTTAACTGCATCACAGGTATTTGCGCAAAAGCAGCCAAAAACAGATACTGTTTTCTTTGAAGATTTTAACCAGTCAACTCTTAACAGAAGTAAATGGAATGTTGAAATTACCGGTAATACTGTTAATGACGAGCAGCAGGCCTACGTTGATTCGGCAGCTACTATTTACATGACAGATGGCAAAGCAGAGGGGGCAACGAACGGCGCACTGGTGTTAAAAGCTCTGTACCAGCCCGGTTTTACCAGTAAAGAGCAGCGTAAATATGATTTTATTTCGGGGCGTATTAATACCCGCGCTAAAATGGAATTTACCTATGGCACAGCTTCTTGCCGGATGAAGATGGCTTCAGGTGCAGGTTTATGGCCTGCATTTTGGGCGCTGGGTAACGGCAAATGGCCCGATTGCGGTGAGATTGATGTAATGGAAACCGTTGGCGACTCAAGCTGGGTAAGCCACGCTTTGCACGGCCCGGGTTATTATGGCGATACGCCGCTTGCAAAACGCGTATTTTTCCCGGCAGGTATTGATGTTACCCAATGGCACGTATACTCGGTTGATTGGTCTTCGGAGAGTCTTATTTTTAAGGTTGATGGCAAAATCACCTATACAGTAACAAAAGCAATGGTTGAAAAATATGGGCGCTGGGCTCTTGACAATAAAAAGTTCATCATCCTTAATTTTGCTTTAGGCGGCGGGTATCCCGGTGGCGTTAATAAGGTTACCAAGCCATATCATGGCTTATCAGAAAATACAGTTAACAAAATTAAAGCAGGCGAAGCCAAAACCATTGTTGACTGGGTACTGGTAACTAAAACCAGGAATTAATATTGTTGACACATTTGTAAAATAAAGGTTATTTAAATTTTACTTTCATAAAACACAAGCTAAATTTTATTGCCATATTTTTGAATTATTAAAAATAACATCATCTACCCATGGCAATATTAACCGTTCAAATACCCGACACAGAGATCCTCACACTATCAAGCATAGTTGAACAAATATCAGGCAGTATCATTAAAGTTACTTCTGAAGAAGACCTCAATCACGGCGACTGCATTTTGCATAAAGACGATCTTTTTATTAAAAACAAACTGGAAAACAATCTGCACCATAAACACCTTTGGAACGATTGATTTTTCGATAAAAGATCCCGGTTTGTAATCGCCATAAAAAACAGGCCGTGCTTATGAAGCGCGGCCTGTTTTTATTTACCTGTGTTAGTTATGTATAATTACGCGTTCGTGTACACGAACCCTATCGTCATGACGGCGCCGGTGCCGTTCCCGGTACTCGGCAGAGCAGCTTGCAAAGCCCATTGCAGCTAATATTAACAGCGCAATTGAGCGTGAAACAGTGGTTTTCATAGCAAATAATTTATAAGTTTTAAATAGATATACTTATGCTTAATCAGTTATCATGCCATAAGAGTAAGATATTACTGGTGGTAAAGGGAATGTTACAGTGGATATTTATTGGTCGGGTAACAACTGAGGAGATATTTTAATCATCGCGCTTTTTCATGAGCCGGTTAATCCAAACAAACAAAAAGCCGAAGAACAGGAAGGCCACAAGCATCAGTAATGAATTAACAGCAACGCGGGATAATCCCAACGCGCCGATATCAAGAAACGGGTAAGGATACAAATGGCTGATGCTGCCACGGATAAATATATACACCGAATAAATAAAGGGAAACCAAAGCCAGCCTAAAGTTTGTGTCCATTTTAAATCGGCTTTTGGCACGTACATGAGCCAGTAAAGCACAAATAAAACAGGGTTTACGGAATGCAGCAATTCATCAGCAAGCTTAGATAATCCGTCCGGATGCCACAAACTACGGAGCACCAGGTTATAAACCAAGCCAACAATGGTGATATACAGGGCAATAGCACTAAAAATATGACTTTGCAAAAAATACCTCCGTATGCCCATATTAGTTTTAAATAATACGGCAGTAAGGCATGTGGCTGCAAGTAAATTGGTGAGGATTGTAAAATAACTAAATAGTTGAACCAGCGTACCGGCAAGGCTTCGCCCTGTTTGCAGGTATTTTGGTATTGCTATGCTTATTTGTAACATTAAACTAAACCATATAATAACCGTAGAGGCATACAACCATTTGCGTCCTTTAACCGTATTATTGATATGTAGTTTATATTGTTCCATAGCCATTTGCAGCGCTTAAATTTATTATAAACACTCCTGTAAAATGCGAACAAATTATTATTACCCCTTAAATAAATAATAAACTACCAAAACGTAGTAACATAAATTCAGTTTCATACGTATTATATTTATGGAGGATTTTATTCTAAATTAGTGTTTTTATAACATTTTGGGATAAAATACGATAAGTATCTCCACAAAATTGAGTGACCTGATAACTAATCGCAATTAAAAATTCATTAAACGCCAGATGAAGTATGAGGGGTTATGTAAATATACCAGGATCGGTTGATTGCAACTGCTGCAAGATTTGCGGTGCACGACCAATAATTGTACTGATTAAAGATATTGGATATGTGGTAAAGTGCCCTGTTGATGACAGTCATTACAGAACCCATCCGGGCCTTATTGACATCAATGACTGGAACATACACAACACCAACTGTATTAACGGCGAAGAGGAAAAATTGATATTCAGTTTTCATTAGATGTATTTGTGTAATTTATTTGTGCATTAGTTTAACCACAATGCTAAACCTATATCTTTAGGCATTTAAATTACCAATCCTAAATATGAAATCTGTATCAATATTCATTAAAACGGCTAAAACGATTATCCCCCTGCTTATTATCACTGTACTTTTACCGGTGGTTTGCAGGGCACAAAAAGGTACCGATATTTCGCCGGTGATTGATCATATTGCAATCACCACCAGCAACCTAAAAAAAAGCACCGAATTTTATACCAAAGTATTACACCTCAAAAAGGTAGATAATCCGTTTGCCGATACCGTACATCAATGGTACAGCCTCGGTAACAATGTAAAACTTCATGTTATCCAGGCCGAACGCAACGAAAAACAGGTTAAAGGCGTACATTTTTGTTTTACCGTTTCGTCGGTAAAAGAGTTTGCCAAAACACTTGAGCAAATGAATATCCCCTACTCAAACTGGAAGGGCGATAGTAAAGAGCCAACATACCGTGCCGATGGCGTATTGCAGTTATATTTCCAGGATCCGGATGGCTACTGGATTGAAATAAACAGCCCGGCTAAAAAGTAAAGCCGGGCCGTCAAACAATCAAAAACTAAAATTCTTGTACACTATTTAATATTCAAGTTCCTGGCAGTGGATGCCGGCCTTTTGCAAAAGCGATTCGATATAGCGAGGTGAAATATCCCTTGCCTCTACGCGTAAAATATTATCGCAATCTTCAAGGTCAAAGTTCCATTGAGCTATGGCAGGTATTTTGGTTAATAAATTTTGTACGCGGCTCACCTGCCGTCTCTGCCGTACGCTTGTTGCAAATACCAATACATCCATGTTTGTTATTTTAAGGTAGATCAATATTAATTTATTTAGAGCTGAAAGCAGAATGCACAAAGCTTAAAGCTGATATTCTGATTGTTAATACCATCTATTCAGCTTTCTTTTCCTCGTTTACCGTGGTGTTAAAATCGTCCCAGTCACGGCCAAACCTGCCGTGCCCCCGGCCTTTCCATCCGCACATACGGTCTTCCCATTGCGCGCGGAATTTGTCCCGGTCTTCGGGGCTCATATTTTTAAAACGCTCGGCCATGCGTCCGCGCATCCAGGGCGTTCCGCCGCCGCCTTTGGGCCCACCTTTGCCAAAGCCAAACAATATCTTGCATAAAATAAATATGCCTGCGGCCTGCCAGTAAGTAATGGTTGTTACGTGTAAAATATCGGGTAGTAAATTATTCCACAGCTGCATCACAACAAAGCTAATGACAGCCAGGCAAGCGATCACCCCAAGTGGGATGAAGAAAAATCGCCTTTTATAAAAAAATGGTTTCATGTTATATAATGTCTTAATTTTTAATATTCAGTAATTTCCTGGTAAAGCTGGGCAAGGCGTTTGCGTAAATGTAATACCGCATAACGTTTTCTTGAAACCAGCGTGTTGGTATTTAGCCCGGTACGTTTGGCAATTTCCTCAAAGGGGATATCTTCAAGCTCATGCCAAACAAATACCTGTTTTTGTTCTTCGGGCAATTCATCCAGCGCAAAAAATAACTGCTCCCAAAAAAGGTTGCGCAAATACTCGGTTTCGGGAGTGGTAGCTTCGGTAAGGAGTATGGCTTTAAAGTCCGGTGCCTCATCGTCATAATCCTCATCATCGGCCAGCATATCATCAAGCAGGGTTTCCGTCTTTTTTTTATGCTTGTCAGTTATTTTGTTCCGGGCCACCCGGTATAGCCAGGCGCTGGTTTGTTCAATCGGTTCAGAATTAATAACAGCGCTAAACTGGTACCAAACATCCTGGAGTATATCCTCGGCATCGGCATCGTTTTTTACCCTCCGGCGAATAAATCCCAACAGGCTTTTACCATACGAAGCAATTGTTTGTATGATGTGGCTGTTTTTGTCCTGGGGCATTATCGCTGTTGTCAATTTCTTTATCCTTTTTAAAGATAAAGACGATTGTGATTTAAAAACATTTTAATTTTTTTTCAAAAATTTCTATCCGATACTAAAAAGCCGTTCCAAACAGCTAAAACGGCCCTTATCCGGCTAAACTATTGAATTTATAAAATGATGTTCAAACACCATAAATACACTTTTGTCGAATTAAATTCATTTTAATTTAAAATACTTGAATTTTATTCAATTAATAGCGAACATTACTGTATGATTAACGAACCGGAAATTATTTTAGATAAAACCGACCTGCAGATTCTGAGATTAATGCAGGAAAATGCCCGTATCTCCAATGCCGACCTCGCCCGTGAGCTTGGCATGGCGCCATCGGGCATACTGGAGCGTGTAAAAAAACTGGAGCAAAAAAACGTGATCCAACAGTATACCACCCGCATTAACCCGGCAGCGTTGCAGCAAAAAATGCTGGCTTTTATTTTTATGAAGGCCGCCGACGGCCCTGGAAGCGATGCCACATCAAGCGAACTGGCTAAAATACCCGAAGTGCAGGAAGTACACCACATAGCCGGCGACGACTGCTATTTAATAAAAGTACGCACGTACGATTCAGCATCGCTGATGAATTTAATGCGCACCCATTTCAGCAAGATCCCCAATATTTTGAGTACCCGTACAACGATAGTGCTCGAAACCAAAAAAGAACAACAACAATTGGTTATACCCGAAAAATAAATACACCATGACACCCACAACTACAAAACCAGCTTCACCTTTATTAGTTGTTATTGCATTTGCTACCGTTTACATTGTATGGGGCTCTACCTACTTTTTCATAAAAATGGCGGTGGCAGGTTTCCCCCCGCTATTATTAGGTGCATTGCGTTTTTTTACGGCCGGTTTACTGTTAATGGTGTGGTGTGCAATTAAGGGTGAAAAGATTTTTGTAAAACAAAACATATTACATGCGGCGGTAAGCGGGTTCCTGCTACTGGTAATAGGTAACGGCGCCGTGATCTGGGCCGAACAAACTTTGCCCAGCGCCATGGTAGCAATCATGGTAACCTCGCCGCCAATATGGTTTGTACTGCTTGATAAACCAAACTGGGGCACCAACTTTAAAAGCAAAAGCACCATTGCAGGCCTTGTCATCGGCTTTATAGGTGTAATTCTATTATTCCGTGATCAGATCGCAGATGTATTTGGATCATCAGCCGGGCCGTCAAAGTTACCGGGAATGTTATTGCTCTTATTCGGTACGCTGGGCTGGGCTTCGGGATCATTATATTCAAAACATTATAACACCAAAGGTTCGGTGTCGGTAAATACGGCCTGGCAAATGCTTGCAGCGGGTATGTTCTTCCTGCCTTCGAGCTTTTTAAATAACGAGATGGAGAGAGTTAACTGGGGCACTATACCGTTACATAGTTGGTATGCTTTGGCATATCTTATCGTATTTGGTTCGATAGCTGCATTTAGTGCATATGTTTGGCTGTTGCAGGTGAGACCGGCCACACAGGTTGGCACCTATGCCTATGTTAACCCGGTAATTGCAGTTTTGCTTGGGGTAATTTTTGCGGGTGAACACGTGAATTTAATTCAGGTTTTAGGGCTGGTTGTAATATTGAGCAGTGTTTTGCTGATCAATTTGTCAAAATACAGGAAAGCGAAAACAGGAGAATTAGCAGTGGCGAAGTGACGACTAATTTGATGAGGTCATATCCATAAACTCTTCATATTTATGGATGTGCCTTTACCAGTTTTGATATCTTCTCGCCCTTGAAGTATTTTTGAAACAAATCTCTTGCTATAGTTTGCTTCTATTTTATAATCAATCTTCATTAACTTTAAAAAAGTCTTTAAAGCAATTAGCTGCTCTTCCGTTTGGGGCTTAACAATAAAGGTTTCCATAGTCCCTATAAATATAAGTCCATTTTAGATATAAGTACATCTTTAATCTCAACTCTCCCACTTCCCAAACTCAAAATATTTGCTGATGCTGATCCCTACCTTACTCCCAACAGGGTATTTGTGCCTGTCGTAATTAAGCACCCGTAATGTCAGGTCATCTTTTTCAACTATGAGTTCCTCAAAAAAACCTTTAAACAGCACCATTTTCACCAGCCACTTGTTACCTAAACTACTTATTTTAATATTTTCGGCGTAAACAACAACCACGCTGCGTTTACTTTTTATGCCACAAACTTTTGCCTGGGCCGATGTTAGCCGGGTACAACTGGCCAATATTTGCGCTGTGTACATTAATTTAGGCGAATGGTATAACTGTTCGGGGCTGCCGTTTTCCACTATTTCACCTTCTTTAAGTACTATCAACTCATCGGCCATAGAAAGGATTTCGGCAGGGTCATGCGATACCAGTACAACAGTAACTCCCCACTCCCTTACAATATACCTGATATCGTGCTGTAAGCCTTCGCGGTAGGTAGCATCCACCTGGTTAAAAGGTTCATCAAGCAGTAAAACTTCAGGACGGCTGATCAGCGCCTTGGCAATTGTTACCCGTTGCTTTTCTCCGCCGCTTAATTTGCCAAAAGGCATTTCCCTGAGCGGATAGATATTTAAAAGGTTTAATGCTTCAGTAACCTGGTGTATCGCCTGGCTTTGATCTTCGACAGGCAGCCCCTCGTATATTGTGTCCCATACGGAAATACGCGGATCGAGCTCATTATCATGCTGCGTTACCATTCGCATAACTTTATGGGCATGTTGTAATCCTCTTTGCCTGCTTAATACCTGTTCTTCCTTAAAAAACACTTCGCCATGATCGGGCTCCAAAGTACCGTACAGCAGATTTAGCAATGTTGTTTTCCCGCTACCGCTTTCACCAACTATGGCAGTTACCTTTCCCTTCGGAATAAAAATAGTAACGTTATTAACCCCCGAAGACTTATCTCCAAAAAAGTTTTTGGTAACCGATATGGTTTCCAATATCAAATCATCTTGCATCTACGGTAATTGATTTTCAGGGGGTTAGTGAAAGACATACAGTTCGGGATTCAAGCTTCTAATCTAAAAAAAAGTTGAACGCTAAAAAACTTTATATACCAACGGGAGCAACAAACGAAAACAAATAGCTGCAAAAGTTATTCATGTAAATAACCCAATCATAAAACCATGAACAAAACTATAGGAATCCTGCTTATCATCGTCGGTGCCGCCATGCTCATCTGGACTGGCTTTACTTACACCAAAAAAGAAAAGATCATTGATGCCGGCCCAATACAGGTATCGGCCGCCAGGGAAAAAACTGTTAACTGGCCACCTTATCTTGGTGGGTTGCTGGTTATAGGAGGTATTATTATCGTTGCTACATCCAAAAAATAGCCGGCTTATTTGTTATCCACCGGTTTAAGGATGCTAATATCTGTACCTGCAAGTAACTGCTGATAATTAATGAGTTGAAACTTTTTACCGATCATGGCCGCAAATTCCGGTGACAACAAGGCGTTAAGTTCCGTTTGACGGTGCAAACTGGTAAGCGGTTTACCTTCTTTCGAATTCATCATATTGCTGTTCATATCAACCAGCACATCCATTTCGGGGCTTGGGGTTGCAGTGTGCAGCACCATCATGTTAGGTTTGTTGAGATTCAGATTGCTTACATAAGCCAAAAACGCTTCCTTTTTTGTGGCGATGGGTTCACCCCACATTTCTTTATAGGTTTCGCCGAAATAAGTTATACTGCTTAAGGTTGATATGGCCAGTTTGTATTTATGGGCCAGTTTTTCGGTAAGGGCGCGCAATTCGGGTGTTGAAAGCGCTATACCCATATGCGGATCAATATAAGTTATTTTTAACCCCGACGCCTGTGCCCTTTCAATCTGAGCAGACAACTCGGTTTCAATTTCGTTAAGTTTATAGCCGCTTTTAGCAAACGCCCGCGTTGATTGCGGAAAATACCCGTTTGAATCAACCAGGCTTGGAACAGCAGTGCGACCTGTTACCGGCCCCCAGCGGTAATTTTTCCATTCGGATGTAAGTGTAAGATGAACCCCTACCGTAACATTAGGATACTGCTTCAATATTTCAACTGCCTCCTGGTACCATGGACATGCAAACTGCACCGAAGCCGAAAGCGGCATACCGGTTTGTGCAGCCTTAAGCAAAGCCATATTTACCGAGTGGTTCATACCGATATCATCCAGCCTGATCAATAAACGGGGAAGCTTATTCCCGGTTTGCTGGGCCGATGCTTCTTTAATAAAAACACTACCTATAAGAATAAAAGCTAATATGAGTATCCTTTTCATAATTTTTCAGGATTGAAAAAAGCATTAAATGTCAGGCAAACAGAAAAAAAGGAACAACCCGACGCCTTAAATATCTCATTATGAGCATTCATAGCAAAATTTAATTAAACATTACATCATATTGTTACATAGTGCCCTCATAACCTGTACAGCATGTGCGTTTATTTAGTATTTTAAACAAAGGCGGTACTACATCCTATACCTTATTTTTTGCCATACAGCATCTCTGCATTGTACTGTGTGCGCCCCAATCAGCAGCAAAATGACCTCCTTATAAATATTGAGATAATAATAAAAAACTGGTGAAAGGTGAAAGGTGAAAGGTGAAAGGTGAAAGGTGAAAGGTGAAAGGTGAAAGGTGAAAGGTGAAAGGTGAAA